>DARY01000003.1:0-3258 GCA_002503545.1 Candidatus Methanomethylophilus sp. UBA78
GATGGATCACCTCCTACGCAGGGTTGGGCTTCGGCCCAACCCTCACACATATAAAGCGAAAATAATTGCAAGGAAAATCGTAAAGGTTTTCTCGGCAGTTCCTTGGCAGCTTGCCACGCACCAAACGTAGCATCGAACGCCCATTTCCATAATTCTCTGTTGTTTTGTTCAGTCGGTTCTCATCGGGTTCATCCGTTCATTTACTTATCAAAAAAGGGAAAGAGGTTTTGAACCGGTCAGAAGAATTTCTTCTTTCTGAGCCAGACCCCGGCTCCGAGACACAGCAGCATCGTACCCGCCATCAGCCACGAGAACGCCGATCCGACCTCCTGTCCCGGCAGTTCGACGTTCATGCCGTAGATGCCGGTCACTATCATCGGTATGGACAGCAGGAACGTGATGACCGTGAGCCATCTGATGGTGTAGTTCAGTCTGTTCCCCATTATGGACGAGAGCATCTCGCTGGTGCTGTTCATGACCTCGCGGTATATCGAGGCCATCTCTATGGCCTGCTGGTTCTCTATGGCCACGTTCCTGAGGAGAGCGCGGTTGTGCTTGCTCAGCTTCTCCTCGGAATTCCTCTTTATCATGTCGAGGACGACGTTGCAGCCCCGGAGCGAGGTAACGAAGTAGACGAGGCTGTTCTCCAGTTTGTGGATGGCCATGATGTCCTCGTTCTCCACGCCGCCGTCCACCTTCTTCTCTATCTCCTTGCGGCGGAGGTTTATGTCCCTCAGGTTCTGCTGATAGACCTTGGAGATGGTCAGGAGCAGATGGATTATGAAGCCGTACCTGTCGCCGAGGTCCAGACCCTTGTTGGAGTTTATGAACGGGTCGTAAATCGGGCTCTTTATCCTGCATACGGTGACGATGCGGTCGCCCACGATGATTATGGCCATGGGCACGGTGTCGTACTGGCCGTCGTCCCTGGTATAGGGGATGTCCACGATCATGCTGGTGCCGTTGTCGTAGGTCTCCCAGCGGGAGACCTCGTCGGTATCGGTGGCCGCGGAAAGAACGGAAGCATCGATGCCCAGCAGTTCCGACTCCGCCCGGAGCTCTTCTTCCGTGGGTGATATCATCCTCGTCCATGTCCCCGGACCGGGGGTGTCTGTCTCCACGAGCCTCCCTTCGGAGTTGGTGTAGATTTGGATCATTCTTCACGATATGACCGTGCGGCGATATGAATGGTTAGGTAGTCCTGCCCGGATTCGAACCGAGGTCACCGGCTCCAAAGGCCAGCATGATTGACCGCTACACTACAGGACTGTGCACCGGTCTAGCATCTCTGCATATAAAATTTAGACTGCCGTCTTCCCCAGGAGGTACGTGGCGTGTGCCTCCGTGACCTCCACATCCGCGAACGTCCCGAGCGGGATGTCCTCCCTGACGGCTATCGGGCGGTAGTTGCCGGTCCTGGCTATCACGGATCCGTCCTGGGCGGCCTCGGAGACCAGACAGCGGTAGGTCCTGCCCACCATCCCGTCGTTGACGTTCTTCTCCGTCTCGTTCTTCACCTCGGTCAGCTCCGTGGACCTCTCCTTGGATATCCTCCCGTTGAGCTGCGGCATGCCGAACGCCTCGGTGCCCGGCCTGGGGGAGAAACGGGTTATGTTGACCGTGTCCGCCCTCAGCTCCCTTATCAGTCTGACGCTGGCCGCGTGGTCCTCGTCCGTCTCCCCGGGGAATCCGGCTATCAGGTCCGTGGCTATGCTCATGTCGGGGTACCTTTCGCGGATGGCTCCGACCAGGGAGAGGAAGTCCTCCGAGGTGTAGTGCCTCTTCATCCCCTCCAGGACCGCATCGCTCCCGCTCTGCACCGGTATGTGGAGGAAACGGTACACGCGCTCGTCCTCGAAGACGTCGAGGACGCTGTCGAGCACCGGTTTCAGGCTGTTGGGGTTCATCATGCCTATCCTTATGCGGTAGTCCCCCTTCTTCTCGAGCAGGGAGCGCACGAGGTCCCCCAGGTCGGTGCCCGTGTCGCGGCCGTAGCATCCCGTGTCCTGGGCAGTCAGCATTATCTCTTTGGACCCGGAGTCGACGAAGCGTTCGAAACGTTTCCTGATCTCCTCCTGCGGATAGCTCCTGAGGGTCCCGCGGGCGAACCTGGTTATGCAGTAGGTGCAGTTCCCCCTGCATCCCTGCGCTATCGGAATTATGGCGCTGACGGGGGAGCGTCCGGGGGCGGCCGGGGCCCCGCAGCCGTACATCCCGGATACGGCGTCCGAGAACTTGTCGTAGTCCTCGGGAGGTATTATCAGGGAACCGGGGAGGCGGACCATGGCCCTTCCCGCCTGGACCTTGGCCATGCAGCCGGTGACTATAACCTGCTTACCGGCCGCCTTGAGCTCGTTCATCCTCCTGATCATCCGCTTCTCCGTGGTGTCGACCACGGTGCAGGTGTTGAGGACGACTATGTCGGCATCGTCGGCGGAGGAGGTGCGGGTGTAGCCGAGGGCGTCCATGCGCTCGGCCAGCTCCTCGCCCTCCCCGTAGTTCATCGTACATCCGTACGATTCGACGAAGTACCTCATGGGATCAGTGGTTTACCGCCTCGGTGGTAGCCTGTCCGAAGGCGGTCTTGGCCGAGATGTTGGTGATCTTGACGTTGGTCCTGGCCCCTCTGGTGGTTCCGGGGACGATAACGAGGTAGTCCATGTACTTCCCGACCCCGTCCCCTTTCTTCCCGACGTCGTTGATGGTGACCTCGATGACGTCTCCGGGGCGGAGGACGTTGGCGTCCTCGGCTTTCGCCGCCTTCCTGACCATTATGGGCTTGCGGGCACCGCAGGCCTCGCAGACGAGGATGAAGGTCCTGTCCTCCTTCTCGATGTGGGTGTCGGGTCTGCCGCATTCCGAGCAGATGACGTAGGTCTCGGTGTAGTCCCTGATCTTCTCGTCGATGTGCGAGGGGGAGATCTTCGCCTTGAACACGACCCTGCGCCCCTCGAGGTTCCCGGGGGTACCGAGTTCCTTGAGGAGGTACTGCAGCAGGTGCTGGGGCTCCCTTCTGATCCTGTCGGTGACGTCTATGAAGTTCTTGAAGATGGTGATCTTCCCTTCCTGTATGATGTCGAGGTCGGGCAGCTCGAACCTCTCGTGCTGCTCTATCTGCTCGGGAAGCTCGGATTTCGCCCTGTCGAGCATTGCAAGATAATCGTTCTCTTCCATTTCGGTCGCCTCTTGATGGGTTCGCTATCATGGTTACTGATATAAAGGTATGCGGAACGGGGAGGGGTCCTCAGGATGTCCTCC
>DARY01000003.1:3271-5433 GCA_002503545.1 Candidatus Methanomethylophilus sp. UBA78
CGATTTGAATTCCGGATGGAACTGCGACGCCACGAAGTAGGGGTGTCCCCTCAGTTCCCCGATCTCCATCTTGGTGCCGTCCTCGGAGCGCCCCGTGAACATCCATCCGGCCTTCTCGAACGCCTCTATATACGCGGGGTTGACCTCGTACCTGTGCCGGTGCCTCTCCGATACGGAGGTCGCCCTGTACAGGGCCTCGGCGGCGGTGCCTTTCCCGATGACGACGGTCTGCGCCCCGAGCCTCATGGTGCCCCCCATCCGGGAGACGCCCTCCTGCTCAGGCATCAGGAAGATGACGGGGTCCTCCGTCCTCGGTTCGAACTCGGTGGAGTTGGCCCCCTTCAGGCCCATCATGTCCCGGGCTATCTCTATGGTGGCTATCTGGAAGCCGAGGCAGACGCCGAGGAACGGCACTCCGTGCTCCCTCGCGTAACGGGCGGCGGCGATCTTCCCCTCCACCCCCCTGATCCCGAACCCTCCGGGGACCAGGATGCCGTCCGCATCTCCGAGGATCTCCCCCGGGTCCCCGTGCAGGAGGGTGTCGCTGTCCACGAACTTGACCCTGACGCGGCATCTCCTCTCGGCGCCCGCATGCGTGAGGGCCTCCAGCTGGCTCAGGTAGGCGTCCGCCAGGGAGGTGTACTTGCCCACGAGGGCGACGGTGACCTCGGAGGAGGGGTTGAGAACCCTGTCCAGATAGGACTCCCAGGCCTCCATGTGCCTCCCCGACGTCATGGGGGTGAGCTTCATCCTCTCCACTATGAGGTCGGCGACACCCTGTCTCTCCAGTATCAGGGGGACCTCGTATATCGAGCGCGCATCGGGGCAGGAGACGACGGCCCTCTCGTCGACGTCGCAGAACATGGCGATCTTGGCCCGGGCCGATTCGCTGATCTCCTTCGAGCACCTACCGACTATTATGTCGGGCCTTATGCCGGCCGACATGAGGTCCCTCACCGAATGCTGGGTGGGTTTGCTCTTCTCCTCCCCCACCGACCCCATTATGGGAATGAGCGTGGTGTGGACGAACATGACGTTCTCCTCCCTCCCCAGGTCCCTGCCGAGCTGTCTCGCCGCCTCCAGGAAAGGCATGGACTCTATGTCCCCGACCGTCCCCCCGAGCTCCACGATGGCCACGTCCGCACCGGAGCGTCTGGCCACCGTCGTTATCCTCCTCTTGATCTCGTCGGTGATGTGGGGGATTATCTGCACCGTCTTCCCGAGGTAGTCGCCCTTCCTCTCGTTCTCGATGACGGTCCGGTAGATCTTGCCGGTGGTGATGTTGTTGTCCGCCTCCAGATGGAGGTCCATGAACCTCTCGTAGTTGCCGAGGTCCAGGTCGACCTCGCCCCCGTCGTCCAGCACGTAGACCTCGCCGTGCTCGAACGGGTTCATCGTCCCCGCATCCACGTTGAGGTACGGGTCTATCTTGATCGACGTGACGCTTATGCCCCTGGATTCCAGAAGGCGCCCTATGGATGAGGCGGTAATCCCCTTCCCCAATCCCGATATAACTCCGCCGCTGACGAAAATCAACTTCATGTTGAATCAACGGGATACTTCCGATGTTCGGGTCGTTAATAAACATTTGCGAGACCGCCGCCGATGCCATCGTCCGCCTCCCCGGCAATCATCTGCGCTCACAGGATTCCGGTTCCGTACGGGAACGGATGGCCGTCGGAAGAAGTATAAAAATAATTTACAGGATTTTCAATTCCTTTCCTGCCGTTCCCATGGGTCGCTTCGCAGAAGTCCTGCGGATGCGGCGGATATCAGCACCCCCGAACTCGCCGGGCGACTCCATTCGGTGCAATCGCTCGGTTTCAGACGTCCATGCGTGCGGGATGCGGACCATCCCCTGTTCGGCGCCTGCGAATATCGTACGACAGTATTATATGTGCGGTATCGTTGGCCCAGACATCTATCCGTGCGTCCCGCATGCATGGCCGCTCGGTTTTTTGAAGCCCTCTGGTAAACCATTAAATATAATCTGTGAATAGCGACCCTCAGCATAGCCACGCTTAGCAATATTTAATGATATTGCGCGGGGCATAATCGCATCGCGAGCGAAAAAAACAAACCCAAAATAGGTGAAAACAATGGGAAACGGTCTATTCACTGCAAGAAAAATGCAGGCAGACAGGCAGAAGTTCCGCTGGCTC
>DARY01000018.1:0-27371 GCA_002503545.1 Candidatus Methanomethylophilus sp. UBA78
ATTCCTCAACGTGCCGAATTCACGTGCAAATAAAAAATGTAAATTTTTATCTCTGCTCAGTCTTGCTATAGCAGTGTCCATCAAACCTTATGCTGCTGTTTTTGCATTGGTTCTTTTGAAAGATAGAAAATTTTTAGAATTTTTTGAATGCCTGTTTATTTTACTTGTTCTCAATTTAATCGCCTTGCCTTTCTTTGGAGGAATAGATGCATTGGGACAGATTTGGAACAATGTGTTCAATCTCAGCGAAGAAATGGCATTCATTGACGGATTCAAACTAGACATAAGCAATTCATTGAAACAGGTAATGTATTTGTTCGGTATAGATTACGAAGAATTTGAAATTTTAATATCTGCCATAGAACAGGGGTTAGTTTTTTGCCTGTTACTGACTTCGTTGATGTCAAAGTCAAAATGGGAAACTACTCTCGCTTTGTCTCTGTTTTATATTATGTTTTCTAACGTTTCTTGGGTATATTTGTTGTTTTTCTTATTTATTTCACTCATATTAATGAATGGTGAAGAATATAAAGCCGAATCTGATGAATATTTAGATTATCAATCAATCATGTTGTTGTTTATTATTTTAATTTTAATTCCCATACCATTTGGATTCATTCATTTGAGCGGAATCAACGACGTGACAGAAGCATATCTAATAAAGTCTCTTTTACTTGTTGTTGTTTCTGCTTTGATTATAAATAATGTTTTAATTTCAAAAATAAAGACATATCTGTTACAAAGGTCAGTGTCAAAATCTTGAATCTATATGCGCATTTGTGAGTTGCTATTTTACTTATTTTCTCCAGAGATCCATAATTGCCCAAGTTTGATAGCTAGCGTTCTGACTCGGGGATTCGGCACATCGGGCATGGATTCACATGCGTGATCATGCAGAACACATCTGACAGACTGTATGCCCTGAGCATCATATACAGCGATGAGGAAGAATACCTGGATGGAAATAAGGAACGCCGGGAACTATTTGTGGACCTGACGGAATCGCTTAAGATTGACAATGCTTGATATAGACTGAACGAAAAACTATGGAATCCGTGCAAAATACTAGCGTGAGTTATGAAGCAATCACGAAAATCAGGTCGATATGCCGAATTCACGTAATGAGATACAGATAGGAAAATTATTCCCTTGACAAATGACTCTCCAACATATTAATCAAATCGGATCGGCACGTTTAGTGACTTTACGGATTAATCTGCCATATGACCCACTCAACACAAATAAAGACAATGCCAAAAACAACATCGCCTTATATGTTCCTGTCACCACATAACTAAAAAATTCAGGCATTACTGCTAACACTATGACGAATACGAAAATGACAAATAAATTGAATCTTGACTTAGCGACATTACCTCTCAAGAACAATATTAGCGGAATTATCGCATAGATAAAGAGATACTCCGCACCAAAACCTGGACCCAGAATCAAAATTGATGCAATCAACAATACGGTCTGCCACTCCCTTAACTTATCATCGAATACTACAGACACCGTACAAAACAAAACATACACATAAGCAACTATGGAAACATGATTTGATTCCATCCCTGCAGAAATTAAAATTATATTAGTCAGATCTCCCAGATTTATTATGCCGTTTACATTATGTCCTGAAGAAGAATACGACATGGCAGATTCCAGCATCATGCCAAAACTTCCATCAGTGAATAAAAACGGAACAAAGAACAAGACTGCGATTATGATGGCACATACAACCGCACCCTTCCAATTTTTTTCCCTCAACAGGATCAGCCAGAAGAAAACGGGAAAGATTTTTATCGACGTTGCAATGGCAAGACACAGATATGAAACATAACGAACCCGTTTGTTATCGTGATTATGCAATATAACAAACAGAAAAGAAAACAGAAAAGAAAACAATATGCTGTTTCCTCTATCTATTGCAAACAACACGGGATACGATAAAGAAATCAAAAGTACTCCAAGCAGCGGCAACTTCACATCTTTTTTATGAATCAATTTCAAAAGTATTGCTGCAAATATGAACAGAAATACGAATACGGTTAGAAGAAATATCAAAAGTCCTATCGCAGAGCCCCTGAGCTGAAAAGCCTGTGACAAGCCCCCGTCTACTGGAGTAAATAGGGCCAGTATCACTTTACCTATGCCTTCATAAAACAACACCGTCAGAGGCGGATAGATTACGTGCCCTACAGAATATGGATCGCCCAGTGCATCCGAGACACTGTTAAAAAAATCCATGAAGTAGTCGTTGCGATCATAAAACAGCATATTGAAAAAACTACTTCCCCCGGTAAAAATCGCAGGAACTATTGAGATTAAAATCATTAAGAGAAGGAGTGAAGTAAAAAATTGACCATCGGACGCCTCTTCATAATACTTCCTAATGGAGAATATTCTCTTCACTTAACTCCCGTTCCGATACACCAATCAACTATGTAGTTCTACTAAAACATGATGTCTGCAGGTTGAGTTTACTTTTTATATTCAGTCACATAAATTCTTCAGATTATCGAAGAATACGATAACAATAAACACCCGGTTATCCAAATCATCTTCCATGACAAGAAGGGTCTGACAATCCAGAACGAACCCGAAAACGGACGACAAACAACATATTATACAATCAAGCCATCTTAAAAATGATGAGCAACGAAATCAAGTTACTGGACTGCACATTACGCGACGGAGGCTATGTCAACGACTGGAACTTCGGCAATGGCAACATAACTTGCATCTTCGACCGTCTCAATAAAGCAGGCGTGGACATCATAGAGATCGGTTTTCTGGATGACCGCAGACCGTTCGATGCGAATCGCACCATACAACCTGATACCCAGTCATTTTCGACGACGTACTCCAAAACATGCCCCGGAAACGCCATGGTAGTTGCCATGATCGACTATGGCACATGCCGTTTGGAAAACATCCAGGAAAAAGAAGCCACATGGATAGACGGCATAAGGGTCATCTTCAAAAAAGAGAACATGCACAAGGCCATAGACTACGGTCTGGAGATCATGAAGAAAGGATACAAGCTGTTCCTCCAGATGGTGTCCATAACATCCTATTCGGAAAAGGACATCTTGGAATTTACCGAGCATGTGAACAGCATAAACCCCTATGCCGTATCGATAGTGGATACCTATGGCCTCATGCATGAGGAGCAGATGCTCCGGTATTTCGCCTTACTTGATGAAAATCTAAACAAAGACATAGGGATAGGTTACCATTCCCACAACAATTTCCAGCTGGCCTATTCGAATACGTTGGAAATGATAAAATTGGATTCGGACAGGATGAAAATAGTGGACGGGACCCTATACGGGATGGGTAAAAGTGCAGGGAACGCCCCCCTGGAACTTCTCGCAATGTATCTGAACAAAAACGAGGGGAAAAATTACGATCTCAATCAGATACTGGAAGCAATCGACGTCAATATAATGCCCATCTACGTCAAACATTACTGGGGATACTCGCTGCAGTTCTACATAGCCGCCGAAAACGACTGCCATCCCAGCTACGTGAAATATCTCCTGGATAAGAGAACCCTGTCGGCTAAGGCCGTAAACACCATCCTATCCGAAATAGAATACGAATCCAAACTCAAATTCAATGAAAAACTGATAGAGAATCTGTATATCGAATATCTCATGAACTGCGTAGACGATCTAAAGATCATCGACACGCTTACAGAAGAACTGACAGGGAAGAAACCGCTCTTGATTGGACCTGGAAAAACTATAGAATCCGAGAAAACAAAGATTTCCGAATTCGTAAGAACCAACAATCCGGTGATAATCGCCGTCAACAACATACCCGGCCAAATGAAAACAGATTATGTTTTTCTCAGCAATCCCAAGAGATACCCTCTCATACTGCCCGCTCTTAGAAACGTCGACGCCAAGACCATAGCAACGTCCAATGTCACTCCGATAGACAAACCGTTTGATTACACCATCAGATTTGACAGCCTGATTACGGATTCCGATGAAGTGTGGGACAATGCATTGGTTATTCTACTGAATCTCCTGCGCAAAATCGGTATCGAGTCCGTTTCCCTGGCGGGATTCGACGGATTCACCAAAAACACCGCCACAAACTACATGGATTCTAACTATGTCCTTTCCGACGACTACAATTACCTGAATGCCGTGAACGAACGTCTCAAGAAGAAAATAAAAGAGTACCGTAGAAACATGCGCATAGACTTCGTGACTTCATCCATATATGATGAGAGTGCATAAACTGAAGGCAGGCATAATCTTCGATTTGGATGGTACACTGATTGACTCCAGTAAAGGCATAGTTCTGGCAGTCGAGGACACGCTGATGGATTTGGGTCAAGAACCGCTCCCGAGAGATTTCATAATCTCTAAAATAGGGCCACCCATAGGAAACGCCATAAAAGAGATAAAACACTACAGCGAAGAAGATCTTGAGAAGTTCAACTTCGTCTTTCGCTCGATATACGGAGAAAAATACCTTTTCTGTGCCAACGTCTACGAGGGCATACCGCAATTGCTTTCGGATCTGAACGAAGCCGGCTATCTGCTCGGGGTAGCCACCAACAAAAGAGAGGATTTCTCTGTCAGAATATTAGACCGTCTAAATTTATTGAAATATTTCAGAACCGTATGCGGAATGGACATTCGTGGGAAATTAAACAAGACTGAAATAGTCAACATATGCAAACAGAAAATGACCGAAGATGGTGCAGAAAGAATCATCATGATCGGGGATGCTTCGAGCGATATGAATTCCGCCAAAGACTGCGGAATTAATTTCATAGGCGTAACATACGGATTCGGATTCAAAGTCCGCTCAGATGTGCCATCGGAACATCCTGTGGCCGACAGTCCATATTCACTTCTGAGCGAAATAAGGAAAGTCATTTGAAATTTATACGCTCCGCCTCCACGACAAGCGGCCTTTTCCTCACATTGTCGTTTATATTTAGAACATACTCCCCAACCACGCCTATGAAGAATACCTGCAAAGATGCCGCAAAAAATATCGCCAAGTCCAAGGCATAGGGAGATACAGAGAACTCATCCCAGTTAAGAATTTTGTATGCAAAAGTCCCGATTATCAACAAAACACTTGAAATCGTCAATATTATGCCGCTGGCGATTGCAGCACGCACGAGGATCTTCGTGTAAGAGGTTATGCTCTGCATAGCTCCGCTGTAATAGCTGAAGAGGTTGTTGCTGGACTTCCCGGACCTCCTCTTGGGCTGGTCGAACGGTATGAGCTTGATTTTATATCCCATCTCGGCAACGACTCCCCTCAGAAATGGTTTTGAATCATCCAGCTTCCTCATGATCTCTACGAATTCACGGTCATAAAGGCCGGAACCATTGACCTGCTCCAGAAAATCAACCTCGGAATGTTTTCTCATGAAGCGATAGTAGAACCTCCTGGCCCTATAGACCATCCCATTCTCCCTGCTGGAGGTCTTCTGCCCCATGACCAGCTTATATCCCTCTTCCCAAGCCTTCACGTATTTCGGTATCATCTCGGGGGGGTCCTGGAAATCGGCGGCCATGCTTATGACGCAGTCACCGGTTGCCTGAAGAATCCCATAATAAGGAGAACTGAACTGTCCGTAATTCTTAGCATTGAATATCGCCTTGATATGCGGGTTCCCGGCACACAGTTCCCTTATCTTCTCGCGGGTGGAATCGCGGGAATCGTTGTCGATGAAGAGCAGTTCGTAGTCATAATCCCCGCACAATTTGACCTGCTCGATGATTGCTTCGGAAAGAGGCACGACGTTATCCTCTTCGTTATAGGTAGGTACCATGATGGAGATGGTCTTCATAATTCTGTCACCAGATCAGTCTGATTTTTTATTTGAAATATTACGTTTGCGAACCGAGTCTACGACGTTCCTTATGCCTTCTTCGAACTCGAACTCCGGCACGAACCCCGTATCCTCCGTCAGTTCGGATATGTCTCCGCACAACATCATCGGCTGGTGCGGATAATATGGTTTGGCACCGAATATAGGCTCAATCGCAGGATCTACGGCATCTCTGATTGAAAGAACATAATCCTTCAGTCTACGGGCTTTGCCGCTGCTGAGGGCATATGATTTCCCATCCGCCCCGTGTTCGCCTATCGCAACGAGGGCGGCAGCAGCGTCTCTGGAATAAATGTAATCCCAGATCTGGTCGCAATTCGTCAATTCGGGGGGTTTCCCGGACAGAAGGGAGTTTATAACGTACATGGGAAGGGTACGTTCCGAATCGTGTTCCCCGTACACGCTGAGTATGCGCACCCAATTGAACCTGATGCCCAGCTGGGAACAGAGGAGCCCGCAGAGTTTTCCGGCGGCGTACTTCGCCATGCCGTAACCGCTCTCCGGATTTACAGGTGTGTTCGCACCGAGCCTCATGGACTGCGGCCCGTACTCCGCCTGCGAACCCGCACCGACGAAGGCTTTGGCCCCCCACCTGTCCGCCAGATGGACGGCATCCAACGAATACCTGATGTTATCGCATTGCGTGTAGACGTCGTCCCTCTTCTCCCCGAACGTCTCCATCCAGGCCAGATGGTAGAACACATCGCAATGCTCATCAGCAGACACGGCCGGATAGTCCGAAACATCCGAGAACACCGTCTTCAGTCTGTCCGAATCCGGAAGATTCGAAAGGTTGCGGGAATTCGGTCTGACGATTGCCACGACCTCATAGCCCCGGTCTAATGCAAGACGGACCAAATCCGAACCTATGGCTCCCGTTGGACCAGTGACGGCGATCTTCATCCGTTCTCCTTAAACCGTTCGCAATTATAATGCCTATCATTAAATGTTACATCCCCCATAAATGAAGAAAAGGAATGATCGGATGGGCTATTCCAAACAGATTACCTACAACACCATCGGAACGGTCGTAACCCTGTTCTGCCAATGGCTCATAATAATGATCATACCCAAGATCACGGACTTCGCGGAGGCCGGCGTGTTCGCGGTGGCCATATCCGTGTGCTCGATCCTCAACCACGTCGCCACCTTTTCCCTCAAGGAATTCCAGATATCCGATCAGAACACCAGATTCACGGACACCGATTACAGGTCCGTGAGACTGATTACCATAGTCCTGAGTTTTGCGGGCATAGTCCCGTTCGCCGTGCTCTTCGACTACGGCTTGAAAGAAATAACAGTCATACTGGCGTATCTGGTGTACCGCAACCTGCTCCACTACGCATATCTGTATTCCGCATCCCTCCAGATCGCGGAAAGGCTCGACTATGTGGGAATCTGGACCGCCGTGGAGGGAATAGTGAGCTTCGCCTCGTTCGTAATGCTGTACATGGCGACCGGGGATCTGTTCCTATCCACGTTGGTCATGGCCGCACTGGGCGGCGGAGTGTTCCTTATCTCCCAGTACAAAGGTTATAAAAGAATCGTGAAGAAGAAAAGTTCCGAAAAATACGACGGGAAACGGACGGGAATCCTGTTCGTGACAGGGATTCCGCTGTTCCTCTCCATACTTTTCCCCACGTTCACAACGGCTCTCCCGAAACTTATGCTCCAAGACTACTGCGGCGATGCCGTGGCCGGGATATTCAGCACGCTGTCCACCCCCACCATCATAGTCCCCACCCTGGCAATCTCCGTATTCGCACCGTTCATTGCGATGTTCGCGAGAACAGCCAGATCCGGAGACATCCGGGATCTCAGAAGGAAGTATCTGAAGATCGTGCTGGCCATAGTTGGCTTCGGAACCGTCTGCGTTCTCGGTTCGGTCCTGCTGCAGGATCTGGTGTTCGAAAAGATCTACGGCGAGGAGATGAGGGGGTACTCGAGATACTTCGCCTATCTGATGGCCGGAATCACCCTCTACACCGTCGGAACCATCGGAACCACGATCCTCATAACAAAGGACCAGGGGAAGCTGGGGGCGATCTCCGCATTGCTGGCATTCATTGTCGGGATCGTATTCTGCACAGCTTTGATCCCGGAGATGGAGATTGCGGGAGCCACGTATGCGTTGATCATCTCATACGGAACGTTCGGTGCGTTGATTTCCGCATGCGTATACCTGGCTCCCCTCAAATACGGGAAGCCTCTCGGAAACTGAGGGGCGGAAAGGGTTCACCCGGATGAATCTGCGGTTACGGAGCCCTCGTCCTTCCTTCCCGTCGAGATATCCCTGATCCCCTCGTAAAACAGCACGGCCATTACAATCAATATCATCACAGACCGGATGACCGGCCAAGGCAGCAGAACTAGTATTGTTGCGAACATGATGACACTGAGGAGATTGAATCTGGTTAGTGCACTCTCTTCGGCGACGAAATACACCAACGGCACCAGCATGTAGATGAAAACATACGCCACCCCCGTGTTGTAGCATAGGACTATGCAGCCCATAACGAGAACGAGTATTTTCCAATAGGCCATTTTCCTATCTAAAAGCGTTATAGTCAGCACCAGAAGGGATATGACTGCGACTACTGTCATCTGCAGCGCATTTACCAACATGCCGTCCATGTAACGTCCCAATGCCGCGATCATGTCATTGGTGCTGATCAGGGCATTGCCAGTGGACTCAGACATGTGACTCATAATATTTTGCAGAAGTATCAGTAACCCCCCGTCCGTGAACACGAAGGGTACCATGAAGATGGCAACCGAAATAACGGCGCATGCCATAAATTCCCTGTATTTGCGTTCCCTGAGAATCAGCACAGCCAGGAACACGGGGGCGATCTTGATACCGGCCGCACAGCCCAACGCCACATACGACGCATATCTGACCAGCCTGCTGTCCGATTTGTACCCCAGAACGAACATGAAACAGAACACCGTACACAATATAATCGAGTTCCCGCGGGTTATAGAGTAGATTACGGGCGTAGACAACATAGTAAGCAGGAACAGCGCTTCGACATAACCCGTTCTGAATTTGCCGGCCAACACCTTCTGATAAGCCAGATGCATAAAATACAGGCTCACCAGCAATATTACTATGAAATACATCATGGCGATTTGGGAGTCCCGTAGATCGTATGCGAGATCCCTTACGCCGGTAATTTCGGTGTACGGCAGTGAAAAACGACCAATCACACCATAGAACACAGTTATCAGAGGAGGGTATATGATTTTCCAATATCCGTACTGATCCTCCATGCTGTAAGCAAGACTGTAGAAGAAATCCATGAAAACCTCAGTGTTGTCGAAATAAAGGCACTGATAGAACCAATCGCCCTTCGTCAGTATGGCTAAGACCAAATCTGCAAGCAATACGACGGATACTATGGTCAACAGCAACACAGTTACGGGGTTTTTCGAATACTCGACCCGATATAATGAAAGGAATTCATGGATTGGATCCGTCATTGGCGTCCGCATATGTGCGGATGCCCTTAAATCTGCTTCGCCATACGAAAACAAAACCGCCCTTGGGCCACGCTCTATGCCGGCATACAGCCGTCACATCAACGTTTAATACGTGGTGACTGATGGGGAAAAGAACACGATGTCGGATATCGAGGTAACCGTAGGCATCTGCGCATACAACGAGGAGCAGATCATCGAGAGAGCCATAAGGTCCGTTTTCTCCCAGAAACTCTCCGGCATAATCGTGAAAGAGGTACTCGTGGTGTCGAGCGGGAGCACCGACGGCACCGACGGGATTGTGACCCGGCTTTCGGAAGAATTCCCCGAACTCAGACTTTTCCGTCAGGAGAAAAGGGAAGGCAAGAACTCCGCCATAAACTGTTACCTCGACAACAAGACCTGCGGCATAGTCGTCATGCTCAATGCGGACAACGTCTTCGGGACCGACGACTCCCTGCAGAAACTCGTCGAACCTTTCCGCGACCCGAAGGTCGGCATCACCGGCGGGAGGCCCGTGCCCACCAACGATAAAAGAGACAGGATAGGGTTCGCCGTCCAGATGATGTGGCACATGCATCACGAACTGGCGCTCCTCCATCCGAAAATAGGGGAACTTATCGCATTCAGGGACATAGGGACGCGCCTGCCGACCGACATGCAGTCGGATGAGGACATCATCAGGATGAGGCTCGAACAGGCAGGCTATGTCTGCGTCTATGTGGGGGACAGCATAATACTGAACAGAGGCCCCGAAACCCTCGAAGACTTCATGAAACAGCGCATCCGCGTGAACATCGGCGAATACACCATGAAGAAAACATACGGCTACAGCATACCCACCTGGAATACCAGGTATCTGCTTCGTGCACTCGTAGACAGCATACACGAGCTCGGTTTCCACCCCGTAAGGATGCTGGATGTCGCTTTGATCGAGCATAAGTGCAGACGCATCGCCAAAAAACATGTGGAGAGCGGAAAAGACAACATGAGCGTATGGGATCGCGTGGATTCCACCAAAAAACTATGAAGAGGCGAGATCTGTGTCGGCATTCAACGCTCTGTTCTACGGTAAACACGGGGAAGGGATTCGCTATCTTTTTACCGGCGGACTTAACGTGGTCATAACGTGGTCGGTCTATTCGGTACTGGTCCTGTTGGGCATGAATCCTTCGCTCAGCAACGCCGTATCTTGGATCGTCGGAGTGTCGGCTGCCTTCGTGCTGAACAAGATATTCGTATTCAACAGCAAAACCCATGAAAGGAAAGAAGTCGGCAAAGAAGCCATATCATTCACACTCGGCAGGATATTCACGGGTGTCGTGAACATAGCCGGATTCGCCCTGCTGTATGATTTGGGAATGGATGGGGAATTCTTCGGAGTAGAAGGATTCTTCGCCAAAATCGTCATATCTGTGATTGAAATCGCACTCAATTACGTCATAAGTAAGTACCTGGTTTTCATAAACAAGGCAAATTGTCCCGCGGAATGACGTGTCCGCCGTAGAGGTCATCACTCCCCCGGAACAGCCTGCCCTTAATCGGGATTGAGTCATTAAACCGATTGAAACTCTCGTTCCGATTGCAGTTTTTGATACATGTATGGGATTCGAAACGGCTTATGTGTGGGTGATGCCGACATAATCGAAGCAACGGGCGTATTCCAGATAGAAACCGCCAAGATAAACATACACGGAGTAACGGCTACCGCTGTCTGCCGCAAAGGCAACAAAGCCGGATTCCGTCCCTCTGGTCACCTCGCCGCTGTCGGAACCGACCAGTACCGACTGATAACACAGATGTGCCGAAACTATCTGCACCAAATCGGCACGCTGGTTATTCGAATAATCCCCTCCGACGACGCAGATCATCCCCGAACCGTACTGAGCCAGAACGATACTCGCATAAATCCCGTCGGAGTACCCGACCGCAAGATGCGGCACCGAGAGTGCACCCGGATTGAGAGAATATCTTATCGAATTGCTCATAAGAGACAGCGCACCGAGATATCCGTTATCCGAAATCTCATCGTATGCTTTCACCGAATCGGAACCGTTCAGGGTCCCGGCTCCGAAGAACAGTGCTTCGTAATCTCCTACTGCTCTTATCCCGTCCTCCGATGATACGTATGCGCCCAAAAGGTTTCCGACCCAGTACAGACTCCCTCCTCCGCTTATCCACCTTACAATCGGATCCGCCGCATCTCCCGAGTACACCGTATCCGGGAAGGCCCCCGATACGACAATCAACGCCTTGGACGACCCGCCCCCGCTAAGTACCATGTCCCTGAGCCCTGTGGCATCGAGAACTTCGGCACGGATGCCTCTATTGTCCAACTGATGCAGCATCTGGGACACATAGTACTCCTGATCCAGCGCCTTGCCTCCGAGGGCGTGCCACGCATCCTCCAGGATATCCGCATAGCCCTCATCGTAGTAGACGTAGTACTCCGTAGCTGCGGGGAATGTGCCGTTATCACTCACCACGACATCATATACATTGGACACTCCGGAACTCACCCGGTAATCTACACCGTCGGAAGACAGGTATGCATCGGCACTGTACGTCGAGTCTCTGTCGAACGTATAGACGTACACCTCCCCGATGAGTACTACGGCGACGATTACGGCGGCCGCGACTAAAACATACCTGTCATGTCTCATCGGGCCGCCTCCTTCCGAACGAGAAAAATCTGATCTTATCGATATACTTCTCCGCCCGGGGATACCTCCTGACGATGGCATACTCATAATGGAACAGGAATAACAATATCAGTCCCGCTCCCGTCAAGGCATAACCGACACTGTTCATCAGAGTCCTGAAACTGTTCGTCCCAAAAAGATACGCCTCAGTCCATTCAAACCCATTTAGAATCACATCATAAGAGGGCCAGCCGAGATAGACTCCCGAACTCATGAGAAGAGAGTAGTTGTTGAGAACGATGGCACTCAGCAGCGTTCCGAAACCCACCAAAGTCCAACAAATCATATACGAACGGTCGTAACTGCATATGAGTACCACGAGGAAAGGCATCAGCACAATGACGTACTGCGGGCCCATGTTGATGAACATGGAGATGGCGAGGACCAGCAGAACGTAGATCAGGAACCTGCGGTCGATGTCCTCCTTAGCCTTGTACATCCAATACCCCATGATTATCATAAAGGGAATAGCGACGAGCAGCCCCATCATGCTGAAGAACGTATCTATGTTCAAGGTAAATCCTCCGGCACGGTCGGAGATGAACGTCAATGAATCAGCTATGTTTCCGTCCATTATGTTCGGGAATAGAATCACGATGAAACACAGAACCGCACCAGCCACCGCAAGTGCCAGATTCCTCAACGCCGTCCCATCCTCCTTATGTCTGGCAAAGATCACACCTATGAATACGAACACGACCGCTCCAGGGAACAACTTGAGGAGGATTGAAAGCGCCAGCATGAAACCTCCGGAAAAATAGTGTTCCTTGAGGACCAGTAACGTGCTGAGAAGAATCAGTAATGCGGAGAATGTATCGAACATCCCCTGGACGCCGGACATGTACATGATGATTGGACAAAGGAACCACAGTGCAAACGCTAACTCTCCCTTCTTCCTATCTCCCGTCCAATCACCGACGAAACGGTACAGTATGTATCCGACTAGGAGATCGCAGAGGATTATCGGAACCTTGATAAGTGCATTGAATTCGGGCGATGTCACAGTAGCGACATGCCGTATGTTCTCCAGGTCCTCCACTGCGAGGAGTCCCGACACATGGGTTCCCAACTCGCTGATCGAGAGGAATGCGTTGGAGAACATGTCTATGAAGCCCATGATGTAACCCCACACCGGGGTGTAGTAGTATCCGAAGAGCTCATACAGACCGTTCCCGGAATCTATGTTCTGAATGATGACGGCCCAGTGATACATATCATAGTCGTATGTGAATGGTATGCAGATGCATCTCACCGCAATGCCCAGAATCAGGGATAGGAACAAAGTACTTCTGAGCCACCCGTGCCTTCCGGAAGACAATGTGCCAGCATCAGTAGAAATGCCCATGGAGATCACCGTTCTATAGCCCTTTGTATGAATCCTGGTAGGAAATGGACTATCATGTCTTTCTCTTTACTGTTGAAGAGGAAACGCATAACCATTATGAAGTACGGGACGAACGTCGCCGCAACTACCAAGATGACTGCAATCCAGCTTACTGGCACAGTATAAACTTTACCTATGGCGCAACCGACCATCATTATTGCGGCAAACATGGCATGGCTATACACCAGAGGCAGATAGAACATCCGTCTGCGGGTCCCCGTGAGTTTCGAAGAATAAAGAGGATAGAACACGACTTTGAGTATGAACATCGAGACGGCCCACGATGCGCTTACACCCAATAAACCAAAGTCTGTAAAAATAATAAATGCCAGACACATGGCTGCATTCAATATCCCTAAACCGGTGGTCACAATAGCCACAACCCTCATCCTGAGGTAGACCACCGGGACCGTGAGGAGGACTCTGATCGTACAGAAGGATATCTGCATCGGCAGCATGATGTACAGCATATTGTAGAGGTTCTCATACCCCGGTCCGAGCCAGAGTTCCAGGATCTGCGGCATCAGGAGTATAAGCAATGCGACCGGGAACGCCATGATGACGCCGATGAACTTCATGAAGAAAGCCATCGTCCCCACGAGGCCGTCCCCATCCTTATTGGCGAAATGACGGTATGCCAAAGGCACGGAGACTGCGGCTAATGAAGTGGTGGTCGTGTTTATCATGGATATGACATTGGCCACTATGGCGAAGGATGCCTGCTCGGCAGCACCCAAGCATATATTCACCATTATAAGTGACGCCTCGATATACATCAAAGTACCAAATTCGCTCACTATGGACCACATACCCAGCGAGGACATCTCCCTGAGCATCTTCCTGTCGTAGTTCCTCCTCGATATCCTGAACTGCGGATAATCTTTCTTGATGTAATACACCATCATCGACATCATCAGTATGGATGCGAGGACGTAGGAGACTCCCAGAAGGGGGAGGGAGGGGCCCTCCGCCATGAAGAAGAAAACGACCAGTACGACCTGCGAAACGCAGTACACCGTCTTGCTGGCATATATGATGTAAAGCTTATTGTACGCCATGAACACGCTGCCGAGGCATGCGCTGAACGATATCAGAAGCGATGAAAGGAGAACCGTCGCGAACAGGATCTGCACATCATGCGCCCTTGAATCGGCGATGTTGAACACGTACGGAGAGATGACTGACACCAGCAGGGCGAGAGGTACCAGGACGGCGACGCATTTGAGCATGCCGAACACGGACGAACTGTAGGTCTTGTTAGCCAAACCGATGTCGCCCTTCTGAACGGCGATGGATGTGTACCTGGCGAATGCGTCCCCCAGGGGATCGGTTACGGACAGGACATAACTGGAGATGGATGTGGCCAGCGGCAGTATGGCATACGTGGCTAGGCCGAACTGATCGATATAGTACGGGACCATCAGGAATCCGAACAGTGCCATCACTGCCGTACGCAGTATGTTGACCGCCATGTTGTAGGAGACCTTGCTGGAGAACTTGTCAACCCCGCCGACGCCTTCAGAAGCCGATTCCAGTTCTCCTCCCCTCCAAGACCTTCTTGAGATCCGCCCCGTAGACCGTGAGCAGCAGGACGGCTATGCCGGAATATTGGATAACGCTTCCTATGACGAACGTGATGTTCCAGATGGTCAGAACCCCCGGACCCGCATTCCATAGGTCGAAGAAATGCATAAGGGACCCGAGATCCACTATGCCCGTATGAACGGCCAGGGGCAGCAGGTGCGTCGAAAGGGAGACCGTGAACACGATGAAGGCACCGATCGCGAGAAGCCACCAGCTGCGCATGCATACGCCGTCCTCGGCGGCTATGTAATATGCCAGCAGGGGGACGAGGACCACTATGTACTGTGTGGCCGGAGGATACAGGAGGCACAGAGCCATTATCACCATGGACCCCTTGAGCAGCGAGCGGTCCAGCCCCTCCCTGTCCGAACGGTAGATGAACCTCGCCGCCAGGATCGATGCGAGTATCACCAGCAGATATGCGGCGATGCGGGTGTATCCGACCAACCTGGCGAATATGTCGCTCACCGGAGATGTACCGGCGCGGTCGGTTATGAACTGGAAGCTGGCGGACAGATCCCCCTCCAGGATCTGCGGCAGGAATATTGCGACCGCGACAGCCACTGCTCCCGCGGCGGCCACGGCCGCCTGCATGCAACCAGCCCTCAGGTCGCCCCTGTTCCTGGAGAACAGATATGCCAGCATGGGGAAGAACAGGAAGACCGGGAAGAACTTGGTCAGAGCCGCCATGGCGAAGCACATGCCTGCAAAGAATGGCCTGTTCCTGAGAAGGAGAATCAGGGAGAACATCATGAACATGGCAGCCATCGTATCCGGCATGCCGATTATCCCCGTGGAACCTATTATCACGGGACAAAGGAAAACCAGGGCGAACGCCAGGGTGGCCTTCCCCCTGTCCCTGCGCATGTCGTACACCAGCACGTAGGTCAGATATGCCAGCACCGCATCGCACATCAGCAGCGGCACCTTGGTGCAGTAGTTGAAGACCACGGACGTCACGGTTGCGGTCGTCTGGTGGCCGCTCGCCTCGAAGTATATCGCCTCGAACACCCTGACGGCGGAATCGCCGAGGCTCAGGCATGCATTCTGGAACGCGCTGACGAGACCCAGCATGTAACCCCAGACGGGGGTGTAGTAGTAGCCCTCCATCCCATACAGCCCCTCGCCGGCGTTGATGTTCCTGATCACCACGGCCCAGTAATCGGAATCGTAAACCATGGCCAGCAGCATGACCAACAGGTGTATCGCGAGACCTGCGGCCAATACGGTAGCAAGCGGATGCCTGATGCTCCCTGCATATCTCCTGATCTTAACGAAATACGGGGACTCAGGCATGGAAGCACGCTCCGAAATTCGCGTAAACCCCGCCGGTGTATATGAATAAATACGGATCGGAGGCCGAGAACGAAAACGTCCCGCCGACGGAATCCCTGGTGACCTTGCCCCTCTGCAGTTCAATGAAAGTGCTTCCGCATGTCAGTTTCGAAGCTATTACCTGCCCGATGTCGTCCAGCTGGTCTATGTCGAACCCGCCCGCGAAGACGCATATCATGCCTGCGCCGACCGAGACCATCGATATGCTGGCATATCCCTCCTCCCCGAACCCGAGCTGTATGCCCGACAGACCGGAGATGTCTATCCCGAACTCGGTGGTGCTGTTCTTGAGGCACAAGGCCTCGGTGAATCCGGTGTTCACCGTCTTCCCCGTTATGTAGCTGAGACTATCCCCGTCGGAGCAGTCCACCGGAACGGAGGTCCCGAAGAAGTAGGCAGTGCAATCCCCCTCCGCCCTGTGGAGTCCCAGACCGTCCGTGTAGAACCTGCCTATCTCGGAACTCAGCCAGTAAAGGCTGCCGCCGTTGTTTATCCAGTTCACCAGAAGGCAGTCGGGTCCGCCGGAGTAGACGGACCCCGGAACGGCGTACGATATCACCATCACCCCTATGCCGGAAGGGGACGGCATGGTCGTCCGCAGCAGATCCTCCAGCCCTTCACCGTCGATTATGCATACATCATCGAAACCGCGTATCTTCAGGGACTCCCTGACCTGCTCCACGTAATAATCCCCCTCCATGTACAGGGGTTCGGCGCCGTCCGACAGCTCGCAGGCCTGAGAGTAGTATCTATCATAGGTCCCGTCTGCATAGATGTACAGCGTATCAACGGGAGTGTATCCCCCGTTATCGAAAAGGACCGCACGGTACTCGTCCGAACCGGAGGAATCAACGGAATAGGATACGGAACCAGTATCCCAGGACACGGAAGCGCTACGGTCCGTATCATGACCGTAGGTGAAATACTCCCCCGCGAAAACAGCCGCAATTAAAACCACGGCCAGGACTGCGATCCCATCGATTTTTGAAGACATGCCTTCCGCCCTTTTCTAAAAGTGCTTTCAACATCGATGCTGTTTCCATTTAAAATGGATGCGACAGAACACCGCAAAACACTCCGCCCCTAGATGTACCCGAAGAGTGAAAGAAAATACGGCTGAAGCCGATTCGACCGCCTTGCAGATTAAAATATATCGATTGAATCCATTCGGAATGAAGCGGGCGTTAGCATGAGCACCAACATCGGTCAATCCATATACGACCTGTTCGGAGGGAACGGGGATCTCGGCATACTCGTATGCATCTTCCTGATATTCCTGCTCGACGCCCTGCTGGTGCCCACGCTCCCGGAACTGTTCTTCATACTGGGATTCATGGCGGGGGCCGAGCACAACGTGCCGATAGTCTTCGGATGCGAACTCCTGGCGGCGGCGATCGCCGCGGAACTGGTGGGCATACTCTCGCTGTACTACGTCGTGAAGCACGTACGCATCCCGAAAAAGATAGAAAAACTCGTCGACAGGTACACGAGGTTCCTGGTCATGGGCGACGAGAGGCTGCTTCTCCTGAACAGGGTGGCCCCCATGATACCCTTCGCCGGCGCATTCATCGCCATAGCCAAATGGGACCTCAGGAAATCAGTCTTCTACATAGTCCTCGGATGCATCCTGAAATACGGGACCATAATGCTCCTCGGCAACGCGTTCCTCGAGTTCTTCAGCAGCGACCAGGCCCAGCTGTTCATGATAGCGATGATACTCGCCGTGATCGCGGTAAGCATGATCCTGTCCTTCGTCGTGAAGAAACGCAGAGGCATAGACGGCGCATGAGTCCTGCGGGAACCCATGGTTCCGTATAAATACGACCATCTGTTAGGGCTTCCCGTTAAGGGGAAGAACGATGGCAGGAACCTTCACTGTGGTCATCCCGACATACAACGAGAAAGACAACATCGTCGAAATGGCGAAAGCTCTGAGGAGTGCCTATCCCGAATTCAGGATAGTCTTCATGGACGACGGGTCCACCGACGGCACCATCGACCTCGTGAGGGGTCTGAACGACCCCCTGACGACCATACGCGTCAGGGAATAGGAGAGGGGACTCGCCGCCTCCGTGATGGAGGGGTTCGCCACGGCGGACACCGACTACGCACTCTGCATGGACTGCGACTTCCAGCATCCGATCTCCTCCCTCAAGGACATCTACGAGAAAATGGAGGCCGGCGCCGACCTCTGCGTGGGCGTCAGGACGAGCAGGATGTCCATGGGATTGAAGAGGGCACTGGGGTCGGAGGCCGTCGAAGTGTTCTGCAAGTTCTTCTTCAAACTCCACGGCAAACAGACCACCAAGGATTTCATGAGCGGGCTCTTCGCCGTCAGATGCGATGTCTTCAGACCCGTGATAGAGGGATGCTGGGACACATTCGAGTACAAGGGATGGAAGGTCCTGATGGACCTCATGAAGTACTCCGACGGGAAGGTCAAGGTAGCCTACTCGAAGTACGATTTCGGAACCAGGGCGGGCGGGGAGTCCCACCTCTCCCCGAAGGTGGTCATAATGACGTTCCACCAGCTCTGGGGCTTCGGCAGGTTCATGTCCAAGGTCGTCTGCAGACTGTACGGCGAGGACTACTACAAGATGTACCCCAAGGAAAAGAAGTAAACTTGTTTTCAGATTTTAAAAAGGGCCTTTCGGCCCTTTGATTGGTTTCACTCGACGTAATCGAGCCAGGAATCGTACTTGGGGTCCTTGCCCCCGGCAATCTCGGAGAACTTCCGGTGGATCTTAGCGGAGACCTCTCCGGGTTTCCCGTCCCCGATGATGCGTCCGTCGAGCTCGGTGACGGGGACGACCTCAGCCGCCGTACCGGTCAGCCAGACCTCGTCGGAGGATATCAGCTGGAACCTGGTGACGGGGCACTCGCAGACCTCGTACCCGAGGTCCTTGGCTATCTGGATGATGGATTCCCTGGTGATCCCCTGGAGGATTCCCTCCGCGACGGAGGGGGTGAAGACCTTGCCGAACTTGTACATGAAGATGTTCTCTCCGGTGCACTCGGCGACGTGTCCCTCCTTGTTCAGCATGACGGCCTCGTTGGCACCCTGGCGGATGGCCTCCCTCTTGGCGAGGCACGATGCGACGTAGGATCCGTTGACCTTCGCGCCGGCGGGACCGCAGAGGTAGTCGGGCCTCTGCCAGGAGGAGGTGACGAGCTTGATGCCGGCGGAAGCGTTCTTCCCCAGATAGGCACCCATGTTGATGCAGGTGATGGCGAACGAAGCAGGGACGCCGACGGGGTTGAGTCCGACCTCCTCGCCGCTCAGGAAGACGCACGGTTTGACGTAGTCCACGTTCTTATTGGCGCGGACGGCTTCCTTGATCGCATCCATGATCGTCTGGCAGGTGTACTCTTTCCCGCCGAAGACAAGGTCGATGCCCATGATCTTGCAGCCGTCGACGAGTCTCCTCGCATGGTCCTTCAGCCTGAATATGGCGGGACCCTTGGGGGTGTTGTAGACCCTTATCCCCTCGAACACGCCCGTCCCGTAGTTCAGTGCATGTGCCAGGACATGAACCTTCGCATCATTCCAATCGATAAGCTTTCCGTTGAGCCAAATCTTCTCGCACTTCTCCATGTGAATCCTTCCAGCTGGCACACATCTTCAGAGGGCGTTGAGCGCCTTGACGTACTTCTCGGGCTCCGAGCGGGCTATGATCTCCTCGACCTGGTCAGAACCTCCGACGACTCCGACGTTGCCGTTGGAGGTGGATATGAGGGCATAGGCGGACTGCCCCGACTCCGGAACCAGTTCCGCACCGTACACATCCTGAAGTTTCTGGAGCCTGCCGATGGCCAGTTCCGCCTCCCCCCTGTCGATCACGGAGAGGACCATCCTCGACTTGCCCGGGATTTCGCATTTCCCGACGACGATGGTCTCCACGTTGATCTTGTTGCGGGTGAATTCGCCCATGACCCTCTGCATGACGCCGAATTCGTTCTTGACAATCAGGGATATGACGTACATGTGTGTCACTCTGCCATCCGCTATGGTTTCGTCTTACTTATATTTAGAGTAGGCAGGGGAAGAACGGCACCCGGGACACTCAGACCTTAGAATCGAACAGATCCGCCTCGACCATCGAACAGAGGGCGTGGTACACGGGCAGATGGAGCTCCTGGACCTTAAACGTCTCCGTCTCGGGAACGCATATGCAGATATCGCAGAGGTCCCTGCACCTCCCTCCGGTCTTCCCGGTGAGGCAGATGGTCCTGACACCGCGCGCCTTCGCCGCCATGAACGCCTTGACTATGTTACCAGAGTTCCCGGAGGTGGTTATACCCAGGAAGACGTCGTTCTTCCTTCCGAAGGTCTGGACGAGCTGCGCAAAAGCCGCTTCCGGACTGACGTCGTTCATGAATGCTGTATTGGCCGCGGCGAACTGGGACAGGGGGATTGCCATGAGTCCGCCCTCCAGATTGGCCGCCAGCTCCTTCCCCTCGTCGCCGTAGAGTCCCTCGAGATTCCTGCCGAGCTCGGCATCTATGGCGCGGTTGAACCTGAACGATTTGGTCATCTCGCCGGTGATGTGATCGCTGTCGGCCGCACTGCCACCGTTGCCGGCGAGGATCAGCTTGCCGTCGGCCCTGTAGCAGGACAGGATGAGCCTGTAAGCCTCGTCAATCGCCTTCTCGCAGAAGGTCAGACTTGGATATCTCTGGAAGAGCTCCGATCTTATCTGCTCCGAATTCTGGACCTTTGCCTTCATGAATGCGACTCCTTAAAGATGAATCGTCGGACTAATATAAATCAAAAACTCTGTGTGGAATCGGTCTCAATCCCTGCAGTCGCGCAGGATCTCACCGACCGCATCGGCGAAAGTGAATGTGCCAGATACCAGATAGCTCTTCATACCCAGGCTTTTGCCGAACTCCACGTCCTTGTCCTTGTCGCCGACCATGTAGCACCTGGAGACGTCTAAACCATATTTCCGGATGGCCTGTACGCCCATACCGGTCTTGGGTTTGCGGCAGTCACACATCTCGTCCGGACGGTGGGGGCAGAAGAACACGTCATCGATCCTGCCGCCTCCGGATGCTATCTGCCTTTCCATCTCGGCGTTCACAGCCTTCATGTCCTCGAGGGTGTACATTCCGCGGCCTATGCCGGACTGGTTAGTCACGACCAGGACGAGGAACCCGGCCTCGTTCAGTCTCCTTACAGCATCTGGCACATATGGGAAGACGTGCATCTTGGCCGGATCGCCGTTGTGGGGGACATCGGGACAGAGCGTATCGTCCCTGTCCACCAGGACAGCCCTCCTTCCCTCAATCATGCCTGCTTCTCCAGGAGATCACGCCTTCGGGCTCGAAGAGTATGTCCGTGACCTCCGCCCCGGCCTCCTGGAGAACCTTGGAAAGATGCGGTTTCTCGTCGCACTCGGTGATGAAGTACATGAACCCGCCTCCGCCCGCACCGGAAACTTTGCCGCCGATAGCTCCATTCCTCATAGCCAGATTGTAAATGTTGTCTATGTTGGAGTTCGTGATCTTATCCGAGAACTTCTTCTTCGACTCCCACGATTCGCCCAGAAGGCGCCCCGCCTCATCTATGTCCCCGTGTCTCATGGCGGCGCGCATCCTGATGGCTATCTCCTTGGCCTTGTCCAGAGCCTCGTCGTTCTTGCCTTCCTGGTACGATTTGATCTGCGTACCGATGATGGAAGCGGAATCGTGGGTCATACCCGTGAAACATACCACGGAACGGCACTGGAGCTCGTTGATAACGTCCTGATGGATTCTGGCCGGAAGTATAGCCAGACCGTTCCTGTCTATCTTTATGGAGTTAAAACCTCCGAACACGGCGGCGTACTGGTCCTGCTTGCCGCCCTTGAGGCCGATGACCTCCCTTTCGAGATGATATGCCAGACCGGCCATCTCCATCTTGGACATGTCCACGTCCAGCCAGTTGACCATGGCTCCGATCATGGAGACGATCATCGTGGACGACCCACCCAAACCGGAACCGGCCGGGACATCCGAACGGATGTTGAGGTCGAATCCTTTCTTCACCTGGAAGTAGTTGGCCACCGCCTTTATGAGATCCATGTTGCCGTCGAGAGGGAGGGGACCGTCGTCCAAGGGTGCCCTGTACCTGCCGTAGTACATGGAAGTGACCGTCATGTTATGGTCATCCCTGGGAGTCAGCGTACTGTAGGCGTATTTGTTTATAGTCGTGTTAAAGACGTACCCGCCCTTCTCCGAGGCATAGGGCTCGACGTCTGTCCCGCCACCGGCCAACCCTATGCGGAGAGGCGCTCTGGATCTGATTATCTCCACCATTCTTATCCCACCAACCCGTCAACATTCCGGCCGGCATCCACCACTGTACCGTCTCCGAGAACCGAATCCACGACCCTGCATCCCTCCCCGAGTATGCATCCCTCCCCGAGTATGGAGTTCTTCACGTACGCCCCGCATACGCGGCAGCCTCCCATGACGAGGGAACCTTTCAGGTCGGACGAATCAACAACACATCCCTTGGATATAACGGATTCGGAGATGTCGGAAGACCTGACGGAGCAGCCTTCCCCTATGTATGCAACACCCCTGATATCCGAATCCTCGACCCTGGACGACCAATCGTACCTGGAATAGAGTCTCTCCGCCATGACCAGATTCATCCTTATCAGATCGTGCGGACGGCCGATGTCTATCCATATCCCCTTGGCCATATGGCCCTGCAGCTTCTCCCCCTCGGCTATGAGCAGGGGGAACAGTTCTTTGGAAAAATCGTAAAAGGAATTCTCCGGGATACGTGCCAGACAGCGTTTGTCAACGACATACACACCCGAATTCACCAGATTGGAGATGGCCTCCTCCCTCTTCGGTTTGTCCTGGAACTCCAGGATCCTGCCGGTACCGTCAGTGCGGACCACGCCGTAGCTGCTGGGGTCGTCGACTTCGGAGAGCGAGACGGTGACCACGGCCCTGGACGAGAAATGCTCCCTTATCTGGGCGGCGATGTCTACGGAGGTGAGGGTATCCCCGTTGGCCGCCAGGAACACCGGGTCGAGCCTGTCCTCCAGCTTCTTTATGGCACCGCCGGTCCCCAGCGGGGTGTCCTCATCGGAGTAGATTATGCGGACGCCCATTTCGCTTCCGTCGCCGATCGACTGTGCCAGCACATCGGATTTGTATCCGCATGCCAGGAATATCTCCTCTATCCCGGCCGAGATCATCGACTCCATGAGGTACTTCAGGAACGGCTTGTCCAGAACCGGCATGGCCGGCTTGGGGCGCGTGAGCGTCAGAGGCATCAGACGGGTGCCCTTCCCCCCCACCATTATGACTGCCTGCCTCACTTCCGACTGCATATGGACGGGCATGACGATGCCTCTATTAAACGGAGACGGTCAACACAGTACTCTGACGACATTCGTACCTACTGGCACATTGAGAGAAGCAGCCACCGGCAGACACTTGGCCCTGAGGAGGTACGCCACGGGGACGGGGACTTCCATGTCGGACAGGGACTCGAAGTTCGCCATCCCCTTGGCGATGAGGACGCCCGCTCCGGACATCTCCCTCCTGAGGTCCTCCCCCATCAGGTCCTCCGAGAACCCTATGCAGAAACCCCCGGTGGTCACGATCCCGTCCAATTCCCTGTCCATGCCCACACGCAGGGCGTCCTCCATGGACACGTCGTTGAGGATCGGTGCCCCCCTGACCACCCCGACGACCCTCTTGCCCATGCCCCGGATCTCCCTTATGAGAAGCCTGTCGAACTGGATCTCCCCGCAGTTGTCGAAGGCGTAGAGGACCGAACCGCTGTCCTCGACCAGCTTCCTGAGCTCCTCCGTCTGGTCCGACCCGACCCCCTGTTCCAGCAGGGACCTGAAGACGTCTCCGAACTCCTCGGGACTGTCTATGGCGGCACCCATGCCGAAATCCATGATGTTCCCCACGATGGATACCCTCACCGCGGCGGCGAACCTGTCGCCGGACGAATCTATGAACCTCTCGGCATCCGGCACGTACCTCTCCGCGACCCTGTCGGCCTCCGCTTTCATCCCGGCGTAGGGGTCCCTGACGCCCATGGCCGCATAGGCTGCCGCATGGACGTGCGTAGCGATCTCGGCCGAGCATATGTCGGGCGACATGAGTCTGGCATATTCCCTGACCCCGGCCTGCACGGCGGCGAACTCCGTCCCGTTGCCTGCCAGACGCGCCTGGAAAAGGACGCGCTTCAAAAGACAGGATGCGCAATCGGCGTGGGTCTTCATGTCCAGAGTTACGGGAGGGTGGGTTAAAAAGGGTTTCGGAACCCTCATTATTTAATATAAGTAGAATTATCCGTGGGATTATGGCAACAGACAAGATTTGCTCCTCCTGCGGGAAGAGACTTATCGGCCACGGCAACACCTTCTTCAAGTGCCCCAAATGCGGGGAGGTCGAGATCGGAAGATGCGAGCAGTGCCGCGATCAGAGCGTCCCCTATAAATGCCCCAACTGCGGGTTCTGCGGACCTTGAGGTGTGGGAATGGGACAGATTGTTTCCTCTTACGACATCCTGCCCGAGAGCACGGAGATTGACCTCAACGTGGTCATAGAGGCCATTCCCAAGGTCATCCCCGAGGGAGTGAAGCTCCTCGAGACGAAGATCCAGCCCCTGGCTTTCGGACTCATGAAGGTAAACGCCGGCTTCCTCATCGACGACTCCGTCGAGACCGTCGGAACCGACCTCGAGAACGCTCTGACCTCCATCCCCGGGATCCAGAACGTCGAGTGCGTTTCCTCCACCAACTACTGATCGCAAACCTCCGTGCGGTGCCCGTCCCCCGGGAACGGGCCCGCACGATTAACACAAACCGTTTCAGATTTTGGTTTTCATATAGGTCGAGCCGCGGCGCTTGTAGATGTGGTTCAGGAAGAACCTTATCCCGGAATAATAGACCCTTGGGAAATGGTAGAACCCCCATCCTTCGAAAGTCCCCTTGAGATGTTTCTCGTAGAGCTCCCTGAACTCATCTCCCCTGGCGTATTCGAGGAACGCCTCTTTCCCCATGTGCCCGCTCGAGCGCATCTTGATGTACGCGTTGTTGAACAGGACCTTCTCCCTCACCCCGGGATCCATGTCTATGGCGTCCACGCCTTCGTAGGCCGCGATCTCGTCCCTCCCCCTGCGGTCCATGTTCTCGCTGGAACGGGTGATCGACCCGCGCGTCATCCTGTACGCATACAGGGGCCGCAGGTAGACCGCTATCCTGTCGCAGCGGGATATCGCATTGTAGGTGAACGAGATGTCCTCGGCCATCGAATCCCTGAAGAGCAACCCGCCGTCCCCCGTGAGGATGTCCGCTCTCACCATCTTGCTCCATGCGGTGACCGGGATCTTCATGGGGAGCCATAAGGTGAGCGCCTCGTTGCGGGTCATGGTCAGAACCTGGTACCTCTTCCCGCGCCTTTCCTTCACCACACCGTCGGGACCCACGTTCATGGCGTTGAAGCACACCATGCATGCGGAGGTCTCCTTCTGCACGCGCACGCACTCCTTCAGAAGCTCCGGCGAAGGTGCGTCGTCGACGTCGCAGAACCACACGAACCTGCCGGCGGCGTTCCTGATCCCGACGTTGCGTGCGCCCGCCAGATGCATACCGTCGGTCTGCTCGACCACCCTGCAGTTCGGCATCGATGCGGCGGCCTCCCTGGCCTTCTCGAGGGAACCGTCCGTGCTGCCGACATCCACACAGAGGAGCGTCTCGAAGTCGCCGAACGTCTGCGCCTTCAGGAAGCCTACGCACCCGTCTATGTATCTCGCACCGTTGAATATGGGCACAATCACCGATACGGTCGGACCTTCGGTCATTTCTTCCCTTCCCTACGACCCGTCAGTCCCGCGAGCGCATTTATAATTTTGTCTGGGATGGTGTTTCGACAAAAAGATGGAAATGAGAAAGGGGACCGGAGTCCCCTGTTTTGACGGTTATCAGGCCCGGGGCTCCACGTACTTCCTGATGTAACCGTAGTCCATCATGTGCTTGGTCAGCTTCCTGGACCTTCCGATGATCTCGGCGGCCCTGTCATGCTCCTCCTTGTAGGAGGTCTTGATGCGGGCGACGCCCTGCTCGATGGCCTTCATGGCGACGGCGGCGGCCTCCCTCGGGAACACCTCCTCCTCGGACATGTTGGGGATGATGTACTCCTCGGTGAGTCCCTTCTCCTCCGCGCATCTCGCGAGCTCGGTGGCGGCGGCGATGCACATCTCGTCGGTGATGGTCTTGGCCCTCACGTCGAGGACACCGCGGAAGATCGCGGGGAATCCCATGGAGTTGTTGACCTGGTTGGGGAAGTCGGACCTTCCGGTGGCGAACACCTTGCATCCGTGCTCCTTGGCCTCCCAGGGCCATATCTCGGGGACGGGGTTGGCGGTGGCGAAGACGACCGGGTCGTCGGCCATCAGGTCGATGTACTCGGCGGGGATGGTCCCGGGTCCGGGCTTGGAGGCGGCGATTACGAGGTCCGCGCCCTCCATGGCCTCCTTGAGTCCGCCGGACTTGCCCGCTCCGTTGGTCTTGTCGGCGATCTCCCTCTTCAGCTTGTGGGCCTCGTCGAGGTCGTCCCTGGCTATGTTGAGTATTCCGGTGGAGTCGCACATGCAGAGGTGCTCGGGCTTGAACCCGGTGGCGAGGAGGAGCCTGGCGATGGCGAGGGACGCCGCGCCGGCACCCACCACGGTGACGTTGGCGTCCTGGAAGTTCTTGCCGACGAGCTTCATGGCGTTTATGGCTCCCGCCACCTCGACGGTGGCGGTTCCCTGCTGGTCGTCGTGCCATACGGGGATCTTGCAGTCGGCCCTGAGCTCATCGAGGATGTCGAAGCACTTGGGGTTGGAGATATCCTCGAGGTTTATTCCTCCGAAGGACGGGGCTATGAGCCTCACGGTCTCGATGATCTTGTCGGGGTCCTTGGTGTCCAGGCAGATGGGGACGCAGTCCACTCCTCCCAGGTACTTGAACAGCATGGCCTTGCCCTCCATGACGGGCATGGCGGCCTC
>DARY01000018.1:27427-55071 GCA_002503545.1 Candidatus Methanomethylophilus sp. UBA78
CTTGCAGGGCTCCGCCACTCCGGGGGAGTACCAGATGGAGAAATCCTCGAAGGACCTGATGCATGCCTTGGGTACGGTCTCGATCTTCCCGCCGTAGTACTTGTGCATGATCATGGCGTCCTTGCCGGGCTTCTTGGCGCGTTCCAGGCGCTCCTCTACGGTGAGCTCCCTGTCGCTGTCCTTCTTGGGGGAGCCATCGGTAATTTTGTCGATGCCCTTGTCCACCATGTCTACGGTCTTGTCAACTATGTTCTTGAACTTGTCTCCGATTCCCATTTCAAACCACCATTCTACGAAATTCGTAAGAATTACTGCGAGTTTCTAACCGTTGATAGAGTTCCATGCTATTAATAGTGTTTGATTTCGTGGGAGGCTGTCAATCCCTCCGCATGGCGGACGCCTCTGGCGGCGGCCGCCCGGAGGACAAAACGCAATAACCCCCGAACCATACGGAAGGTCATGAAAACCAAACCCAGGGTCGCCGTCATAGACGGCTACATAGACGACCCGGCGGCCCTAGGCGTACCTCCGTACATCTCCCCGATGATCCGCGCCGTCGCCGGTGCGGCCGTCGATGCGGGGGCGGAGGTGGAGTACATCACCATCGACATGATCCGCGGGGGCCGGACCGTGCCCGATGCGGACGTGTCGGTGGTGCTCTCCGGGAACACCGTCCCCGGGAAGTACCTGCGCTCGATGCCGATGTCGCTGAAGGAGCTGAGGGAACTCTCACCCAAACTCGGCGGATGGAGGATGATCGGCGGGTCCTCCGCCTACGCCCCCGAGTCCCAGAGGTTCGATTTCCGCATCCACCGGGACCTCGCCGCCTCCCTCTACGACGGCATGACCGGCAGGGAGGTCGGCGAGAGGCTGAGGACGTTGGACGAATGGAACAGGTGGATGCTCCTGGGCGCGGACATCGTGAAAGCCCACCAGGATTTCCCGGAACCTCTCGTCGCGGAGATAGAATCCTACCGCGGGTGCCACCGCTGGGCGTCCGGCGGATGCTCGTTCTGCATAGAACCGTCCAAGGGGAGACCCCTCATGAGGATGCCGGAGGACATACTCGCCGAGGCGGGGAGGCTGAGGGAGCTCGGGGTCAGGAACGTGCGCATAGGAGGGCAGACCTGCATAATATCGTACGGCGCCGAGGACTTCGAATCCGGATGTCCCAGACCCAACCCGCCCATGGTCAGGGAACTCTTCACGGGCCTGCACGGCATGGGTTTCGACAGCGTATCGGTGGACAACGCGAACCCAGCCGTGATAGCGAAGTACCCGGAGGAGGCGGGGGAGATAATCGGCATACTGTCCGAGTACTGCACCTCGGGGAACGTGCTCGCCCTCGGACTCGAATCGGCCGACCCGGCGGTGGGGGAGGCGAACAACCTGAACAGCACCGCGGAATCGGTACTGGAGGCGGTGCGCCTGATAAACCTCGTGGGAGGGGAGAGGGGCGAGACGGGATTGCCGAAGATCCTCCCGGGACTGAACATAATCTGCGGGCTGGACGGGGAGACCGCCAAGACATACGAGGACGATCTGGCACTTCTCAGGAGGATCCGCGACGAGGGTCTGCTGCTCAGAAGGATAAACATACGCCAGGTGATAGACTCGCGCAGACCCTTCGATGTCAAGGTCAGCGAGAAGCGCTTCAGGAAGTTCAAGGAGACCGTGCGCGAGGAGATAGACCGCCCGATGCTGGAGAGGCTGGTCCCGTACGGGACCGTCCTGAGGGGGGTCTATGCGGAGATACACGACGGCAGCATCACCTTCGGCAGGCAGCCCGGGTCGTACCCCCTCCTGGTGGGGATCCCCTACAAGGCGGAACTGGGCAGGAGGTACGACGTGTACGTCACGGGATGGGGATTCCGTTCGGTCACGGGGGTGACCTATCCCTTCGAGATCAACCGCATGCCGATGTCCTCCCTGGAATCCCTGCCCGGCATAGGCCGGAAGAGGGCGGCGGCGCTGGCGGGGGCGAGACCCTTCGGAAGCATAGAGGACCTGCACGGGGTCATAGAGGACCCCAACGTCGTCGAAGGACTGCGCGGGATAGTCACATTCAATTAATCCGTAACCGATAGGTGTTTCAGATGGACACGCTCAGAGCCGCAAGATATCCTTTCCTGAGGGACGCCTCGGAGTTCATAGAGGCCAAGAAAGTGGATATAACCGACCTGATGGCCTCCCCCGACTGGTCGGATGCGCGGAGGAGGGGTATGGAGCGCGTCATCGGGGCGCTGAAGAACCACGAGGTTCCCGACGTCCCGCTGACCGGGGCGGAGTACAGGCGTCTGGAGGAGTGCCTCTCCTATCCGTACGCGAGGATGATCGTCTCGTGCATAGACGACAGGATGCTTACGAGGAGATACGCCCTGGCCGAGGCGGAGAGGCTCAACAGGCTGCTGCACGACGACAGGGAGGCGATGCCGATGGTGACGGAGGAACTGGAGGTGAACGCCCACGACAACCGCGACGGCACCGTCAGCATGCACTTCGCGGACTACCTGAGGTACTCCTACGTCATGAACGCCGTCGAGTGGAAGCTCATAAACACGGACGTCAAGGACGGATACGTCATACTCCAGGCGGACAAGTTCAGCAGGCTGCTGCAGAACGCCTACCGCCTGAGGATCGAGAGGGAGCTGCCCCTCAAGGTGCCGGACGAGATGAGGAAGTACCTCTCCAGGAACATAGAGCACGTGAAGGCGGCCCTGCTGGAACTCAAGGCGGCCCTCAGCCCCACGAACGGGGAGGGAGTGAAGGACGAGTACCTGCCGCCCTGCATGAAGGCCATCATCTCCATGGCGAAGGCCGGCCAGAACCTCCCCCACAGTGCCAGATTCGCCCTTGTGTCCTTCCTCCACACCATGGGCATGACCTACGAGCAGATCGTATCGATATTCGCTGAGTCCCCTGATTTCGATGAGGGCAAGTCCCGTTACCAGATCCAGCACATAACGGGCGAGCTCAACGGGACGGAGGGCTACACCCCTCCCGGATGCGGGGCGATGAAGACGGACGGCATATGCTTCAACCCCGACCCCCTCTGCGAGAGGGTCAAGCATCCGCTGAGCTACTACCGCATCAAATCGGGCAAGGGGTTCGCACCCAGGGAATGAGCGCCCTCACTTCTCCTTCTCCGCTTCTCCCAGATTGTGCCAGGTGATGATGACCCTCTGTATCGCGGTCAGGTTGCCGACCACCGCGAAGTAGACCATCATGATCTCCATGAGGGAGATGTCGTATCCCAGCACCTCGAAGGTGTCTCCGTAGAGGGCGCACATGATGAACTGCAGTATGGGGAACAGGACGCAGAGCACCACCCTGTCGGCACGTCCCAGCAGTCCGTCGTACAGCCTCTTGGCGCCTATGGCCTGCGCCTGGGTCCCCATGTAGGACGTGAGGAGGACCCCCATGACGGCGAAGAGTCCCACGTACGTGTTGCACCAGCCGCTTACCGCTATCGCGGCGATCATGAACATGTCCGCATAGCGGTCGAAGACGTGATCCAGGTAGTCGCCCTTCACGGTGCACTTGCCGGCCAGTTTGGCGATCTTCCCGTCCAGGGCATCGAAGTATCCGGACAGAAGGACCAGGAAGGCCGCCAGGAGAAGTACCCAATGATAGTCCCAGCTGAAGTACAGAGCGACGCCGCTGACCGCCGCGGTGATGAGCCCGAGCCACGAAACGGTGTTCGGATTGACGTTCATCATGCGCTTGGCGACGGGGGTGAGCGTGAAATCCGCCTCTTTCCTGTGCTTGTCTAGAACCATTCTTCCATCTCCCCTGACCAGTCTGTGTTTCCGGGCAAGTATATGTCGGCTTCCCCTTTAATAATGCGCTCTACGGCGTCCGCCGCATCGGCGGCGCTTCCGGCCGAGCAGTCGATCTCGTTCACTGGTATGTCGGTCTCCATGGACTCGCACAGTATGACATCGAGCAGTTCCGCCTGCACGTTCTCCCGCACCTTCTCCTCCGAGTAACCCCTCCCCCTGAGTCTCCCGGCCAGGATGCGCGGGTCGCATCTAAGCACGATTATACGGGAGCAGTCGCACCCATGTGCCAGATGGGAATCCAGGAACACTGTCCCGCTCTCCGCCCTGTACTCGCCGAGGGAGTCGTTCAGCGCCTCCATGTCGACGTCGTAGGTGTCCCTCGCCTCGTCCCTGTCCGCGAGGAGGCCGTGGCTACGGAGGTGCTCGTTCATGTCGACGACCCTGTATCCTCTGGACCTGAGTTCGGACGACACGGATGTCTTACCGACGCCGGGGGTACCCGTTATCGCTATGACTGGCACATCATCACCTCATGTAATCCTTGGCACGTTCCTCGACCTGTTCCCAGGTGGGCGTGTTGGTGAGGGCTCCCACCTTCTCTATGGTGAAGGATGCTACCGAGGCCGCCAGTACGAGGGATTCCTCCACCGAGTAGCCGCGGTAGAGACCGGCGTAGAACCCGGCACGGTAGGTGTCGCCGCAACCGGTGGCGTCCACCGGCTCCCCTCCCCTGACGACGGGGATCCTGGTCAGCCTGCCCCCGATGCGGGCGACGCTCCCCTCGGGCCCATCGGTGCGGACGACCAGCTCCTTGTCCAGATCGGTGACGTCCCCCACCCCGAGCCTCTCCGCTATGACCTTGGCCTCGAAGGAATTGCAGAACAGGCTGTCCGAAAGGGCCACCAGCCTCTCCAGCCTCTCCCTGTCCCAGAGACGGTAGGTCTCCTGTGCCGGGTCGACCGCCAGGACGGGCCCCTTCCCTTTCAGGAACTCCAGAATATGGAGGTAGTAGTCGGGCTCGCCGGTGCAGAAATGGACCATCCTGGACTTCGAGGCGTTACCGAGGAGGTCCCTGCCTATCCTGGAGGCGAATCCCTGCGGGCCCTGGTAGAAGATGACCTTCTGGCGGAGGCCCGGGTCGTTGATGACGGTGCACTGGGACGTCTCGTACCCGTCGGCGACGACGACCTCGTCGGTTATTAGGCCGGAATCCTCCATCTCCTCGAAGTAGGCTGCCGGGAAGTCCCTGCCCACGAAGGCGCACAGGGCGGTGGGGACACCGAGCCTCGCCGCCGCTATGGCTATGTTGGTCCCCGTACCGCCCAGGGTGGTCTTCTTCGACATTATGTCGACGGTCTCGTTGATGTCCGGGAACTTCCCCACCAAGACGATCTGGTCAATTGTTACGTGTCCGTATACGCTAAGGAACGGCTCCTTCATTCTCTTCCTCCTTCTGGCACATGTGCATCCGAAGCCCTGTACTCCCCGGATACGACCTTGGCGTAAACATCCTCTATCGTCGGGAGATGTATGTTCCAGTCGTAATAGGACGCCCTTTCCGCTGCCTTCGCGGCGAGCTCCTCGCACCTCCCCCTGTCGTCGAACAATGCGTTCATCGCCTCCGCAAGGGCTTTCGAATCCCTCTTGGGGACGACGACGCCGGCGTCCCCCACGGTGTCGGGGAGCCCGTCCGCGTCCGAGCATATTATGGGCCTTCCGCGCGACATGAGCTCCTCCGCGGCAAGACCCAGACTCTCGAATATGGATGGCATGACGAAGAATCTGCAGTCGCCCATGAGGGCGTACTTCTCCTCGTCGCTGACGTACCCCCTCATCTCCACGCGGTCGCGGAGACCGTACTTCGAGATCAGTCTCTCCAGGCGTTTATCCTCCGGCCCGGTCCCGCATATGACGAGCCGGTGGTCCACGTACCTCATGGCCTCGATGAGGTATTCCAGACCCTTGGTCTTCACATGCCTTCCGAGCGAGAGGATGTAATCGCCCTTCCCCTCCCCGGGATCGACGGGGGTCTGCAGGCAGGAGGGGACCGCCGTCACGTATCCCGCTGAATAACCCCTCCTGAGGAGGTCGGCCCTCACGTGGCCGCTGACCGCTATGACGTGGTCGAAGGTCTCCAGGGTCTTGGCGAACATGCCGTCGTTGATCTCCGACACCCTCCCGGTGATGCCGACACCCTCCCCCCACATGTTGTGGTAGGTGAACACCTTCCTGCCTCCGTATCTCTTGAGTGCCTTGGTATAGCTGGGTGCCCAGCGGTAGTTGAAGTTGACCACGTCCGCATCCAGCGACTCCAGGGCCTCCAGGACCCCTTCGGAGGATATGAACGGCGGATTGTAGACCTTTATCTGCCGGGATTTAAGGCGCACGACCCTGTATCCGTCGACCGTCTCCTCCTCCGGCAGGTCCTCGGAGAACTTCGCCGTCAGGACGGTCACGTCGTGGCCCTTGGCGGCCAGGAGCCGGGAGGTGTCGGCCATCCTGCGCTCGATACCCCCTTTGTACGGGTAAAAGAACGGGTTCACGTCGACTATCCTCATCTCGCATCCCTCCTCTTCGCATTGTCCGCGATGACCTCCCCGTAGACCTCCAGCAGCCTCTCGGTGGTGGGGCCGATGCCGTAGGACAGGGCCGTCTCCATCCCCCTGTCCCTCACCTCCGGCGGGGAATCCAACGCTTTCATCATGGCGCTGGCACATTCCTCCTCGGTGAGATCGAAGAGGTATCCGTTCTCCCCGTCGCGGATGAAATCGGTGAAGGCGCGGCCGTTGCCGCAGGCCACCGGCAGACCGCATGACATCGCCTCCTGGACGGTGAACCCCTGGGTCTCGAACACGGAGGCGGAGACGAAGGCGTCCGCACACGAGTAGTGGTCGACGAGGGCGTCGCCCTTCTGGTAACCGGTGAAGACGACCCTGTCCGCCAGACCCTCCCCCTCCGCGAGCTCCCTGAGGCCGTCGAGGGCGGGACCCTGCCCGACCACCATCAGGCATATGCCGGGGTCCAGGAGCTTCAGGGACCTTATGACGAGGTCTACGTTCTTCTCGAAGGACATCCTTCCGACGGTTATCACGATCCTCCTCCCCTCCAGACCGTACCTCGCACGCACCGCCGCCCCCGCCTCGGGCCTCCTTGCAAAGTGTGCGGTGTCTATGCCCGTGGGCACGACCTCCAGTCTCCTGGGCTTCACACCCACCGTCTCCGTGACCTCCCTCCCGGCGCTGGGCGTGGGCACCAGGATGGCCGAGGGCCTCTTCATCATCTGCCTGAGGTACACGGAGGCCAGCTTCACCAGCGTCTCCTTGGGCAGTCTGATCGGCGAGTACCTGTCTATGACGTCGGTGACGAGCGTGTCATAGGTGAGCACGACCGGCACCTTGGTGTTATGCGATGCGATAAGGGCCTTGACGGCCATGAACGCGACCCCGCGGACGTGTATGATGTCGGGATCCAGCCTCCTTATGAGGTCCGACTGGTCCGAGGGGAAGCACGGCACGAAGTAACCCGGGTAGGTCCTGAACTTCATGGCGCGGAAGTAGTGGACCCCCTCCTCGCGGAACCCGGGGCCGGGGTCGGGGGCGATGACGAACACCGTATGTCCCAGATCCTCCAGCGCCTTCCTGGTCACGAGGACCGCCGTCACAACCCCGTCCACCGTGGGACGGTAGCTGTCGGTCATTATCGCTATGCGCATCTGTTCAGGTCCCTTCCTGCCAGCTGTGGATGTAATCGTACTGCTCGGGGGTCAGGGAGTCGATCTCGATACCCAGGGACCTGAGCTTGATGGTGGCGATCTCGTTGTCTATCTCGTCCGGGACACGGTACACCTGGGGATCCATCCTCCCGTGGTTCTCGACCATGTAGACGATGCCCATGGCCTGGGATGCGAAACTGGTATCCATGACCTCGACCGGGTGGCCCTGTCCGGCGGCCAGGTTCATCAGCCTGCCGTCGGCGATCAGGTAGACCTTCCTGCCGTCGGCGAAGGTGTACCTGTCGACGAACTCCCTCGCCTTCTCCCTGGAGACCGCCATGGCATCGAGGTCCTTCTTGTTGATCTCGTTGTCGAAGTGGCCGACATTGCCCATCACGCACCCGTCCTTCATGTTCGCGAGGACCTTGGCGGTGATTATGTCCCTGCAGCCGGTGACCGTCATGACTATGTCGGCGTTCCTCACGGCCTCGGCCATCGGTTTGACGTCGAAACCGTCCATCCTCGCCTCTATGGCCTTCACCGGATCGACCTCGGTGACGGTGACGATGGCCCCGAGCCCCTTGGCTCTCATGGCCACGCCCTTACCGCACCATCCGTATCCCCCCACCACGAGGTGCTTCCCCGAGACCACGAGGTTGGTGGCGTTCATCCAGCCGTCGAAGGCGGACTGCCCGGTCCCGTACCTGTTGTCGAAGAGGTACTTCATCTTGGCATCGTTTATGTCCATCACGGGGAACTCGAGCTTCCCCTGGGCGGCCATGGCCTTCAGGCGGATGACGCCGGTCGTCGTCTCCTCGTTCCCTCCCTTGATGTTCCCGAGGGCGTCCCTGCGCTTGGTGTGGGCCATGGCTATGAGGTCCGCCCCGTCGTCGATGACGTAGTCGGGGGATATGTTCAGGACCGCGTTGAGGTTGTTGTAGTACTCCTCCGGAGTCTCGTACTTCTTGGCGTGGACATCGAGCCCGTACTCCTCCTTCAGAGCCACGGCGACGGAGTCGTCGGTCGAGAGGGGGTTGCAGCTGGCCAGGCATATCCTGGCCCCGGCGTTGGCCAGGGTCACGGCCAGGATGCCGGTCTTGGCCTCGGTGTGGAGGGCCATGCCCACCTTGACGCCCGCGAGGGGCTGCTCCTTCCTGTAGCGTTTGTCGAGCTCCTGCATTACGGACATGTGCTCGTATGCCCACTTGAGCCTGCGGCTCCCCTGTTCTGCCAGTTTATCCATTTGTTTCACTCCTTGAACTCGGCCATCAGCGAATCGCATATGCACTCGATGGTCCGACGCCTCGTCTCCCTGGACGAGTAAGAACCTATTACGGCGTCTATCTCCGCCTCTCTGCCCCTGAGCTCCCCCACGAAGGCCGTTATGTTGGCCAGCGCCCGGGATATCTCGTCGGATATGGGCACCGATGCGACCTTCGAGGTGCGGGACAGGGGGTTGAGGTCTATCGAGATGACGGTCTTGCCCATGGCCGTCAGCGCCTCCGCACGGTCCCCGTCCTCGATGGGGACGACGATGACGTCGGAGTCGTAGACCCCGATCTTAGAGCAGAGGGCACGGTCCGAACTCAGGTTCGGGATCCTGGCGTCCGGTTCCCTGCCGAGGACGTCCTTCGCCCCCTGGGATTCCATGTACGATATCAGGGCCTCCATCCTCTCCTCGGTGCGGTGGAATATATTGACCTCCATCCTGGCCGGGACGGCCTCGGAGAGGGCGATGAGCCCCTTGGGGTCGAGTGCGACGGAGTTCCCGTTCATGCACACGACGGGATTCCTGGCCCTGAGGAGGAAGGCGGCGGCGGCCCTCTCGGCGGCCAGCGCCGGGGCGATGGTCTTCTCTCCCATCAGGTAGTCGAAAGCCTCCCCCCTGCCGTGCGAGATGAGGCCCGTGGGGTTCACGAGTCCTTCGTCCACCATCTCGGCGAGGTGCTCCCTCACCATGAGGGACTTGTAACGCGGATGGTCTTTAGGTGTTGACACGTCCACTCGATTGCATCATCCCGTATTATAATATCGTGCGCGGTAAAACCGTCAGTCCGACTCTATCGTGCCCGAGGTGTAGGGGACCTCCGCGGGCAGTTCGCCGAGCTCGACCTCGCCCCGCAGGCGGTCGACGATGCCGCCCACGATCTCATCCCTGAGCATACGGTAGGCGGACGGGTTCCCCCGCTTGAGGGAGACGGCGGTGCGGTACTCAACACCGTCCGCGACGAACTTCCCGCCCCTCTGCATGATCGCAGCGTCCAGGTCGGAGTCTCCGAAATACCCGTCCACGTCGAGCCTTACGGCCTCCATGAGGGCGTCTACACCCTCGAACTCCTCTCCCTGATACCAGTAGGGCATGTTATCGGAAGAACATGCTGGCTCCAATACTTATGCCCTTGGAGGGACCGGATGACGGGGCGCCAGGCTTTACATTGCCGGGAAACGTATGAAAAAACATATGTTTAATAATGAAAAACCGGTACCATACAACGCAGGACTTGACCGTCCGTAAACGAATTTTAGAATCCCTTTAAATACTCAGGCGGGAACCAGTCGGGCTCCCCCACTCTTCTCTCTCCATCTGCCGGATGCCTTTCCCGAAACGCTGTGCTTCCGTCTCCGTCTCATCGCGCTACACGTGACAGCCGTACCCTGGGACGTCCCGGATCCTCCGGGAGGGTCCGTTCCCCCTTCTCCAAAAACCCAATATAATAAGAAGGACTGAAAGAGGAACCATATGCCTGATATCCGCGTCGTGGTCGTCGGACCCAAGTTCGAAGGGAACGTAGGAGCAATAGCCAGATGCATGGCGAATTTCGGTGTGGAGGACCTCGTCCTCGTCAACCCGTGCGAGATAGGGGAGACGGCCATGAACAGGTCCAAGCACGGCGATTACATCCTCCGCAACGCGAGGACCGTGACCTCCATGGAAGAGGCCGTCGACGGGTGCCTCCTCGTCGTCGGTACCAGCGGCACCGTGACCAAGGGCGACAAGAACTACGCCCGCATACCCGTGGACATCAGGGAATTCGCGATGGACTGCCGCGGATACAACGAGAAGATAGCCTTCGTGTTCGGCAGGGAGGACATAGGCCTTCTCCAGACCGAACTCAACAGATGCGACGTCCTCGTCACTATACCGGCCGACGACAGATACCCGGTCATGAACCTCTCCCACTCCGTCGGGGTGATACTCTACGAGATGTTCCAGGCGAACAGGAGGCCCGTCAGGTGCGAGCCCTGCGACAGCAAGGAGAAGGAGCTCCTCCTGCAGTTCTTCGAAGACCTCCTGGAGGAGATAGACTACAACGAAGCCAGAAGGGAATCCACCACCGTCATGTTCAGGCGCATGATGGGGCGGGCCATACCCACCAAATACGAGTACAACACCATAATGGGCGTGTTCGGCGATGCGGCCCGCATCATAAGGAACTATCAGGAGAGCGGCAAGAAATGGGGAGGAAAATGAAGGCTCCCCTGCCCCCCTTCATGTCCCCCTGAACGAAATCCGGGCACAGCCCCGTCTGATCCGTCACCGCCTTCACTACGATTTCGCGCTCCAGATCGGATACTGGCACATCGGGGCATATCACCAGTTTCTTACCGACTGGGTCCGCCGGATGCAGCGGGTACGCGATGGCCTGCTCCACCGAACCCAAAAGGGACGGCTCGCTCCCGTAGGAGTACGTGTAGCATCTGCTGGACATCAGGGAGAGGAACGGGGTGGTCTCAGCGAGGGATGCGACCTTTACCGCTGCATGCTCCATCAGGAGTTCCGCACCCCCGAGGGTGCGCCCCATGCTGACGGGCGCACCGCCGAACTCGTTGGCGCATTCGATGTCCATGAGGAACGAACGGTCGGACACCTTCTGCACCTCGGGAATCTCCTCCGAAGCCAGCCGACGGCGGTCCGTCTCGAACTTCCAAGGCATGCTGATCACCGATATGAACGGTATGTTCAGGGATCTGGCACACTGGGCCAGAGCTATGATGGCCCCCGAACCCATGCCTCCGCCCATCGCGGCGACGGCGACCACGGCGGAATGGCCCCTTATCCTTCCGACGATCTCCTCGTCATGGATGAACATGGCGTGGTAGTAGGCATCGTCCCTGTCCCCCTTGAAACCGCCGTCGGTCATCCCGCTGTCGGGGACGACGTTGATGTCGGCAACGGATACGTTCACCCTGAGGGTGGGAAAGTCGAAACCGTCGCGTATGCGGGACACCACTCTGCAGCCGGTCCCTCCGCATCCCACGATCAGTACCGAATGCATGTCAGCATTCCTTCCTGTCGGACAGGCTCCGGCCCAATGCTTCCCTGAAGACGCCTTCCGCTCCGGAACCGTCGATGGTGAAATCGCTTATGTCCGCGGAATCCAGCTTGGACGCCTGCAGGAGGACCTTCCCCCTCTGCTCAGGGGTGAACAACTGTGCCAGAAGACCCGAGACGGCTGTACGGACGAAGTCCGACTCGGTCTCGTATCTTCCGTCGGAGACCAACGACGATATAAGTGCCAGATCATCGACAGGCAACCTGACGGTCACTCTCTTCTCCCCATCCATGTGACTGCACCGTAAATCTGATGTGACAAGTAAACAGGGGGAGAACCCCCTGTGTAGGGTAAGGCGTTTATTTGAATCCGAGAAAGTCTCGAACGTCAGTTCATCCGAAGAGTGCGCTGAGTCCAGCGGCAGCCTCGTCCTCGCTGACCTTCTCCTCCTCTTCCTCTGCCTTTTCTTCGGCGGGGGCGGCGGCAGCTGCTGCGGGAGCGGCGGCTACGGCTGCGGGAGCGGCGACGGAGGCGTTTGCGATAGCCTCTTTGATGTCAACTCCCTCGAGGGAGGCAACGAGTGCCTTGACTTTCGCGGCGTCAACTTCTACGCCTGCTGCGGTGAGGATGGCCGTGATGGCATCTTCAGTGATCTCTTTTCCAGCAGAGTAGAGGACCATTGCGCTGTAAATATACTGCATTTCTTTCAACTCCTTTATCCGAACAGAGCTCCGAGACCGGCGGCGACTTCTTCCTCCGTCTGCTCTTCGCTCTTTTCATCTGCTTTCTGCTCCGCCTCGTTGACGGCGGGCTCTGCTGCGGCGGACGGTGCGGCGACTGCGAAGCTGCTAAGCCTCGCGGCGATGTCATCGTTCGTGAATCCGGACGCAGAAGCAAGGGCAAGCATCTGTCTGTCTGCCTTCGCAAAAAGCGCTCCAATTGTCTCTTTAGTCGGTATCGCGGCCTCAACAGACAGCGCAGAAGCGCTCCTGTATGCCTTCGCAATCAGCGGTACGATAGTCTCCTTCGCAGGGTATGCGATCTCGACTGCGAGCGCCAACGCGTCGTGCGCGGCCGTAGCGAACATAGAGGTGTAATAATCGTCAGGTATGTCCAGAACATCCAAGCCGTAGACGATCCCATCGCCGTAGACCGCTCTCGCGTTCATTCCGACTTCCATGGGAAGGATTTCCAGCTTGGGAAGCATTGCTGCGAGTTCGGGAGAGATGGCCTCTCCTGCCTTCACAACAGTGGTGTCCTTCTTGACGGTTATTTTCCCGTTCATGATCTGAGCGGGTAGGCCTAGTTTCTGAAGTTCACCGATGATCGGTCCGGGTCCGAACTGCGTAGGTCCGGCGGGGACGACGATGTCGAACGGTGCGATCTGCCCTGCCTTAGCAGGTGCGGGGGAGCTCGTCGCCTTAAGCTTGTTGAAGAGCTTGAAGGGGTTGAGGTCCGTGGTGACGATCGCGCACTGTCCGCTGACGTGCTCCTTCAGCTTCTCCACTCCGGGCTTGGACTGGGCCGCCATGTCGAGAGCCAAGAGCATGAGGTTGTTCTTGGTCATCCTGATCTTGGCGTGTTCCCTCATTCCTGCCCTCATGGACTGAACCTGGGGAGCGGGTATCTCCTGCATGTCCACGATCGCTATGACCGGGTACTGCTGGATATCGTCGACGATCTCTTTTACGATGTCCTTCTTCCAACTTGCGACGTGTGCCATCCTTAGACCTCCCTCACATAAGCCTCTCTGACGGGCCCATGGTTGTCTTGACGTACGCGGAGTCGATGTTGTGCTTTCCTTTCTCAAGGTGGGCTTCAACACGCTTCATGATGACTTCGACGTTGTCGGCGATGTCATCTGCGGACATCTCCACGGTTCCAACGGGCACGTGGAAAGTCTTCCTGTCTTTCGTCCTGACGGTAACAGACTTGCGGAGACCGTCGATCATCGCGGTCGGATCTGCTCCGGGGGCGATGGGCTTCGGCATTTTTCCGCGGGGACCGAGAACGGTACCGAGCCTCTTACCGACGACCGCCATCAGGGTGGCCTCGGCTATGAAGTAGTCGATGCTGTTCGCGACCTTCTTTGCCTGTTTCTTGTTGCCAGCGAGGGTCCCGAGTTCCTCGGGAGTGATCACTAGGTCAGCAACGTCCTTGGCTTTCAAGGCTAGTTCGCCACCGCCAATGACAGCGATCTTGACCTGCTTTCCGCGGCCCTTCGGAAGGACTACGTCCTCCTGAATACGGTTCTTCGGAAGAGACAGATCTACATCTCTGAGATTGACGGCCAACTCAACCGTTTCTACAAATTTGCGCTTCTTCGCACTATCCAGTGCCTTCTGCACAGCCATTACGGTTGNNTTTTCTGCCAATACAATTCCTCCTCGTAGTACTAACGGGCGGTGAAGCCCTTCTACGAGCAAAAGACGCAATTAAGTCCCCCTATTTAAAGACAATGACGTGAGAGGGCACGTCCGCCTTCCCTTTTCTCGATATTATGCCTGTAAGAAAGCGGTCTGCCTGGAGGCGGCCGTACGCATGCAGCCGTACGCAGGGACTTAAGGGAGACCGGAAAAGGATGCCGAAACGGATGGATATCACATCATCGGATCTCCCCGGACGGTTCGTCAAATGTGCCAGATAGAAAAAACCTTGATACAAAGTCGCGGGGAATGTAGTAAAATCGGAAAATAAAGTCGCGGGGAATGTAGTAAAATCGGAAAATAAAGTCGCGGGGAATGATTGATATATAAACAAAGCAATGTGTTCGAAAAGACAGATTCACCATCATCCGAGGGCGCATATGAGGTACTTTAAAAGGAAGATCTACGAGAAACTGATGGATTGGAAAGACAACTGGTCCAGCCGGTACGCTCTGCTAATCGAGGGGGCCCGGCGCGTAGGTAAAAGTACCATAGTGGAAGAATTCGCCAAGAACGAATACGAATCGTATCTGCTGATAGACTTCAGGAATCCGAAAGGGAATACCACAGAATACTTCAAAAAATACTCATCGGACCTGGATAGACTGTTCAGTCTGTTGCAGATAGAATACAATGTCAAACTTACAAAAGGGAGAAGTCTCATCATATTCGATGAAATCCAGGCCTATCCCGAGGCGAGACAACTGATAAAGTATCTGATAGCCGACGGCCGGTACGAGTATATCGAGACCGGATCCCTAATATCCATAAAGAAAAACGTCGAAAACATCCAGATCCCCTCCGAGGAAATACGCATAGACATGCGCCCTCTGGATTTCGAGGAATTCTGCTGGGCTTGCGGTGAAGACGAAGTCGCGGCGACCGTGCGCAGCCACTATGAATCGAAAGAACCCCTGGGACAGGACCTCCATGCCATAATCATGGAGAGGTTTAAGACCTACATGCTCGTGGGCGGAATGCCGCAGGCGGTCGCGGAGTATGCGGAAACCAAAGACCTGAAGAATGTGGAGATCGTCAAGAAAGGGATCATAGACCTTTACCGCAGCGACATGGCCCACATACCTGTAGGGAACGGGACCAAAGCACTGACCGTCTTCAACAACATACCTGCGCTTTTGACGGCGCACAGGAAGACTTTCCGCCCAGGCATGCTGAAAAAGGGATCCAGAAGATTCGATTATTACGATAGCATAACATGGTTGGAAGAAGCCAAGATATGCAACACCTGCCACAACAGCCTGGATCCGGGTATCGCCCTGAATCTCGACGTGGACGAGGACTCGTTTAAATGCTACCTGCTGGACACCGGCCTTCTGATCTCCCTCTCCTTCGATGTCGACATCGTCTCGAACGAGGACCTGTTCCGTGCGTTCCTCCGCGGAAAACTGTCGATCAACGAGGGCATGTTCTTTGAAAACGTCGTGGCGCAGCAACTGTATGCATCCGGCCACGGACTTCATTTCCATGAGTTCCGGAAGGAGGATGACCCGAAGCATGTCTTCGAGGTGGATTTCATATTGGCCAAGGGCAGGTACATATATCCCATAGAAGTCAAATCGAGCGTCTCCAACAGACATGTGTCCCTGGACAGGTTCTGTGAGAAATACCGCGAGAGGGCGAGGGATCCCGTCGTCATCCATGCCAAGGACCTGCGCACAGACGGCGGCGTGGAATACCTCCCCGTCTACATGGCGTGGCTGCTGTAACCGCATCTGGCACATTTGTTCAAGTGATCCGGGACACGGAAAAACACCGTGTCCCGGCTGTAGGTTTTGAAGGAATCAATGACCGAGGACGTCGTCGTAGACGCCGGCCTTCAGGTCCTTTTGGAAGACCTTGGGGTCCTTGCCGTCGACGGTTACACCGAGGCTGACGCAGTTTCCTGCAACCTCTGATACGCGGGCCCTCTCGGTTGCGCCGAGCAGGGAGTCCTGCTTCATGGCGGCGATCTTCTTGGCCTGCTCGACGGTCAGGTTTCCGACGATGGTGGTCTTGGGATTGCTGGAACCGAGCTGGATTCCCAGCTCTCCCTTGATCAGAGCGGACACGGGCGGGGTTCCGACTTTGACGTCGAAGGTCTTGTCGGGGTTTATGAGGATCTTAACAGGGACCTTCATTCCCTCGAACGCCTTTGTCTTCTCGTTGATCTTCGCGATTACCTGTCCGATGTTCACACCTTTAGGACCGAGTGCGGGGCCGAGGGGCGGACCTGCGGTGGCCTTGCCCCCGTCAACCAATGCCTCAACAGTATCTACCATATTCATTTCTCCTTTTCTAGTACTCTTACGCTGTCGCCTTTGACAGTAACGGGAATCGGGACCATGGCATCGACGAGCTCAACAGTGATCTCCTCTTTGTCCTGGTCGATCTTCTGGACCCTGGCGGTCTCGCCCTTGAACGGACCGTTGACAAGCTCCACGAGATCCCCCTCCTCTATACCCACGACGGCAGAGACAGGCACAAGATAGTGGCTGATCTCCTCTATCGAGGACTCTCCGTCGATGAAGGAACGTGCTTTCTTGATATCGCGGGTCTTCTCGTGCAGACGGTCGGTGTTCATGCCCTCCACAAACACGTATCCCCTCAGGCCGATCGGGCTCAGGACCGCGTAGATGTCGCGCTCGCCCTCGCTCGCTTTGGCCATGAGGCTCTGTGCGACGACCTTCTCCTGATCGATCTGGGTCTTAAGGACGACGATGGACTGCCTCGCCACGGCCGAGAACTCCTCCGAGGCGGAACCTGCGTCGGAGATGATGGTGACGTTGACATGGACCCTGTCGTCGTACCTGGCTCCCTTGGGGCAGATGACCTCGAGCTTGAACTGCTTGGGGGTGTTGCCGGGGAAATCCACGACGACCTCGGTCTTGGAGCGGAAGTTCTCCCAGATCTCGTTCCCTATCGCATCGTAGAGGGTAACGTTCCACTCGGGTGCGTTGTCATCGTCGCTGTTTACGCTGAAAGCCAGTTTGGCCTTCGTCGCACCAGACGACGCCTGGAAATCCCAGAATACCGTACCTCCGGCATGGACCTCCTTGAGCCCGTTGTCGCCGGTAAAGTTGGGGCCTCTCGTATCGTCTGACATATCATTCACCCTCAGAAATAATCGGGAAGGTAGGTCATCAGCCACATGATGAAGAAGCCGACGGCTCCGAGGAGTATTATCCCTATTGCGGATATCCTAGCGGTCCTCAGGAATTCCTCCTTGTCCGGCGTGTGGGCCATCTGGAGGATTCTTCCGTACTTCCCTCTCCCGAGGCCTTTTATCTTGGACTCGAGGTTGTCCTGGAACTCCATGGACTTGTCCCCTGCTCCTTCGTCTGACATTTTTACCATCCTCTGTCGAATGCCGGATCGCTCCGACTTCCGCGATTTACTCGTTCGTTGCCACTGATGTGTAACGGATAAGCAAGCACCCCTACCCAAGAATTGTATTTTAAAGGTTTCGCTGCTCCGCCCCTTTCATGTAATAAGTAAGACAGACAGAGTAGAGGCGGAAAAACTGCGCGATGCCAAGCTGTCAGACGGAAACACCCTGTCTTCCATGCCGGAGCAGATGTAACACCGGTATAGGACCACCAATAATCATTTTATAGGGGGTGCAGATTGTACCCCCAATAATCCTGCATGAGGTATTATCATGGAAGAGGTTTTGTGCAACGTTGAACTTGTGAAGGACAACAACAACTTTATCGCAAGAATCCAGAGTGACTTCGGCGGGATGAGGGAGTACAAGTCCACCAACTTCGAAGAGGTCCTGGAACAGATGACCATGGATCTCCAGGAAGAGTTCGATTCGGCTTGAACTATTACGGGTGATTAAAATGGCTGACAAGATCAAACAGATTGCTGACGCAATGGACATGCTTGCTGAGGACACCTCTGTTCCCAGGAACATAAGGAAGGGTGCCACCGACGCAAAGGCCAGGCTTCTCGACACCAAAGATGCCATGGATGTCCGCTGCGCGGGAGCGATCAACATACTCGACGATCTTGCCAACGACCCCAACATCCCCCTTCAGGCAAGGACCCTCATCTGGCAGATCATAAGCCAGCTCGAAGCTTTTGCTAAAAACTGATTGTAATCACTCCCGTGAATCCACGGGAATCTTGCATTTTGCCCGGCTTCGGCCGGGACGTTCTTTCAATAATCGCAACACGTCTGGGACGCATATGCGGGGATTGCCGCGACACCGCCCGGACATGCCGTTAGGATGTGCGCATTGCAGCCGACGCACGGACCGCCGCCCGTCTGGGTCATCACTTCCGGTCTTTTATGATGTTGAGGAAGTTCTGGAATATCTCGGTCCCGTGCTCGCTGTTTTCGACCTCGGGATGGAACTGCACGCCGTAGAGGGGACGGTCCACGCATGCGATACCCTCAACCTTGCAGGAGGGGGAGGAGGCCGTGAGCCTGAAACCTTCCGGGACGGTCTTGACCTCGTCGTTGTGCGAGCCCCAGACCACGAACTCGTCGGGGAGTCCCGCGAAGAGGTCCGAATGGTCCGACACCTTGAGTCTGACCTCTCCGAACTCTGGGACATTCGCCGGACCCAGGGTGGAACCGAAATGCTGGCTCATGAACTGCATGCCAGCGCAGATACCCAGTATGGGGAAGGTCGCCATATCGAGATAATCGCCGTTATTGCCCATCCTGTTCGAATCGCATGCCACGCTGGGGGCCCCTCCCGAGAGGACGAGGCCGTCCAGGTCCTTCAGTTCGTCGAACGGAGTGGTGTTCGGGACGATCTTGGTCTCGACCTTCAGATACTTCAGTACGCGCCACTCACGGTGGGTCCACTGTCCGCCGTTGTCAACGACATAGACCTTCATGGACCGTAATCTCCGGTTTCCCTTTATAAGGATAATGCAGGGACTCCGGCGGAGGTCCCGCCGGAGGCGGCCCGGGAACGGGATTCACTCCCATTCGATGGTCGCGGGGGGTTTGCTGGTGATGTCGTAGACGACGCGGTTGACCTGGCTCTTCATCTCGTCGGTGATCCTCACCGATATCCTGTTGAGGATCTCCAGAGGGAGCTTCGAGAAGGTGGCCGTCATGCCGTCGACGGAATCCACCGCACGGACGGCTACGGTGTACCCGTACGCCCTCCTGTCTCCCTGGACTCCGACCGATTTGCTGGGAAGGAGCACGGCGAAGTACTGCCACGGACGTACGGCCTCCTTGGCGCCGACCGCCTTCATTATCTCATCCTCGACGATGAAGCACGCCTCGCGGACGATCTCCACCTTCTCGGGGGTCACCTCTCCGAGGCATCTTATGGCGAGGGCGGGACCGGGGAACGGCTGCCTCTCGGAGGCCTCCACGCCCAGTTTCCTGGCCACCTGCCTGACCTCGTCCTTGTAGAGGTCCCTGAGGGGCTCCACGAGGGTCATGTTCATGTCCTTGGGGAGTCCTCCGACGTTGTGGTGGGACTTTATGGTATCGCGGACGCCGTCGCCGCTCTCGATCCAGTCGGGGGCGATCGTCCCCTGGAGAAGGTAGGTCGCTCCGAACTCGCGGGCCTGCCTCTCGAAGACCCTGATGAACTTCTCGCCTATGGCCTTCCTCTTGCCCTCCGGGTCCTCGATCCCCTTGAGGGCATCGAAGTACTCGTCGGCGGCGCGGACCACCCTGTAGTTGATGCCCATGCGCTTCATCATGGCTTCGACTTCCTCCGTCTCGCCCTTCCTCATGAGGCCGCTGTCCACGTAAATAGCCAGGAGACGGTCCCCTATCGCCCTGCTGGCCAGAGTGGCTGTCACCATGGAATCGACACCGCCGGAACATGCGATGATGGCCTTCCCGGGAGCGGGTATGCTCTCCCTGACCATCTCGACGGCCTCGTCTATGAACCCCTGTTCGTCGAAAAGACCGGTCATCACTCCACCTTCCTCGCTTCCTCGACGACGGACTCCGAGTCCTTCTCGATCTTGGCGGCCATCGACTTCCTGTCGTCGCGGAGTTTCCCCGCCAACGATGCATCGGAAAGTGCCAGCATCTCCAGGGCGAGGGTGGCCGCATTGTCCCCGCGGTCCATCCCGACGGCCGCCACGGGTATTCCCGGGGGCATCTGCACTATGGACAGGAGGGCATCGTAGTTCAGCGAGCCACTGACCGGGACGCCGATGACGGGTTTGGTGGTGAACGAGGCCACTACGCCCGGGAGGGCGGCCGAGAGCCCGGCTATGGATATGAAGACGTCGGCGTCGGTCCCGGTGACGAGGTCCTCCACCCGCTTGGGAGTCCTGTGGGCGGACGCCACCGCTATGTCGTAGGCCACACCGAACTTGTTCAGGACGGCTATGGCCTTCTGAGCTATCGGGAAATCGCTTTTGCTTCCCATGATTATGAATACCTTTGCCATTGCAGGAATGACGGCGGTGTACAATATAAACGCTCGTACGCGCAAACGGCGGACGAGAAGGGTAAAGGGATTATCGGAGGCTCCGGCGGAACGCCGGACCTCCTTGAAATGATTTGATCGGATCAGCTCTTCAGAACGGTCACAAGGAATATTCCGACGGCAACAAGGGCGCCGACAAGGATTCCGAGCAGGTTGACGATCGCGTTGTAGAACACGTCCCAGGCGGCAACGTCGCAGAACGGTTCGATGTCGCTCCAGGCGATGAGGTAAAGCCAAACCAGACCGACGATGAGTCCGACGGCCGCGAGAAGAATACCGTATCCCTTGTTCTTTCCTTTTCCGAAGTATGCGGAGAAGACCCCGGCCGCGATGGCCACCGCAGCGAATGCGATGACGACGACGGTGAGGAACTCCCAGATGGTCCAATCCATTTTTTAGCCTCCGATTTAGACGGGCGACGGTAAGCCGCCCAAACTTTTCCAACAATGCATATCTTTAATTAAAAAGTTACTGGCAGTCCTTTTTGCGAAAAAAGCACGTTCCAGCCGTCCCAGACAGGACCGTCCGGATCGGATGCAATGGCAATCGGTATATGCCGTATACGACTATCGACGAATAAGTGGGCTGGTACATCCAGACAGTAAGGCTTAAATGCGAAAAAATCAGACGGAGAAAAAGAATTCCACAGGGGTTAAATTAATAGAGATTAAATATAGAAATACAAGATATAGATAAATAAATGCGATTAGTATAAATAGAACCGCTGCTTACCCTATTTTATATCGTTTGGGGAGCGGCCATGGATTTTTTGGGAACTGTCGAGGGAGTTTCTTCCGAAGGGCGCATAATCGTCAGATGCGAACAGGTCCCAGATATCGGAGACATAGTTTTCGACCAGAATCAGAAACGTGTCGGTACCGTGAAAAGGGTCTTCGGACCCGTGAACGAACCGTATGCCTCGGTCAGCCCCGCAGAGGGACTGCCCAAAGGCATCAGCGGAAAGAAACTATACTGCAACAGAAGGGTCAAAGATGGTAAAACAAAGAGAAGAAACTGAAGAGATCAAAGTCTGCCCCGAGTGCAGCAGCCACCACCTTGTCCGCGACTACGAGAGGGGGGAGCTCGTCTGCGAGGACTGCGGTCTCGTCCTGGACGACCAGTTCATCGACCAGGGACCCGAGTGGAGGGCCTTCGACGTCGAACAGGGGGAGAAGAGGGCCCGCACCGGCGCACCCATGACCTATACCATCCACGACAAAGGACTTTCCACCGAGATATCCTGGAAGAACAAGGACAGCTACGGCAAGAGCATCCCCACCAGGAACCGCGCCCAGCTCTACAGGCTGAGGAAGTGGCAGAGGAGGATCAGGGTCTCCAATGCGACCGAGAGGAACCTGGCATTCGCCCTGTCCGAACTTGACAGGATGGCCTCCGCCATGGGACTTCCCAGGAACGTCAGGGAGACCGCGGCCATGATCTACAGGAAGGCCGTCAACAAGAACCTCATCAGGGGAAGGTCCATAGAAGGCGTCGTCGCCGCCTCCCTCTACGCCGCCTGCAGGCAGTGCGGAGTGCCCAGGACCCTCGACGAGGTCGCAAGTTCCAGCAGAGTCGGGAGGAAGGAGATCGGGAGGACCTACAGGTTCATGACCCGCGAGCTTAAGCTGAAGCTCATGCCGACCAAACCGCAGGATTACGTCCAGAGGTTCTGCTCCGAGCTGAAGCTGAGCGGAGAGGTGCAGACCAAGGCGGCCGAGATCCTCAAGGACGCCTCCGACAAGGAGCTCACCTCCGGGAGGGGTCCGACCGGCGTGGCCGCCGCGGCCATCTATATCTCCTCCATCCTGTGCAACGAGCGCAGGACCCAGAGGGAGGTCGCCGACGTAGCGGGTGTGACCGAGGTCACCATCAGGAACCGCTACAAGGAACTGACCGAGAAACTCGGCATCGAGATACAGCTCTGATGCGGACGGCGCCCCGGGCGCCGTCCCTTTTTTCCGTGCGTACGCGGAATCATATATATTGCGAGACGGCAGTCTCACACCGAAGTGGGTGATACCATGGGTCTGCTGAACAAAATCGACAAAGGGATAAACAAGGTTGTTGACAGGATCGACGACGACATAACTCGCGCCGGGGAAGACGACGGAGAGCACATAGCCAGATACGTCAAGGCCCTGGATCTCGGGGAAGACGTCCAGGCCAGGGCCCTGGAGATCCTGAAGGCCGCCGACGACAAGATGATATCCAGCGGCAGGAACAGAGCCGGGGCCTGCGTCTACATCGCAGCCAGGGAGAAGGGCAAAGCCAAAACCTGGGAGGAGATCGCCAAGGCCGCCAGAACCACCGAAGGCTTCCTTCAGGATTCGGTCAAGGAGATCGGCGAGAAGACCGGCATAAAAACCGAGTGAACCAAGGTCCTCTTTTGTGCTGGACCGCCCGGCTCCGGCCGGGCAACTTTTCCATCGTTTCCGAATACCCGGCATATAGAAACGGATATGCTGGAACATATGCCTGCTGTGATTGATGCAAGGACCAAAACGACAAGACCCGGTTTGCCATCGACTGTATTTGGGAATGCAGTCATGGGTTAACAGCCGGGCTTCAATTGATAATTGTCCCAGAATAGGGATGCCACCGCCGTTATCGGCGGTCAGGGTTTGAACCACTTGAACTCGAGGTACTCGATCTCGGTGCTGACCCTGCAGAAGAGGATCTCCTTCTTCACCCCTCCCGAGAGTCTGACCGTCCTCGAGATCTCCGGCCACATGGCCAGCTTCGACGCCGGGACCGCATGTACCAGATACCTGGCGTGACACTCGTCCGGGGACTTCTCGTAGACTCTGAAATGCGTACCGTACTTGAAACCGGTCTTGACCACGAGACCCCTGCTGCGGAGGTCCGTGTAGGCTCTGAGACGCAGGTCGAACTCGTCCTGGCTCTTCCTTCCGAAGGCGGCGAGGTCGTCCTGCGACACCTCGCGCCCGCGGCGGTCGCGCACCGTCAGCTCCCCGCGTCCCATCAGATAGCAACCCTCTATTATGGACAGCTGCAGTATCCCCTGCATCTCCTTGCCGTAGAAGGCCTCGGAACGGAGCTCCTCGCCCCGCGCCCCGTCGAAGACGAATATCCTGTCCCCCACCAGCCTGCCTTCGCAGACACCGGCCCTGCCGGCCGGCCTCACGGAACCCACCGGGTCCATGATGGCCATCTTGTAGTAGGTGAGGTCTCCCTCCTCGTCGACCACCCCGTAGAGGAGCTGCTTGCCGCGGTCCTCCGACTGCGCCACCTCGTCGAGGAAATCCCCTATGTCAAGGGCGGCCCTCTCGGAGACGGCGCACACCATGTAGACGGGCGGGGAATTGCTGGGGGCCATGCCTCTGGGGTACACGCGCAGATCGAAGCTGCCCGATTCCGGCTTGACGATGAAACCCCTCTCGCGGAGGTCCTTAAAGACGATGTACTTCACGACGAAGTTCTCCACCTTCCCGGAGGCGTAGTCGAAGAACTCCGGGAAGGACAGGCTCCTCTTCCCCTGCCTGACCTCGAGTCTGCCGGCCTGCAGCAGGAAGGCGGCCTCTATGAAATCCAGTTCCAGGAACCCTCCGCTCATGGGATAGCCGAAGTTGCCCTTGCTGTAGGTCTGACTCGCCTCCCTGACATCGCGGATGAAAACGGAACCGCCCTCGATCTCTCCCGGCATACGCCCTCGAATTACGGGCGATTAGTATTTTATTGTTCCTTCGTGCGGCGGACCGGCTGGAACCTTGGAAGAAATATATCCTCCGCCGCGCTTTCCTTCCCTCATGCCGAACGTCGAGGAACCGCCAGTCCCCGGATTCTGGGGCCGTCTGCCGGATTACGGCGTGCATCCCTGGGTATCGGACATCGCCGCCCGCTGCCTCGCACGGCGCGAAACCATGGATGCGAGCATCCTGTCCAGAATGAGAGAGGCCTTCCGGAGATTCACGGGCGATGCCCCCGATATGCCCCGCATAGCCGAGACGATATCCTCCCTGGGGTACAGCGTGGAGGTTTCGAAACGCTGCCTGCATGTGGAGACGGACGACGGGACGGTGAACGTGTTCCTGGGAGAACCGGATGCGGTTTCCGGCAGGACCGTCGCGCTCGGCGACTGGAACGTGCACGAAGAAGAAGGGGCGGAGTACTATCCGATGTTCGCGGCAGGCATGTTCACCTGCCTGGACCCCGGGCGCAGGTACGAGTTCCGCCAGAAACGCTTGGAGTACCATTGGCCGGATTCCTCCCTCCCCGGCAGATGAGTGCCGGGGAGAGCCGCGGTCAGTTGCCAGACTGCGGAAGGGTTCCGTCGAGGGCCTGCTCGTAACCGTACAGGTCGAGCATCCCGTGGCCGGACAGGTTGAACACGATGGTCTTGGCCTCGTTCCTCGCCTTGCACTCGAGGGCCTTGTCTATGGCGCACTTCAGTGCATGGCACGACTCGGGGGCGGGGATTATGCCCTCGGTCCTGGCGAACGCGATGCCGGCCGCGAAGGTGTCGGTCTGGTCGTACGAGACCGCCGAGATCCTGTGCTGGTCGAAGGCCGCGGACACGAGCGGGGACATGCCGTGGTACCTGAGTCCTCCCGCGTGGATGGCGGGCGGTATGTACTGGCTTCCCAGGGAGTACATCATCATGAGCGGGGTCATACCGGCGGTGTCCCCGTAGTCGTACTTGAACTCCCCCTTGGTCAGGGACGGCGCGGCCTTGGGCTCGACGGCGATTATCTCGCAGTCCCTGTACTTGCCCGCCATCTTCTCCCTCAGGAAGGGGAAGGTGAAGCCGGCGAAATTGCTCCCTCCGCCGACGCACGCGATCATGTAGTCCGGCTCGATCTCGCCGATGGCGAACTGCTCGAGGGTCTCCTCGCCGATCACGGTCTGGTGCAGCATCACGTGGTTCATGACGCTGCCGAGGGCGTAACAGGTGTGCTCATCCTTGGCCGCCATCTCGCAGGCCTCGGATATCGCGATACCCAGGGAGCCGGACGTCTCCGGATGCTCCTTCAGGATCTTCCTGCCGAACTCGGTATACTCGGACGGGGATGCGTAGACCGTTGCGCCGTAGGTGTTGATGATGGTCTTCCTGAGCGGCTTGGCCATGAAACTCCCCTTGACCATAAAGACGGTCGTCTTTATGTCGAACAGGTTGGAGACCATGGCGAGCGCGGTGCCCCACTGGCCCGCACCGGTCTCGGTGGTCAGGGTGTGGATGCCGGCGTTTGCGTTGTAGTAGGCCTGCGCCAGGGCCGTGTTGCCCTTGTGGGAGCCGAGGGGGCTCAAGTCCTCCCTCTTGAAGTAGATCTTCGCGGGGGTCTTGAGGTACTTCTCCAGTCTGAAGGCCCTCTGCAGCGGAGCCGGCCTGTTGAGGGAGAGGAGGGCGTCCCTGACCTCCTCGGGGATGTCTATGTACCTCTCCTTGGAGAGCTCCTGTTTGATTATGGGGTCGCAGAAGATGGCCTTGAAATCCTCCTCCCTGACCGGCTCCCTCGTCACGGGGTGAATCATGGGTTTGAGGTCGGGCAGGTCGGCCGCGATGTTATACCATCTCTTCGGGATGTCTTCCGGAGATAGCTGAATCCTTGCGTCTTTTGGAATTGCCATGAATGCAGGAACTCGCTGGTTGTATATTAATTATTGTACAATAATGTACTGATTTATACATTAAAATCTCATTCGGATGTCTGCTGGAAGAGAACGGCGATGCGCATGCAGGCACCATACGAATCAAAAAAACAAGTCCTTATATAGAAGTTATAACATATACAACCATTAGTTGTAAACCGACGGAGAACAACCAAGTGATAACATGACTGACATGGACGGTATCCTATCTATGGTGGAGAATCCGACCCGGAGGAAGATCCTCCAGGCCGTGGTCAGGGAACCCCACTACCCCCTGCAGCTCTCCAAGGAGCTTGGAATAAGCCAGCAGGCGGTGGTGAAGAACCTCAACCTCATGGAGAAGGAGGGCCTGGTCGTCAGTTACCGCGAGAGCAGCGACAGGGGACCCGACAGGATCTTCTACAAACCGAGCTCGGAATTCACCATAACGATAGACATGCGCGACAGCATGTTCGAGATGAGGATGATCTCGGTAGGGGAGAAACCGGAGGACGGCAGGAGCGGAGAGACGGAGGAAGCGGACAGGCGTGAGGAAAGGAGGCTCGAAGAGGTCCGCGCGAAGATCTCCAGCATAGACCGCCAGATAGCCGAGTTCGACCGGCGCAGAGCCGCGATGATCCGCCAGCGCAACGACCTGATAAACGAATTCCTGGACAGCATCGACCTGCGCAATCTGGACTACGGGCGCCGCGAGCTGCTGTACGACATGCTCAACAGACCGAACTGGAGCGCGGAGGACATCTCGAAGAGCCTGGGGTTCAACGAGAGCGTGGTCTCCAGGATGATAGACGACATACTAGAGATGATGAACAAGGAGTGACAGACATGGCATCTAACGACAAAGCGATCAAGGTCGCGGAATTGAAACCGGGCGAGGCCGGCAAGGGGGTCGCGAGACTGGACCCCGAGCTGATGGACATCCTGGGCATCAAGGTCGGGGACATCGCCATAATCACCGGCAACAAGAAGACCGCGGCGAAGATCCTGCGGGGAGCGCCCGAAGACGCCAACAGGGGCGTCATAAGACTCGACGGATCCACGAGGCGCAACGCCGGCGTCTCCATCGACGAGAGGGTCGACGTTAAGAAGGCCGAGGTCAAAGAGGCGGAGAAGATAACCTTCGCCCCCACCGACGAACTCAGGCTGCAGGGAGGGGAGGAGTATCTGGCACAGGTGCTGGAAGGCCGCGCCTTCGCCAAAGGGGACGTGCTGTCCCTCAACATAATGGGCAACAAGATGGACCTGGTCGTCACATCCTTCAGCCCGGGTGCGGACGCCGCCCTGATGACGTCCCAGACCAAGGTGAAGATCAACGACAAGCCGGTCTCCAAGGAGAACATGGACATCCCCAAGGTGTCCTACGACGACATCGGGGGCCTCGGGCCCGTCGTCGGGCAGATAAGGGAGATGATCGAGCTTCC
>DARY01000018.1:55095-64797 GCA_002503545.1 Candidatus Methanomethylophilus sp. UBA78
ACCGGCAAGACCATGCTCGCCAAGGCCGTGGCGGGAGAGACCAGCAGCAACTTCATCTCCATCGGCGGACCGGAGATCATGAGCAAGTTCTACGGCGAGTCCGAGGGCAAGCTCAGGGAGATCTTCAAGGAGGCCGAGGAGAACTCGCCCAGCATCATCTTCATCGACGAGATCGACTCGATCGCGCCGAAGAGGAGCGAGGTGCAGGGGGAGGAGGAGAGGCGCATCGTCGCCCAGCTGCTGTCCCTCATGGACGGACTGAACGCCAGAGGCAAGGTCGTGGTGATCGGCGCCACCAACAGGCCGAACTCCATCGACGAGGCCCTCAGAAGACCGGGAAGGTTCGACAGGGAGATAGAGATCGGGGTGCCGGACAGGCAGGGACGTCTGGAGATCCTGCAGATCCACACCAGGGGCATGCCCCTGGACAAGGATGTGGACCTGGCCCCGATCGCCGACAGGACCCACGGATACGTGGGTGCGGACCTGGCCGCCCTGTGCAGGGAAGCCGCCATGGCCGCCCTGAGGAGGGTGCTACCCGACGTGAACGTCGAGGACGAGACCATACCCACCGACGTGCTCAACAGGATCTGCGTCACCAGGGACGACTTCACCGACGCCATGAAGGGTCTGCAGCCGTCGACCATGAGGGAGGTCCTGATAGAGAAGCCCAACGTCAAATGGGAGGACATCGGAGCCCTGGCGGACGCCAAGCAGGAGCTCAAGGAGGCCGTGGAGTGGCCCCTGAAGTACGGCAAGGTGTTCGCCCACATGAACGCCAAACCGCCCAAGGGCATCCTGCTCTACGGACCCCCCGGGACCGGCAAGACCATGCTCGCCAAGGCGGTCGCCACCGAATCCGAAGCCAACTTCATCTCCGTGAAGGGGCCGGAGTTCCTCAACAAATGGGTGGGGGAGTCCGAGAAAGCCGTCAGGGAGACGTTCAGGAAGGCCAGGCAGGCATCTCCCTGCGTGATCTTCATGGACGAGCTCGACTCCGTGGTGCCCGTGAGGGGTACCGGCGGCGACAGCAACGTGACGGAGAGGGTGGTGTCCCAGATGCTCACGGAGATGGACGGCCTCGAACCAATGAACGACGTGGTCGTGATCGGCGCCACCAACAGGCCCGATATGATAGACCCGGCCCTCCTGAGACCGGGAAGGTTCGACAAATCCATATTCGTAGGGCCTCCCGACGAGGAATCCAGAAGGGCGATATTCGGCATCCACACCGCCGGAAAACCCCTGGAAGGGGACGTGGACCTGGACGATCTGGCCGGAAGGACCGAGGGCTGCACGGGAGCGGACATATCCGCCATCTGCAACGAGGCCGTCATGACCGCGGTCAGAAGGCTGGTGGCCCAGGGCAGGGTCCCCACCGACGAGGAGATCGCCGCGTGCAAGGTCGCGCAGGACGACTTCCTGAAGGCGGTGGACAAGTTCGGGCCGAAAGCGTCCGAGAGACTCAAGGCGTACGGCGACCTGGGTAAGATCCAGGAATGACCCGTCCGCGCAAACCGCTTACCGGGCCGGGAGGCCCGGAGGAAAATGAACGAGGTGATATGCATGACAGACTACAAAGACGATATAGACATGATGTGGAATGAATTCAGCCGCCTCTTCGGAAGCGGCTTCGAGAGCATGAACAGGAGACTGAACAGGATGTTCGAGGACCTCGCCAACGCACCGGGGGTGAGGACCTATGGGTACACCATGTACCAGGGACCCGACGGGATCCCCCACGTGCAGGAGTTCGGCAACTCCGTGAAGGAGCTGGGTCTCAACGCCGCGACCCCTCTCGGCGCCGTCGCCGAACCCCTCACCGACGTCGTCGTGGACGGTGACGTGGTAAGGGCCACCGCCGAGATACCGGGCGTGGCCAAGGAGGACATCGTCCTCGACGGGACCCCCTCCTCCCTGACCATCTCCGTGGACACCGAGAAGAGGAAGTTCTCGAAGACCCTCGCCATGCCGTGCGACGTGGACATAGGATCCGCGAAAGCGACCTACAACAACGGGGTGCTCGAGGTCACCTTCAACCCGGTGAAACCGGCAGAGAACAAGACGAGGATCAACATAGAGTAATCTGGCACACAGGGGGCGAAAGCCCACTCCCATACCTCCGGCGGGGAGGAGACCATCCTCCCCGCATCAATCCGGGATTCGGAAGCCGAATCCGATCCGAACTGCTGCCGAATAACTGATTTTACAGAATCTGGCTCATTTATTGTCCGTCATAAGAGCGGACCCTGTGCGCACTGACCGGTCAAACATGCCATACTGGCTGTGGATCAAAACTGACGGAATAATACTTACAAAAAGAAATAATCTTTTTATATCTAAGACGGACTTATTTTCATAAGGAGGAAAGGTGACGGTCCCTTGCGGGACCGGATTCCTTAAGGGAATCACTCTTCAACATCCCTTACGAGATGTCGATGACGATCACGACCTCATCGGTCGTAATCGTCAGTCTGATACCGTTGGCACGGTAACAGATGTTGATCTGTACGATCATACCACCTCCTGCCGGGACGGTACCGGACGCGCCGTGAATGCAGTCTCGACGCGTTCGGACTGCCCATCAAACGGCAATTCTACAAGGATTCTCATCCGAGATAAATTCTACAAGTGCATGTAATTCTCAGGATGCCGACCCCTTCCGCGTTCGTATCGGATGTGCGCCCATCCATAAACCGCCCCGAGAAGGCCCGTACCGCGGAACAAAGGCAAACCAGATATAGATGTACAAATCTATTACAACACATGACGAGAGAGGACATGGTCAACACCACCCGTGCCATCCTAGCGAAAGCAGGGTTCGACGTATCCTCGGCCATAAACATACGCAGCATATGCTTCGATGTGGTAGGTCGCAGGGACAAAACGGTGCTGATCATAAAGATCCTCAGCAACGTGGACGCCTTCTCGCGTGAGAACGCCGATGAAATGAAGATAATGGCGGAAGCCCTCGACGCGAGTCCGATCCTCATAGGGGAGACATCCAGTTCCAGCAAGCTCGAGAAGGGGATAATATACACGCGGTTCAAGATCCCCATCATATCCAACGAGACCCTCGCCGACCAGCTGCTGGAGGAGGTCCCCCCGTTCATATTCGCCGCCCCCGGCGGACTGTACGTGAAGATAGACAGCGACGTCCTCAGGCAGATACGCGAGGAGAGGGGCATAAGCCTCGGAACCCTGGCGGAGACGGCCGGAGTGTCGAGACGCACCATCCAGATGTACGAGAGCGGGATGGGTGCGATGATCGACGCCGCCCTCAGACTGGAGGAGTTCCTGGACGCCCCCATAATAGAACCCCTGAACCCGTTCGATTACCAGAAGGAGGATGCGATCAAGTCGCACGAGGTATCCGGAAAGGGCACCTCCACCGGATACACGCCGCTGGGCCGTCTGGTCAACATAGGGTTCTCGATAACCCCCATCTTCAGAGGACCGTTCGAAGCCATCACCCGCGACAGCGACCACGACGTGGTCCTCCTCACCGGCATAGGGGCGGAGGGGAACAAGCTCATCCAGAAGGCCCTCATCGCCTCCGAGCTGTCCAACCTGACCCACAAGCACTCTGTGGTCATCGTCCAGAAGAAACAGAGCACCGACAGCATCAAATCCACCGCCCTCGTCACCGACGAGGAACTCAAGAAGATAGACGACAAGGAAGTGCTGACCGACATAATCCTCACCCGGAGTTCCAAAAAATGATCAGTCTGGGCGTGGGAAGCTGCCGTGTGGACATTCTGCCCGTCGTCAACGGCCTCGCCTCCGGCGCCGGTAAGGTCAGGGAGGCGTACGGCGGATATGAGGCGTACGGCGCATCCCTCGGCATAGAAGGCCTCGAGTCCCTGCGCAGGAGGGCGGAGATCGACATGAACGACATAGTTGTGAGCGAACTCGATATCATTTATTCCAAGAAGATGTCCGAGTTCGGGGATGTCATCGTCCCCTCCCCCGCCTTCTGCGAGATAGTCGACCTCTGCACGGCGGACGGGATCAGCGTGATCCCCCTGGACATGAACGACTACGATTACGACACCGCGTACATGGAATGCATCAAGGCCACGGAGTTCACGTCGGAACACAGGTTGGCCAAGAGGGGCATGAGGAAGAAGATGCCCGCAGAGACGCCGGAGGAGCTCGCCGTCATGTGGGACAGGCACGTATCCTCCGTCAAAGGATATGACAGACTCAACAGGAGAAGGGAGGAGCACATGGCCAAGGAGATCCGCGATACGGCGAGGTACAGGTCATCCCTCCTGGCAGTCATCGAAGTGGAACGCGTCGAGGGGATAGTTTCCCTGCTGAAGGATGGTCATGAGCGAGAACGACGGATGTGAGATGTGCCAGATATGGCGGGAAAGAGGGGCTTCGTACTGCGGTAGCTGCGGCAGGGCCCTCCGTACGGTACCCGCCGGGAACGCGAAAGGAGGGTTCATCCATTCCCTGGCCAAAGCCTGTGCGGTCCTCGTCCTGATCGGTGCCGTATGCGCGGTCGTCTTCCTGGTTGCGAACTACGGGAACATCGTAAACGTATTGAGAGGAATCGGGCTGTCCGTCTACATCCCGCTGGGTCTCGCCGACATCAGACTGTTCTGGTTATCGGGTCCCGCCCTGGAAGCGTATTTCGTACTCGAACTTGCGGCAATCGTCTTCTTCATAGCCTACGCCGTACGCAGAACGCTGGCCGCGAAACGTGAATCCGGCGGTGACGGGGAACGTGTCTACCGCTCCGATTTCGTCGCGGCCTCATCCCTCACCGCGGTCCTCCTGGGGGCCTCCATGGCATACATAATGGCGATGGCGCTCATAGGCTACGTCCCGGATTCCTCCTGGCTGGAGGAATACGACGAATGGCTGATTGCATTCATGCTCGCCAACGCTGGGTTCCAGGAGGAGATCGCTTACCGCGTGATACTGATCGGTCTCCCGCTTGCCGTGATCGCGATGGTGAGATACCGCGGCGTCCGGAACTGGAGGCTTCTCCTCGGAGGGTTCGGCATGAGCAAGGCCACCCTAGTCCTGATAGTCGTGAGTTCCGTTATCTTCGGTCTGGCACATTACGACGGATGGGGTTGGGTCAAGATAATCAACGCCTTCATAGCCGGGATCCTGTTCGCTTACGCCTACACCGAATACGGATTGCACGTATGCGTCATCATGCATTTCATGAACGACACCCTGACCCTGTTCGCCGGAGGCATACTGATAGAGCTGGCACTCATGGGATTGGGCATAGTCGTCCTGATATATTGGATCGTGAAAGCGGACCGCTCCAAACTGAACGTGGCCGGCCTGCCGGGGTTCCCCGGACAAGCGGAAGGGAAGGTCTCGGACGTCTGGAAAAGACACTGATCCCGCATCTGGCACATCAGCGGGAAAGGATGCCTTCCAGAACCGCTTTCGACTCCACCGCGGATTCCAGGGACTTGGCCTCTATTATGTAGGCCCCTTTGTAGAAGCCGAGCTTGGAGACGATGCTGCGGAAATCGATCAGACCCTTGCCCATGGTCATATGGTCGTCCTTGATGCCCATGTTGTCGTGTATGTGCACGTTGACTATCCTGTCGCGGAAGGTCTCTATCATGGCATCGGTCTGACCCGAGGTGTTCGCATGGCCTATGTCGAAGCATATACCCAGATCGGTCGGGCCGACGATCCTGTCCAGCTCCTCCGCGGATATACCCAGCATGACCGGGATGTTCGGCATGTTCTCCACCGCCACCCTGACGCCGTACTCGGCCTGCGCCCTGTCGAGAACCCTCATCGTCTCCTGGGCGGCGGCTATGCTCCTCTCCCTCAGGTCGGAAACCGCGAGATTGATTATGCCGGGGTGCACGGTTACGGTGACCGCTTCCATCTCGGCGGCGGCCTCCATGCCGGACAGTATCTCCATCACCGTAGCCTCCCTCATCCGGGGGTTAACGGCCGCCGCATTGGTATCGGCTATGGCGGAGTGCACGGAGAAGGTCATGCCGTACGGGGCTGTCATCTCGCGGAAGGATCCGCTCAGTCCCTGGACGGAATGGTTCAGCTCCGAGAACACCTCCCAGTGTCCAAAATGCCGCGATATCCTGTCCAGACATTCTGCGAACGCCTCCTTCCCGAAATCGGGGCAGGAGACTCCGACGGTGTTCAAACCCTCACTTCCTCGCCGTTCACCGTCATGGGGGCCACCCTGTCGATGAGGCCTTCTATGTCCTCATCCTCCACCGAGACGGTTATCGTCCCCAGCACGGTGCGGTAATCCACGAAGGAGACCTTCCCTACCGTGGCCACCTGCTTGTTCAGACTGAACACGGTCCTGCCCTTGCCCTTGCGGATGCCCTTCTGCATCTGGGAACGGGCGGTGTCGAGGATCTTCTGCCTTCTTATGAGCTCACCGAATCTGTCCAGGTCCGCAGGGCCCTTCATCTCGCCGTCTGCCAGGGCGAAATCCCCGGTCGGGAATATGCTGAGCAGCGCCGCCCTGACCTTGTCAGGGTCCTCGCTCGGATACACGGGACATGAGACCGTCACATCTGCCATGTCCACATTAACCGCAAGCAGGTATTAATCCTATATCCATCGGCCGGCCCCGGCGCAGGCATGTAAAAAATCCTTTAAGCGGAACACCCATGGGGGCATGAGCATGCAGAAGGACGAAGTACTGTCGGCGGCGGCTAAAAGGAACCTCTTCCTTTCCCCCGATGCATTGGAACTCATAGACTCCAGCGGATGCCCGATGGAGTTCGTCAACACCCTGCTCAACTCCCTTGCGGGAAGCGCCATGTTCGTGACCAGGGACGACGTGGTGAAGTTCCTGGAGAATGAGAAGGGTCTGATGGAATCCCAGAAGACCATCGCACCCAAGATAAAACGCGATTCCGACCTGAACATCGTCTCGGGGACCGACATAACGGGGGAGAGCACCTGCACGGGGACCATCGAGGATTTCGCCAACTACTTCCGCAGCAGATACACCCTTCTGAAGAAAATAATCAACAAACGCAAGGACTTCGGCATGTCCATGTCGATCGAACGGGCCAAGGAGCTCGGGAGGGAGAACATGAACATCGTGGGCATGGTCTACGAGAAGAAGACCACCAAAACGGGCCATACGATCGTCACCATCGAGGACGAGACCGACACCTGCGCCGTGTTCATATCGAAGGAATCGCCCCTGGCCAACGAGATGTTCGTGAACGACGAGGTCATCGGAGTGACCGGGAAATTCACCGACAGCAAAGGGCTCTTCATACCCGAAAGCATAGTGAAACCCGATGTGCCAGCAGGTAACAAGTGGGTCCCCTCCGACTCCGCGTCGTCGGTCGCCTTCCTGTCCGACATACACATCGGCAGCAAGGAGTTCCGGAAGAAAGACTGGGAGAACATGATCGGATGGCTGAGGCAAAACGCCGACGGCGTGGGGCTCAACTACATAGTGATGTCCGGGGACGTCGTCGACGGCATAGGGGCGTATCCCGAGCAGGAGAAGGACCTGGAGATAATGGACATCTACGAGCAGTACGAGGCTCTCTCCGAATACCTTAAGGAGATACCGGACGGGATCAAGATCGTGGTGCAGCCCGGCAACCATGATGCGTGCCGTCTCGCGGAGCCGCAGCCGGCCCTCTCCGAGGTTTACACCAAGACGTTCGACAGCAGCATAATGATGGTCGGGAACCCCATAAGCCTGAAGATAGAGGGCAGGACCGTCACATCCTATCACGGGAAGAGCATCGACGACTTCATCTCGAGCGTCAGGGGACTGACCTACGACAATCCGATAGCCGTCATGAAGGAGATGGTCACCAGGAGGCATCTGGCACCCATGTACGGGATGAGGAACGCCCTCGCCCCCGAGAGGAAGGACTACCTGGTCATGGAGGAGGTGCCGGACATTTTCGTCACCGGCCACGTGCACGGCACCGGCAGGATGGACTACAGGGGGGTCAAGATGATCAACGCGTCCACCTGGCAGTCCCAGACCGACTATCAGAAGAGCCACAACTTCAATCCCGAGCCCTCCATAATGCCCATAGTCAACCTGGGTACGGGCAGCATAATGATGAAGAACTTCAAGAAATGAGCCAGCGGCCCGTTGTAACGATAATTTTCAGACGGCCGTCCCGCAGGAATGATCGCGGTGTGCGCATAGGATCCTTCCGCGCAAAGCGGGCGACGTGCGTCCGTACCGAGGTCTGGGACATATGGAAGAAAGGCCCTCGGGGCGGTGATGGAGCCCGCCGGGAGGACCGTAAAAGGTTTACCGGTGTCAGAACCGTTCCGTGAAGATCACAGCGAGGATGATGAACGCTCCGAGTATGAGCATAGAGTACGCCACGACCCATGCCGCGGTGAAGACCCTTTTCAGCTTCTGGGGGTCTTCCCTGATGTCTTCCAGGCGTTCCTCTATACTCTTTCTCACTCGGTAGCCGCTCCTTTCCCTTTGATGTGCTTGAGACGGGTGGTGTTCTCTCTTTCCATCTCTTCGAGACGGAATTTCACGAACCTCTCCGAATCCTTGAGATCGGGTATGATCTTGAATTCCAGAGCGTTGACCCTTCTCTTGGTCTTCTCAATTTCGTCCAGCAGCTTCTTCATGGTGGTCTCCACCTCGGCGGCGCGGATCAGCGTCTCGAGAAGCTTCTCGAAGGCGGCTGCCGCCTCCTCGACGTAGGCGGAGGTGTCGATCACACCGTAACCCTTGTTCAGGATGTCGGTGTGGATGGAATCGGCCTCCACCTTGGGGACCATCATTCCCATGATGGATTTGCTGGAGAGCTTGACGGTGGGGAACCTGTTGAGCGCGTAGGCCGCGCTCCTCACGTTGACCTCACCGTCTATAGCCCTTGCGATGGTGATTTTCTTCATCGCGATTTCGAAATCGGTTGCAACGCCGGCACGCATCTGCCTCGCCTTCTCCAACACTTCGAAGAACTCGATGATGAGGCCGTCCCTCTTCATCTTGAGGATCTTGTGTCCCGACTGGGACAGTTTGATCCTCCTCTTGAGGTCAAGGAGCACGGAGCGGGTCGGGGTGATATCGTGGGCTGCCATGGTCGGTTCACTCCTTCTTCGGGAGGTACTTCTCGAGGTACTTCTTGTCGATCCTGGTCAGCTGGTCGAGGTCCAGCTCCTTCAGGATGTCCCAAGAGATGTCGAGGGTGGTCTCGATGGAGCGGTCCTCGTCGATTCCCTGGCGGACGATGCGGTCCTCGAAGAGGTCGGCGAAGTCCAGAAGCTTCCTGTCCTTGGCGGACAGGGAGTCCTTTCCGACGATGGCGACGAGTCCCCTGAGATCCTTTCCTTCCGCGTACGAGGCGTACAGCTGGTCGGAGACGGCCTTGTGGTCGTCACGGGTCTTGCCCTTTCCGACACCGGAGTTCATGAGCCTCGAAAGCGAACTGCTGACGTTGACCGGCGGGTAGATGCCTGCCCTGTTGAGGTCCATGGACAGAACGATCTGACCCTCGGTGNNCCGGACAGGTCGGGGATCGGGTGGGTGATATCCGCACCGGGCATGGTAAGGATGGGGATCTGGGTGATGGAACCCTTCTTTCCCTTGATCCTTCCGGCACGCTCGTACAGCTGAGCGAGGTCAGTGTACATGTAGCCGGGGTATCCACGCCTTCCGGGCACCTCCTCACGGGCGGCTCCGACCTGACGGAGCGCCTCGCAGTAGTTGGTGATGTCGGTCATGAT
>DARY01000018.1:64963-75297 GCA_002503545.1 Candidatus Methanomethylophilus sp. UBA78
GCGATGAACACGACGGCGAACTCCTCGTTCTCTCCGCGGACCTTCGCCTGCCTTGCGATCTGCAGGGCGATGTCGTTGTGGGGCAGACCGGAGGCGGAGAAGATGGGCAGCTTCTGTCCCCTGACCAGGGTGTTCATTCCGTCGATGGTCGAGATACCGGTCTCGATGAAATCGGCGGGGGAGTCCCTTGCCCAGGGGTTGATGGCGGCACCAGCGATGTCGAGCTCCTGCTCGGGGACGATCTTGGATCCTCCGTCGAGGGGGTCTCCGGCTCCGTTGAGGACCCTTCCGAGCATCTCCTTGGAGACGGGCATCTTCATGGTCTCACCGAGGAAGCGGACGGAGGCGGCTCTGTCGATTCCGGTGGTTCCCTCGAATATCTGGACGACGACCATGTCGTCGGACGAGTCGAGGACCTCTCCTCTCTTCACGGATCCGTCGGAAAGCCTGACGGAGACGAGCTCCTTGTATCCGACGGGCTCGGTCTTCTTCACGAACACCAGGGGTCCAGCGATCTGGGAGATGGTTTTGTACTCTTTGGTTACGGTTACCATATTCAAGCCTCCAGTTTGCTGAACTGCTCGTCCATGTCCTTGGACACGGCCGCGAGCTCTGCGTCTACCTCGTCCTCGTACTTGGCCTGCTGGAACCTCTGCCTGACGGGCAGGTAGGCGATCTTGTCTACGCTGACGCCGGTCTTGAGGGCCTTGTCGGCCAGGTCGGAGTACTTCTTGATGAGCTTGAGCATGGTGTACTGCCTGCCGAGGGGGCAGTAGCAGTCCACGGAGTGGTATGCGTTCTGTTGCAGGTAGATCTCACGGATCATCTTGGCGACCTCGAGGGTGATCTTCTGCTCGTCGGGCAGGGAGTCGGAACCGACCATCTGCACGATCTCCTGAAGCTCGGACTCCTTCTGCAGGATTCCCATGGCCCAGGATTTGAGGTCGGGGAAGTCCTCGCCCACGTTCTTCTTGAACCACTCGGACAGCTGCTTGTCGTACATGGTGTACGAGGTCAGCCAGTTGATGGTCGGGAAGTGACGCCTCTCCCTGAGCTTGGTGTCCAGCGCCCAGAAGACACGGACGATACGCAGGGTGTTCTGCGTGACGGGCTCGGAAAGGTCTCCTCCGGGCGGGGAAACCGCACCGATGACGGAGATGGATCCGTCCTTGCCGCAGAGCGCCTTGCCGAGGCAGGCACGCTCGTAGAACTCGGAGAGCCTTCCGGACAGGTACGCGGGGTATCCTTCCTCTCCGGGCATCTCCTCAAGCCTGGAGGAGATCTCTCTCATGGCCTCTGCCCACCTGGAGGTGGAGTCGGCCATGAGCGCCACGTTGTATCCCATGTCCCTGAAGTACTCGGCGAGGGTCATTCCGGTGTAGACGGAAGCCTCACGGGCGGCGACGGGCATGTTGGAGGTGTTCGCGATGAGGATGGTCCTCTTCATGAGGGACTCACCGGTCTTTGGGTCCTTGAGCTCGGGGAACTCGGTAAGGACCTCGGTCATCTCGTTTCCGCGCTCTCCGCATCCGATGTAGACGACGATCTCGGCATCGGANNGTCTTTCCGGTACCGAACGCACCGGGGATGGCGGCCGCTCCTCCCTTCGCAAGGGGGAACATGGTGTCGAGGACGCGCAGTCCGGTGACAAGCGGTACGCCGGGGTTGTACTTCTCGGCGACGGGCCTGGGCACACGGACGGGCCACTTCTGCATCATGGGGTACTCGACCCCGTCGACCTTGATGATAGGCTGGTCGACGGAGAAGGAACCGGATTTGATCTCCTCTACGACTCCTCTCTTCACGTTCGGAGGCAGCATGATCCTGTGGACCATTGGACCCTCCTGAACGGTTCCGATGATGCTTCCTCCCTTGACCTCTGCGCCTACCTTGACGGCGGGCACGAAGTCCCATTTGGTCTCTCTGTTTAGTCCAGGTGCGGTGGCTCCACGTCCTATGAAGTCCCCGGTCATTTCCCTGAGCTCGGGGAGAGGCCTCTGGACTCCGTCGTAAACGGAGGACAGGAGGCCCGGACCGAGCTCAACGGCGAGAGGCAGACCGGTGTTGGTGACCGGCTCTCCCGGTTTGACACCGGTGGTGTCCTCGTAAACCTGGATGATAGAATAGTCGCCTACGATCTTGATGACCTCGCCCATCAGTTTCTCTTTCCCAACCTGTACGACGTCGTACATCCTGGGAGAGATACCGGTGGCGGTCACGACAGGACCTGCGACCCTGTAAATTACACCCTCAGTGCTCATTCATTCATCCTCTGTCTTGTACAAATCAACGCCAATAACCTTCTTAACCTTCTCGCGAAGGTCGCTCTGGTCTCCGCCTACGGGGACGATGACGGGCTGGATGGAATCCATGACCTTCGTCTTCACGTTGGCGGGCAGATACTGCAGGTCTTCCGCATTCACTGCGAGGATCCCGATATTGGCATCGGAGATCGCTTCCTGCATTTTTTCCTGGTAATTGCTCTTGTCGGCCACGAACACCCTTCTGACCCCGGCGAGGCGGAATCCGAGGGTGAACTCGTCGCTACCAATAACTCCTATCTCCATCAGATCACCAGCAGTTTCTTCATGGTTTCCCTGTCGAGACCGCTGTCGGTCCCGTGGGCAATCATCCTGATGTTCCTGACCTCGTTCTCCTTGTGGATCATGTAATCCACGACGGGAATGACGGATAGGGGGTACATGTGACCGACCTTGTTGGCAAGTTCTACCGTGTACTTGTCGATCACACCCACGATATCCAGAACGGTGGAGTCCTGGGATAGCGAGTCCTTGATTTCCGAATACATCCTGAGCTGCTGCATCTCGTTGATAGCGGCCGGAATGTCCTGGGCTGCTGCGAGCTGGGACATTACCTTCTCATCGACCTCGGTGCCTCCGGGTATCCAGTATTCCATGACGACGTCGCCGCTGAGCCCGTCCGCCTTGAACTTAAGGACGGTCTCGATGTTCTTCAGATCGATGCACGCCTTGACGTAGGTGCGGAAGATCTGAGTCGGTCTGTCGCCGGAATCTATGGATGCCAGCAGGTTCTTGTAGTACTCTTTCATGAGTACATCCTCGATCTTACCGAGGATACCGGTGGTCTTGTAGAAAGACACGGCATCGTCGGAGACGGCTATATGGGTCTTCTTCGAGAAGAACGCCAAGACTTCCTCGATGGAACCGAGGGCGAGCATCTTGTCCAGATCCGCCATCGAGAGGATCCCGGCAGGAACTAGGTCCTCCCTGATCTCTTCGGTAGGCAGTCCGTACCTTTTGCCACGCATTACAGTCTTGAGGTTCTCGAAGTCCCATTTGGTGAGATACGCGTTGACCATGCGGCTCAACGCCCCGGTGGAGGAGTTCAGGATGCTGCGGAAGGTCTCAGCCATGTTGGCATACGTAGCGTACTCCAGGAGCGAGAGCCCCTCGTACCTGTTTCCGAGGTCGGCCATCTCCTTGGAGTAGCCTGCATCGCTGATGTAGTGCGATATCTCGGGAACGGACATCATGAGCATCTTGCTGTAGTCTTCTTCTTTGAGGAGTTTGGCCTTCTTCGCCTTCACCCTCGCAGAAGTGTACGCGTAGTTACCTGCTCCGCTGCGGTTGAACATTCTCTTCACCCGAACAGTATATCGGACAGTTGCTTCAGGTTCTTGTCCCAGATGCCCTGGAGGATCACGGAGAACTGCATGTCGACCTCGACCAGGCCGTCCTCGCTCTGGAGCATGAGTCCGGAGGAGACGCGTGCGTCTTTCTCAACGGACCTTACTCCGAGGTCGGCTGCGGTGAAATCGTCGTTCTCGGATATGACCGCCTTGGGCTCGGGGATGATGGACTTGGCGGAAGCCACCATTGCCTTGTAGTACGCCAGTTTCTTCTCCCTGGGCGCGCTCTCGAGGTCCGCGAGTGCGGACTCGAAGACCTGGGAGAGGAGCTCCTTCTTCTTCGCGAGGACGAGCTTCCTGCTCTCCAGCTCCGCGCTGGAACGCTCCTGGCGGTCAAGGGTCTCCTTGGCTTCGGCGACCTTCTTGTCCTGAGCTTCTTTCATTTTGGCGATCTGGGCGTCCGTCTGCCTGTTTATGGCGTCGATCTCCGCGGCCTGCTCCTCACGGATCTTGGCCACGGAGGCTTCGGCAGACGCCTGGATCTCCCTCATTACGCTGTCTAGTGCCATATGAAGGCCTCTAGAACTCACAGGACGAACATTGCCATGACAGCTACGACAAGACCGAAGATGACGATAGTCTCAGGCAGAACGGTGAAGATCATTGCCTTTCCGAAGAGGGAAGAGTCCTCAGTGATCGCACCGACCGCGGCTGCTCCGATGTCTTTCTCAGCCATTCCGGCTCCGATACCGGCGAGTCCGACGGCAAATCCTGCTCCGATAGCTATGAGTCCACTCGTGATGTCTGCAACTCCAGATTCTACAACCATTTCAATCAAACCTCTTTAGTTGTGCTTGTTTTTCTGCTGAAAAAAGTTTTGACGCGCTTCTCCCTGAGAGGCGCGAACCTCTTGCCTCCTCCGTCGAAGAACCTCATCATGAGCTCGACATACTGCAACCTTAAGGCATGCAGACCTGCCGAGAGGATTCCGAGGGTCCAGACGACCAGATGCAGGAACGCGAACATTACGATCGCTATGACGACCATGGCTATGCCGGACGAGTAGTCCAGATAGACGAGCCCGTCCACGGTGTGGCTGGGCATGATCATCTTAAAGATGATGTAGTTGAACGCAAGGGCCATACCTGCCTTGGACATGGCTATGGCTGCCAGACGAGAATAGGACAGGATCTGTCCGATGAACTCGGGAATAGCCATGATGGCGTGCATCGCTCCTTCCGCTTTGGTGTTTATAGCCACTCCTGCCACAAGGAGAACAATAGCCAGTATCATGCAGACGAAGGTTATGCCCTCGCCCAGGCTGGCCTTGTTGAACATGAAGTCAGTGAGGGCATAGCACAGGAAGATCATTCCCAAGAAGGAGAAGATCAACCCTCCCTTGTGGATGAAGGCGAACTTGACGCCCCTCTGGATCAGCATGTTGTACAGGCCGACCAGCTGTCCGATGAGAAGGTGCACGATACCGATGTACACTGACATCTTGAGCAGGAATCCGACGTCCTCGAGTTTTCCGACTCCTTCACCGTGCGCTACGTTGGGCAGTATCTCGTAGAACCACTCGGGGAAAGTCACTCCCAGAATCCAGTCCCAGGTGATACCGGTTCCGCCGTGGGCGGCACTCTCATGGTACCACTCCCACACACCCGCGGCATTGTACTCTCCGCCGACGAAATGCATTCCCAGCATCTCACCGTAGTAGAACAAGCCGAAGATCGCTCCCCAGATTCCTCCGAAGAACAGGACGAGACCGATGGAGCGCCAGTCTTTGTTCTTGGCGTACTTCAGCCCGTATGCGCCGATTATTATGAAGGGTATGGAATACCCGATGTCTCCGATCATGTATCCGAAGAACAGGGGCAGGAATATGGCGATCAGGAAGGTCGGGTCGATCTCCTGGTATCTGGGTACGTCGACCATGCTGGTCGCGTACTCGAACTCTCTCACCAATGCTCCGTTGTTCTGTTTCGTCGGAACGTTGCTGAAACGAGGCTCCGCGTTCTCGGAATCTTCGAGTTTCCTTCCGCGGGTCTCCTGGAACTCCACGTATATGTCGTCCCCGAGCTTCTGCTCGAGGTTGGCCTTGATGGAGTCCACTTTCTTCGTAGGTACCCATGCGTCCATGACGTATGCGTACTTGCTCACCGCGATCCTGAGCGGGACGGATCCCTTCTCGACCGCGATGGACAGCTCCTCGTCGCTTCCCTTGAGGAAGGACATGTATTTGATTTTGAGAGCTTCAAGCGCCTTGTTCTCCGCTTCGAGAGCCTCGACGGCCTCGGAAAGTTCCGATTCCATCTTCTGGTAAACCTCGTCCGCGGACACCGGCTCGGTGTACTCGGGGACGGTCATCTCGATGAAGCCGCACGCGTTCAGAGCCTCGACGGCCTCGGCCTTCCTTGCAGCCTTGACGAAGACGGCCACGACACCGCCCTCTTTCTTGTCAAAACTGGAGAAGATCTCGGCGTCGTCGATCTTGACGGACGCGGCGTCGGACGCGGTGGTACCGACGAGAACCGCCAATGACCTGTATCCGCTGTAGAAATCCAGCGTCAGAGGCAGTTTCTTAAGAGTCTCAAAAGTCTTCTTTTTAGAGTTTAATTCAGTGATTTTCTGGGTAAGATCATTCCTTGCGTCGACGGCTCTGAGAACCTCGTCCTCGACGCTCTCGACGTCGCCGGAGGAGATGCGCTTCTGCACATCCTCTACGGCTATGTCGGCCGTTTTGGTCTTCTTTTTAATCCCCAGCTCTTTTTCCATCGCTCTGACCTTAAGCAGCCTCTCGGATGCCTTGGACGTTCCCTTTACGGGGGAACCGATGGAGAGCTCGTCGTCGCCGGTGGTATGATCGATCACGTGGATAGCCTTCTCGCTGTAGAATGCGTTGATCGCATCCTCCATGCGGGTCTTGGTACCCACAATCACAATCCTACTCATCGACTCAGGAAGAAGCATCTATTGCCCTCTCGAATTCTTTCGTGAGGAAATCGTTGACTTCCTTGATCTTATCCTTAGCGGCGACCTCGAAGCGGTAGGCCTCCTTCTCGCCTTCGGCGAGTTTGGCGGCCTTCTCCTTATCGAGAATCGCCTGCTCCGCTGCCAAGGCGGATTCATAGGCGGCGCGCTCGGCGGCGCTCTCGTCCTGAATCTTCTTGACAGAATCCCTGCGGGCCTGAGCCACAGCATTCTTTTTATCCGATTCGGCCTTGGCGACCGTCTCGTCAGCTCTGGACTCAGCCTCCTTTATTTCCGAAAGTATGTCAGTTCGGCTCAAATTACACTCCCCGACTATTCGTGGGATTTTGTATCCGTCTAATTATATTTAATAGGCATCGGTCGGCCAACTTCGCACTATATAAAGGAAAAAATGAGGGAAAACGTGTTTTCGGATATTTCCGTGATAACTTTTAAAAAGACCCTCATCCAGAGGGGGTTTCCCCGTTTCCGGCGGAATCGTCCTTCTCGTCGAACCTGCGGATCTTTATCTTGGTCTCCGCGAGTATCTCCTTCGACAGGTCGTCCACATACCCTTCGTCGTAGACGATTTCGGCTATGCCGGAGTTTATCAGGATCTTGGCACAGAGGGAGCAGGGGAAGGTGGTGGTGTAGATGGTCGCACCGTTCACGCTGATGCCGAAATAAGCCGCCTGGGCTACGGCGTTCTGCTCCGCATGCACTCCGCGGCACAGCTCGTGCCTGGTCCCGGAAGGTATGTTCAGCTGTATCCTGATGCAACCGGTCTCCTCGCAGTGGCGGGTCCCGCGGGGGGCGCCGTTGTACCCGGTGGACAGCACATGCTTGTCCTTCACGATCACCGCTCCGACGGTACGCCTGAGACAGGTGGAGCGGGTAGCCACGAGCCTCGCCATGTCCATGAAATACTGGTCGGTGGACGGTCTTTCCATACGGAGGGCATTGTCCCAGGAAGATAACTACTTTATTATCGGAAAAACCATTCACCTCCTCCGTGAGAAAGGACACCAGGGCAATCGTAGTGGTCGTAGCGTTTCTGGCTCTGATCATCGTGGGCGGCAATCTGGCCGTGAGGGAGTTGTCCGGCGTGGACCCGCCGTTCACGGTCGTCGAATCCCAGAGCATGCAGCACGGCCGGGGTTCGGAGATAGGAGTGATAGACACTGGCGACATGATACTCGTCAAAAATCCCAGCTCTGCGGAAATCGTGAGTTACATCGAAGGCTACCATACCGGTTACACATCTTTCGGGGAATACGGCTCCGTGATAATATACGAGCGTCCCTACAAGAACCCGGTCATACACCGTGCCATCCTGTGGCTCGAGAGCAACGGAGACGGAACATGGTCCGCTCCGGCCCTCGAATACTACAACGACGGCGGAACCAGGCTGTGGGAATGCGCTTCTAACGATTATAACAATCTGTCTGGCACATTGGTTTTGAACGCCGTGGGGTACATGAGCAAGGAAGTATCGGTGAATCTCGACGGTCTCGACAACGGCATCAGCGGATACCTGACCATGGGGGATAACGCCGAGACGAACACGAACTTCGACCAAAGCGTCGGGATATACAGCGAACTGGTGTCTGAAGACATCATCAAGTCCGTCGCATGGAAAGAGATACCTTGGATCGGAACGATAAAACTGATGATGAAGGGCAACACTTCCTCCCTCGAGTCATGGGCGCCGAACAGCATCGGATTGCTGGCTCTTTCATTCACCACATTCGTGCTCGTATTGCTGGCCCTGGGATATCTATCAGATTCCTTCGGAATAAAGAAAGCGAAAAAAGGAAGAGCCAGATGTTCGGAATTCAAGAAGTGAACAATTAAAAAACAGAATACTGGCACATTGTATCAAAGTATCCATTATCATTCCATATCGGAATCTTTATCATGGATGCAAACCCCATTATTTCCACTGGAACTTTCAAAGAAAGCTTTTTGTTCTGAAGGAGAGACCCCCACCCCTTCATTTCCACTGGAACTTATTTTTCCCTGTACCTGAAAACAGAAGATACGAGATCACATCAAAGTGGTCTGTTTATTGGGCTTAAAGGTGAAATCCACACCCCTGAAGATATCATCGGAACTCAGTATGAAAAACACATCATTGGAGACCTTGTTCACATCGATTTCCTTGGTCCTTCCGCCCCTTCCGAAAGATTTTACTCTTGCGGTGATTATACCCAGCATATCTAATTCCGAGATGAGGTTGGCAACCATCCTCTGCGAAAGGACGTTATAACCCATGTTCCTGCTGAGTTCTATATAGGTTGTGTACACATCCCCGGTGGTCACAGATCCAGTCTCGTTGGATGAAGGTGTTTTGATGATACTCATAAGAACAATTTTGGATTGTTCTGTGAGAGTCTTGATGACTTCCACGACGGCATCGAGTTCGATCTTCTGCCTGGCATAATCCACATGGGCAGAGGTTATTATCGAATCTCCGTTCCTTTCGGCTATATCTGCCGAAATCCTCAGAAGATCCAAAGCCTTTCTGGCGTCTCCGGAACCCTGTGCGGAAATGGCGGCGCAATACGGTATGACTGAATTATCGATCACATCCGGATAGAGAGCATATTCTATTCTATTGTTGAGAATATCTATCAGCTGTTCCGGAGTATAGGGAGGGAATATTATCTTCTCTTCTCCGAGTCTGCTCTTGATTCTGGGGGAGAGCAGTTTTTCCGCGAAGGTGGAATTGTTGGTTATGCCGATTATCGACACCCTCGATTTTTTTAACATCTCGTTTATCGTTGTAAGGTAATAGAATATGTCATCGCCGTTTTTCTTGAACGACATATCTATCTCGTCAAGGACTATTATGAAAACCCTGTCTTCATCGTCGATGTATTTCGCAAGTTCGTTGAAGATCTTCTCGAGACTCCATCCGGTGAAAGGTATCTTCTTATTTGGATCCGTTATGATCTGATTGGAAATGTTGTAAAGGATACTATAAGGAGTATCGATGACTTCGCAGTTGACGTAGATGTATCTGCAGTTGTTGGATTCGATGTCGGCTTTCTCCAATTCATGACCGACATAGTTCACGACCGCCGTCTTTCCCGTTCCCGTCTGACCTATTATGAGTATGTTGGAAGGTTTGTCTTTGTTGAGAGACGGTGCTATGATATCCACGATCTCTCCGATCTGATGATCCCTGTGAAGAAGCACTTCGGGAACGTAGGTTGCCTGGAGGATTCCGCGGTTCTTGATAAGGTTGTTTTTCTTTTCAAGATACTTTTTAAAGATAGAATCCGCCACTTGAAACTCCCCTTATTCGTGTAGAACTTCCTAACTAATCTCTCAGATATAATAGTTCCCCAATAGCAGAAAAACGGTTATTGCATAAAAATGCAAAATCGATATTCCGTATTCGTATCCCAGCGGATTCCTGGACGAATGTTTAATAAGGATATCGTTTATCTTTCATTCAGCAAACAGGAGATTTCTGAATGAAAGGCTATCTCACCATCGCAGGCTGCATCGTAGCATTAGTAGTTGCCGTCGTTGCCTTTTGGGCGATCGGGAACTTCTCTTGAAACAAATTATCTAAAATCTCGGTGTTTCCGGATGGAACGCCGATTATTTTTCATCGATTCTAATTTTCATTTCACATCCTGTTCTGTTCGTTTTTTCATCCGGATATTTGGATTCCATCTCGGAAATCCGTCTGTTTGATGGAAGACGGCCGCAGATTGTTTTCCACTGGAAATAATGGGGT
>DARY01000006.1 GCA_002503545.1 Candidatus Methanomethylophilus sp. UBA78
CGTGGAGGAGGTCAACGCCATGGGCTTCGACGCCCAGAAGGCCGAGCTCGAGAAGGCCGACCCCTCGATGCTCAAGAAGGAGAAGAAGGAGCGCACCTACGAGCTCCCCGACCTCGACGGGGCGGAACAGGGTAAGACCTGCATGAGGATCGCCCCCGGACCCTCCGGACCGCTGCACATAGGGCACACCCGCGTGTCGGTGCTCAACGACGAGTACACCAGGAGGTACGAGGGGAAGCTCATACTCCGTTTCGAGGACACCAACCCGGAGAAGATCGACCCGGAAGCCTACGACATGATCCCCGAGGACCTCGACTGGCTCGGCGTGAAGATACACGAGAGCTTCATCCAGTCCGAGAGGTTCGAGACCTACTACGGGATGACCCGCGAGCTCATCGGACAGGGCCACGCCTACGTCTGCACCTGCGACCCGGAGAAGTGGAGGGGTCTGAAGGAGGAGAAGCGCGCCTGCCCCTGCAGGGACCTGCCGGTGAACGAGCAGCTGGACAGGTTCGACCGCATGATGGAGGGCGGATACGGCGAGGGCGAGGCCATCGCCGTCGTCAAGACCGACATAGCGCACCCCAACCCGGCCGTCAGGGACTTCGTGGCGCTCAGGATAGTGGATGCGCCGCACCCCCGCACCGGCACCAAGTACCGCGTCTACCCCATGATGAACCTGTCGGTGGCCATCGACGACCACCTCATGGGCATGACCCACGTCATCAGGGGCAAGGACCATCTCAACAACACGGACAGGCAGAAGTACGTCTTCGATTACTTCGGCTGGAAGCAGCCCTTCTACCTCCACTACGGCCTGGTCAACATCCCCGACACCGTGCTGAAGACCTCCCTCATAAAGCAGAGCATAAAGGAGGGCGAGTACAGCGGATGGGACGACCTGAGGACCGGCACCGTCAGGGCGCTGGAGAGGAGGGGGATCAAACCGGAGGCGGTCAGGAGGTACTGGGTCGAGAGCGGGATAAAATCCGTCGACATAGAGTTCTCCTGGGACAACCTCTACGGCATGAACAGGGACCTGATCGACCCCGTCAGCAACAGGTACTTCTTCGTCCAGGACCCCGTCAGGTACGACGTCGAGGGCGTCGGTTCCATAGAGGGCAGGGCGCCCCTGCACCCCGACCACCCGGAGAGGGGTATGAAGGAGTACTCGATCGACGGGCCCAAGACGGTGTTCATATCGGAGAAGGACTCCCGGACGTTCTCCCAGGAGAGGAAGATCAGGCTCAAGGACCTCTGCAACCTCGAGTACTCCCTGCCGGCGAGATACGCGGGCAACGACGTCTCGGAGATGAGGAAGAGCGGCCTCAAGGCCGTGCAGTGGGTGAGCAGGAAGAGCATCCCCTGCGACGTCCTCATGACCGACGGCACCGTCGCCTCGGGACTCGTGGAGGACTCCATCCTCAGCGAGAAGTCGGAGACGGTGCAGTTCGAGAGGTTCGGATTCGTCAGGATCGAGAAGAAGGATCCCGAAAAGATCGTGGCGGCCTACACCCACGACTGAACGGAGGGACGGATGCCGACGGGCATCCGTTCCCCGGAATGGAATTTTATCTGCGGGACTGGTCCCGCGGAACGGTTCAGGCGTTGCAGACGTCTATGTAGACGGAGGACGCCATCATACTGTCGATGGCCACGGACCCCTCCCCCACCTTCACGACGCTGGTACCCTCGTCCGCACTGTCGAGGCTTATGCTCCTGCCGGGTACGAACCCCATGGAGAGGAGCTTCTTGAGCACCGAACTGTCCGAGGATTTCAGATGGGAGACCTTGCCGCGGTCGCCGGGGCGCATGTCGGACAGCATTATGGTTATCGAGATGCCGTTCGCGGACACGCTCTTGCAGGGTTCTACGCAGCACTGGCAGTCGCAGTCGGGCGGATTGCCCAGCATGTTGCACATCCTCACCGCGGAGGCGTTGGATATGGAGTGCTCGATCCTCGACGCCTCCTCGTGGGCCTGCTCGTGGTCCATCTCGAGGATCTCCGTCAGGAACCTCTCCACCACGTGGTGCCTCTTCCTGGTCAGCCTGGCCTCCGTCAGACCGGCCTCCGTGAGCTTCACGCCCCTGTATTTGGCGTACTCCACCAGTCCGTCCTTGGAGAGGATCTTGAGCATCTCGCTGACGCTGGCAGGAGAGACGCCCATGAAGGTCGCAAGCTCGGTGGTCTTGGCCACGGTGCCGCCCTCGGTAAGTTTGAGGATTGCGAGAAGATAATCTTCGCGATTTCCTGTTGTCATCGAGTCGCATATGGCCATCCATCTATTAAAGGTTAGGTATACCTAATTATACACCCAGAATCCGGCCGCGCCTGCTCCGCACACGATATATACTAACATTTAGATAGCATATGCATGACAAAAGGCGTCCTCGGGATAGTAGCATGTCCCATGCTCGAAGACGAGCTCCTGTACGGGATAACCAATGACCCAGAAGAGAAAAACATCTTCCTCATCGAGAACAAGCACTGCGAAAGCATCAGGAAGAAGATGGAGAGGAAGGGCATACCGTTCAGGATGGTCACCGAGAACGAGGTGTTCAACAGGTCCTTCGACATGGAGGGTTACTCCATCCTCATAAAAATGAACGATCTGGCACTTCACATCGAACCCAAGAACCTCAGGGAACTCGTGGAGAAGGACGTCGCCGAACTGAACCCCTTCGTGGACGCCGTGGGCGCATACTACGGACTCTGCGGGAACTACGGCTGGGACCTCACGGAATGGGCGAAGGAGAACGGTATGAAACCCTGCGAGATGTTCCGCGATGCGACCGGGAGGGTCTGCGACGACTGCGTCGGCGTCGCCGTGGGAGGGGGTGCCAGATACCTGGAGCTGGAGAAGACCTACACCGGCATGTTCTACGTCATACCCGCCATCGCCCACAACTGGAGGCCCTTCATGGCCGCCGGGGATTCCGCCAAAGCCATAGCCAGCATGGACAAGGAGATGCTCGAGGCCCTGGGCATACACGACGAGGACAGCTACATAAAGTGGATGTTCAACGTCTGCGGATACCAGAACATGGTCAAGATGGATACCGGACTGGAGGTCGACAGGGGGGAGTTCGACAGGGAGTTCGACAAACTCTGCGAAATAATGGAGCTCAAACCGATCGTCATAGGGGACGGATGGATGACCATACAGCCCGCGGTCGACATCTACAGGCGCAGCAAGGGGTTCCTGGCCGGGGCCGCCTGAGAAAATCGGATTCGGATCCGGCGGAAATTCGATGTGCCAGATCCGTTAAAAAATTTATCCGGACCCCCTGACGGGGCCCGGGGATGCCGCGTTTACGGCACAAGCTTGCGGTACTCGTAGGCGGGCTCGCCTGCGTTGAAGCAGTACTGGAGCGTGTTGAATCCGTGCTTGAAGGCGGTGACGTCCTTCTTCACCTTGGCCGGGTCCTCCTTCTTGACGACGACCCTGGCGATGAAATCGGCGACCTCCGTCATCTCGCTCTCCTTCATACCCAGACGGGTCATCTCCTGCGCTCCGAGCCTGAGTCCGGAGGGGTTGACGGAGCTGGTGTCGGACGGCAGCATGTTCTTGTTGCAGATGATGTTGGCGTCCTCGAGGAGCTTGGCGCATTCCTTGCCCTTACCGAACTGGGTCACGTCGAGCGCGATGGCGTGGGACCTGGTGAATCCGAGGTTCTCGCAGAGCACCGGGATGCCCCTCTCGTACAGGGCCTGACCGAGGGCGCGGGCGTTCTTGCACGTCTGTGCGGCGTAATCCTTCCCATAGACGTCCATCTCGGCGAGCGTGACGGCCAGGGCGGCCATCGCATGCAGGTGGTGGGAGGAGGTGACGCCGGGGAAGATGGCGTGCTGGATCTTCTTCACGTTCTCATCGGAGAGGTTGTTCCCGAGGACTATGCCGTGGTTGGGTCCGGGGAAGGTCTTGTGGGTGGAGGCGGAGACGATGTGCACTCCGTCCTCGAAGGGCTTCTGGAACTGTCCGCCGGCGATGAGGCCGAGGACGTGGGCGCAGTCCTCCCATACCAGGCATCCGACCTCGTTGAAGGTGTCCTCCAGCTCCTTGAGGGGCGGGGGGAAGAGGAAGACGGAGAGACCGAACTGGGCGATCTTGGGCCTGACCTCCCTGAGGAGCTTGGCGGTCCCGTCTATGTCGAGGTTCATGTTGTCGGTCTTCCACGGGTAGTTGACGGACTTGACACCCCTCTGGCCGAAGGCACCGAACTCGCAGGTGGAGATGTGGGCCCCCTGGTCGAGGGCGCAGGTGGTCACGGTGTCCCCGGGCTGGGCGTAGGCGAAGAGCACGGACATGTTGGCGACCGTGCCGGAGATGGGCCTCACGTCGGCGAAATCGCATCCGAAGATCTTCTTCGCCAGGTCGACGGCCCTCTGCTCGACCTTGTCCACGTAGATGTTCCCCTGGTAGTAGCGCTTCCCTATGAGACCCTCGGCGTACCTGTCGGCGAAATCGGAGATGAGCATCTCCCTGGCCAGCGGGGACATGAGGTTCTCGGAGGCGATCATCGGGATACAGTCGTTGAACCAGCGGTTATGCTCCATGACCTGGCTTCTGATATAATCGGCATCCTCTTTGGACATGGACCAAGAATATCCTCCGCATTATATAACTCCCGCAGGGGGACGGCGCACGTTACCAAGATGGTGGTAATTACCCACTTCTTATTTTATACTCCCACTTACACATCTCGGAAGGAGAACAAATGAGCATCGAAAAAGCGCTTGAAGCCATTCGCAAGGGCCAGGTCATCCTCATATACGATTTCGATGACAGAGAGAAGGAGAGCGACATGACCGTCGCCTCCCAGTTCATAACCCCCGGCATAATCAGACAGATGAGGCAGGATGCGGGAGGACTGCTCTGCACGACCACGCCGTACCGGCTGGCGAAGAGCATAGGTCTGCCCTACCTGTCGGACGTGTTCTGGGACGTCCGCGAGAAGTACCCGGTGCTGGGACTCATGGCCCCCACCGACATCCCGTACGACAACACGAAGTCCTCGTTCGGCATAACGATCAACCACCGGGACACCTACACCGGGATCCCGGACCGCGACAGGGCCCTGACGATCTCGGAGTACACGAAGATCATCTTCCAGGACAAACCCGCGGCGGAGATAGCGAAGGACCTCGGCAGGGAGTTCCGCGCCCCCGGGCACGTCCACCTGCTCAACTCGTCCGAGCACATACTCAGCAACAGGCACGGGCACACGGAGCTGGCCAGCGCCATGATGTACATGGCCGGCGTCCTCCCCAGCGCCACCATATGCGAGATGATGGGCGACGACGGGTACTCCGAGAAGAAGGAGGACTGCATCGCCTACGCCGAGAGGAACGGAGTGCCATTCGTCACCGGCGAAGAGGTGATCTCCGCCTGGAACGATTTCAAGAAGGCCCATCCCGAACTGGACGTGTGAGCATGACCAGGGTCATGGCCTCCGGCGTCTTCGACATCATCCACCCGGGCCATATATCGTATCTGACCCAGGCCAAGTCCTACGGCGACGAGCTGGTCGTCGTGGTGGCCTGCGACGAGACCGTACGCAGGAACAAGCACGACCCCATAACACCCGATTACATGCGCGCCAAGATCGTAGGCGCCCTCAAGCCGGTGGACAGGGCGGTCGTCGGACGCAGTTCCGGCAACATCTTCGACACGGTGAGGGAGATCGCCCCGGACGTCATAGTCCTGGGTTTCGACCAGAACTTCGACGAAATGGAGCTCGAGAAGAGGCTCGGGGAGCACGGCCTCGGCGGGATCAGGGTCGTGAGGGCGACGGAGACGGCGGACGACCTCAACGCCACCCGGCGCATAATCGAGAAGATAAGGAGAATGGGGGGAACATCCTGAAGCTGATAGGTATAGCCGACACCACCTTCGCCAGATACGACATGGGGAAGGCGGCCATCGACGAACTGGAGAGGACGGGGACGGGGTTCAGGATCGTAAGGGTCACGGTGCCCGGCATGAAGGACCTGCCCGTCGCCTGCAAGAAGCTCATCGAGGAGCAGAAATGCGACATCTGCATGGCGCTCGGTATGCCGGGCCCCATGGCGAAGGACAAGATGTGCGCGGACGAGGCGTCCAACGGCCTCATCAGAGCGCAGCTGATGACCAACACCCACATCATCGAGGTCTTCGTCCACGAGGACGAGGCCAAGGACGATGCGGAGCTGGCCTGGCTGGCCGACAGGCGCACGAGGGAGCACGCGGTAAACGTTTACGATATGCTGTTCAGGCCCGAGAGGCTCACCCAGAGGGCGGGAACCGGGCTCAGACAGGGATTCGAGGACAAGGGTCCCGTATACAAGAAATAAGGAGAGACAGAAATGAAAGCGTACAAGATTGGGGCCGTTGTGGCCGAGTTTAACTACGAAGTGACCATGCTGATGATGGAGAGGGCGAAGGCGGAGGCCGACTTCCTCGGGGTCGAGATAACCAAGATCATCAAGGTCCCCGGGGTGTTCGACATGCCCCTGGCCATAAAGAAGCTGCTCGAGTGCGAGGACATCGACGGTGTCATCACCCTCGGAGCGGTCATAAAAGGCGAGACCAAGCACGACGAGGTCATCATAGCCCAGGCCGCCCGTAAGATCACCGACCTGGCGCTCGACTACGACAAGCCCGTCGCCTTCGGCGTCACCGGGCCCGACATGACGGAGCTGCAGGCCATCGACAGGATCGAGAAGGGCCGCGACGCGATAGACTCCGTCGTCAAGATGCTTCAGAGACTCGACAAGATCTGAGGCGGGACCCGGCGGAAAACCGCCGGATCCGTTCCCCTTCGCGGCGGGAGGGCGCATGCCCGCCCGCCGCAGGACCGTGACGACACGGGAAACAGATTATCCAGCAAAGGCGGTTTCCAACACAATTTTCGACGGATGAACCGCTCCCGGTCCATCAGTCTCAGAATACGGGGACCGCATCTGCGCCGCCTTCAGAACCGGCCCCGGCAGCATGTGCGCATGTACCGCCCCCGAGCGGCACCTGCCGGGTTTAAAGACAACGTATGCCGATGACGGTCCGGAATACGGACATGATCATCTACCAGAATACCAAGGACAAGTTCCTGGATGACATAACCGAAGGCGTACTCGAGGAGAAGATAGGGGATGCCGTGGAACAGCGCTTCGGCCGCCGCACCCCCAAATCGGAGATGCGCGCATGGACGAACTCCCTCGGGTACATGGGGACCATCCTCTCCGTGTCCGCCGTCCCGGACGATGCGGGCATAGCGGTGGAGTACAACATACCCTACACTTCGAAGCGCGTGGACATGATCGTCTCCGGTTTCGACGGGGAGGGGAGGAACTCCGCGGTCATAATCGAGCTCAAGCAATGGGAATCCGCGGAGGCGGTGCCCGGCAAGGACGGGGTGGTCCGCACGTTCATCAACGGCAGCGTCCACGAGACCACGCACCCCTCCTATCAGGCATGGTCGTATGCGATGGCGATAAGGGATTTCAACGCGGACGTCCAGGACCGGGACGTGGTCCTGCAGCCGTGCGCCTGCCTGCACAACTACGTGGGAAGCGACCCGGACCCCCTCCTCGACAGGATGTACGGGGTGTACACCGACGGCGCCCCCGTCTTCTCCAAGCGCGACGGCGGCAGACTGAAGAGATTCCTGGAGAGCATGATACGCAAAGGGGACCGTCTGGAGACCGTCTTCCTCATCGACAGCGGGAGGCTCAGGCCCTCCAAGTCCCTGCAGGACTCCCTGTGCTCCATGATGGAGGGGAACCGCGAGTTCATCATGCTCGACACGCAGAAGATCGTCTACGAGGAGGTCCTGAGCTCGGTCAGGAAGGTCCTGAGGGACGGGAGGAAGAGGACCCTCATCGTGAGGGGCGGACCCGGTACCGGGAAGACCGTGCTGGCCATCAACCTGCTGTCCGAGGTGATCTCGAGGGGTTCGTCCGCCGCCTACGTGACGAGGAACGCCGCCCCGCGCCACGTCTACAAATACAAACTCAAGGGGAGCATGAAGAAGAACAGGGTGGACGTCCTGTTCAGGGGTTCGGGGGAATTCACGGAATCCCCCGAGAACGCCTTCGACGTCCTGCTGGTGGACGAGGCGCACAGGCTCAACGAGAAGAGCGGCATGTTCTCCAACCTGGGGGAGAACCAGGTCATGGAACTGATACGTTCGTCCCGCCTCTCCGTGTTCTTCATCGACGAGGACCAGCGCGTCACCGTGAAGGACATCGGGACCGAGGACGAGATCCGCAGGTTCGCGAAGATGCTGGGGTCGGAGGTCGGCAGGATGGAGCTGGATTCCCAGTACCGGTGCTCCGGTTCGGACGGGTACATGGAATGGCTCGACCACACCCTGCATATCAGGTACACGGCGACGCTGGAACCCCCGTCCCCGTCCGAGTACGACTTCCGCGTCTTCGACGACCCCTGTGTCCTCAGGGAGGAGATCGAGAGGAGGAACGCCGAGAACAACAGGTCCAGGATCGTGGCCGGGTACTGCTGGAACTGGATAACCGAGGGCAAGAACGACCCGAACGTCCACGACATCACCATACCGGAATACGGGTTCGAGATGAGCTGGAACCTCGGAAGCACGAATACGTGGGCGGTGGACCCGGGCTCCGTGGAGGAGGCGGGGTGCATACACACGTGCCAGGGGTTGGAATTCGATTACGTGGGCGTGATAATAGGGCCGGACATGAGGTTCGAGTCCGGGGAGGTAGTCACGGATGCGTCGAAGCGCGCCAGGACGGACCAGTCCCTGAGGGGCCTCAGGACCAAATACGGACCGGGGGAGCGCGAGGCCGTCGCGGACAGGATCATCAAGAACACCTACAAGGTCCTGATGACCCGCGGGATGAAGGGGTGCTACGTGTACTGCACGGACAGGGCCCTGTCGGACTACATCAAAGGGAGATATGCCGCCCGTGGGGAGGGCGGCCGCAGCTGACCTCCCCGGACGGTTATATATACGCATGAACCGAATCCCGTGGCGTGTCGGAACTGGATATCCTGATATGGATAGACGGGAACATGTCGAGCCCCGTCCTGGACCTCGCCTCCAAGGCAGCCGATGCCCTGGCGGGCAGTGTGGCGATGTACTGTCTGGCACTTCTGCTGCTGGTCCCCCGCGGCACCCGCAGGCTCGGGATCCTCCTGTTCGCCTCGATGCTGCTGTGCGACCTGCTTTTCGACGAGGTCCTGAAGGCCGTGACGGCCAGGGAGCGTCCGTTCGCCGTGTACCCCGCGGAACTCATCATCCCGGCCCCGTCCAACTACTCCTTCCCCTCCGGTCACACCGAGAACGCATTCATACTGGCATTCTCCGTGCTGACCTGCGACAGGAGGTTCGGGGCCGTCGCGGCGGTCTTCGCCGCATTCGTCGCCTTCTCCCGGCTGTACCTGTTCGTCCACTGGCCCACCGACGTCCTGGCCGGGGTGTTCTTCGCCGCCCTGAGCGTTTATGCGGTCCGCCTGCTGATGGGGAAGCTGTCGGCCGGCACCGGATGATGCCCTGTCCGGCGGCGGGACGAAAATGTAGATAAAAAAGAAATGGATTCGGAGACAAACGTAAACCATCGGGACCGTCCGTATCCGGATACCCAGAAGCCGTACGGATTCCCGTGGAGTGCGGGAAAATGATGCAACATTACTTGAAATGCTTCCTCAGGGCCGTACTCGCCGGCATAGCGATCGGCATGGGCGGCTGTATCTACATGGGCACGGTCACGACCGACTACAAATGGGTCGGGGCCATACTCTTCTCCATAGGTCTTTTCACCGTCTACACCTTCGGACTGGACCTCTACACCGGGAAGGTCGGTTACGCCGTGGAGAACAAACCCTCCTATCTCGTGGACCTCGCGGTCATGATCGTCGGCAACTTCGTCGGGGCACTGATAATCGGTCAGATGATCCCCATGTCGGAAGCCGCCGAGGCCCTCATAGTGGGCCCCAAGCTTGACGTCGACATCGACTGGTGGCTCGTCTTCTGCAAGGGCGTGTTCTGCGGCGTCCTCATGTTCATCGCCGCCGACTACTACAAGACCCAGAGGAAATATCTCGCCACCTTCGTCTGCGTCCCGGTCTTCATATTGGCCGGGTTCGAGCACTCGATCGCCGACATGTTCTACTTCTGCTCCACTGGCACATTCACGCTCGAGGCCTTCCTCTTCATCCTGGTGGTCATCGCCGGGAACGGAGTCGGAGGGATACTGCTCCCCCTGTGCAGGAAGTACATGTACGAGAACCCGCCGGCGAACGTCTCCGGATGACGGTAGTATTTATGGGATGTTCCCCCGCCCGCACGGGGCGGGGGATGTTTTCCCCTCGGCGCAACCCCTGGGACTGACTCCCTGATGTCAAGAATACAGTTGGAAATGTCGTATAATATGNNATATGTCAGGAATCCAGTTGGAAAAATTGCATATTTATAGTACAAAACCTATGTACTATGTATGCTGAGGCGCAAAATCTACGACGAACTTCTGGAATGGAAGAGAAGAAAAGGTCACAAATGCCTCCTCGTCCGTGGTCAGCGCCAGGTCGGGAAGACTTACATCATAGATTATTTCGCACGGAAGAACTACGGCAGCTATCTTTACATCGACCTATCGGCGAAAGGGAAAGATGCGGCCGTGTTCGATGGAGAACTGGATGTGGACACCATCATAAGCGCATGGAAGGTCTACCATCCCCGCCTTGACTTCTCCCCGGGGAACACCCTGATCTTCCTGGACGAGATCCAGGAGATGCCCCGCGCCAGACAGGCGCTGAAGCAGTTTACCTTGGACGGAAGATATGACGTCATAGCCTCCGGTTCGCTGATCGATGCCGTGAACAGAACGGGAGACGGCATTCCGTCGATCATACCCGTAGGGTACGAGGAAGAGAAAAGGATGTACGGGTTGGATTTCGAGGAATTCCTGTGGGCAAAGGGAGTGAAACAAGCTACCATCGACCACGTACGCCGTATGATACACGAGAGAACCCCGCTTGAGGAAGCCTATCTCGAAGTAATGCAGTCGTCGTTCAGGGATTACATGATGGTCGGCGGGATGCCGGAGGCGGTATCCGGTTTCCTGACCGATGACGATTACCGCGGAGCCGACAGGCCCCTGCAGGACATAATAATCCAAAGCAGGGAAGACACCAAGAAGTATGCGGGAGGATACGAAGCCGTCCGGATAGAGAAGTGCTTCGAATCCATTCCTTCCCAACTTTCCGAATCCAACAAGAAATTCATGTATTCCAGAGTGGGCAATGGGAAATCGCGCTCATCGGAAAGGGAGTTCGGGGAGAGCCTCCTGTGGATCGATAAATCCGGTCTCGGCAACTTCTGCTATCAGCTGAGGGAACCATCGATGCCGCTGACCATGCGTAAAAACCCGGACCAGTTCAAGGTCTACCTGTCGGACACCGGCATGCTGGCACATATGATCGGATACAAGGCGAGGGAAGCCATCTTCGATGGGTTCGACGGATTCAACATGGGTGCGCTGGTGGAGAACGAAGTCGCCGAGTGCATTACAAAATCCGGATACGTCCCCTATTACTACCGTAAGAACAAGGGGCCCGACATGATGGAAATAGACTTCGTCATAGAACTCGGAACCGAACTGGCGGTCATCGAGGTGAAATCGGGGAAGACCCGCAATGCGCCGTCGATCGGCAAATTCGACCGGTTCCACCGCAGCGACCGCAGGATTATGTTCTGCCGCACGAACATAGGGACGGAGGACGGCATCGAGACTTACCCCCTGTTCGCGGCCGCTTTCCTGAAGGATATGCAGAGACCCGAACGGGTGCTGCGCCCCGATGATGTACCGGATGCGTTCCGCGAAAAGTCGTAACGGGCCGGCCCAGAATTCGAATTCCGAACGGCCGATCGAATCAGGCAGAACGGTCCATCATCTGCATACTGGCACATTCACAGAGAACGAACTGGAAGACGATCTTCAACGGAATAGATTGTCTTCGGCAAACGCCGATGCGACACCGACAAATGTCAATGCCTCGCAGGAACAGCATCTGAAAACCGTCGCCGAAAAAAGGCCTTCCGAGTGCGCATCATGTGGACCCAACATCAGACTTTTTGGGAATTTGCAGATTGACCTAATTTGTTCTGTAGTGGCAAATTTCACATCATCAGTTTGTTCTGTAGTGGCAAATTAGATAATGTTTTTATTAACACTGGCACATACTGAATTATGGGAGAATTCAAGAGGAAAATATACAAAAAACTTCTTGATTGGAAAACGGAAGACGATGGGACGACTGCGATACTTATAGAGGGCGCCCGCAGGGTCGGTAAAACCACCGTCGCAAAATCCTTTGCCTCGAACGAATACAAATCCCACATCCTCATCGATTTCTCCGTCCAAAACAAAGCGATACTCGAATTGTTCGAGAAATACAGCGACGATCTCGACGATTTCTTCATCCGTCTGGAGTTCGTTACCGGTACCGAATTACACAATCGCAACAGCCTCATAATATTCGACGAAGTCCAATTATTCCCTCCGGCAAGACAGATGATCAAACGTCTGGTCGCAGACCGCAGATACGACTATCTGGAGATTGGCTCCCTGGTCTCCGTGAAAAAGAACGTACAAGATATTCTGATTCCCTCGGAAGAGGAGCATATCGGCATGTACCCCATGGATTTCGAAGAATTCCTGTGGGCGTTGGGGGATGAGACTTCCGCAGACCACATCAGACATTATTACGAAGAACTCAAGCCCCTGGGGAGAGAAATGCACGAGAGGATCATGAGACTGTTCCGCATGTACATGATCATCGGAGGCATGCCGGGGGTAGTGGACAGATACGTCAAAGAGAAGAGTCTGAAAAACATCGAACGTACAAAGAAAAACATCCTGTCGCTCTACAGAAACGACATCATGAAAATTCCGGAGTCCGCCTCGTCCCGCGCCATCAGACTGTTCGAATCCGTCCCGGCATTGCTATCCTCCAAGAAGAAAATAATCATGCCTTCCAAGATGCAGAAGGGCACCAGGCTGAGGGACTATGTCCGCCCGCTCGTGTGGCTTTCCGAAGCGAAAATACTCAACCTCTGCCGCTGCCAGGCGGACCCTTCGGCGGTCACGGGACTCGATGTCGATGATTCGAGAATAAAACCGTATCTTCTGGATACCGGACTGCTGATCTCATTGGCGTTCGGAAAGGACAGCGGGCAGATGGAACGGGTTTACGATGGGCTGCTGCGCGGAAAACTATCGATTAACGAGGGGATGTTCTTCGAGAACGTCGTGGCACAGGAACTGACCGCCCATGGCCATGACCTGATATTCACGGAATTCAAAACCAAAGAGTCCCAATCCAAATATGAAATCGATTTCCTGCTGCCGGGGCTGGACAGGATTTCGCCGATAGAGGTCAAATCCGCAAACTCCTCCCAACATAGATCGCTGGATGTGTTCTGTGTCAAGTACCGCAGAAGGACTGAGCGCCCTATGGTGATCCATACCAAGGATCTGCGCGTAGACGGCGACATCGTGTACCTGCCTGCATACATGGCGATGCTGCTGTGATGGACGGTCCCGCCGGCGCAAGGATACGGGATACCGGATTACGACAGTATCCGGAGAGGAGTTGTTGGATCGGGGAACCGGCCGCGGATGCGGTCTCCGCATCGTGACCTGCGATCCCTGGATGCGGTGCGGACTCACTGATGCTTCAGCATGAACTTCTCCAGGAGGTCGTACGCCTCCTCGAGCATGTTCAGGGGAGGCAGCAGGATGGAACGGAAGTGCCCCTGTCCGAACTCCTCACAGAAACCGGAACCGTGGACCATCACGACACCCGTCTTGTCGATGAGGTCGTAGACGAACTCCTTGTCGGTCTTCCAGTCGGTCAGCTCGACCTTCGGGAATATGTAGAGGGCCCCGTGGGGCCTGTTGGCGGTCAGTCCCGGGATCTCGTTGAGCCTCCTGTAGCTGAACTCCGCCCTCTCCTTGAGCTTCCTGTTCATGTCGACGATGTAGTCCTGCGGGCCCTGCAGCGACACCCTCGCCGCCTCCTGGCACGGGACGTTGGCGCATATCCTCGCACGGAACTGCTTCATCATGCCCTCGCGGATCTCGTCCATGAGTCCGTTCTTGTCCATGAAATAGCAGTACCCCTGCCTCCATCCCGGCATGAGGTTGACCTTGGAGAATCCGTTCATGATCACCCTGGGTATGTCGTCCGGGAGACGGGACATGGAGTAGAACTTCCCGTCGAAGACGATCTTGTCGTAGATCTCGTCCGAGATGACGGGGATGTCGTACTCGGCGGCGATGTCGCCGATCTGGCGGAGGTCCTTCTCCCTGTACACGGCGCCGGTAGGGTTGTTGGGGTTGATGACCACTATGGCCTTGGTCCTGTTGGTGATGCGGGACCTGATCATGTCCACGTCGGGGGCCCAGTCCTCCTCCTCGATCATCCTGTAGGGGACGGTCTTGCCCTCGTAGAAGTTGATGTACTGGGCGTAGTTGGGGTAACCGGGGCCGGGGACCAGTATCTCGTCGCCGGGTTCCACGAGTGCGCCCATCATGATGTTTATGCACTCGCTGAGGCCGGCGGTCACGTACACGTCCTCCGACTTTATCCTCACGCCGTTCTTCTCGTACTCCCTGTCCACGATGGCCTGTCTCAGATCGAGGTTGCCCTGGGAGTCGCCGTATCCGTTGTCGGTGTTGTCCACCGCATGCCTGAGGGTGTCCTTGAAGTACTCCGGCGTCTCGAAGTCCCACTTGTTGGGGTCCCCGATGTTGAAGTTGTACATCTTGGTGCCACGTGCGGCAGCGGCGGCGGCGGGCACGGTTATCTCGCGTATCGCATAGTTCATACCCATCGAGCGCCTGGATGCCTTCATCTTCTTCTGCGTGGCAATCACCTTATTTTATGCCGTACATGCAAAAGGACATTTTATAGTTTGAGCGTCGGGGCGAGAACGCGGACCTCGTAGAAGACGAGCGGGACCAGAGGGGTCTTCAGACCGTACATGCGCCTGGACTCGCGGGCGCAGACGCCCTTGGCGGAACGGATGGAGGACCTGAGGGATGCCAGCTCTCCGCGGGCGGCGGCGAGCTCACCGTCCTCCCCAGGACCCGATATACCCAGTCTCCTCCTGTCGGAGAGGGCCCTGACCCTGCGGGACAGGACATCCTCCCTCGCCTGCATCTCCGCTATCTCGGCGTAGCGGCCGGTCTGGTAGGCCCTTATCTCCGCATCCGTCGCCGGCGGATGGCGGCTGGTGACGACCGGCGGCCTGTAACGCAGGTCGAAGAACCAGACGACCGGCAGCAGGAACACGGACAGCAGGAGCGCCCAGACGGCCGGTGTCCATTCCTTCTCCGCATCGGCCCCTGCGGGGTCCGGGACCCCGATGCCGACCCCCGTATCGAGGACGGCGGCGTAACCGGCGGACGCCGCCGAGGAGTCTTCCGAATCGCATAGCACCATGGCGGAGAATGCGGCCGTCAGCAGGACCGATAGGACGGCGGCCGTCACGACGAATTTGGAACGGGTGGGATACACTGACGATACTGACTTCATTGGACCACTTCCGGATCGGGCGGATCCCACCTTCCGCCGGGAGACATGCCTGTTTACGGGCGTCCCTTACGCTGCCTGTATCGCAAGGGTGTTTTATAAAAACACGGCCCGTCCAACAATATAAATCCCCCGTCTTTCTACACAATGAACATGGCCATGACCAAACTGGGCAAGAACCACCTCAGATGGTGCCCCGAGTGCAACCTCCCCATTATGGAATCGAAGGAATGCCCCGTATGCGGGACCGCCACGTACGTCACGGAGCTGACCCCTCCGGCGGACTCCCGCCCCGCCTTCGACTACGACATCGCAAGGGTCAGGGAGATGGCCGACGGCTGTTTCGGCGAGGGCTGCGGCAAGGCCCTGATACCGGAGGGGCACCTGGCGGTCATGAACAAGGCCCCGGCCATAGACAGGATGGAGGAGGTGCTGGCGGACGGGACCGTGGTCGCCACCCTCAGATACGACCTGGGGGCCGGATGGAGGTTCATAATACGCCTCCAGGGGGCCATGAGGATCGCGAAGACCATGACCAGGGGATGGGTCGTCGTCGAGGACGAGGCCGTGGAGTTCATCAGGCAGAACAGGAACCTCATGGCCCCGGGAGTGGTCGACGCCGACCCCGGCATAAAAGCCGACGACGAGGTCATAATGGTCACCGCGGACAGGACGGTCGTGGGCACCGGCGTGGCCAAGATGTCCGGGACCGAGATGAGGGAACTGGACCACGGCATATCGGTCAAGACCAGGTGGCACAAGCCGGAGACGATGATATCCTCCGATCTGGCACATTCATGGGACGAGGCCGTGGAGGCCAACCGCGGCATCATCGAGAAGAGGAGGGACGAGGCCGTGGAGTTCATAAGGAAGACCGTGGAGCAGTACGACCTCCCGGCGGTGGTGTCGTTCTCCGGCGGCAAGGACTCCCTGGCCACCATGCTGCTCACGATGGATGCGGGGCTGGACCTTAGACCGATGTTCGTCAACACCGGTCTGGAACTGGACGAGACGGTGCAGTACGTCCACGACTTCGCGAAGAGGCACAACCTGGAACTCATAGAGCAGGAGCCCCCCAAGGACGCCTTCTTCGGCAACCTGGTCTACTTCGGCCCGCCGGCCAAGGACTACAGGTGGTGCTGCAAGACCAACAAGCTCGGTCCGACCGTCAGCCTCATCACCAGGAACTTCCCGAACGGCGTCCTGTCGTTCATCGGCCAGAGGAAGTACGAATCGGAGGCGAGGAACGCCAAACCGAGGATCTGGAAGAACCCCTGGACCCCGGGGCAGATCGGCGCCTCCCCCATACAGAACTGGATGGCCATGCACGTCTGGCTCTACATCTTCTACAAGAAGGAGCCGTTCAACATGTGGTACGCGCACGGCCTGGACAGGATCGGGTGCTTCATGTGCCCGGCGTCGGACATGGCCGACATCGACACGGTGTCCCGCGCAAGTTCCAGATACCCGGAATGGGACCGCTACCTGACCGAGTACTCCGGGAAATCGGAGCTCCCGGGGGAGTGGAAGGAGTACGGGCTGTGGAGATGGAAGAGCGCGCCGCAGTCGGTCAGGGACGAGATCAAGAGGATAACGGGCAGGGAGGTGCCCCCGATGAAGGTGAGGAAGCAGGAGGATGAGGACGGGGGTCCCGTCGCGATTAAGGTGCAGGACGGCTACTCGCCGTGCACCCTCGGGTACAGCATCGAGGCGGCCCTCTCCCGGCCGATAGACCTGAAGAAGCTGGAACCCTTCGCCCACGCCCTCGGATGGGTGGTGCAGCTGAACGAGGAGGAGGACACCCTGACGGCCAACTACGTCACCTTCTACGGTGCGGGTTCGATCGTGAGCAAGGCGTTCGTGGAGAACGATGCGAGGATCCAGATGGACCGCGCCGCCCAGCTCATCGCCAGGGCCTTCAACTGCGTGGGATGCGGGCTCTGCGCCGCGAGATGCGAGGCCAAGGCCCTCTACATGGAGGACGGGAAGGTGCACATCCGCGCGGACGACTGCATATTCTGCATGCAGTGCTACGGCCCGTGCCCGGCCGTCAACTTCGCCCCCTCGGCGAAGGGGAGGGAGGAAGGGTTCGAGGAATGACGGAGCCGTTAATAGGCAACCCTTAACTACTGTGCCTTGGATTAAGAGCCTGAGAGAGATGGACTACTATCCCGGAGATCTCAAGGCGGTCATGGACCGCGACCCAGCGATCATAGACGAGAGCGACGCGAAGAAATACCACACGGGGTTCCGCGCGGTGTGCATGTACAGGCGGAGCCACGAGCTCTGGATGAAGGGCAAGCTGAAGAAGGCCAGGGCGCTGAACTTCAAGGCCCACAGGGAGACGGGCTGCGACATCCATCCCGGGGCCACGATAGGCGAGAGGTTCTTCATAGACCATGCCACGGGGGTGGTCATCGGGGAGACCGCCGTCATCGGGGACGACGTCACCATCTACCAGGGCGTCACGCTCGGCGGCGTCTCGTTCAAGAAGGAGAAACGCCACCCCACCCTGGGCAGCCGCATAGTGGTCGGCGCGGGGGCCATCGTGCTCGGCGACATCAACATCGGCGACGACGTGAGGATCGGGGCCGGGTCCGTAGTGGTCAAGGACGTGCCTCCCAACTGCACGGTCGTGGGGGTCCCCGGCAGGATAGTGAGCGAGAACGGGGTCCGCGTGGACATGGGCAACGTGCTGGAGCACAACTGCCTGCCCGACGTGATCGAGGACTGCATGGACAGGATGGAGACGGAGATAGAGCAGCTCCGCACCCTGACCGAATCCCTGAAGAAGAACAGGGGGGCCTGAGAATGGCCCTCATGATCCACAACAACCTCACCAACAGGAAGGAGGAGTTCGTACCCATCGAACCGGGCAAGGTGAAGATGTACGTGTGCGGGGTCACCGTGTACGACGACATCCACATGGGACACGCCCGGAGCATCATCGTTTTCGACGTCGTGAACAGATACCTGCGCTACAAGGGATACGACGTCACCTTCGTGACCAACTTCACCGACGTCGACGACAAGATCATCAACCGCGCCAACGAGAGGGGCGTCAAGGCGCTCGACCTCAGCGCGGATTACATAAGGAAGTACTTCGAGGACGTCGAGAAACTGGGGGTCCGCCGCGCCGACATATACCCGCAGGCGAGCACCAGCATGCCCTACATCATCGACATGGTGAAAGAGATCGTGGACAGGGGCTACGGATACGCCGCCAGGGACGGCAGCGTGTACTTCAGGGTCAGGAAGATCCCCGACTACGGCATACTGTCCAACAGATCCATCGAGGAGATGAGGTCGTCCGGCAGGCTGGAGCCTAACGAAGACAAGGAGGACCCGATGGACTTCGCCGTGTGGAAGGGGGTGAAGCCCGGCGAGGTCTCCTGGGAGTCCCCGTGGGGCGAGGGGAGACCCGGCTGGCACATAGAGTGCTCGGCCATGATAAGGCACTACCTGGGCGACGAGATCGACATACACGGCGGAGGGAACGACCTCATCTTCCCGCACCACGAGAACGAGATCCTGCAGACGGAGGCGTGCACCGGCACCCATCTCGCCCGCTACTGGATGCACAACGGCATGCTGGAGACCAAGGGGTCGGACGGGAAGACCGTCAAGATGTCCAAATCCCTGAAGAACTTCTTCAAGGTCGAGGACGTCGCCAGGAAGTTCGACAGGTTCACCATACGCTTCTACTACCTCAACACCCACTACAGCAGCCCCCTCGCCTACGGGGAGGACAACATGCTGGAGGCCCAGGCGGCCCTGAAGAGGCTCTGGAACAACTACCGCGACCTGCAGGCCTGCGCACGCGACGGACCCTCCGGGAACGGGGAGGAGGCGGCGGCCGCGGTGGAGGGGGCGAGGAACGGGTTCGTCGCCTCCATGGACGACGACTTCAACACCCGCGCCGCCATCGAGGCGCTCTTCGACCTCGCACGCACCACCAACAGGATGCTGGCCGACAGGACGCTGACCGCGGAGGGTGCGAAGAGGGTGCTCGGTTTCCTGGAGGAAATCGACGCCGTGCTCGGCATCTTCCCGGAGAAGGAGGAGGGGGACGGGGCCTTCGACGACGTCATGGGCATACTAGTGGACCTGAGGAAGGAGCTCAGGAAGCGCAAGCAGTACGACCTGGCGGACATGATACGCGACCGCCTCTCGGAAGCTGGGTACATCATAGAAGATTCGGCAGATGGGGCCAAATGGAAGAAGATCTGATTTTCAAAAAAGCGACGCTGGCACTCGGCGGGGATATAAAGCTTCCCGAAGGGTTCGAGATACCGGTGAGGGTGTCCCATTCGACCTCCGGACCCGGAGCCGGAAAGGACTCCGTCGCCTTCTCCTTCCACGGCATGCGCGTCAAGAAGAGCGTGTCCTACGAGAAGGGGGAGTTCGAACTCCGCGAGAGGGAGGACGGGAAACTCTATCTGACACATCGCGGGGAACCGTTCCTGGACGAGATAGAGTTCGACCCGGTCGTCTACCACTGCCCGGAACAGGCGTTCTTCACGCTCGACCCGAGGTGCTCCTTCGGATGCGCGTTCTGCGCCTCCCCCAGGCTGCCGGAGAAGGACTACAAGGGTCTGACGGACGAGGACATAGCCAGGATGAGCCTCGAAGCGTACGAGAGGATGCATGTCGTGGCCGTCTCCCTGACCAGCGGGGTCATGAACGACGACGTCGACCTCACGGCGGAGAGGTTCGTCTCCTGTATAAAGGCCGTGAGGAAGGTCCTCCCCGACATCAAGATCGGGATCGAACCCTATGCCGACAGCGAGGCGCAGATAAAGGCGTTCAAGGAGGCGGGGGCCGACGAGATCAAGCTAAACATACAGGCGGCCACCCCCGAGATATTCGCCCGGGTGTGCCCCGACCTCGACAGGAAGGCGATCCTGGAATGCCTGGGTCATGCGGTGAGGTACTTCGGCAGGGGCCATGTGACCTCCAACATCATATTCGGGCTGGGGGAGACCCGCGAGGAACTCGAGAAGTGCATGAGCCAGCTGTGCGAGATGGGCGTCATACCCACGGTCCGCTCCCTCAGACGCAACGCCTACAACGCCGAGACTCTCAGGAAGGCCATAGGCGAACCGGTCCCGGTGACCGCGGAGGAAATGGTCGAGGTGGCCAGGATGCACAAGGAGGTCCTGTCCAGATACGGCATGGACACCCGCACGTTCGGGACCATGTGCCTCGAGTGCGGATGCTGCGACCTGGTCCCCTTCAGGGACCTCTGATCCTCTTCGTCAGGAACTCCTCGTACTCGCAGGCCTTGCAGCGCGGCCCGTTGCAGTATTCCCCGCACTGGCACATGCTCGACTCCCCGTCCGACGAGTAGGTCTCCATGAGCATCGGCTTGATCTTGTCGTACGAGGACACTATGCTGAACTTGGAACCGGGGGAACGGTCCTCCAGACCGTCCACCAGGTCGCGGTACTCGTTCCTGAGGGCGGCCTGCCAGTAGGGGCACTCGCCGTCCCAGTGGGGTATGCCCTTCACCAGGGAATAGAGCAGGGACTCCTTCTCCGGGATCAGCCTGAGCGGATAGAAGCGCGGTACGAGCCCCGGCCTCACCACGGTATGGGGACCCAGACGTGCCAGGCGTTCCATGTCCCCCCTCACGAAGTTCATCATGACGGATTGGGCGATGTCGTCCAGGTTGTGCCCGGTGGCGAGGTACTTCGCACCGACCTTCCTCGCCTCGTCGTTCATGAGCTTGCGGCGGAATACCCCGCAGTAGGTGCACGGGCTGTTGCCGCCCGACACGGGCGCCACCTCGTCCATGGACAGGCCGAGCTCCGAGAACGAACGTTGCCTGTACTCTATGGAGTTCTCGGAGCAGAACCTCCTCACGATCTCCAGGCTGGGAGGGCGGTATCCCGCTATCCCCTCGTCGATAGAGATGCACACGAGGTTGATGCCGTTCCTCTCCCCGAACAGGGAGTTCAGTATGCTGAGGGTCACCATGCTGTCCTTCCCGCCGGACACGGCCACCCCCACGGTGTCCCCGCGGAAGAGCGAGACCTCCTTGCGGACCTCTTTCTTGACCCTCCTCTCCACGTAATCGGCGAAATGCTCCGCGCACAGATGGGTGCCGTTGTACCTGACGAAGGTGACCGCCTCCCCGCTGCAGAGGTCGCACCTCATCATGACCCCTCTTCCAAGGCATCCGTCTCCATGATGTACTCGAGCTTCTTGGCGAGCTCCTTCGGGGGGATGTTGGTGATGTAGATGTACAGGGCGCGACCGCCCTCCTCCTCCCTGCGGGTCTCGGTCTTGATGAACCCGTTCTTCTCCAGATCCTGTATGTAGGTGGCGAACTGGGTATGTTTGCGGGCTGGTACCTCGTACTCCTCGCAGACGACGTGGTAGGTCTTCTCCGCCGCCGTGCTGGAGACCGAGGCCTTGTCCTTCATGCAGCGGGCTATGGCCAGGAGGGTCACCTTGCGGCTCATGTCCAGCTGCTTGAGCTTGTTCTCCGAGACGTCGCTGTAGACCGAGGAACCGGCGGTGCGGACGTCGTCCGGGACGATGGTCCTGTCCCCGTCCGCCTCGGCTTTCACCGCGGCCTTCTCCAGGGACTCTATGGCGTAGCGTGCGTCCCCCATCTCCGCGGCTATGTCGGCCAGCATGTCCGCGCACTCCTCCGGGAGGGCCCCGGGGACCAGGGCCATCTCCGCCCTCGTCACGATTATCTCCCTCAGCTCGTCGCGCGTGTAGCGGGAGAAGGTGACCCTGTTGCCCCTCCTGAACGATGACATGGAGGCCTCGTCGAGATGCTCGGCTATGGAGGTCTGGGATATCATGATGAGGGAGATGGGGGCGCGGCCCCTCGTCTCCTCGGAGTACCTCGAGAGCTGGTAGATTATGTCCTTGCCGTTGTTGCCCAGGAGCACGTCCACCTCGTCCAGGATCACGACAACGGGGCAGGCGTCCTTCTCGATGTGCTTCCTCACGGAGACCATCATCTGCTCGATGGAGAACCCCCTGCCGGGGAACATCGGGTCGTAGCTCCTCAGGATCTCCAGGACGGTCGCATACTCGCTGTTCTTCATCCTGCAGTTCACGTAGATCGTGTTCAGTCTCCCGCCGTTCTGCTGCATGTGCTTCTGCATGTCGGCGCAGAAGCGCTTCGCCGTCACCGTCTTGCCTGTGCCGACCCCTCCCGTGAGGAAGGCGGAGGACGGGTTGCCGTAGTTCACCAGGGGGGCGAAGAAGTTCTCCAGCTCCTTCTGCTGCGCTTGCCTGCAGACCACGGTTTCCGGGACGTAGTCGAAGTTGAGCTTCGACCCGTCCTTGATGATGATGGAACGGCGCTCGAACATGTCAGTTCCTGCTGAAGCGACTGAAACCGGCGGTGCCGAACACCTCGATGCCCTCCTTCTCCCAGACATCGCAGATGAGGTTTATCCCCAGCGAGTCGGAAGACATGTGGCCGGAGATGATCACGTTCATGTGGCACTTCCTGCAGGCCTCGATGGCGCTGGTCGGGAAGTGCATGCCGACGATGGTCCCTATGCCGGCCTTGGCCAGCTCCTCGTAGATCCCCACCGGCCCCGACGTCCCGCCGGTCATCTTCGCGATGACGCCGCCGCAGCGCGACTCCTTGTCCCCCACGATTATCTTCGGGGGGTCGTTGAGCTTGGCGGCGTAGCGGTACTCGGGCTCCTTCATCAGCAGGTCGATTATGTCGCCGAGGCGCTTCGGGTCGGCCTCCTTGATCTTGTTCTCGAGGTACTCCTGCACCATGTTGTCGGCGGCGGAGTGCACGTTGAACATCGGTATACCCAGCAGCCTCGCGGCGTCGGCGGCGCGGTTGAAGTTGTCGCCCCCGACGTTGTAGAGGACCTCCTCCATGCGGGGCTTCATGAGCCCCTCGGCGACGTTTATCGGTACGCCGCAGTCGTGGAACATGTCGGTCTGCATCCACATGACCTTGGGGAACGGGTTCCTGGACTTACCCAGGGGGTGGTGGCATACGACGGCGTCGACCCTCTCGCCCTTCTCCCTGAGCCTATCGGCGAGGAGGACCTCGGCGGGGCTGATGTCCACGCCCCACATGAAGCGCTCCGCCTCCTGCTCCATGGCGATCTCCTCTCCCCAGGAGAAGCGGCAGTCGTAGTAGGGGTTCCAGAGGCTCTCCCCGTCGAAGAACTCCCTGCCGTCGGCGTCGAGGGCGTCGTACGCTTCCTTCGCCTTGCTCAGCACGCGGTCTATCTCCGACCTCGGACGGGGATCATGCTCCATCCCGGTCTGCATGGCAAGCTTGTAGGCGTCGTATATCTTCATATGCCCGCATTATGCCGTCCGATTTAAAAAATGCTGGCATCTCACGTCGGATGCATGGCGGAGGGCGGGAGGGGCATCCGCCGTGCGGCGGGGGACGCAGAGGGATGGGAAAAAACACTCTGGCACATCGCACGGCGGGTTTTGGCGGAGGCCTTGCGGCCCCCGCGGGGGAACGGTTTCAGTAGGGGAGTACCTCCTTCCCGTGCTGCGCCTCCAGGACCTCCGCGGCGGCGGAGTATATGGCGGCGGAACCGCAGATCAGACCCACGACTCCGGCGACGTCCTTCACGACGTCGAATCCCCCTATGTCGGCCACGGCCAGCAGGAAGAAGGTGACGGTCAGGGTGAAGAACACGAACTGGGAGGATATGCGGCCCTTGAGCGTTCCCAGGAACATGAACAGCGTCATTATGCCCCACACCAGACAGTAGGCGCCCGCGGTAGTGCCTTCAGAACCCATTCCGAAGGCGTCCGTGTTGATCCCCACGAAGGACATCCAGAACACACCGTACATGGTGAACGCCACCATGCCGAAGGTGTTCCCGTTGCGGTACTCGAATATCCCGGCGATGAGCTGGGCGAGACCTCCGCAGAAGGCCCCCATGGCGAGGACCACGTTGTCGAGAGGCGTTATGCCAGCGTTATGCAGGGACAGCAATACGGTCGTCATACCGAATCCCAGAAGACCCAGCGGTGCCGGGTTCGCAATCTTGGTCGGTGCAGAGTTAGAATCGGCCATGCATGGGCCATGTGCGAAAAAGTATATAAGGTTATCAATTGTCTATCTATGTGTTCGTCTATTGACGAACAATACGGGACATCCCCTTCCAACGGACGGCCCTTTCCTGCGACAGTTTATTTTATGCGTACGCCATCGAGTCGATGTTTTCCATGAACGAGATTTGGACGGAGAAGTACAGACCCAAGTCGCTCGACGACGTCATCGGCCAGAAGGATGTGACCCAGAGGCTGAAGGGATACATCGAGGCGAGGAACATGTCCCATCTCATGTTCGCCGGCTCCCCTGGAACGGGGAAGACCACCTGCGCCCTGGCCCTGGCCAGGGGGATGTTCGGCGACGGCTGGAAAGGCAACTTCATAGAGCTCAACGCCTCGGACGACAGGGGGATCGACACCGTCAGGGGGAAGATAAAGGACTTCGCCAGGACCGCCCCCGTGGAGGGCGCCGAGTTCAAGATAATCTTCCTCGACGAAGCCGACGCGCTGACCAACGATGCGCAGGGTGCGCTCAGGAGGACCATGGAGAAGTACTCCCGCACCTGCCGTTTCATCCTCTCGTGCAACTACTCTTCGAAGATCATCGACCCCATACAATCCAGGTGCGCCGTCTTCAGGTTCCGTCCCCTCAACGACACCGACATACACGAGTTCCTCGGGAGGATAGCAACCTCGGAGGGTCTCGAGATGGAGGAGGGCGCCATGGACTCCCTCATCTACATAGCCAGAGGCGACATGAGGAGGGCCGTCAACACGCTTCAGACGGCGGCCTCCGTGGGCGACGTCATAACGGCCGACGTCGTCTCCCGGGTCTCCGGCACCGCCAACGAGAAGGAGGTCAAGGACATCCTGTCCACCGCGCTCGGCGGGGACTTCGTGGGCTCCAGGGGCAAGCTCGATGCGATAATGATAAACTACGGGCTCTCGGGACAGGACGTCATCAGGCAGATCCACTCGGCCGTCTTCACCCTGCCCCTCGAGGCGAGGGACAAGGTCAGACTGATCGACAAGATCGGCGAGATCGAGTTCCGCCTGGTCGAGGGGAGCAACGAGAGGATACAGCTCGAGGCCCTGCTGGCATATCTCGTGATGGCCGGCGGCAAGAGCTGACGCCGCGTTCAGTACCTGTTGTCGAAGATCCTGCTGGTCTTCTTCTCGCTCCGCGGGAGGTCCCCGACCTTCACGGCCTTGGGGTTTATCGTCGGGCCAACCACCTCCCTGAACTTCTCCTGCACCTGGCACTCTATGTCGGACCATCTCTCCGCCGGGGCCGCGGTCTCGAAGAACAGGGTGAGGATGTCCTTACCCTCCAGATGGTCTATCATGACCTGGTACTCGNNTGACCATGTCGTCCGTCCTCCCGGTGATGATGTCTATCCGGGGGTACCTGGAACCGCAGGGGCATGCGCCGGTCATGACGCGGGTGAGGTCGTGGGTCCTGTACCTTATGAGGGGGGCGCCCTCCTTGCAGAGGGTGGTTATGACCAGCTCCCCCACGGTGCCGTCCGGCACCGGCTTCCCGGTCTTGGGGTCCACGACCTCGAAGTAGATGTAGTCGTCCCACATGTGGATGCCGTTCTTGTAGCTGCAGCTGATGCCGATGCCGGGGCCGTAGATCTCGGTGAGGCCGTAGATGTCGTACAGCTCGACGCCGAGCTCCCCGGCGATCCTCTGGCGCATCTTGTCGCCCCATCTCTCCGACCCTATGATGCCCTTCCTGAGGCGGATCCTGTCCTTCAGACCCTCCCTGTTTATGCTCTCCGCGAGGAGGAGGGCGTACGAGGAGGTGGCGCAGAGCACGGTGGTCTTCAGGTCCTGCATCATCCTGAGCTGCTTCTCGGTGTTGCCCGGACCCATGGGGACGACCATGGCCCCCAGCCTCTCCGCGCCCGCCTGGAAGCCTATTCCGGCGGTCCACAGGCCGTAGCCGGGAGTTATCTGCACCCGGTCCATGTTCGTCACGCCGGCCATCCTGTAGCATCTCTCGAACATCGTGGCCCAGTCCTCGACGTCCTTCTTGGTGTAGGGGATGATCACGGGGGTCCCGGTGGTCCCGGAGGACGAGTGTATGCGGATTATGTCCTTCTCGGGGACGGCCGCCAGACCGAGGGGGTAGGCGTCGCGCAGGTCGCTCTTCTCGGTGAACGGGAGTCTCTCGAAATCCTCCTGCGTGCGGATGGCGGACATGTCGATGTCCGCGAACTTCCTCCTGTAGAACTCGCTCCTGTCCTTGATCGTGGAGAGCTCGCGCCTTATGACTTCCGCCTGATAATCGTTCATCCTCATTGCAGGGCCTTCTGATGGCCTGCGAACGTCGAAGGAATATATACCTGATTGGTGTCCCGGCGGGCCCCGCATACCCTGACGGGAGGTGCTGCGGCGCTAACTGCAGCATCCAACTTAAAAAAGCACCGACGGAGCTGGTTAACCCGAGGGATACAATGAGATGTGGGATAAGGAAAAGGAAGAAGTCTGAGAACGCACCGGCGGCCGCGGACGGCCGCGGGGGGAGGGGCCGCGAGAGCGTGTTCCTCCTGCTCGCCGAGGGGAGGAGGTACCTCTGCGGGGAGGGCTGCAGATGAACGGCGTGATAGTGAGGCTGCGCGACGCCATGTCGGACGGGTGCGCCGCCGAGAGGCTCGTGTCCACCTACGACGGGTGCAGCGACCCGGAGGGGCAGAGGTTCCTGACGGGGGAGGCGATGGAGGGGGAGACGGAGAACCTGTCGAGGACCTATCTCGCCGTGGACTCCGAGTCGGACAGGGTCGTCGGTTACTTCACCATACTGGCGGCCGACGGATGCACGTCCGACCACCCCGCCTATTCGATACACCGCGTGAGCACGGAGGGACCGGCGGAGCTGGAGGAGGCGCTGATAAGGAGCGCGGCCCAGATGTTCTCCGAGTGCGGAAGGGCGGTGGGGTCCTGCTCCGTAACGGCGAGGTGCACCGACGGGAAGGTGTCGGAATACGAGAGGGCCGGTTTCATGCGTCTGTTCAGGGACGAGAAGGGCCTGAACGTCATGGGCCTGGAGGTCTGATCATCTCGGGGGGAGTGAGGAGAGAAGCGCCTTGGCCTCCTCGTTCCCCCTCACGGAGGCCTTGGTCAGCCACTTGCGTGCGTTGACGGCGCTCTTCACCATGCCCTCCCCGGACATGGACATCTTGCCGAGCCACAGATAGGCGTCCGCATTGGAATCCTCCGACGCCTTCAGGAACAGTTTGGATGCGGCGGCGGGGTCCTTCGCGACGCCGCGCCCCTCCGCTTTCATGATACCCAGACGGACCAGGGCCTTGGTGTAGCCCGTCTCCGTGCACCTCTCGTAGAGGGCGGCGGCCCTCGGAAGGTCCGGCTCCACGCCGCGCCCCTCCTCGTATATGACCCCGAGGCGGTAGCATGCCAGGACACTGCCCCCGTCCATGGCCTTGGTGTACCATTCTATGGCCTTGGACCAGTCCTGCTCCACGCCGAGTCCGTCGGAATACATATGTGCCAGATTGAACATCGACTGCACATAGCCCTTCTCCGCCGAGTCCGTGTAGAGGCGTATCGCCTCCTCGAGGTTGGCGTTGGTCCCCTCGGCATGGACGTACATGTAGGCCGCGTTGCACTCGCCCTCGGGATCGCCGGCGTCGGCGGCCATGTTGAACCATATGAACGCCCTCGCCAGATCCCGGTCGTCGCCGCCGTTGCCCTTGTAATAGTAATATCCCAGCGCGTTCTGCGCACGCGGGTCGCCGCCGGATGCCTTGTCCATGACCTCCTTGAGTCCCATTTATCTCACGATCCTCTGGGTCTTCCTGACGTAGAGCTCGGGGCGCGGCATGTACTTGCTGAGGTAGTAGTACCCGACCATGTTCCCGCCGGCGGCCGACATGGCGAAGTACTTTATCGCCTCCTCTATGTTCCTGTTCTTCCCGCGTCCCGACTCGTAGCTCATCCCCAGGAACAGCTGCGCGTCGAAGGAGCCGCTGAGCGACGCCTTGGTGAGGTATTCGAACGCCAGATGGTCGTTCCTGCGCACCAGGTTGCCGTCGTGGTACAGCATGGCCAGCATGAACATCGCATCGGTGTTGCCGAGGTCCGCCGACTCCTGGTACCTGCCGATGGCCTCCTCGTAGAGCCCCTCGTCCATCAGGTCGTCGGCCTCGGCCAGGGTCCTCTCGCGCTTCTCCTCCTCCAGGGCGGACGGGGTCTGCATGATGAGGTTCCTCCTCTCCACGAAGGAGTCCTGCGCCTGCCTTCCCTCCATGGTCGCGACGGCACGGGTCAGGCTGAAGTAGCTCTTGTCGTGACCCATCCTGGCACCCATGCGGTAGTAGTCGCAGGCCCTCTTGAGGTCGGCCCTGCATCCCTCCAGACCGAACTCGAAGTTCTGTCCGATCCTGAAGAACAGCTCCGCATCCGCGGAGGTGTTGAACTTCTCGTACATCTTAGCTGCCAGTTCCGGGTCGTGCTGCCCGGCGTACCCCGTCTCCAGACTGTATGCGTACCTGAACGCCGAAAGGGGGTCGTTGCCTTCCGCCGCCAGTCTGATCCAGTGCATGGCCTTGTCCCCGTCCTTGGGCAGGAGGCTCCCGTAGAAGTACCTGGTCGAGAGCTCCCTCATGGCCTCGGGTATGCCGGCGTCGGCGGCGGCCTGCAGCCAGTAGATGTACTTCTGGCGGTCGGGGTCCGGGATCTCCGAGAAGCGGTACATCTTCGCCAGCTCCCATTTGGCGCGGGAACAGCCGGAGGCGGCGGATTTCTCGTACCATTCGACGGCGTCCTCGGGGCTCAGTTCGGCGCCCTTGCCCTTCTGGTACATGTAGGCGATGGCCAGCATGGCGTATATGTTGCCCTCCTTGGCTGCTTTCTGTACCTTGGCGTCCGTGTCCAAACCCCCTCTCTTCGATTCTCAGCGTTTCTTCCTCTTGAGCTGCTGCAGCATGGCCTCGGCGTCGGGATCGCCCTGTTTGGCCGCCAGGGTCAGCATCCTCTTGGCGTAGGGGAGGTCCTGCTTGACGTACTCCCCGTCGGCGTACAGCTTGCCGAGGTAGAACTGGGCCTCGTAGTAGCCGTCCTTGGCCGCGGTCCTCAGCAGCTCGAGACCGCCCTCCACGTCCTGGTCCATGTTGTTGCCGGTGACCTTGAACATACCCAGGAAGGCCATCGCCCCGGCGTGTCCCTGGTCGGCGGCCTCCTGGAACCAGGCGGCGGCCTTCTTGGGGTCCCTGGGTATGCCCCTTCCCTCGTAGTAGAAGCAGGCGAGGGCGTACTGGGAGTTGGGCTCCCCTCCCTCCGCCGCCTCCTGGAACCATTTGGCGGCCTCCGCGTCGTCCTTCTCGTAGTAGTAACCGTTCCCGTACATGCATCCGAGCGCGTACTGCGCCATCCCGTCGTAGTTCTCGGCGGCCTTGGTGAACCATTTGGCGGCCTTCTCCAGGTTGCGGGGGATGACCTGTCCCTCGAAGCACATGTTGGCGTAGTTGGTCATGGCCTGCTGGACGCCTCCCTCGCAGGCGGCCTCCAGGTACTTCACCGCCTTGTCGGTGTCCCTCCTTACCCCGTTGCTCCCGTAGGCGTACATCATGCCCGCCTCCATCTCGGCCTCGTGCTGTCCCTGGTCGGCGGCCTTGATCAGCAGCTTGACGGCGTACTCGGGGTTGTGGTAGGGGCTGTCCTGGACGAACATCATGCCGGCGAGGGCGAACTCTGCGTCGGCGTACCCCATGTCGGCCGCGCGGGTGTACCATTTGACGGCGTTGTCGGGGTCCGGGTCGTTGAAGTCCTGTCCCGAGTCGTACATGTAGGCTATGCGGTAGGCGGCCTGCGCGCACCCGTTCTTCCAGGCGTCCTCCAGGAGCCTGAGGGCCAGCGCCCTGTCCTTGGCGACCCCCTTGCCCATGAGGTACATGTACCCGATCGTGTTCTGCGCATCCGCATCCCCCGCCTCGGCGCACGGCATGTACAGCCTTATGGCCTCGGCGTGGTTCTTCTTGACCGGACCCCTGTTCCCCTCCCCGTCCTTCCCGGTGTCGTAGAGGGGGAAGATGCTCCTGCAGGCCGAGAGGTCCCCGCACTCCGCCCTGAAACGCAGGTCCATGAGCCTGCTCTGGACATCCTCGGGGTTGCGGGAGATCTCCTCGGCCACTATGGCCGCCTCCTGCGAGCCCCTGGCGGCGGCGATCGCGAACTCCTCGGCCGCCCTGGCCCTGTCCTGCTGGACCCCTCTGCCGGTGTAGATCATTAGCCCGAAAAGATATGCGGATTCTGCGTCTTCCGCCGCCCGCGCCTCGGCCATGGCGCATGCCTTCTTCAGGTCCCCGTCCCCGGACAGGCTCATGTGGGCGCGTATCCCGGCGGACGGTCTCTCGGCGGCGGTATCGGTGTAGTAGGTCATTTTCGAACTCTACGCCGAACACGGTATTTTATATTATGTTTTCCGCAGAAGACACCGCGCGTGCACGTGCGCCTCCCGGGCCCCCTTCCCCGTACGGGCTCCGTCCCAGAACGGATTTATATTCAGTCTGGGTTAATATCAGTGATGAAGAAAGGGCCCGACGGATATATGGATACGCTCGAATGGGCGAAATTCGTCATCCGCACGAGAGATGAGGATAATTACGGTGCCGCTCTGGCCGCCATCTCCTCATACGCCTCCAAAGGCAACGACGAGGCCGAATTCTATCTGGGTCTTGTGTACGCCAGGGGGCAGGGCGTGGCCCGCGATTTCCGTCTGGCGAGAAGCTGGCTGGAGAGTGCCAGCAACCGCGGGAACCTCAACGCGATGTACTTCCTCGGCAAGATCTACGTGCGCGGCTACGGTACGGAGCAGGATCCGGCCAAGGCCGCGGAGCTCTTCAGAAAACCCGCGGAGAACGGGGACCCGCGCGCCCAGTACGCCCTCGGCCTCCTCTATCTGGACGGCAACGGGGTCGGAAGGGACCTCGCTAAGACATTCCAGCTGATGTCCCAGTCGGCCGAGAACGGCAACACGGAGGCCATGTTCATACTCGGGCAGCTGTACAAGAACGGGGCCGGGGTCGAGAAGAACCAGAAGCAGAGCATAAAGTGGCTGTCCTCCGCCGCCATCCACGGGCACAAGGGCGCCCAGATTCTCCTGGGCGACATGTACGAGACCGGCGACGGGGTGGATGTCGACCACGACGAGGCCGGGCGCTGGTACGACATGGCAGACGGGAAGAACAGGACGGCCCCGGCGTTCTGAACACCCTTTTCATATGTGCCAGGGCCTGTGACCGGACGGGCCTTCCGGCCCGCCGGACATCACTTGAGTCCGACTATCTTCCCGTCGTCGGTGAGGTCGATCCTGAGGGCGGCCGGCTCCTTGGACAGTCCGGGCATGAGCATTATGCTGCCGCAGACCGGCACGATGAACCCGGCGCCGGCGGAGAGGTTGACCTCCCTGACGCTGAGCCTCCAGCCCTTGGGTGCACCCTTCAGCTCGGCGTTGTCGGAGATCGAGTACTGGGTCTTCGCGATGCACACCGGGAGCCCCCCGTAACCCTGCTCGACGAACTGGGCTATGCTGCTCTCCGCGAGGGGACTGTAGTCCACCCCGTCGGCACCGTAGATCTTGGTGGCGATGGCCTCGATCTTCTGCTTGACGGTGAGGCCGTCCTCGTAGCAGAACCTCAGCTCCGCCGCAGGCCTCTCGAGGACCTCGACGACCTTCTCCGCGAGTTCCACCGCACCCTCGCCCCCCTTGAGGAAGCCGTCGGATACGACGCACTCCGCACCGATCTCCGCGCAGTGGGCGCGGACCATGGCGATGTGCTCGGGCTCGTCGGTGTAGAAGTGGTTAATGGATACGACCACGGGCATGCCGTAGCCCTTCATGTTGGCCACGTGCTTGTCCAGGTTGGCCAGGCCCTTCACCAGGGCGTCCGCCGTCAGGGTGGAGGGGTCCTTGACGTCCGCCCCGCCGTGCATCATCAGGGCGCGGATGGAGGCGACCACCACGACCGCGCTGGGTCTTATGCCGGACTGCCTGCAGACGATGTCCATGAACTTCTCTCCGCCGAGGTCGGCCGCGAAACCGCCCTCGGTGACCGCGTAGTCGCCGAAAGCCATGGCCGCCTTGGTGGCGATGACGCTGTTGTTGCCGTGCGCGATGTTGGCGAACGGGAAGCCGTGTATGAAGACGGGCTGACCCTCGAGGGTCTGGACGAGGTTGGGCATCAGGGCGTCCCTCAGGAGCACCATCATGGAGCCGACGCAGCCGAGCTGGCCGGCCGTCACGGGCTTCTTGTCGTAGGTGTATGCGACCACGATCCTCTCGAGCCTCTTCCTGAGGTCGGCGTAGTCGGTGGCGAGTGCCAGTATGGCCGATATCTCGGAGGCGGACGTGATGAGGAAGCCGCTCTCGTGGGTCACTCCGCCGTTGATCTTGGAATCCCCGAGACCGACGACGATGTGCCTCAGCTCGCGGGCGTTCATGTCCATGGCCTTCTTCCACACTATGCGGGAGGGATCTATGTTGAGGGGGTTCTCCCTGACGAGGTTGTTCTCCAGGACCGCGGAGAGCAGGTTGTGGGCGGCCGATACGGCGTGTATGTCGCCGGTGAACTCGAGGTCGATCTTCCACATCGGATACACCTGGGACATGCCTCCGCCGGTGGCTCCGCCCTTCACCCCGAAGGTAGGTCCCATGGACGGTTCCCTGAGGGCTCCGACGACTTTCTTGCCGATCTTGGCCAGTCCCTGTATTAGGCTTATGGTCGTCACGGTCTTGCCCTCGCCGGCCGGGGTGGGGGTCACCGCGGTCACGAGGACCAGTTTTCCTTTCTTCGTGCCTTTCTTCTTCAGGACGTCGAGGGGGACCTTGGCGATGTACTTGCCGTACTGCTCGAGGTCTTCGGGGGACAGTCCGATCTGGGCACCAATCTCTGAAATGTTGCGAACCTTCGCGTTCTCAGCGATCTCGATATCGGTCTGCATGGCGGATGCTAGCCGATATTCTCTTTTATAACTATCATTGCACATCCATCCATCAACATCCAATCACTCGAAAGAGCAATAAACAACATCACCCTATGACGCCTACAACCCTCCGGCGAGGGATTCTGGAAAGGCGGCGCAGATGGTCTATCAGAACTATATTTTTGATTTCGGAAGCACTATCGCCGACCTAACGAAGGGATACCGCATCGCATACACGGCGACGTTCCAGCAATTCGAGATGCCTTTCGACGTCTCCCGGGAGACGGAGTACTACGACACCCCTCTCGACGTGCTCTTCGGCAGGTACCACCGGGGCTGCACCTGCATGTACCGCGATTTCGTCACCATGCTCATGTCCACCTACGACAGGAACGTGATAACCGGCACCACCGTCCACGAGGATGCCGTCCGCTGCATCGGCGCCCTGCACATGACCGGGCGCAGGGTCGGGGCGATATCCGACTCCTACGAGCAGCACATCCGCCAGATCCTCGGCGAAAACGGGATGGAGCATGCGTTCTGCTCCATAATCGGGGCGGAGAGGATGGCCGTACGGAGGCCGCACCCGTACTGCCTCGACCTCTGCCTGAAGGAGATGGGCTCCAGCAGGAAGGCGACCCTTTTCATCAGCTCCAACCCGAAGGACATAGAGATGGGCAGAAACGCCGGCATCGACACGGCGCTCCTCGACAGGAACGGCGATGCGAACCCGGACTGCGGACCGACCTACTACCTCGAGAGCCTCGACCGCCTGCCGTTCATCTGACCGCCTCCGCGCATTCCGGCGGGCGGAACGGCCTGACAATCTTTTAGTTGTGCTTAAAATAGATTGATAAGATTAGGAATGGCTAAATATTATGTACGCATCTCAGGGCTGATGATTATTCGTACATCGGACTCAGAGGAACCGGCCCCAACAACCGGCTCCAGGGAAACAGAGAGTTCCCAGGTCCGGACTTTCCCTGAGGGAAGGCTCGGTTCTGGGCCGCATTCCCGGTGGTTTGAATGAAGTTGGAAGACATGAAGTGCGGGGACACCGCCACCGTGGTCAGGGTGACCGGATCCGGACAGCTGAGGAAGCGCGTCCTGGACCTCGGTCTGACCAGGGGGGCGAAGGTGAAGCTGGTGAGGGTCGCCCCCCTGGGAGACCCGATCGAGATAGAACTCAGAGGCTACCGGCTCACCGTCAGGAAGGCCGAGGCCTCCATCGTGGAACTCGAGGAGGGCGCCCGATGATAACGGCCGCCCTCATAGGGAACCCCAACAGCGGGAAGACGACCGTCTTCAACAAGCTGACCGGCAGCATACAGCACGTGGGCAACTGGCCCGGCGTGACGGTGGAGAGGAAGCAGGGGTACATCAGGAACACCTCGAAGGACCGCATACTGGTCGTCGACCTGCCGGGCGTCTACTCCCTCTCCCCCTACTCCCCGGACGAGATCGTCTCCAGGGACTACCTCATAGGGACGCAGGAGAGCAGACCCGACGTCGCCATCAACATCGTCGACGCATCCAACATGGAGAGGGCCCTCTACCTGCTCCTGCAGGTCTCCGACATCGGCATACCGATGGTGGTGGTCCTCAACATGGTGGACGTGGCCGAGCAGAACGGCATAAGGATCGACCGGGGGAAACTGTCCCAGATCCTCGGATGCGAGGTCGTCGAGACGATCGGCACCAGGAACATGGGCACCTCGGAGATAGGGGATGCCGTGCAGCGCGCCTACGATTCCGGGGCGGTCCCGAAGACGATAACCTACTCCGGGGAGATCGAGGAATGCATATCCGAGGTGCAGGCCGTCATAGCGCCCAGCGTCAGGAGCGGCCTCGAGAGATGGTGCGCCATAAAGATGATCGAACGCGACGGGATGGTCCTGGGCGACCTCGACGGCGACGTCGTGGACAGGGCCATGGCGGTCATAACCGAGTTCGAGGCGCGCATGGAAGACGACGGCATGCAGATCATGGCGACCGCCAGATACGACGCGGCCGAGAAGATAGAGAGCCAGTGCATGAGCAGGTCCGCGAAGGGGAAGGGACGCGACACCGCCGTCTCCGACAGGATAGACAACATCCTGCTCAACAGGTACCTCGGCATACCCATCTTCCTCGCCATCATGCTGGCCGTGTACTTCGTGTCCATACAGACGGTCGGCACCTGGGGGTCGGACTGGATAAACGAGAACGCGACCTCCTGGCTCCAGGAGACCGTCGCCGATGCGCTGGAACGCGCGGAGGTCTCCGAGGCCCTGACCGGCCTCATCGTGGACGGCATGATCGCCGGGGTGTTCGCCGTCATAGGCTTCCTGCCGCAGATTATCGTCCTGTTCCTCTGCCTCTCCATACTGGAGGAATGCGGGTACATGTCGAGGGTGGCATACCTCCTGGACCGCCTGTTCAGCCGCTTCGGGCTGTCCGGCAAGACGGTCATACCCGTCGTGATAGGGATGGGGTGCGGGGTCCCGGCCATCATGGGCTCGAGGACCATCGAGGACGAGCAGACCAGGCGCATCACCGTGATGACGACGACCTTCATACCGTGCAGCGCCAAACTGCCCATCATCACCGTCATCATCGCCGCCTTCTTCCGCGAGTCTGCCGTGGTGGCGCTCATGATGTACGTGCTCGGGATCTGCATGATCCTCATGTCCGGCATCATCCTGAAGAAGTTCAGCGGGGTGACGGGCAAGCCGTCGCCGTTCGTCATGGAGCTCCCCGTATACCACACCCCCACTCTCCGCAACGTCCTCATCAACTCGGGGGAGAAGTCCTGGTCGTTCGTCAAGAAGGCCGGCACGTTCATCCTCCTGTCCTGCGTCGTGGTGTGGTTCCTCTGCTCCTACGACTGGGGACTCGGGTTCATCGGGAGCAACGAGACCGGAGGGTCGATTCTCTCGGACATCGGCGGTGCGATAACCGGCCTGTTCGCCCTGCAGGGGTTCGGCAACCACTGGGAGCTCACCGTCTCCTCGATAACCGGTCTGCTGGCCAAGGAGAACCTGCTCGGAACCCTGGCGGTCCTCATCGACCCCAGCGGGAGCGGGACCGGCGAGGACGGCCTCCTGACGGCAGGTGCGCTCGCCTCGTTCTGCACCTCCGGGGAGGCCATGGCCTTCCTGATCTTCAACCTCCTGTGCGCCCCCTGCTTCGCCGCCATAGGGGCGATGCACAAGGAGCTCGGGGACTGGAGGCTGACCGGCTTCGCCCTGCTGTACCAGTGCGTGCTGGCATGGTGCGCCTCGCTCGTGTTCTACCAGCTCTGGCTCGTGGCCCAGGGCATGACGGACCCCGTCGGCCTCGCCATAGCGGCGGCGGTCTGCTGCGTCTACGGCTACTTCGTCGCGGCCAGGGACCCGGTGGGGGCCATAAGGAGAAACACCGAAAGGAGAGGGAACGGAGGTACGACGGAATGAACACCGCCACAGCCATAGTGCTCCTCATCGTGATGATGATCATAGCCGCGGCCGCCTACGGCACCTACAGGTCCCTGAGATCGGGGGGCTGTTCCGGATGCCCCTACCGGGGCACCGACCGCTGCTGCCACGGAAAGAATCCGATCAACTGCACGATAAAGAGGAAGTGACCGGCGGCGGGACCGGGAATCCCGCCGCCCAAACGATTTATTAACCTATCCTAAATCGCTTTTGGTTAGATTAGGAAAGCTTAAAAACTATAAATCGATATGAGTGCCGATACGAAATGAACATGGCGACATTAGTTGTTCTGGCTGTGGTCGTGGTCCTCATCGCGGGAGCGGTGTATGGATGCTACAAGACCCTCCGCACCAACAGATGCTGCGGTTCCTGCAGGGGATGCAGCAACGAAACATGCCACTGCTCCATCAGGAAGGAACAGTAAACGACGAACCGGCGGGGAGACCCGTCTTTTTCCCAATCACTCTTCCGCCCCGTCTATGCGGACGATCTGGGTATTCTGCCTCCTGCGGAGGTTGTCCACCAGCTGTGCGGCCTCCGGGTTACCCATCCTCGCCGCCTCGCCGATGCGTCTGAAACCCTCCTCCGGATCCCGGCCCACACCCTCCCCTTCGAGGTACATCCTGCCTGTCTGGAACATGGCCTCGGCATCACCCGATTCGGCCAGTTCCCTGTACATGCCGAAGGCTCTCTCCTTATCCTCCGGGACACCGTCACCCTGCAGGAGCATGGTGGCGGCGTTGAACTTCGCCACCGGTATGGAGTCCGAGCACCCGTAATACCAATCGAAGGCCGCCGGCTTCCCTCCCTCGACCGACCCGTCGTAGGCGAGCGAGGCCATCTTGAACCGGGCCTCGGGGAAACCGCTCTCGGCGGACCTCCTGAACATCCCGTGGGACCTCCCGGGATCGGCGGCGACCCCCGTACCGGCCTCGTACATGCACCCGAGCTTGAACATGGACACAGGGTCCCCCGCGGAGGCCGCACGGTCGTACCAGACGGCCGCCGCCCTGTGGTCCCCTTCTTGGAACAGCAGGTCCCCCATGCGGCCGTAGGCAGGCTCGAAACCGGCGTCGCAGCATATCTGGAAATAACGTCTGGCTCTTTCGGGGTCGGTGCGCTCCCCCTCGGACATGAATATATCACCCAGACGGAAGGCGGCCGGTATGCTGCCCGCCTCCGCGGCCCTCTCGTAGAGGGTTATCGCAGAGTCCTCGTCCCGCGGGACGCCCCTCCCGGAGAAGGTGAGCTCCGCCAGACCGAACATCCCCTCCGCATATCCCGCATCGGCGACGGAACGGAACAATCCCGCGGCCTCGGCCGCGTCCCCTCCGCCCGCTATGAGATCGACGGCCTTCCTGCATAGGGCTTCCGCCTCCTGTGGATCCATGACCTCCAATCCCCTCGTACGTATTTATCTGCTGGGTATGACGGCGGACCATCCCGCCGGGGACGGCCGAGGAAGAAAAAAACGTTAAATACGGTCTCGGGATATGGTTGAACAGTTGAACAAATGTTCAAGTGATTGACATGGACGACGACCACTGCGAATGCGAATCCGAGGAATTCACCGCCAGGATACGCGGCGGCATGCTCGACGACGATACCGTGATGGATCTGGCTGACCTCTTCAAGGTATTCGGTGACAGCACACGCATACGCATACTCTGGGCCCTGCACGAGAGCGAGATGTGCGTGCACGGGATCAGCAAGAGCCTCGGCCTGACGATGTCCGCGGTTTCCCACCAGCTCAAGACGCTGAAGGATGCGGACCTGGTGCAGAGCCGCCGCGACGGCAAGAACGTGTACTACTCCCTCTGCGACGAACACGTCGAGATCCTCCTCAGCACCGCCCTCACGCACCTCCGGGAGGAGAAGCGATGAGGCGCACATACGGCATAGACATAGACTGTGCCAACTGTGCCAGGAAGGTGGAGGAGGCCATCTCCGGGCTGGAGTGCGTCGGATCCGTGTCGCTGTCCTTCGTGGACAAGAGGATGGTTATAGAGGCGGCGGAGGCGTACAAGGACCGTCCCGACGAGGTGGAAAGGGCCGCCGAGGACGCCGCACGCAGGACGGAACCGGATTTCCGCATGTGGCGCATAGAAGACGGCTCCGGGGAGAAGGAGGAGGACGTCGGGAAGCACCTGCCGCTGCGCATGGGCATAGGGGCGGCATTCCTGGTGCTGGGCCTCCTGCTGGAGCATTTCCTCGACTGGGACATAGACGGCATGGCCCTCAGGGCCGTGTTCCTGGTAGGGCTCCTGGCCGTGGGATACGACGTCATAGCGAACGCCGCACGCAACCTGGTGCGCGCCAGGTTCCTCGACGAGAACTTCCTCATGACCGTCGCCACCCTGGGCGCACTGGCCGTGGGATACTGGACGGAATCGGTGGCCGTGATGCTGTTCTACCAGGTCGGCGAGTTCTTCCAGGACCGCGCCGTGGACAGGAGCAGGGCCCACGTCAAGGCCCTGATGGACCTGAAGGCCCCCTACGCCACCGTCATAAGGAACGGGAAGACCCAGAAGGTGCAGCCGGAGTCGGTTGGGGTGGGCGAGACGGTGGTCGTGAAGCCCGGCGAGATGGTGCCGATAGACGGGACCGTCACGAGGGGGAGCGGCTTCGTGGACACCAAGGCCATGACGGGCGAACCGGTCCCCAGACGCGTGGAGGCGGGCGACACCGTTATGGCTGGGTACATAAACACGTCGGACACCCTCATCGTACACACCGACGCCCTCTACAGGGACTCGGCCGCCGCTCGCATCCTCTCGCTCATAGAGGACTCCGCCATGCGCAAATCCAGGTCGGAGAAGTTCATAACCAGGTTCGCGAGGGTGTACACCCCCGCCGTGGTCCTGTGCGCCCTGGCCATAGCCGCGGTCCCGTCCCTCCTCCATCCCGCGGACTGGATGGACTGGGTCTACAGGGGTCTGATCTTCCTGGTCGTCTCCTGCCCGTGCGCCCTGGTGGTCTCCGTGCCCCTCTCCTACTACTGCGGCATCGGTCGCGCCTCGAAGGACGGCATACTGATCAAGGGGAGCACGTACATGGAGGTCCTGTCGAAGGTGGACAAGGTCGTCTTCGACAAGACCGGGACCCTGACCAAGGGGGAGTTCTCGGTCAACCGCATAGAGCCCTCCGGAGGGATGACGGAGGAGGAGCTGCTGGACCTGGCCGCCTGCGCGGAGGCCTTCTCCGACCACCCCCTAGCCAAGGCCATCCTGGACCATCTGGGACATGACATCGACCCCTCCCGCATATCGGACTCCTCGGCCGCACCGGGCAAGGGCGTCGAGGCGATGGTCGACGGCAGGGTGGTGACGGTCGGCAACGCCCAGATGATGCGCGAGAGCGGGATCGCGGATGTGTTCGGGGACACGGGGGCCGAGACCGTGGTCCACGTCGGCGTTGACGGCAGGTACGCGGGCCGCATAGCGATCTCCGACCGTCTGAAGGACGATGCGGGAAAGGCGGTGGCCGAACTCAGGGGCATGGGCATCAGGACCTACATGCTGACCGGGGACGGGGAGGCGGCCGGGAGGGACGTCGCCGAGAGACTGCGCCTGGACGGCTACAGGGCGGAGATGACGCCGGAGAACAAGACCTCCGAACTGGAGAGGATAATGTCCCTCTCCGAGGGACGGACCTGCTTCGTGGGAGACGGGATAAACGACTCCCCCGCACTGGCGAGGGCCGACGTCGGCATAGCCATGGGAGGCATAGGTTCGGATTCCGCAGTGGAGGCGGCCGACCTGGTCATCCTCGACGACAGCCCCTCCAGCATCGCATCGTCGATAAGGATCTCGAAGAGGACCCAGACCATAGTCGCGGAGAACATATTCATGGCCCTGGCGATAAAATTCTCCATACTGGCACTTACCGTATTCACCGATGCGGTCGACATGTGGGTCGCCATATTCGGGGACGTGGGGGTGCTCGTGATCGCCGTCCTCAACGCCACCCGCGCCCTCGGGGCGCCCCGCCGCATCCGGCGTGACGGGGGCAGGGAGACCGCAGGGTGACGGCCGCTTCCGCACAGCCCTACGAAATCCGCAAAAGGCCATCCGATGGTAAGCCGTCTGCGGATTTCGTAAACCCTTCGGCACATATTTTATACGGCGGGGCTCTACCCCTTAATGGGATGCGCGAATGAAGGTTGGAATAGACCTTGGTACGACTTATTCGGCCATTGCTAGGTACGACGGCATATCATCCAAGGCGGAGATCATACCGAACGTCTTCGGCAAGGACCTGACCCCCTCCGTGATCTGCTTCGTCAACGGCGAGGTGATCATAGGCGACGAGGCCAGGGAGCTGCAGGCCGGGGGAGTGGGAGCGGTAGCGTCCGCCTTCAAGCGCAGGATGGGCGACCGGGACTACGATTTCGAGGCCGGCGGTAAGAGATACAGTGCGGCCGACCTGTCCGCCGTTCTGCTCCGCAAGCTCATCTCGGATGCGGAGAAGAGGACCGGCGAGAGGATAGACGGAGCCGTCATAACCGTCCCCGCCTACTTCAACGACGTACAGAGGAAGGCCACCATACGCGCGGGAGAGGCCTGCGGCATAGGGGTCATGAAGATCGTCAACGAGCCGACCGCCGCGGCGGTGTACTACGGATACAGGCACTCGAACGGCAAGAAGGTGCTGGTGTACGACCTGGGCGGAGGGACCTTCGACGCCACGATCGTGGAGGTGGGCGGCGGCAAAATCGACGTCGTCGGGACCGCCGGGAACCATGTCCTGGGAGGGAAGGACTGGGACGCCGTGATCGTCAACGAGGTCTGCCGCAGGTTCTCCGACGAGTTCGGGGAGGACCCGAGGGAGGACGTGTCCGTCATGAACGCCCTGACGGCCGCCGCGGAGGATTACAAGAAGCTCCTGACCAAGACCAGCGAGGTCACCGTCACCGTGAAGTACAACGGGAACACCGGCAGATACGTAATGACCCGGGACGAGTTCGATTCCAAGACCAGATTCCTGCTCAACGCGACCAAGGATGTTATGGACCGGCTCCTGGAGGAGACGAAACTGAGCCTGTCGGACGTGGACGAGATCCTCCTCTGCGGAGGATCCACCCGCATGCCGCAGGTGGCCGAGTTCCTGAGGGTGCTGACCGACACGGACGTCGTGACCCATGCGGACACCGACCTCGCGGTGGCCAAGGGGGCCGCCATCCTCGCCGACTACTACGAAAGGGGGGCGGACGAGACGGGGGTGGAGGTATCCGACGTGACCTCCCACAGCCTGGGGGCGCTCTCCGTGAACGGCGACGGCACGCGCTACGTGAACCAGATAATGATACCGGCCAACTCGAAGATACCCTGTTCGATGACGAAGCCCTTCATGATAGACGAGGGCAACATGACTGACAGGATAGAGGTCTACACCCTGCAGGGGGAGAGCGAGATCCCCCTGGACTGCACGGTTCTGGAGAAGAACGTCGTCACCGGCTTCGAGAACGAGGGCGGGGGCGCCGTCATCGACATCGAGTACGTCTACGAGACGGACGGGACCGTCAGGGTGAGGGCCTACCAGAACGACAGGGAGGTCACCGTGGTGACGGAACCGGCCCCGGAGGACGTGTCCTGGATGGGCGGGAAGCCCGGCAACCACACCGTCGAGATGCCGGTGACCAGCAACATCGTCATCTGCATAGACCTGTCGAGGAGCATGAAGGAGAGCCTCGCGGAGGTCAAGAAGGTCGTCAGGGACTTCATGCAGGGCGTATCCGGACAGCACACCCGCATCGGGCTCATCGGATTCGGGGACAGGGCGCAGATTTTCAGGGACCTGACCGTGGAGACGAGCGCCCTGGTCAGCTCCCTCAACGACCTCCGGGTGAACATGCTCGGCAGGGGGACCGATGCGAGCCCCCTCCGCCTCGCCAGGAACATGCTGTCGGAATCCAGGGGCGCCAGGACGATCGTCGTCCTGTCGGACGGGGAGTGGGGGCAGAGGAACAGCGCCGTCGACGATGCCGAGGCATGCAGGCTCGGCGGGACGGACGTGGTCGCCGTCGGGTTCGGCGAGAACGCCGACCTGTCCTTCCTCAGGCAGATCGCCACCGTCGAGGACGGTGCCATGCTCACCACCCTGGGGGACCTGAAGAACACCTTCGGCACCATCGCCACCGCGCTGGTGTCCGATGCCAGAGAGCTCAGGGAGAAGAGGCCGTGAACATGACCCAGGAAAGAGAAAACTACTGCTACCTGATCGGACTGAACCCCTACCGGGAGGACCGGTACACCCTGGAGGATATCGGCCGGCGCATAGATTCCGCGGAGGAGAGGTGGAGGAAGGAGTCCCAGAACGTCTCCCTCTCCCTCCGGAGGAGGTTCCAGGCCGGCGCCCGCCTGTCGATGGTGGCGGACATGCACGCCGTCATGTCGAGCAGCGTCCTGAGGGCGGAGGAGTTCGAGAACGGACGGACCCTGCTGGAGTCCAAGGCCTCCAAGCTCAACAAGGACGTCATCGTGCTGCACGACGGGTCCACCTACCTCCTGCCGGATGCCGAGAAGGACCTGGCCAAGAGACTCAGATGGGAGGATGTGGACGGTCCGACCGTCATCAAAGCCTCGAAGATACAGCCCGTGCCGGCGCCGAAACCGGCGGACGACGACATCATGACCGCCTTCGAGAAGGTCTCCGACGTGGGCCTCTACACCTCCGCCGAGCTCCTCAACACCCTCATCGGGATGCCGGCCCTGGAGATGGGCTTGGAAAGACTCGGTTCCGGCAGCAGACCCAAGGACGTCCGCGAGGCCTTCGGCGCCGTGGAGAGGAGGCTGAACACCATGAGGGCGGGGAGGATCGAGAACCAGGACGCCTACATCCAGGCCATGAGGGCCCTGAAGCTGGTCCTCCACCCGGACGAGAAGCTCGTCGCCTTCGACAGGTACGGCAAGTGCATGAGGGCCCTGGAACCAGCCATGGAGAGCATGGAGGAGGACTACAGGCAGCCGTTCTCCAGCAACTACCTGCACGGCCTCATCTCCATATACGGCGCCTACGAGGCCATCGACAACGAGATGGCCGTGGCCATACTCGAGGCGTACTGCTGCAAGAGGCACTTCATCGCCAACTTCTCATCCAAGAACACGCGCCTGACCCTGTGCTCCAACTGCAAGGCCATGGTCGCGGACGGCAAGGACTCCGTCTTCTGCCCGGTGTGCGGGAAGGCCATGCGCACCGTGTGCCCCCGCTGCGGGACCGCCCAATCCTCCACCTACCGCAACTGCGTGAAATGCGGCTTCGGGTTCGAGGAGGGGCTCAGGGAGGCGGGGCGCGAGAAGCAGGAAATCCTCGACCTCCTCGCCGAGGGGGACATCGGCGGTGCGGAATCCAGGTTCGAGCTCATGAAGGGGAAGTTCCCCGAGTTCACGGAGAACGACGGCCTGCAGACCGTGATCGGCCGCGCCTCCGCCGACTACAAGCAGACCATGGCGAGGATAGGGGACGACTACCGCCTGAGGAACCTCTACGACCTCAAGACGACGGTGGAGGAGGCGAGGAAGCGGTTCCCCAGGATCATGGAGACCGAGTTCGTGGCCGACCGTTACTCGGAGGCCTGCGAGAAGGTGGAGGAGGCCGACTCCCTCTGCTTCCTCGCCGCCGGGGCCGGCAGGGAGGAGTCCATGGACCTCTACATCAGGGCGGCTGACAAGTGCCCCGACCACCCCCATGCGGTCAGGAAACTCAGGGACTATCCTCCGGAGGGACCGGCCGACGCCATGTGCCAGACCAGGAAGGACACCGTGCTGGTCAGGTACGCCGTCCCCTCGGATAGGAAGGGGGTGTCGTTCTGCATATACCGCGGCAGGAACACCCTGCCGGAGGTGGACCAGTCCACCGTCCCGCTGGCCGAGATCCCCGGCGGGGTCTTCCTCGACAAGACCCCGGACCCGGGCGTCGACTACTACTACAGGATACACTCCAAGCGCTGGGGGATCCTCTCCCGCGATTTCGCGCAGTGCGGACCGGCCATGGTCCTCGGGGAGGTGGAGACGGCCAGGGTCGAACCCATAGAGGACGGCCTGCGCATAACCTACGGCATACCCAGAGGGTGCAGCCGCGTCCGCATCTGGAGGAAGGAGGAGGGCGGGACCGGGCACGAGGACGAGGTGGAGATCCAGCACGGGAACGACGGCACGGTGGAGGACAGGAGCCTCAAGGGCGACACCGTCTACCACTACCTGCTCGTCGCCGAGTACGACGTCAACGGGAGGACGGAACGCTCCCTGGGCAACGTGTTCACGGGCAGGGCGCCGAGGTACCCTGAACCGGTAAACGACATGGAGATCTCCTGGAACAGGACGGACGGGTCGTACTCCGCGAGATGGAGCAGTCCCGAGAAGGTCGTGCTGTACGCCTCCCCCAAGAAGGCGAGGATATTCGGTTCGACCGTCCCCGTGGACGACATAGAGAGATGGATGACCCAGATCGTGCCGGATGAGGTGTACGAGAAGGGATGCAAGTTCAACCTGCCCGACGGCGCGGTCATCTTCCTGTACCCGCTGGTGAGGATAGGGCGCACCGCGGTCAGGGGCAGGGAGGTCATGATAACCAACCTGCGCCCGTTCAGGGACGTCGAGAAGAGGATGGACGGCGGGGACTGCGACCTTACGGTCACCTGGCCGGAGGGGGCGGAGTCGGCCGTGGTGATCGTCAGCGACCCCGGGGCCCGGGAGGACCAGCCCCGTTCCGAGAAGATCACGGTCAGCAGGGACCTGTACGAGAGGGACGGACGCATCCGCATAAACATGGGCATGTCCAACAAGAAGACCGTCACCCTCCTGGCCGTCTACGACGTCGAGGGCAGCAAGGTCGAATCCATACCCTTCACCATGGACGTCTACTCCGGGTCGAGCACCAAGATAAGGTACAGCATCCGCGAGGAGAAGGTGAAGGAGGACAGGAACCTCACGAGGATAATAATCGACCTGAACTGCGCCGACGGGGACTCCGTGCCCCGCGTGGCCATGGCGGCCACCAACGTGGGCATACCCCTCAGGCTGAGCGACGGAGAGGTGATCTGGGACTCCCAGGACCCCATAGCGCTCCAGGGCGGGAGGGCCCAGACATGGTTCACCATGGACAAATCGAAGGCGGACGTGTCCAGGATGAGGCTGTTCTTCGTGAACAAGGAGGAGTACGGCCTCTACAAACTGATCCATCCGCTCGGCAGGGAGGGATGATATGGGGATAATCAGGAACAAGACGAACTACGTGTGCCCGTTCTGCTTCAGCGACGTGAACCTCTCCAAGATCCATTACGCATGCACGAACCCGCTCTGCACCAAGACCTACCTGGAGAGCGTGGACGGCAGGCGTTTCAGGTCCGATTTCAACGGGAACGAGGAGGTGGACATCGAGAACTCGGTCTTCCTCGGCAAGGACCCCAAGGCCTCGGATGCCATCACGACCAGGAACCACATCGTGCGCGGATCGGCCAACGGATGCTGCGACGTCTGCGGACGCGCCGCCTACATCAGGCTCTGCCCGATGTGCCACAACCCCATACCGGCCGGAGCGGAGGAGAACGGCAGCAACATCTTCGTGGTGCTGGGTTCGGAGGGCGTCGGGAAGAGCCACTACATAGCGGTGCTGATAAACCAGCTGCGGACCGTCTTCCCCGCCGAGTTCGGGACGACGTTCACCCCGGCGACGGACAGGACGGCGATCCGCTACAACGACGCGTACTACCGCAGGCTCTTCGAGGAGGGGCGCAAGCTGGCACATACGACCTCGTACGGGGAGGACCGCGATTCGAGGGAACCCATGGTCTACTACATGAAGTTCCCGGGCGGGAAGAACCAGGAGTACACCCTCGCGTTCTTCGACACCTCGGGGAAGGACCTGGACTCGGACGACAGCAGGACGGCCCTGGGCATAGGCACCTTCGTGTCCAAGGCCTCCGGGATAGTCCTGCTGGTGGACCCGCTGCAGATCCCCTACGTCAACAAGAGGATCCGCATGGACAACAAACCGTCCGACGTAACGGACATAAGGGACCGTCTGGCATATATCACCGAGATGGTCCGCACCGGCAACAAGCTGAAACGCAGGGATGCAATCGACATCCCCCTCGCCGTCGTGCTGACCAAGACGGACGTCCTCATGAAGTCCCCCGAGAACGACGAGGAGGAGCGCGTGCTGTTCGGCCCCGAATCGTCCATCTACGTGGAGAGGGAGAAGGGGAGGTTCGACAGGGTCTGCTTCGAGGAGATCAGCGTCGAGGTGGAGGAGTACCTGCGCCGCACCGTCGGGGAGGAGTTCATAAACGACGTAAAACAATACTCCAGGCACGGGTACTTCGCCGTATCCGCCTTGGGCAACAACCCGGCCGGGAGCATGCTGACCAAGGAGATCAATCCGTTCAGGGTCGAGGATCCGTTCATCTGGCTCTTCAACACCTGCGGCGGAGAGGGGAGCATGAGACAATGACGGAGGACAGCGCCGGAAAGACCGGCGTGACGGAAGGGGCCGATGCGGCAAAGACGGTGAAGAGGAAGAGCCCGGCGCCCAAGAGGGCCACCTCGGCGGACGTCATGAAACGTCTGGACGCCATCGAGAGAAGCATGGCGGAGAGCGCCGCCATGGTCGCGGAGAGCGACGGCAAGGTGGAGGACATCTACTTCATGATGTCGGACATCACCGGCAAGGTGGGCATAATCGCCGAGGCGTCGAGGCCCGGCAGCGCACCGGCTCCGGAGGGTCAGGAGTTCGTGACCTCCAGGGAGCAGTTCAACACCTACAGCAAGCTGCTGAACCGCCGCGAGGGGGAGCTGTCAAACCAGAAGATGATGAACATCCTGATGCAGCTGTGCAACATGAGGGAGGACTTCACGAAGCTCTGCGCGGAGATGGAGAAGAAGATAGGCAAATTCACGGCCAGGGAGGTCCTCGAATCGTTCAGGGCCTACGGGGTCGACATGGAGAACATGCTCGCGGACGCGGGGGTGGCCATCGGACCCTACGGGGAGGACGGTGCCAAGGTGGATACGCTGCACCAGAGGATCGTCGGGGTGGTGCCCACGGACGACGCTTCCAAGAACGGGGTCGTCGCCAAGAGGCTCTCCGAAGGGTACGAATACGGCGGACGCGTCCTGGTGAAGGAGAAGGTAAACGTTTTCAAGAAGGTCGGCGCGGCCGTCAGAGCCGACACCGGCGAGGACGGCGGCCTGGACGGCTGACCGGCAAAGGATGGGATGGGAAATGACCGAGGAATACTGCATAGGGATTGATCTGGGAACCACTTACTCGTGCCTGGCCTACGTCGACGACGACGGCCAGCCGGTGGTGGACAAGAACTTCGAACAGGAGGAGACTACCCCCTCCGTCGTACTCTTCAACGAGAACGGGGAGATAATCGTCGGCTCCCCCGCGAAGGACATGTCCATCATGTACCCCGCCGACAGGACCGTGACCGCCATCAAGAGGAAGATGGGGACCGATTACAGCGTCGTCATCGACGACGTGAAGTACACCCCCGTAACCCTGTCGGCCACGATCCTCAAGAAGATGATCAACGACTTCAACGACAACCACGCCTGCAGCGTCAGGAAGGCGGTCATCACCTGCCCGGCGTACTTCGGCAACGAGGAGAGGGAGGCCACCAAGATGGCGGGGAAGGTGGCCGGGCTGGAGGACGTCACCATAATCAACGAGCCCACCGCGGCCGCCATCTCCTTCGGTTTCGGACACGGCGGCGGGGAGAGGAAGAGGATCCTCGTCTACGACCTGGGCGGAGGGACCTTCGACGTCACCGTCCTGGAGATAGACGGGAAATCGTTCACCGCCATCGCCACCGACGGGGAGAGGCTCCTCGGGGGCAAGGACTGGGACGCCGCGCTCACCAAGATCATCCTCAGGAAGATCGCGGAGCAGAGCGGCATCGAGGAGGAGGACATCGAGGCCGACGAGGACGTCAGGCAGACGCTCCTCCTGGACTCCGAGACCCTGAAGAAGAGGCTCTCCACGGCCGAATCCACCAAGGGGACCCTCAGCGTGGGGGGCAAGAAGGTCATCTACACCGTCACCAGGAGCGAGTTCGACACCGCCACCAAACCCCTCATCCAGACGACCGTCGACATCATCGGGAGGGTGCTGAACTCCAAAGGGCTCTCCGCGGCCGACATCGACTCCATGCTGCTGGTCGGGGGATCCTCCAGGATGCCCCAGGTCAGGGAGAACATATCCGCCGCCTTCCCCGACATGGACATCGAGATCTACGACCCCGACCAGTCCGTGGCCAAGGGTGCGGCCCTGCTCTGCAAATCCAACGACATCGTCGACTCCGGGCTCGGTGCGGGACCCGTCCGCGGAACGGTCCGGGAGACGGAGGAGTCCGTCCCCGCCGAGACCGCGGAACCCATGTCCGGAGAGGAGGCCGTACCGGAGGAGGATGGCGCCGGGTCCGTCGTCGAAGGGGAGGAGGAGACCGTCTACGTCAGACCCGGGAAGGACCTGCCCGCCGGGGTGATCAGCGTCCACAACGTGCTCAGCAAATCCTTCGGCATCTGTGCATCCGACGAGACGAAGAAGGAGTACATATCCAACATAATCTTCAGGAACGAGGTCCTCCCCATCACCGCCGTCAAGACCTACTACCCGATGGACGACGGACAGCTGACCATCAGGATCCAGATCTACGAGGACGGCGCCATGAACGGCGAGGAGGGGAAGAAGGTCGCCCTGGCGGAGGGCAGCATGGTGGGGGAGTTCCACATGGAACTGCCGGAGGGCGTCACCCGCGACACCCCCGTCACGGTGAAATTCACCGCCTCCGACGAGGGCATCCTCACCGCATCCGTCGACTGCATGGACGTCCACGGGGACTACAGGCTCCAGAACAGGTTCCAGATGACCGAGGAGGAGTTCGAGAGATCCCAGGGGCTCATGGAGAAGGTGTCCCGCGGGGACTGAGCGGAAGGGGGTCCCCCTTCCGCGAAAAAACCTTCTCCGCCGTTCAATCGGACTTGTCGGCGAGGACGCTTCTGTCGAGGAGCTCCATGAGCTCCTCGCGCTCCCTCTTGGAGATGTCCCTGTATCTGCCGGATTTGAGATTGCCGAGTTCGATGTTCATGACGCGTACGCGCACGAGTCTGACCACCCCGTAACCGAAGTAAGCGCACATCTTGCGTATCTGCCTGTTGAGGCCCTGCTTCAGCACTATGCGCACGGTGCGCGGGTCCACCTCGGTGACCTTGCATTTCCTGGTCACCACGCCCTCTTCGATGGGCACCCCTGCCGCCATCCCCTTCAGGAACTCGGGGGTGACGTCCCTGTCCAGGGTGACGACGTACTCCTTCTCGTGCCCGTAACGGGAGCGCATTATCTTGTTGGCGAGGTCGCCGTCGTTGGTCAGCAGGAGGAGTCCCTCCGAATCCTTGTCCAGCCTCCCGATGGTGAAGATCCTCTTCGGGTAACCGATGTAGTCTATGACGTTGTCCTCGTTACCGCGGTCGGAGGTGCATTCGAGCCCGCGGGGCTTGTTGAAGACGAGGATGACTGCCGAACCCGACTTCCTCTCGAGCTGCTTCCCGTCGACGCAGACCGTGTCGCCGGGGAGGACCCTGTCCCCGAGGACGGCCTGCCTGCCGTTCACGGTAACGCGTCCGTCCTCGATCAGACTGTCCGCGGCCCTCCTGGAGGCTACGCCGGCCTCCGCGATGAACTTGTTGAGCCGAACAGAATCCTCTGCCATGTCCCGTCCAATCCGGCCCATCTTATTAAGGATGCCGATGGGGCGCCGTCCAAGAACCAAAATACAGCCACATGCATAGCCCCACCCATGGGACTCTTCGGAAAGCTAAAGGACGCCGGCCCCGTGGTCAGGGAGCAGGCAGCTGAACTCCACTGGGATACGGAGGACCCCTTCATGTTCGCCTCCCACCACTTCGACGACTATCCCAGGGGGAACAGGCAGCAGGCGCCTCCTCTTGAGGAGATAAAGAAGAGGTCGCTGGGACATGACTACCGCCCGCAGTACGGATACCGCATGTACGGCGGGAAGGTGGCGCCCGGGTTCCCCCTCCACACCCACTGGGGGTACGAGACCATCACCGTTTGCTCCGAAGGGTACGTGGACCATTTCGACTCCCTCGGGAACCAGGGGAGGTTCGGCTACGGGGACGTCCAGTGGCTGACGGCGTCGAGCAGGTACGGGCACTGCGAGATGTACCCGCTGGCCTTCGCCGACCGGGACAACCACCACCGGGTGACGCAGATCATGATGCACATCCCCAACGAGAAGAAGAACAGGGGCGTAGAACTCAACAACGTCTGGGCCGAGGACGTCCCGACCGTGAAAGGAGATGGTTATCTGGCACATGTGTACGCCGGCACCTACGGAGGTGCGGCCGGCGTAGTCCCCAACGGCGACTCCTGGGCGGCGGACCCCTCCCATCACGTCAGGATCGTCTCGTTCGAGGCGGAGCCCGGGGCCGTCATAAGGATAGACCGGACGGCGGCCAGCGCCAGGAGGAACGTCTACGTCACCGACGGCGGCGTCACCGTCGCCGGCAGGATGTACATCCCGCAGACCCGGCTCAAGGTCAAGGCGGACGAGGATGTGGAGATCGCCAACGGGGACGCCCGGAACGAGATCTGGCTCCTGGAGGGGGACCCCATAGGGCAGAAGATGAGCTCCTTCGGCCCGGTGGTCCTCGGCACCGACAGGGAGGTCCGCGAGGCCAACGCCGTGGTCAGGCGTGAGGAATGGAAGGATTGGCCCTGGAACTACATCAACAAGACGCAGCCCGTGGCGACGGCCCGTTTCATACGCTACGCCGACGGAAGGGAGGGGCGCCCGAGGACCAAGGACCCGCGCGAGCTCCCGCCCGCGACACCGTTCCCCGAGGAGAGCGGAAGCCCCGCTGAAAAAAAGAAGGATGTGCCAGAGCCCGACTACTGGAACGAGGAGTGAGCCCCGTCCCGCCGGAATCCGGGGATCTTCCGCCGGAAGCCCCGGGTTCCAGGATCTTTGTTCCGTTTCGGCAGAAACGCCGGAAACGGCCAATGGTTATTAATATCGCAGACTGCAGTGGTTAAACATGGTCAAAGAAGTGCATGCAGCGCACATCCTCGTGAAAACAGAGAAACAGGCAGCCGACATCTTGGCAGAGGTGAACGGTGGCAGGAACTTCGGAGACCTAACAAGGACGCACTCGAGCTGCCCTTCCAAGAAGAAGGGAGGGGACCTGGGATGGTTCGGGCGCGGACAGATGGTCAAACCCTTCGAGGACGCGGCCTTTGCCGCCAAGAAGGGGGATGTCGTGGGACCGGTGAAGACCGAGTTCGGATGGCATGTGATCAAGATCCTTGAGCAGAGGTGAAAAAAATGGCAGAAGAGAACAGCAATGCGGCCGACATGGCGGAAGAGAAGACGGCGACCAAGAAGACCGCCAAGACCTGGCACATCACCCAGCGCAAAGAGGATAAGCTCTGGCAGGTCAAGGCGGAGGGCAACGAGAAAGCCACGAGGACCTTCACCACCAAGAAGGAGGCCGAGGAGTTCGTGAAGACCCTCGTAGCCAACAACAAGGGCTCCAAATCCGTATCCCACAAGAGGAACGGTGCCTTCCAGAAGAAGTGAGTGATCCAACTATCATCCGTAATAGTGGATATACTCAAATATCTCCAGGGGGATTGGGCCGATATGATCCACGAACCGAGGTACGACTGCGCAATAGACGCCGCCATGTCCGTGATAGAGGGCAGGTGGAAGACGGTCATACTTTGCAAGCTCTACCGCCACGGCGGACCCATCAGATACAACCAGCTCATGGGACAGATCGAGGGGATCTCCCCGAGGATCTTCACCCTTCAGCTGAAGGAGATGGAGAGAGACGGGATCATAGTCAGGAAGGTGCGCTCCACCAAACCGAAGTACGTGGAGTACTGCCTTTCCGAAAGAGGCCTGAGCCTCCTCCCCATTCTGAAAAGCCTCGCCGACTGGGGCCTGAAGAACATGTTCTCCAACATGGTCGAATTCAACGAAGACATATCCGTTCCGTCCAAGGAAGAACTCAAGGAAAGCGGTCTCTGCTGAACGGCGTTTCGGCCATCCCGACCGGATGTCCGTGCGACCGAGAGGATGGATCGCTGTCTGCGGACCTTCCAAAAAAGATAGTTTTTTATACTTGTTGTATATCTAGAGTTTTGGTCAGACGGCCACAGCAGCGGGGTTCACCCGGTCCCATCTCGAACCCGGAAGTTAAGCCCGCTCACGTATCTGTCGCGTACTGTATTGCGCAAGTGTACGGGAAAGCAGACACGCTGTCTACCACTTATCCATTCTCCATCCGGTGCGCCGTGCGCATCCATCCGTTCTGTCTGGGTCTTATACGGCGTAAACCTCCCCACACCTATTATTTTAATCATAGACGGTATAGGCCCGCGCAATGATACTGATAAAACTCGGCGGAAGCGTCATAACCGACAAATCCGAGTATCAAAAATTCAACAGAGACACCGTCGCAAGACTCGCCGACGAGATCCATCGCTCCGGACAGAGGGTCATCATCGTACACGGTGCAGGCTCCTTCGGCCACGTCCTGGCGAAGAAGCATTCGATACAGGACGGATACGCGAGTGACGACCAGATACCCGCGGCGGCCCGCATCATGTCCGATACGAGGAAACTGTCCTCGATGGTGGTGGAGGAGCTCCTGGCACATGGGATCCCCGCCGTCTCGGTGGCCCCCGGCTCCTGCTTCGTCATGGAGGACGGGAGACTGATAGTCGACAACGAGGAGCCGGTGAGGCGCCTCGAGGGGATCGGCATCATGCCCGTGATGTTCGGCGACGTCGTCACCGACAGGAGGAAGGGCTTCGCCATCGTCTCCGGCGACCAGTGCATGGAGGTCCTCTGCCGGATGTTCAACCCCGAGAAGGTCGTCTTCGTCTCGGACATAGACGGACTCTACACGGCCGACCCGAAGACGGACCCCAAGGCCAGGCTCATAGGCGAGGTCACCAGGAAGAAGCTCGCCGAGACGTCCACCGACGAGACGGTGGCCGACGTCACCGGCGGCGTCCGTTCCAAGATGGAGGCGATGCTGCGCATGACCGACGGCGGGAGGCGCTGCTACCTGGTGAACGGCAACGCACCCAACCGCCTGTACTCATTATTAAAAGGCGAAACCGTTACCTGTACGATGGCAAAAGGGGGAATGGAATGACCGGGATCAGGGGAAGGAAGGCGGAGCACATCGACATATGCCTGAAGGAGAGGGTCTCTCCGGACAGCTGCTACTGGGACGACGTCAGGCTCGTGCACAACGCCATGCCGGAGATCGACATGGACGACATAGACATGAGCGCGGACGTCCTGGGCAAGAGGCTCGAGTTCCCCCTGGTGGTGACGGCCATAACGGGCGGTTTCCCCGGGGCCAGGAAGATCAACGAGAACATAGCGATCGCCTGCGCCGAGCTCGGTATCGGGATGGGCGTGGGGAGCGAGCGCGCGGGCGTCACGGGAGTGGACCCCGACAGCTACAGCGTGGTCAGGGACTACGACGTCCCGCTGGTCATCGGCAACATAGGCGCCCCCCAGCTGGTCCCGCAGAAGAGCAAGGACATGTTCACCTCCGAGATGGTCGGGCAGGCCAAGGACCTCATCGACGCCGATTTCGTGGCCGTGCACCTCAACTTCCTGCAGGAGGTCATCCAGCCCGAGGGCGACAGGAACGGCAGGGGCGTGAGGGACGCGATCCGCGCGCTCGCCAGGGAGTACCCGATCATCGTCAAGGAGACGGGAGCCGGCATAGACTCCTTCACCGCCGAGAGGCTTAAGGGCATAGGCGTCCAGGGCATCGACGTCGCGGGGATGGGCGGGACGAGCTTCGCCGCCGTCGAGATGTACAGGGCGTCCGCCATAGGGGACGACGTGCAGACCGAGATGGGCAACACGTTCTTCGACTGGGGGATACCCGCACCGGTCTCCCTGCTGGAGGCCAGAACCGGCAAGCTGCCCCTCATCGCCTCGGGCGGGGTGCTCGACGGGACCCACGTCGCCGCCGCCATCGCCATGGGCGCCTCCGCGGGAGGATGCGCACACGCCGTCCTCAGGGAGGCCACCGTCTCGGCCGAGGCGGTGAAGAAGAAACTTTCGTTATTCAGGGAGGAGCTGAGGGTCGCCATGATGCTGACCGGCTCCGCCAGCATAAAAGAGCTCGCCAAGGCGAGATACGTGATTCTGGGAGAGACCAAAGAGTGGTTGGAGGGAATGAAATGGACGCCAAAGAATATCTGAAGAAAGCCTCGGCAGAGGTCGACGGACCCATAAAGAAGTACATACCGGACGAGGAACCCATGAGGCTCATCGAGGCGTCGAGGCAGTACCCCTACGCCGGAGGGAAGAGGATGCGCCCTGCCATCGTGCTCGCGGCCTGCGGAGCCGTGGGAGGGGACAAGAGCAAGGCCGTACCCCTCGCCGTGGCCATCGAGTACATCCACAACTTCACCCTGGTCCACGACGACGTCATGGACGGGGACGACATGAGGCGCGGCATGAAGACCATCCATGTCGCCTACGACATGCCCACCGCCATCCTGGCCGGTGACGCCCTCTTCGCCAAGGCCTTCCAGATAATCGCCGACCTGGACATCCCGGCGGAGGCCATGAGGGAGGTCCTCAGGTACGTCACCAAGGCCGTCTGGGACCTGGCCAGGGGACAGGAGATGGACGTCTGCAACGAGCACCGCCTGGTCTCGGAGGCGGAGTACACCGAGACGATCTTCCTGAAGACCAGCGTCCTGTTCGCGGCCGCGGCCGCCGGAGGGGCCCTCTGCGGCGGCGCCGACGCCGAGACGGTGGAGGCCATAAACAGATACGCCCTCGACATGGGCCTCGGGTTCCAGATGTTCGACGACTACCTCGGCATCGCCGGAGACTCCTCCAAGACCGGGAAGTCCGTCGGCAACGACCTGAGGAAGGGCAAGTGCACCCTCATGGTGACCTACACCCTCGAGCACCTCAAGGACGAGAAGAAGCTGGCCCGGTTCAAATCCGTGCTCGGCAACATGGACGCCACCGAGGAGGAGGTCAGGGAGGGCATGGAGATCATGAGGGACATCGGCGCCATCGCCTACAACAAGAAGGCCGCCGAGGACAAGATCGCCTCCGCCAAGAAGCACCTGGACATCCTGCCCGAGAGCGAGGACAAGGAGTTCATGCTCGCGCTGGCCGACTACGCCATAAACAGGGACGTCTGAAGGGACCCGCCGCGGTGCCCCCGCACCGCGGCCCCGGCCCTGGAAAACAGATGTGCCAGATCACATATCGCGTATGCCGTCCGCGGTTATGCGGAACATGGCCGTCCTCCCTTCCGGGAGACTGCGGTGCTTCTTTATCACGGCCGTCCTGACTCCGTTGCCGCGGAGGTCTATCCTTATGATCGTCTTGGCGTTGTGATGCATCGCATGACCGCCGAGGAACTCTATAGACCCAGTAGTTATGTTGGTGTAAACCTGGGAGGTTATCAGGACGGGGACCTCGTACTCCCTGGCTATGTTGAGGAGCGTCTCCGTCTGCCTGATGAAGCTGTTCTTCATCTCCTGGTTGTCGTAGTTGAGACGGTAGAACATCGTCATGGAGTCCACGACGATGAGACCCAGCAGTCCGTTCCTCGCGATCTTGGATATCTGCTCGACGCGGTCGGCCTGCTCGAGGAAGCTGTGCACCTGGAACACCAGCAGGCTGTTGATGAGGGCCTCGTCCTTGAATATCTGACGGATACGGTCGTAGGACAGCCCCTCGGTGTCGACGAAGGCCACCTTCTTGCCGCTCCTTATGACGTTGTAGGCCATCTGCAGGCAGATGTTGGTCTTCCCGCACCCCGCCTCGCCGTAGAAAAGCGTCACGCTGCCCGCCTCTATGCCCCCGCCTAACAGGGAGTCCAGAGAATTGCAGCCGGTGGGAATGCGGTTCACATGCGTATTATGTTGCCAACGTTGATTAAGGTATGTCCCGCCGTCGGAAGGGCGCGGCATCCCCGTCCAATCGAATAGTTGAATTACGTCTAACACATGGCGCGGGCCATGGACACGGACGGCATGGCCGAGATCGCGAAGGGGGCGGAGGGCAGCGTGTACCGCACCACCTTCCTCGGCAGGAGCGCCATAGTCAAGGTGAGGTCCCCCAAAGGGTACCGCATCCCGGAGCTGGACCGCAGGATCCGCAACCAGAGGATCCGCACCGAGGCCCGTCTGGTCAGAGAGGCCCGCCGTGCCGGGCTGCGCACCCCCGTGATCTACTACGTCGACGCGGAGGACGGCGCCCTCGTCATGGAGGACGTCGAGGGGGAGACCGTCAAACGGCATCTCGACGAGCACCCGGAGGATTCCGGCGCCATCTGCCGCAGGATCGGGAGGGACATAGCGGCCATGCACAACGCCAGGATATCCCACGGGGACCTGACGACCTCCAACATGATCCTGACGGGAGACGGGAGAATCTGCTTCATAGACTTCTCGATGGGGTCGTCCATGGTCGAGACGGAGGACATGGGCGTGGACCTGCGCCTCCTGGAGAGGGCGTTCTCCTCCGCCCACCCCAAGCTGGGGGAGGCGTACGGGGAGCTGCTGGCGGCGTACTGCGGGACGAAGACGGATTCCGGGCAGGTCATGGCGAAGGTCCAGGAGATCAAGGACAGGGGAAGATACACATGAAGCTGAAGGTCGTTACGCACAATCCCGGCAAGGTCAGGGAGTACCAGGAGGCCCTGGGGGAGTACGGCATAGAGATGGAGCACGTCAACCGCGAGTACGCGGAGGTGCAGACCTCCTATCTGGAGGAGGTGGTCGACAGGGGCCTGAAGGCCCTCTCCGCGGAAGGTCTGGACGATTTCATCATCGACGACTCCGGACTCTTCGTGGATGCCCTGAAGGGGTTCCCGGGGGTCTACTCCGCCTACGGACAGAAGACCATAGGCAACGGCGGCATCCTCAGACTCATGGAGGGCGAGGAGGACAGGGCGGCGGTGTTCAAGTGCTGCATCGGATGCAGGATCGGGGGCGAGTCCGTCATAGTCACCGGCAAGTGCCCGGGCGTCATACTCCACAGTGCCAGAGGGGACGGGGGGTTCGGATACGACCCCATATTCAGCCCCGACGGGGAGCATTCGTTCGCGGAGATCCCCCTGGAGGAGAAGAACGTCATATCGCACCGCGGGGTGGCGCTGCGCATGCTCGTGGACGAGCTGCGCGGGCGCGGGTTCATCTGAACCGGCCCGGCGGCATACCACAATCTAAATAGAAACAGACGTTAGACTGGAAAACAAGGGGCTATGGGCTAGCTTGGTATACTTGTGGCTTTGGGAGCCATTGACCCCGGTTCAAATCCGGGTAGCCCCACATAAACTGCTGGCTCATTCGTTTTCTTTCACCTTGAATTCTTCATTTATGTCAGTCAATCCATACGCGCCGGAGCTGTTCGGCATACGGTTCGATCATATCCAGTACGGGTTTGCCGCAGATTCCGATTTTCTCCTCGGCACGCTTCTTCAGATAATGCGTCGCCTGGCGGCTCTTACCCAAACTGGCCTGGGGCCAATGGAATTGGCACACCCATAGATATGCAGTCGCTTCATTGAAAGTCAGATTTGCGTGCAGCTGCAGCAGATATGTGCACATGGCCATATTCTCCCCTATGGTCATCGTTTCGGCATGGTTTTCCTCATTCATATGTAAAGGATATGCTTTACAATTATTAACACCTACTATTGTGGAGATAGCGGGAGATATGGGTCTTCAAAAATCACTCTCCACCGAGTCGGCCGCCTTTCCCCCCTGACCCCTTTCCCGTCGGGATCGGAGTTCCCGACCAGGGTCCTGCGGCCCCCGCCCGTCATCTTCGAGGCTTCACCTTTATTTTTGGCAGGGGCCCCGCAGTAGCCCGTCCTCCCGCCGTCCGCCTTGAACGGGGACGTCCCCAACCCTGCCCGCACCGACATTGCGGAGGTTCTCCTCCAACTCCTCCGTATCGAACGTCTTGCAGAGCTGGTAGTACAGCTCGTTCACGCGTTCCTCGGTGGCTATCAGGGCGCCCTTCAGAAGGAACGCGGTGAGACCGTGGTCCGTCGCCGACCAGTAGGTGGACATGACGCAGAAGTCCGTGTAGATGCCGCAGAGCAGGATGCTGTCGCAGCCCGCGCTCTTGACGACGTCCTCCAGGCAGGAGTTCATGAACGAGTTCATGTGGTACTTGTGCACGTACAGGTCGTCCGGACGGGCATCTATGCCTTCGAACAGCGCATCCCCCTCCGCGGTGTTCTCATCCATGTAATGGGTCACCCTGTCGTACTTGACGAAGACCACGGGACGGCCGGCGTCGTGGAACATCCTGATCGCCTGGATTATGGCCGGCAGATGCGCATCCTTGCCCCTCAGGGTCTGCTCCGTCGCACCGACCAGGAACTTGTTCTGGACGTCGACGACCACCAATGCGATCCTCCTGTCCCTCTTCTCCGGTATGAATATCTCCTTGCCCGGCATGATCCGATGAATCCAGATGCGGGTACTTAAACCGCATCGGCGGACGGCTGGACTCATCCGCCGAAGAGTGCGGCGAACAGCGTCAGAACGAGGCAGACCACGGCCGTCACGAGGCCGGTCAGTGCCTTCAGGCCCCTGTCCTCGTAGGGTGACATGAAATAGCCCGTGAAGAACAGCGCCGCGCTCGATATCGCCGAGGTGCTGAAAAACGCAGTCACATCGTCCTCGATGAGCGTGAGGCATATCACGGCGGGGACGGCCGTCATGAACGTGACGAGGGCGGCCGTCATGGCGTTGAAGAGGTACTTGTGCCTCTCCCTGACGAAGCTCTCCGGATCCCTGGAGTTCCCCCTCTCGATTATGAGGTCCGCGGCCATGTTGCGGGTGCTCTCGTCCATGAGCCCGAAGACCGTGCCGTCGAGCTCCTCCATCAGGTCCCCCCTCATCGATTCCTTATCCTCGGCGCGGCAGAGCCTCTTGAGCGCCAGTGACTGCCGCTGGAGGGCCATCATGTCCATCCTGTAGAATATGTACATGTCTATGGACCCCCACACGAAGTCCATACCCAGTATGGCCAAGACGAGGCTCATGCGGTCGCTGTAGTGGAATATGCCCAGCTGTGCGGCCGTCACGAAGGTGAGGGACATGACGAAGCCGTACATCGACTCCTGGACCATCAGGTCGGGGTCGATCCTGCGAAAAAAGTCGCGTACGGCATTCATGTTGGGCCTCAGGGGTCGGTTCCGTCATTTTGATGTATACGGTCCGACAGCACACCCTTTATCATATCCGTATATGTAGATTTCCCTTCGGCCGCATCCAGGCTGCCGCACATCAGCTCCATGCTGTCGAGCAGGTTCCTAATCGAATCGTTCGACAGCCATTCGAACGTCACGTCGATGTTCCTCTCGAAGAGGCGGCTCATCTTCCCGGCGATCTCCATGCCCTTCTCGGTCAATGCGACCTTGGCCGGCTGGCCCGCCGCACCGGCGACGCTGACCGCCAGACCGTCCCTCTTCAGGACGGCGACGGCCCTTGCGGTGTTGGCCTTGTCGAGCAGCAGCAGGTCGCAGAGCTCCTTCTGCGTGAGGGGCCCCAGCCTGAGCGCCATCATGTACTTGACCTCGCGGCGGTTCACCCCGAAGCCGCTCATGAGGTCGACCGCCTTCTCGACGACATCTGTAGAGAGAACCCTCAGGAGAAAGGGAAGCTCTACCAGCAAACGCATCCTGGTGTTCTCGTCCATGCACAATCACCACCTGGGGGACAGATTCGTCCGCGGATAGATGTAAACACCGTCCAGACATAATAAGGTTAGACCAGGTGCAACCCGCATACCGGGACCCCAGAGGGGCCCCGGCCCCGTCACTTCTTCTCGCGGGGAATCTTGGAGATTATGCGCCCGTAGATCTCCTCGTACTTGGAGAGGTCCCCGTCCATGGCGGCCGCACGGGCCTCCTCCCAGACGTCCTCCGGCACGCTCGCGTAGTCTACCCTGTACCTGATCCTGCCGAGCATCTGCCCGAAATAGGTGCGCATGGTCTCCGCGGTGCCGTACCCGAAGGGGTGGAGCCTGTCGATCTCCCTGGTGTAGTAGGATATGCGCTCCGCGAGGTCCCCCTGCTCGAGACCGTGGAAGTAGTCCTCGTTCTCCAGTCTCAGGAAGATCATCCCCGCCTCATCCTTTATGTCCTCGGCCCTGACGAAACGGCTGTCGGATATGTCCGACCTCCTGATCTCGCCCGCCCAGTCGAAGACGTTCCCGAAGAGGAACCTGTGGAAGGCCTGCATGTGCGTGAGCTTGTAGTTCCCTCCCAGTCCGCCCATCTCCGCCAGCTCCGCCTGCCTGGCGGCGACCTCCTCCGATACGGCGGTCTTCAGCGATTCCGCGTCCTTTGCTCCGAACCTGTTCACGGGGACGGCCGTCCCGGGGTAGCAGTACTTCTCGGAGCCTACGTACGTGTATTCCAGTTTTCCCATACGATCACATTCGGTATTAACGGTCATTAGCTATATGACATCTGTCATTGCATGCAGCCGGCGGACCGGCGACCGTGTTTCATGTTGGTTCCTTTCTGATACTGCATCCAGAACGCATCACGTGTATTCGCAGGAACGGTGTTCCCGGGAGATACCGAGGTGGATGGAAACAAGAAGACTCTGAAGTACGGAGAATTGAGGTACCGCCGAAGGCGGGGGTACTCCCTCACGGAACTGGGCAAGAGCCTCCGCATCATCCTGAACTCCATGGAGGAGTGGGGCACCGCCTACAAGGAAGGTCTGCGTAAAGAAACCTGTTAATCAATCCATCCTTACATTCCCGGACTTTTTCGGAGCCGGGAATTGAAGGATTCCATATTTAAAACAGATTACAAACGGATGCAACGGAGGGCCGCATATGCGCCTCCCTGCTCCGGGATCTCAAAAACTCAATATAAAGAAGGTCTTATTTTTTCCAGTTGGACACTTATTTTATATACTAATGGATTTGATAATACATCCAACTCACTTACAAACCATTTACAAACCTTTTATTTGGAGGAAGAAGAAATGTCAGAGACTGATTACAAGATAGACCCTACGGCCTTCGGGCTGTTCCTGGTCGCAGTGGTATCGTTGCCGTTGGCAATCATGCAACTCAAAGACGAAGGGGTTCCGACCACGGAATTCTTCGAACTTCTGGGTATATTGATCCTCGTGGTATCGTTCATAGCATACAGAAACGGAAGCAACTTCGGATTCATCGTCTTCGGACTCGTCGGAGCCGCCGTGGCCCTCACCGGATTCGGGATCGGAGCATGGGAGAACATCACATTCGGACTGGTGTTCCTCATGGCGCTCATATGGTCCGCCATAATCAAGACCCCCGAGACGCTCACGTTCATCTGCCTCACCACCGCCCTGATCTTCCTGACGGTCGGACTGTCCGGCGTCATAGGCGGAGATTACTGGCACTGGCTCATAGGCATATCGGCGCTTGCGAACTTCGCACTCAACATGTACCTGTCCTTCGCGCTCGCCCTGGACGGAAAGATCCCGATCGTCTAATCGGAAATGGGCCGGTTGGACTGCAAGGGGTCCCGCCGGCCAACCCTTCGCCTTTTCACGAGACCCGATCAGGGTATTTCGAACGGCGATATTAACGCACAGTCATGTGCCAGATGTGTAAAAAGGAGGGGGCACGCCCCCTCCGAAAATGTTTCAGAAGTCCCTCTTCCTGAACAGGAGGTACGCTATCGCCGCGGTGGCGAATCCCCAGACGGCCATCACGGCCGCCGACCTGGCAACGTGGACGACCTCAGAGGGGTTCAGGACGTTCAGTATGTCCCCGCTGGCATAGGTTATCACGTACCACGGGTTGTCTATGTGGGCGGCTATGACGACGACCGCGAGCAGCATGTCCAGCAGCAGTGCCAGCGTGAAGAAGGTCAGAATGGACGAGGTGCTCGCCTTCTTCATGACGGAACTTATGAGGAAACCGATGCCAGCGCATCCGAACGTGTAGCATACGGCAAGACCCAGCGAGGTGAATATCGCCCCGTCGACGTAACCCGGCCCGATGAGGCTCAGGGCGATCACTATAAGATAGTAGATCACGACGAAGCCCACTGTCACCAGCAGCGATGCTGCGAACTTCCCGAGGAATATGGTCCATTTCCTTATCGGCTTGGTGAACAGTATGAGTGCGGTACGCTCTTCGAACTCCGATACCAGCGCCGTGGATGCGAACAGAGTCACGGCGATGAGCACCAGGATGCTCATGATCATCACGTAGAGGTATCCCAGATTGGCACTGCTGTCCCCGAGGCCGTCGCCCCATATCACCAGGGCCGCCGTGACCACTGCGAGCACCAATGCGGTGAGGGCGGCGAATATCAGCAGCTTCCTTCCGCGGGCGTACTTGGTCACTTCGTTCTTCATGACGACGAAGGCCTGCCTGAGGTCGTCCGAGAGTCCGTTCAGCCTGTTGTTTTCGTCAGCCATCCGGATCACCTCGACTCCTTGATCAGCTCGAGATACCTGTTCTCGAGCGCGTTCTCGCTCTCCGAGACGCTGTACACCCCGATGTCCAGATGTGCCAGCTGCCTGAAGAAGTCGACCTCGTCGTCCCTGTCCCCCAGGAACCTGACCGCGATCTCGCTACCGGAGCGGACGGCGGACTTGACGTTGTCGAGGCGGGTTATCGCGGCCAGGACGGAATCGTCCGGCGTCCTGACCGTCTTCACGACCAGCGGGCGGGAATCGGACCCGCCTATGACGTTCTCGATGTCGTCATGCAGCAGGAGCCTGCCGTGGTTTATCAGGGCGACCCTGTCGCAGAGGTCCGTGACCTCGTGCATCATGTGCGAGGACATGAGGATGGTGAGGTTGTGGTTGTCGTTCCTGATGTTCTTCAGGATGTCCCTCATCTCGGCCATGCCCCTCGGGTCCAGACCGGACGTCGGTTCGTCGAGGATAATGATGCTGGGATCGTTCATCAGCGAAAGACCCAGCGCTATCCTCTGCCTCATCCCTTTGGAGAAGGTCCCTATCCTCTTGTCCGTCCACTCGGACATCTTGACCTTGTCGATGATGAGCTCCGTCTCGTTCGAGATGGATTCCCTGGACATGCCGTAGATCTCCCCTATGTACCTGAACGTCTCGCGGGGGGTCAGATAGGTGTAGAACTCGGGGGTCTCGACGACGGTCCCGACGCCGGACATGGCGTTCTTCGTGTCCGCGGTGACGTCCTTGCCGTTCAGATACGCGTTCCCGGAGGTCGCGTGGATCAGATTGGTGAGTATCTTGAGGGACGTGCTCTTGCCGGCCCCGTTGGGTCCCAGGAGACCAGTGAAACTGTTCCTCTTGATCTTCAGGTTGAGACCGTCCACCGCGATGAACTGTCCGTACTCCTTGCGCAGATCGACGAACTCGATGGGGTATTCCGGATTCATTCGGATCCCACCGGGCCGTCGGCTGCGTGCATGATTGTTCTCATATTATCCTCTGTTGAACTGTTCAACGGAGGCACAACATCCCCCTGGTATATAACATTTTATCTATTTCGTTAATAAATTATCGTTTGTCAATAAACTATAATCGTAATACATTAATAATCGATACGCTTCATGACAGGTTGGGAGGAAGCGCCCGTGGAGAATGCGGAACTGGAGAAGCTGAACAGGATGTGCGCCTACGGCCACATGGTCCTCGTACTGGCCATCGTCATATGCACGGCCTTGATCGCACTGTGCGCCATCGGCATCCTGGTGTACGCAACCGCCGACGGCGCCGATCTCCTGGGCAGGGACCGCCGGGAGATCCTGATAACACTGGGACATTCCCTGATAGAGTTCGTGGCCTTCGTCGCCATAATCTATCTCCTGGACCGCATGATAAAGGACATAAGGGACGGGGGGACGCCCTTCACGGAGGACAGCGCCCGCGCCCTGAAACTGATGGCGACCGTCTCCATAGCATGCGCGGCCGCCGTCGTCGCGGAACAGGCTGTCGGGATTCTCCTGCTGGAACCGTCCGGCTACAACGTCAACGTGCCGCTGATACCGGTGGGCGGGGCACTGATACTCTATGCTCTGGCACTCATATTCGGATACGGCGCCAAACTGCAGAAGGAGTCCGACGAGACGCTGTGATACCATGACGATAGTTCTCAGGCTTGACAGGGTTATGGCGGACAGGAAGATGTCCCTCAACGAGTTGGCGGAGAAGGTGGGGATCACCAACGTCAACCTCTCCAAGATAAAAACGGGCAAGATCTCCGCCATAAGGTTCTCCACCCTCGACGCCATATGCGTCGCCCTCGACTGTCAGCCGGGAGACCTGCTGGAATATCAGGAAGACTCTCCTTAATATCAACTAATTACGGCGTAACTGTCTTTTCTTCAACCATATACGACAGAAACGCCGCAAAGCCCCTTCCTTACTGGACGGTACTGGGAAACCCCGACGGATTATGATATCTGGCTCTTTTGAAATACACGTGTCTTCGCAAAAATGCGGTGTATAAAACGCCGGGACAATCCATGCATCGGACCCGAACAAGTTAATTGTTTACTCGTAAACTATTATATAGATGCTCTATTTCGCTTCCCTATGGCAGTTGAACAAATAACTTACAAGAATATCGATCCGAAAGTCCGGAGAACGATCATGATCGGACTTTCGTTCGCTATGCTTGTGGCGTGTTTCGACGGTACGATCGTCGGAACCTGCGGACCGGTCATAGCCCGCGACCTCGACGGGACCAGTCTCTACTCCTGGATGGTAACCGCATACATGCTCTGCGAGACCATCATGATCCCCATCTCGGGGAAGCTGTCCGACCTCTTCGGAAGGAAGCCCCTGTTCCTCATCGGCCTCACCATTTTCGTCCTCGGATCCGTCTTCGCCGGTCTGTCCCAGAGCATGGTGATGCTGATCGTCTGCCGCGCCGTACAGGGTCTCGGCGGAGGTATACTCATCCCCGTCGCCACCGCCGCCGTGGCCGACCTCTACTCCCCCAAGGAGAGGGCCAGGATGCAGGGTATCCTCGGTGCGATATTCGGTATCGGCAGCGGTATCGGCCCCCTCATAGGCGGCTACATAACCGAGCACATAAGCTGGCACTGGATCTTCTACATCAACATACCCCTCGCCATCGTGGCCTACGCGCTGACGATCAGGAAGTTCCCCACCCCCGTGTTCAAGGAGAAGCCGACCGTCGACTACAGGGGGATCGCCTTCCTGTCCGTCCTGCTGCTCGACGTCCTCCTGTTCTTCGAGTGGGCCGGCAGCAGATTCGAGTGGGTCAGCGCGGAATCCTTCGTGATGATCGCCTGCGCCCTCGTCCTGACCGTGCTGTTCATCAGGATCGAGAAGAAGGCCAAGGAACCCGTCCTCGCCCCGCACCTGGTACGCAACAGGACCGTCATACAGGCCTGCATCTTCATGTTCGTCTTCGGACTGGCCATGATGGGCGCCATGATGTACTCCTCCATGTTCGCCATCTCCATCCTGGGACTCGACACGCTGGAGGCGGGCGAGTACTCCCTGGCCCTCGTGGCGGGAATGATGATAACCTCGATGCTCAGCGGAAACCTCGTCAACAGGACCGGGTACAAACCCTGGCTCATCGTCGGCCCCGTGATAACCTCGGCCGGACTGTACATGTTCAGCCAGATGACCGTCGGTACCGAGCTGAGCTACTATGCGCTCTGCCTGTTCGTCTTCGGAATAGGGCTCGGATGCATGATGTCCGTCATAATGGTCGCCGTCCAGAACAGCTCCAAGCCATCCGAGATGGGGATGACCACTTCGGCGGTCAACGTCATAAGGTCCATCGGTACGACTGTGGGAACGGCCATCTTCGCCGTGCTCATAGGCAACAAGATCGGAGAGGAACTCAGGAACAACGTCAGCAACATCGTCTACGAGAACGTGCAGCACAACACCGGGGTGCTCGACGACCTGATGAGAGCCTTTAGCAACGTCCAGAGCGGCATCGGCGACTTGATCGACGGAGCCATAGTGTCGGAAGCGAACAACATCCTGCTGTCGTTCGCCAACAGCGTGGACTTCGCGTTCCTCTGCGGATCCGTTATGATGCTGGCCCTCCTGGTCATAGGCATCTTCTTCAAGGCCAAAAAAGCCCCGGAGATGCCCCGCGAGATCCACTTCTCCGACGGAAGCAATACGACGACGGACACCGTCACGGCCGCCGTCGGCACCACGGAGACCCAGGCGTCCGAGACGCCCTCCGTGGAAGAAACGGAGAGACGCTGACCCGGGCCGTACGGCCCTCCAAACCCCTTACATCGGCCGGGCCCCGCCGAATACGGCGTCCCCGACCTTTCGTTTTCATGATTCCCCTCGGTACCGCATCTGCATCCGGGATCCGCCTTCATACGGCCTTTGATTCCCGGACTCCTTGAGTAATAATAGATTGTATGATGGGGAAAGGCTTCCAACACCCCGATGGAGATGATCCAGTGTGCACCCGGAAGCCGTGTCCGTTTAACAAGATCGCCCCAGGGTTCCATCTATGCCCGTGGCGGCCGCCCTTGCACATGGATCCGACCGCTGCGGGAAGAGAAGGGCCCGGTCCCGTGATGGATGCATGCACGGAAAACACCCGCATCATGCGCACCCGCAGACGGAACGAAGCAACGGGAATAATCGGCGGAACCGGAAAGCGGGACCGTAGGAATGAGAAACGATAAGAGATTGGTGGGCCCCCTCGGATTTGAACCGGGGTCACATGCACCCCAAGCATGAAGGATACCAAGCTACCCCAAGGGCCCGTTTGATAGGGTATTAATTGGTTTTGTTTAAAAAGTTTTGGGTGCCAGCAGTCTCATCCGAGCTGAGAGATCTCGCCGATGAGGTTTGCGTGAGAAACGATCATCCTGCGGCAACAGTATCTCTCGAATCCAAGATCGTCGAGGACCTTCTGGGGTTCCTCGCCCATCTTCACGCGCTTGACGTACTCGGGGTAGGCGGAGCCGACGACCTTTCCGCATGTGAAACATCTCACCGGTATTATCATGTGATCATCTCAACGGTAGGACTTCTGCTTCTTGGCACGGGC
>DARY01000030.1 GCA_002503545.1 Candidatus Methanomethylophilus sp. UBA78
CAGGGCAACGTGCCGAATTCACGTTGCACTTCCATGACATGAAAAAAATAAAATAATAAACATGACGCAGAGGTAAATTATATTCCCCCTCTCAAAAATCCACAGAGATGGAACGGATATGAAAAGAAGTGCCAATGTAACAAACTTCAATTTTTTATTTTTTATGTGTTTATTTATCTCATACGTCATGACTCCATATGAAATTATCATGGTTGTCATGTATGCATAATAATTGGAATCAAAAACAGTAAGTGGCTTGAACATCAAAAAAACAAACGGAAGATATGTGCTGCCTAGATCGTATGGATTCCCAGTCCGAGATCTTCCTAAGACTTCTGTAAAATCGGGTATATTTGAAGGATCGAAGTTCCACGTAACATGATAAATAGTCTGTTGAGGATAAAAAAACAAAAAACCAATAAGAACAACTGCGGAAATAATTACCAGATAGTAGCAATAAACTGATATTGGCCACTTTAATCTTATTCCAGAAAAAACGTCGAACATGTCAAAACTTACTTGAATTGTATGGAACGATCGAATTACGATGCAGAGGTTATCTGTCTGTTAAGATAAAAAGTTATTTTTAAATTTTTGTGGCGTTAATCCTGTGCATAATATCACGAATACGGCCTCCATTTTCATCACTCATTTTCTCTTCGAAATGTCTATGAGGTACTTTACGATGGCATCGGAGTTCTTTACCGGCCTGTTCTCAGTGTAATGCGCACAGATTACGTTCCCCCCAGGAATTTCGTTCATGAGAATTCTCGTCAGTTTAACGTAATTGGCTATCGATACCGCGGTTTCCGCAGATCCCGAATTGCTCTGCAACTTCTTCAGCTCGTTCAGAAACGTATCCGATTCAGTTCGTATACTGGATGCGGTATCCATCGCGATTTTGCTGCTTGAGGCCATTGTGATGTTTTTGTTAGGCCGTGGCATTCTTGAATGTAATCTGCTCCCGCGGCGGGTTAATTCTATCTTTTCTTCTGTCAAACCGGTTCTATGAATTATATTTTCATGTTTTGTAAACTTGTGAAAGATGGTTATGAGGCTTGTTTGAGTTTTGACACTTTGAACATTCAGTGATGTATGTGTTTATAGCATTCTGAAGGAGAATGTTTGGTCTGTACCATATATCAATTGTAAAATTCGGTTTTTAATATTGCTTATGTTAATTTTTGTAGTTTTGAACATTTTCTATTCTGAGTTGGGTCGTTGTGCGTTTAGACATCATACGATAGTGTTCTCGATTGTCAGTTCGGCAAATATTTATTTTGAAAGTATTGTCAGAATAATCTATCGTTGTGAAAATAATTAAAATATTGTTGTGCATTTCATATTCTGCCAACATGGCACAGTGGTTGATTGCTTGACTGAAATATATTCCAAAAAGTCCCTATTCGATCCACTTAATGTCATGCGTGTTTTTGCACTTTTTTTAGTCTTCATTCTGCATTCGTACATATTGTTGGCGGATGTAACAGGGTTTACAATAGATGGCGGTTGGGAGTTTATTCTTAAAACGCCTGCTTGGGCCGGAGTATGGATATTCATATTGTTGGGAGGATATCTGGCCGGTCTTGGTTTTTTCAAAAGCAGGTATGAGTACTCATCAAAAGGCATAATCAGATATTACTTGACCCGGCTGGTAAAAATCATCATTCCGACCTTTTTCTTCATCATCTTGGTTTGCTTATTGGCATATCCGTCTTTTTTCCTCGATAATCCTGAAGCATTGATTTCGATGTTGACTTTTAGATATAATGGAATACCCGGCGTAGTGGGCATAGGGGCAACCTGGTATGTGTTCACAATATTTTGGCTATACCTCATAACCCCCTTTTTATGTTTGTTTATTGATTTTATAGATGGTCGTATCAAAAATTTTAGGATTTGGTATCTGGTATTCATTTCAATAGTGTTGATTGGTGCCTTCTGGAGATTCATTGCATATCCTTCAGGCGATTGGTACAGGTTGTTGTACACCAATCCGCTTTCCAATATTGATCTCTGGTTATGTGGCATTGTGCTGTATAAATTAATAATCAGGTGTGCCGGCGATTTTAGTTTCCTGTTCTCCAACAGGGGAAAGATTTTTTCATCGTTACTTGTAATAATCGCATTTCTGACGAATTGCTATCTGTATTGTTGGGGGGACTTGGGATTCCCGGATTACATTAGGATATACTGTGTTTATTATCCGTCTGTCTGGTTGCTCGTCGTTTCTTTGTATATAGTGGCTTTCAGCAATCAGGATGCGCAGGCAGAGAACTCCAATCCGCAGAAATGTCGCAATCATGCGGTGCTTATCAATTTCTTGGCAGGGATATCTTTCGAATTCTATCTCTGGCATTCAATCATCTTGAACGGACTCAGACCTTATGCTCTAGACGTAAGTCCTCTTCTCAACTATGTCGTAATGATCCTTTTGGCCTTTGTAATAACGGTGGGCGTATCTTTCGTTTTCAGAACAGCCTTCGATGTCATTAACGGCAGAGTAATCAAATCCATCAATCATATCCTCAAAGACTGAACCGTGTCGGTATCATTTTCTTACGAAACGCATGTTCTCCTCGAGTTCATCCCTGTCCAGGAAGGGGGCCATGTCCTCCAGGGGCGGTGAATAGAGGGTACCGTCCGGAAGTTTCTTCGTTGCGGATTTCGGCTCGAATGTCTGCTCGGTATTCACGAACACTTCGCACAGGGCATATCCCGGCGAAGCCAGTATCTCGTCCAGTTTGTCCATTTCCCTGTTGCTTTTTATGGATGTGTACGGATATCCGAAAGCCTGGGCGATCTTCTCGAACGAGGGGAAGCTCAGGTCACCAGATTGTTCGCCGATTCCGTAGAAATTTTTATTGAAGATATTGGTCTGGGTCATCCGTATGGAGTGGTATCCTTCGTTGTTTATTATGAACAGCTTTATGGGGAGTCTGTTGGTGATTACCGTCTGCAATTCCTGCAGATTCATCATGATGCTCCCGTCGCCCTCGATGCATATGGTGTCCTTGCGCCCGTTGGCTATGCAGGCACCGATCGATGCGGGCAGGCCGTAGCCCATACTGGCTATCGCAGAGTTGACTATGAATCTCTGTCCGTTCTTGAATTCGTAGGCGTGGCTGCCGACCGCACATGCCGTTCCGTTGCTTACGACGGTCACTGCACCTTCCGGAAGTCTTCTGCTGAGTTCCTTCATGAAACAGTAGGGGTTGCAGAGGACGGGGTCGTCATAGTGTTTTTTCTGCACGACGGGGTACTTCTCCCTCCATGTCCGGCACTGTTCGATCCATCCCTCTCCCTTGAAAACCCTGTCCGGAGATCTGTCGAGCAGTTTCTGGAGGAGTACTTTGGCATCCACGTTGAGGGGCATCTCCACATGAAGTGTCGGTTTTCTGAGCTCGGCATCGTCGATGTCCTCCATTATGACATACGCTCCCGGCGCCCATTTCTCCCAGTTGAATCCCGTCTGCCTAAGGCTCAGTCTGCTCCCTATCGATAGTATGAGGTCGCTGTTCTGAACGGCGAAATTTCCTGCCCTGTTTCCCAGACTTCCGCCGCGGCCGGCATAGAGGGGGTCTTCGTCCGCCATCATATCGACGCTGTCCCAGTTGGTGACGACAGGGATGTTCAGTTTCCGTATGGTCTTCCTGAATATTTCGTAGGCTCCGGCCAGACGTATGCCGTTGCCGGCGTAGAACACCGGACGCTGTGCCTCGGAGATCTTTTTCAGGATGGCATCGACCGTATCGTTTTCAATCGAAAGGGGGAGTGTTTCGATGTACTCCGAGGGGTCGTATTCTTCGAGGTCATCGGTCTCCACATATGCCCCCTGCACATTCAGCGGTATGTCCAGCCAGCATGGGCCGGGCCGTCCGTTCGCAGCGAGGGTCAGGGCTTTTCCGATGCAGTATTTTATCCTTCTCGGGTCGGTGACCATCTCGCAGTATTTCGTCATCGACGAAACGGCCTTCGTTATATCGAATTCCTGGTCCCCCATCGCGCGCAGGGGGAGTCCGGTGCTTCTTGCGGTCGTGTCGTAGCGGACCTGTCCGGAGATAATTATCATGGGGATCGAGTCGAGCCATCCTCCGACGACCCCCGTCAGCGCATTCGTTCCGCCGGGACCGGTGGTGACGCACAGGAGAGCCATTTTGTTGTTCAGTCTCGCATAACCTTCGGCGGCTATCGCACATCCCTGTTCGTGGTGGTTGTAGGTGCACTTCAGGTTTTTATTGTGTCCGAAGGAGTCGTTCAGGTGCATGGCCCCCCCGCCGACCACCGTGAACACATCGGTTATCCCGTATCTTACGAGTTCTTCCGCTATGAAGTCGGAGACTTTGATTCTCATCTTAGGGCCTCTATTATCGTTTTCGCCATGTAGTCAATCATGGGCTCGGTCATACCGGGGTACACGCCGATCCAGAATGAGTCGTTCATTATCCTGTCCGTGTTTTTCAGATCCCCTATCACACGGTATCTGTGTGCGTCACCTCTCATCGAGTCGAAACATGGGTGTTTTATCAGGTTCCCTGCGAACAGCATCCTCGTCTGCACGCCGCGGTTCTCCAGATAGTTCACTACCTTGTGCCTGTCGACACCCTCTCCGCAGGTCATGAGGAATCCGAACCAGCTCGGGTCGCTTCCGGGAAGCGGTTCCGGGAGGATCAGTCTATCGGAGACGCAGGAGAGTTTCTCTCTGAGCATCTTGAAATTCCTCTTTCTCTTCTCGACGAATCCCGGGAATTTCTCTATCTGGGCGCATCCGACCGCCGCCTGCAGGTCGGTGGCCTTCAGGTTGTATCCGAAGTGCGAGTACACGTATTTGTGGTCGTATCCGCGCGGCAGTTCCCCGTACTGTCCGTCGAACCGGTGGTTGCAGGTGTTGTCCTTACCCGAAGGACAGGAGCAATCTCTTCCCCAGTCCCTCAGCGAACGGATGATCTTATGCAGGAGAGGGTTCCTCGTGTAAACCCCTCCCCCCTCCCCTGTTGTTATGTGGTGCGGCGGGTAGAAGCTGGAAGTCCCTATGTCGCCTACGGTGCCGGTGTATCTTTTTTGGCCGTTGTATGTGTATTGGGAGCCCAGGGCGTCGCAGTTGTCCTCCACCAGCCAAAGCCCGTGTCTGTCGCAGAAGTCCTTCACCCTCTGGATGTCGAAGGGATTTCCGAGCGTGTGCGCGACCATTATCGCCTTTGTTTTCGGAGAGAGGGCGGCCTCCAGCATATCGGCGTCGATGTTGTATTGGGGTATGGTGACGTCCACGAATACCGGAACAGCTCCGTATTGAATCATGGGGGCCACCGTCGTGGGGAAGCCGCAGGCTATCGTGATGACCTCGTCTCCCGGTTTCACGGCACGTTCCCCGAGCAGGGGCGAGGTGAGGGTCATGAATGCCAGCAGATTGGCGGAGGAGCCGGAGTTGACGAAACTGAAGAAGGGGACACCTAGGTATTCCGCTACCGCCGATTCGAACATGTCGGTGTATCTTCCAGAGGTCAGCCAGAACTCCAGGGATGCATCGACCAGGTTCACCATCTCGTCACGGTCGTAGACACGGGATGCATAAGGTATGCGGTCCCCCTCATGGTATTCCTTCTTTACATGGAATTTGTCACAATATTCCGATACGATATTAAGAATCTCTTTCCTTGCCTGTTTTTCATTCATTTCTTCAAACAGATTCTCCCCTCCCTTTCAGATAGTCCGTAATCTGCGAATCCGTGCAGACCGCGAGGTCGCTCCCGTCAAGCCAAGACCTCGTCCATTCCGCGGTCTTGGAGACGGCCGCATGAACGTCCCATTGGGGAGCTATTCCGAATGTTGCCTTAAGCAATCCGTTGTCCAGTTTGAGGTAATTGGATTCGTGGGGGCCCTCGACCTCCTTAGCGGCCCATTTCAACCCCCTCCCCCAGCATTCGCAGAACAGGCTCGCAAGTTCCCCGGTGGTTATGCAGTCCGATTTTTCCGGGCCTATGTTGTAGCTCCCGGACACGGAGGCATCCTCATACTGTTTCGCACATATCGTCAGATAAGAGAAAAGAGGCTCCAGGACATGCTGGTAGGGCCTTACGGAGTTCGGATTGCGGACGGTAATCTCATGTCCGGAAACGGCGGCCCTGACGCAGTCCGGGACGATCCTGTCCGGGGAGAAGTCGCCTCCCCCGATCACGTTTCCCGCTCTGGCGGTCGATATCGCACACCGTCCGGGGGAGAAGAAGCTCCTCTTGTAGCTGTGTGTCACCAGCTCAGAACAGCTTTTCGAATTGGAATAGGGATCGTATCCGTCCAGGCGGTCGTCCTCGTCATAATAGTGGTCGAAGTCGCCGACGTTATTGTAGACCTTGTCCGTGGTAACGTTGAGGAACGATCTGACATGTCCTCCGCACCTGATGCATTCCAGTATGTTCACCGTCCCCATGACATTGGTCTCGTACGTCTCACGGGGTATGCGGTACCCCTCCTTCACGATGGGCTGTGCCGCCATATGTATGACGATTTCCGGGGAGACGCTTTTGTAGAACGAATGCAGCCTGTCGAAATCCCTTATGTCGCCTATCTCGGATTCTACTATTTCGCCGACATGCGCGAGTTCGTACATGGACGGATCCGTCGGAGGGTCCAGGGAGTAGCCGTAGACGTCGGCCCCCAGCATGCGGAGTTCCCTGCACAGCCACGATCCTTTGAAGCCGGTATGGCCCGTCACGAGAACCTTCTTTCCCGCGTAGAATTCGCGCAGGGACATGTTACCACAGTTTCCAGGGTGCCTTGCCGGTATTCCAAAGATTTTCCAATATGTTCTTGTCGCGCAAGGTATCCATGCACTGCCAGAATCCGGAGTGTTTGTAGGCCATAAGCTGACCTTCGGCACTGAGGGTCTCCAGCGGGGTTTTCTCGAAAATCGTTTCATCTCCTTCGATGTAGTCTGTGATCCCGGGGTCCAGGACCATGAATCCTCCGTTGACCCAATCGGTGTCGCTTTCTATCTTCTCGCCGAAGGATGCCACATAGTCGCCTTTTATATCGAGGATCCCGAATCTTCCCGCGGGGTGTACGGCGGTCAGGGTTGCCAGTTTCCCGTGGTTTTTATGGAATTCTACCAGATTCTTTATGTTTACGTCGGAGACGCCGTCTCCGTACGTCATGAGGAAGGGTTCATCGCCGAGGTACTTTTTCACGCGTTTTATCCTTCCGCCGGTCATCGTGTTCATGCCTGTGTCCACTATGGTCACTTTCCAGTTTTCGGAACTGTTGTCGTGGACGGTCATCTCTCCGCCTTTGGAGAAGTCGAAGGTGATGTCGCTGCAGTGGAGGGCGTAATCTGCGAAGTACTCTTTGATGATGTGCTGTTTGTAGCCGGCGCATATGATAAAATCGTCTATGCCCTGGCTGTAGAATATCTTCATGATGTGCCAGAGTATGGGATGTCCGCCTATCTCTATCATCGGCTTGGGCTTTAAATAACTCTCTTCGGAGATTCTGGTGCCCAATCCTCCTGCGAGAATTACTGCTTTCATTAAAGTCAACATGTATTGTTGGTATATTTTTCTATTCTGTCGGTCGGGTCCGTCGTTATAAGTATCGGGATGACTTGGAAAGCCGAAATTCTGCCTGTGTGCACACGGCATCGAGAGACATCTGTGAATGATTGTTTCATTATGCTACGATTTTCCAATTATGGCGATGCATTCTCCTCGGATATTCAGCAGGATTGGAGGTGTCGTCTGAATACGACAGCATGGGGGTCATTTGCCTGTTGGTTTGGGTGCGGTGAATCTCATGGCCAGCCGTACGGCTTCGACGGTAAGCAGTATGTGCATGATGTTCCTGAGACAGATGTTCACGGTTCCCCTTATATTGAGGTCTGAAAGATCAAAGTATAGCGCAAGACCATTCGCCGTACTGAATATTGCGAATAGGATGAATATAATCAGCATCTCTGTGCGTATTTTTTTGTCTACAGAATCCAGCATGACCAGTGGGAACAGTGACATGATCCAGATTATGTATTGAAGGGAGTACACTTTGCTGAATAGGATGAATGTCATCAGAAGGGCGAAGCAGAGCGTAGATACGACGGTGAAATCATCCGCACGGAGACCGTTCCTCTTCATCCTTATCAGGAACACCGCCATCAGCAGTAGGATGGAGAGTGCGGCAATCTCCGTCAGATGGGCCGCCAGCAGGTCCGGCAACCATCCCAATATGTTGCGGGATCCATAGCCGTCGACAGCCGTTATGTCTCCCGGGGATATCATGTTGAACAGTATGATGAAGCCGGCGAATACAGACTCCACCTGAAGGCCTCTGTCGGAATGGTATTGCATGTATGCGAAAGCCGTGCCCGGGTCCGAAATCAGGAAAGGTACCTCGGCAAGTAAGCATACCGCAACGGATATCAGAGTGTACTTTGCGATATACATCCATTGTTTCCGATACAGGAACGGGACCAGCATGGGCAGCAGGAACAGTGCCGGGTAAAGTTTCGTCATGGCGCCTGCCGCCATAATTGCAAATGCGAGACCGTATTTTTCCTTCTTATAGCACCAAAGGGAGATTATCACCAAAACCGCAGCGAATATGTCGTATCTGAAAACGACGAATACGTTCGCAAAGACGAACATGAGCATGTAAAGGACGAGAGTGCGGTTGCGAGGAGATCCCATCTCGTTTGTGATTTTGGAGATGAAATGGGCTCCGATCAGGAAGAATGCAAAGGCGAAGAAGAGATAGCTGTAGCAGAACGTCTCCTCTGACACGGAGAATATCTTCGGCACCAGCATGAATAGCAGTGCCAGAGGAGGATATTCGAACGGATAGTCCCGGTACGGCATCTGTCTGCCGTCCACCAATTCGCTTATGTTGACATAATAATGAAGTACATCGGACCATCCGCGTTCCACTTCGATGTAGACTATGGAGAGCAGCAGGATGACCGCCGAGACAGCTATGAAGATCCTGTTCACCTTGTCTGCAGGTGAAGAGCATATGTGTTCGTCGACTGCATCGATTTTTCGAAGCAGTTTATCGCAGAATCCGGGCACGGTTGACGGTATCGCACACCATTATAAACATAGTTTCTGGCATCAGGATAGCGCCGCAGGAAACCGTTCATCGGATTCGCGGCATCGATGTCGGGATTCCCGCTCGGAACATGCCAGAGGATACAGCAGCAATTTGCTGTTTACCGAGGCGATCGGCATATCGTCGTTCTTTTCCGTGGCAGCGCAAATCCCCTCGGAATCCTCTCCTGCCAACCCTTTTATACAACCATCAGATAGTCCTACTCCGCTCTTTTGGAGCCGATGAATAATGATGGTGCCGAGAGCACCTGAAAGAGGTAATTGAAATGGCAGTATTCGTGAAATTCGAGACCCCCAAGGATGTTTCTGACAAAGCGTACGCCCTCGCCGAGATCGCAAGGGACAGCGGAAAGGTCAAGAAAGGAACCAACGAGGTCACCAAGATCGTCGAGCGCGGAGAGGCGGTCATCGTCATCATGGCGACCGACGTCGAGCCCCCGGAGATCCTCGCCCACATGCCCGCCCTCTGCGACGAGAAGAACGTCCCCTACGTGTACGTTCCCTCCAAGGAGGAGCTCGGAAAGGCGATCGGACTCGAGAAGCCCACCGCCTCCGTCGCCATCGTCGACGCCGGCAACGGCAAGACCCAGGTAGCAGAGATCGCAGCGGCCGTAAAGGACCTTAAGAACTGAGGGATCTGAATGGTCGACACCGACAGCATCCCCTCCGAGGTGGTCGAGATCATCGGCCGCACCGGAATGACCGGAGAGGCAACCCAGGTCAAGGTCCGCGTTCTCGACGGCCGCGACAAGGGGAGGATCATCACCAGGAACATCATGGGCCCCGTCAGAATGGGCGACATCCTGATGCTCAGGGAGACCTCCAGAGAAGCCAGGAAACTCGGAATGGGAAGGTGATTCGAATGGTAGAGGAGAGAAAGTGCTCGTTCTGCGGAGAGATCATCCCCCCCGGAACCGGCAAGATGTACGTGAAGAAGGACGGAACCGTGCTGTTCTTCGACACCAGCAAATGCTACAAGAACATGATCGAGCTGAAGAGGGTCCCCAGGACCACCCTTTGGACCGAGAAGGCGCACTCCGAGAAGGACGCCCGCCTGAAGAACGCGGCCGCCAAGGCCCAGGCCCCCAAGGAGTGAGAGCCCATGGCCATGGAGAGGACGTACCTCATGGTGAAGCCCGACGGGGTCCAGCGCGGACTCGTCGGGGAGATCATGTCCCGCTTCGAGAAGAAGGGGCTGAAGCTCGTCGCCGCCAAGCTCATGGTCATCCCTAGGGAGACCGCCGAGACGCACTACGCCGAGCACAAGGAGAAGAAGTTCTTCCCGTCCCTCATCTCCTACATAACCTCCGGACCCGTTTTCGCGATGGTCTGGGAGGGGGAGAACGCCGTGCAGGTCTGCAGGAACATAATGGGCAAGACCAACCCCCAGGAGTCCGCCCCCGGAACCATCCGCGGCGACTACTGCATGGTCACCGGCGTCAACATCATCCACGGCAGCGACTCCCCCGAGTCCGCGGCCAGGGAGATAGGCATCTTCTTCAGGCCCGAAGACCTCGTCGACTACAAGAGAGATTCCGACAAGTGGATCTACGAGTGAGTCGAAAGGGGCCCGCGGGCCCCCGAAAACCTTTTAAGATTTTCAGCCCGATGTTAGCGGCGTGAGGCGGTATTATGGCGATAAGGCAACCCGTAGTCAGTGTTCTGGGTCATGTCGACCACGGTAAGACGAAGCTCCTGGACAGGATCAGGGGGACCGCCGTCGGCGACCGCGAGGCCGGCGCCATCACGCAGCACATCGGTGCCACCGAGGTCCCGATAAGCCGCATCTACGAGATGGCCGGGCCCATAATCGGCAACAAGAAGTTCTCCGTGCCGGGACTGCTCTTCATCGACACCCCGGGTCACCAGGCCTTCACCTCGCTGCGCGCCAGGGGAGGGTCCCTCGCCGACCTCGCCGTCCTCGTCATAGACATCAGGGAGGGGCTGATGCCCCAGACCATAGAGTCGATACACATCCTCAGGCAGTACAAGACCCCGTTCGTCATCGCCCTGAACAAGGTCGACACCATAGAGGGGTGGAAATCGGTGGAGAACAGGCCGTTCGTCCTGTCGGAGAGGGAGCAGCAGGACCATACGAAGCAGGTCTTCGAGCGGCACATGTACGACATCATATCGCAGCTGGCGGGCAACGGCGTGTTCGCCGACAGGTACGACAGGATCGACGACTTCACCAAGGCCGTCGCCCTCATACCCATCTCCGCGAAGACGGGGGAGGGGGTGCCGGACCTGATGCTCATGCTCATCGGTCTGGCACAGCGCTTCCTGGAGAGCCGGCTCACCAAGGAGGAGGGCCCCGGCAGGGGGACCGTCCTCGAGGTCAAGGAGGTCAAGGGCCTGGGACAGACCCTCGACATGATCCTCTACTCCGGCACCCTGAAGACCGGCGCTTCCGTGGCCATAGGGACCAGGGGGGCACCCGTCGTCACGCGCATCAAGGCTATCCTCAAACCCAAACCCCTGGACGAGATCCGCGATCCCCGGGACAGGTTCGACAGCGTGAAGGAGCTCTACGCCGCCGCCGGTGTAAAGATCGCCGTGCAGGATGCCACGGGCGTCATCGCCGGTGCGCCCATCCGCGTGGTGAGCGGCCCCAAGGACCCGTCCATCCAGGAGATCACCGAGGAGACCTCCATCAAGATCGAGACGGAGGACAAGGGCATAACGATCAAGGCCGACGCCATCGGTTCCCTCGAGGCCCTGGCGTACGAGGCCAAGGCCGCCGGGATACCCATCAGGAAGTACGGCATCGGGGAGATAACCCGCAGGGACGTCCTCGAGTCGTCCTACGGCAACGACACCCACCACGTCATACTCGGATTCAACGTCGCCGTCTCCAAGGATGCGGAGGCGGAGATCGCCACCCACAGCATCAAGGTGATGACCAACAACATCGTCTACGCCCTCATCGACGATTACAAGCTCTGGCTCGACGAGTCCACCAGGCAGAACGAGACCGACAAGAGGCTGGAGTTCTCCTTCCCCGCCAAGATAACCATCCTGCCCGACCACATCTTCAGGGTCAGCAAGCCCGCGGTCGTCGGGGTCAGGGTCCTGGCGGGCAGGATCCGCGTGGGGGAGAACCTCATAGACAGGGAGGGCAAGGACTGCGGCACCATAAAGTCGGTCCGCGACGACGACGGGAACGTCCTCAAGGAAGGCGTCCAGGGGGACGAGGTCTCCGTGGCCATAGACGGCGTCACCGTGGGTAGGCAGATCAACGAGAACGACGTGCTCTACGTTGACATGATCGAGTCCGGATACAAGGAAGTCCAGAAGATAGATCTGACCGACGACGAGAAGCTGGCACTTTCCGATACAGTGGCCATAAAGAGAAGGGCGGAGCCGTTCTGGGGAATGTGATCCCCTCCCGAACGAAATCCGATCATCTGGCACATATACCGCCGCAGGCCGCATCCGTCACGCCGTGTATCAAAATACAATCATCTGGCACATGTTCTCGGGGGAGTATCCCCCATCCGTTCCGGATTCGTCTTCTGGCATTTCCGGGATCCGGCCGCGCCGGAGCACGGCGATGCGGCCGTGCCGTACCGGGAGCTCTGTAAGGCTTTCAGCGCCGTGAGTCCCCTCCCTTGCCGGACATCCCCCATCCCGATAAATATATAAGCGGACCCCCGTTAGGGAGCCCCACAGGTGTTCAAATGGCAGACTTCAAAGCTATTGTCAACGATGTGAAGACCGGCAAATCCTACAACGTTGCCGTGTCTGGTCACCACGCGAACTCCCTGGATGGTAAAAACATCGGGGAGATCGTGGACGGAATTTTCGTCGGACTTCCCGGATACAAACTGAAGATCACCGGCGGCAGCGACAGGACCGGAACCCCCATGAGGTCCGACCTCCCCGGAAAGAAGAGGGTCAAGCTCCTCCTCTCCGACGGACTGGGATTCCACGAGAAATACCCCGGAGAGAGGAAGAGAGTCGCAGCCCGCGGTTCCACCATCTCCTCCGAGATCGTCCAGATCAACATGGCGGTCACCGAGTACGGCCCCAAGCCCATCGAGGAGCTCATGGCCGGCAACGGGGAGAAGAAGGAATGAAGGTACAGAAGCAACCCGAGATAAACATCGGGATGATTGGACACGTCGACCACGGGAAGACCACCCTCACCAAGGCACTTTCCGGCGAGTGGACCGACCGTCACTCTGAGGAGATCAAGAGAGGGATCTCCATCAGACTCGGGTACGCAGATGTAGCCTTCTACAAGTGTCCCAACTGCGAAGGCTCCGCCGCATACAGCACTTCTACGACGTGCCCCAGATGCGGAGCCGAAACGAAGTTCCTCAGGGCGATCTCGTTCGTGGACGCCCCCGGGCACGAGACGCTCATGGCCACCATGCTGTCGGGCGCCGCCCTCATGGACGGAGCCCTCCTGCTGGTCGCGGCCAACGAGCACTGCCCCCAGCCCCAGACCAAGGAGCATCTCATGGCGCTGTCGATCATCGGCATCGACAAGATCGTCATCGTGCAGAATAAGATCGACATAGTCACCCGCGAACAGGCTATGAAGAACTACAGGGAGATCAAGGAGTTCGTCAAAGGCACCGTCGCCGAGAACGCCCCGATCATCCCCGTCTCCGCCAACCGCGGGGTCAACATGGACCTACTCATCGAAGCCATCGAGAAGCACATCGTGGCCAACGTCGAGAAGGACACGTCGCTCGACCCCATCATGCACGTCGCGCGCTCCTTCGACATCAACTCCCCCGGAACCANNGTTCCCTCATGCAGGGCAAGCTGAAGATCGGGGACGAGATCGAAGTGGTCCCGGGAAGGCGCGTGGAGGTAGCCGGCAAGGCGACCTACGAGAGGATAACCGCCAAGATCATCTCCCTCGAAGCGGGGGAGAGGAGCGTCAAGGAGGTCATGCCTGGAGGACTCATCGCCATCGGTACGGAGCTCGACCCGTCCATAACCAAATCGGACGGACTGACCGGCAGGGTCGTCGGGATACCCGGCAGGCTGCCCCCGGTCGTGAGCTCGTTCAAGATGAAGACCGTGCTGCTGGACCGCGTCGTCGGTTCCGCCGCGGACCTCGTCGTCGACGAGATCAAGAGCAACGAGCCGCTCATGCTGAGCGTCGGTACCGCCACCACCGTAGGCGTCGTCAAGAGCGCCCACGAGGGATACGCGGACGTCGTCCTCAAGCTCCCGGTATGCATACTGCCCAACCAGAGGGTGGCCATCTCGAGGAGGATCTCCAACAAGTGGAGACTCATCGGCTACGGCATCATAAGCCAGTGACAGCATGCAGACCGTGGTATTGGACACAAACGCCTTACTCATGCCTTTTGAGATCGGACTGAACTTAGATTTGGAGGTCCGCAACCTCCTCGGGGAGGTGCGTTTCGTCGTCCCCGGTCCTCTGGTGGGGGAACTGAAGCATCTGGACAGCAAATGGGCCAAGGCCGCCATAACCCTTGCCAGGAGCAAGGAGATCGTGCAGACGGAGGCCCACGGGGACGATGCCGTCCTCGAGGTCGCCGAGCGCGAGCACGCCTACATCCTGACCAACGACAAGGAGCTGAGGCGCAGGGCCCGGAAGGCAGGCATACCCCTGGTATACCTGCGCTCCGGCACCCATCTGGTTTTAGAGGTTTTCTGAGACGGACTCAGCGCTCGTGCGCGATGTAGTCCATGACCTTCTCGGCCGACAGGAGCGGGCGGGGTTCGTCGAGCTCCTCCCCGGCGTAGGGCTTCCTGCCGGAGGCCGCCAGCTTGTCCACGACCATCCTCTTGCCGGTGTCGGAGACCCCGTAGATCTCGACCTTGTTGCCGGCCACCAGGATGTCCCTGTTCTTCGCCTCCTCCCTCAGGGGGGCGCTGGCACATGCGGTTATGATGTCGCAGTTGTCGAAGTACGTCTGGGCTCCGGCGCGGTTTATGTGGCTGGAGTGGACGGAGACGATGACGACACTGTCCCCGTAGGTCTTCCTGAGGTCCTCTGCATCCTTGGGTCTGGTGACCGTGACCGCGAACTTCCCGTATCCCTTGGCCGCCGCCATCTCGGCGCCCTTCATCTGGTCGATGGGGGTCTCCTCGGGGTCGATGACGTTGTCCCTCCCGACGGCGTCCAGCACGACCTGGAGGGGGGAGGTCTCGATCAGACCGGATATCCTGCCGCAGAGTCCCTGGAGGAGGGCCGGTTCGGTGACGATGGCCGTCCCGCATCCGTCGGCCGCGATGACCGCGGCATCTATCTTGCCCTCGGCCATGGCCGAGCTGAGTATCTCGGAGACGCCGAAGCTGACGTAGTCGTCGGCGCGCACCTTCCTGTTCTCGGTGCAGAGACCGAAGTCCCTTATGCGGAACTCGATGTTCTCCCTGATCGCCTCGGGGGTGATCTTCTCCATCCCCCTGAACTTCTTGTATATCGGGCAGTAGTTGAGGCGGGGCTCCCCGACCTCGACGACCTTGCCGTCCTCTATGACGACCTTGGCCAATCCTATGGCCTGGAAGACGTGGCGGTCCTTCTTGGGGGTTCCGGTCATGGCCCTCACTCCTCCAGGACTTCGGCGGTCTCGATCACGACGTCCTTCCTGGGTCTGTCGTTGGCGTCGGTGGGGACCTTCTGTATCTTGTACACGACATCCATGCCCTCGACCACCTGGCCGAAGACCGGGTGCGCGTAGGGTGTCCTCGGGTTCTCCTTGTCGAGGTAGCTGTTGTCGTTGGTGTTGATGAAGAACTGGCACCCTCCGGTGTTGGGGCGGCCGCAGTTGGCCATGGAGACGAAGCCGGGCTGGTTGGAGTGGCCGTGTCCGAACTCGTCCTCGATCGAGTACCCGGGGTCGCCGGTGCCGGTGCCCGTGGGGTCGCCTCCCTGGATCATGAAGTCGTTGATGACCCTGTGGAATATGGTCCCGTCGTAGAACTTGCTCCTGGCGAGTTTGACGAAGTTGCCGGTGGTGATGGGCATGTCGTCATGCATCCTGATCTTTATGTCACCCATGTTAGTGTGGAGGACGACGTAGGTAGTCATGCTTCCCGTTATGGTCTCCGCCATATAAAGAAAATATGCCATCAGGTCTGGCTCGGGAGAGTCTTTTATATCGCCGATGCATAGGAGGGACCAACGTAAGCCGCTTGCGGCAGGTGTTCGAAATGGAAATCAAGAAGAAAATAGCCATCACGCCCGGTAAGAAGCTCGCCCTCGTCATGGCGGTCGCCGTATTCTGCGTAATGCTCCTGTCCTTCCTGTGGGGCCCCGCCTCCCAGTGAGGTCCGTCCCGCAGCATCCGTCGCAGTATCAGCGTCAGCTATGCCGCCGACGCGAAGTGCCAGACCGGAGGTTATCGTTTGTCCGCAGAGGAAGTCAGCAAAGCCATTCTGGGTATGGACCCCAAAGGGGCGGCGGAAGCCTTCAGGAGGGCCGTCTCCGCCGGGATGTCCCCCGGGGATCTGGACCTCGAGGGAATCGACGGGGCCATAACCGAGGCGGGGAGGAGGTACGAGTCCGGGAGGATCGTCTTCCCGCAGTTCATGAACATCGTGAGGACCGCATTCGCCGCGAGGGAGGAACTGGACATACCCAGACCGGATCTCGGCAAGGCCGTGGTCGCCGCGTTGGACAACCATACCGAGGGGAGGAACACCGTGGCGCTTTTCCTGGGCATAGCGGGTTTCGAGACCAACATCGTCGAGATGGGCATGATGGAGGACGACATCGTCGGGTTCTGCAGGGAGCCGGACGTCACGGTCTGCTGTGTCTCGGGGGAGTTCGCCTCCGTATCGTCCAAGATAAAGAAGATAGGCGACCTGCTGACCGGGGCCGGCCTCAGGGGCAAGGTCGTCTACAACGCCGGCGGCACCACCGTCTCCGAGGAGGCCGCCGAGAGGGCCGGCACCGACGTGTTCTCCCGCAGCGGGGCCGAATCGGTGTTCCTGATAAAGAAGAAGGTTCTGGAGCGGAAGGGCCGGACGCCCTCCCCCTCCGATGTGCCAGATCACCTGACGTAAACTTTCTCGATCTCGCCGACGTACATTATCGACCGGTTGCCGGTCGGATTTACCTCGTCGTCGATGCCCTTGTCCGTGAACTTCTCCCTCTCGATCGGGTCGGCGTAGATGACCCGGCAGGAGATCATCAGGCGGGCCTCCTCGAACGTCGGCATGCCGTCCACGAGGACCGGCGTCAGGCCCGCCTTCTCGGCCTTGTCCGGGACGTCCCTGCCGGAGGTCTTGCCGAGGTATCCCAGCGCATCCTTGTACCCGTCGAAGAAGGACAGGGTGAACCTGCCGCTGGCCTTGATGAACTCGTCCGTGTACCTGCTGGGTCTTATGAAGATGAACGCGACCTTCCTCCTCCAGAGGGACCCGAGCCCTCCCCACGAGGCCGTGAGCGCGTTCGCCTTTCCGTCCTTCCCGGCCGCCACCAGCATCCAGTCGTTCTGGATGTCCTCTATGGCGTCAACGTATTCCCCCAGGCGGGAGATGTCTGCTTCCTGCATGCATCCCGGTATGCCGCGGGACGATTAATCGGTATCGCCCGACCGTGACCTGGTACCCGTGCCCGGACAGTATCTTCTCGGCCTTCCCGACGTCCGTCTCATTGTGCAGCTCCACCCTGAGGGAGCCCGTCTCGAATTCGCGGTTGTGCACGATCCCGACGTTCTTCACGTCGATCCCGCCGGCGGCGAGCATGGTCATCACGACGGCCAGCGCACCCGTCTCGTCGGGTATCTCCACGTGGATCGCGTTGTCCGTCTTTATGGGGCCGGACGAGACGTCCGCGAAGGAGTCGCGGTACCTCCTGGCGGAGTCGAAGAACCTCCCGATGCGTCCGCCGTCCCCCGAGTCGATCGCCGCCCTGATGTCCTGCAGCGAGGATATGTACTCCCCGAGCAGGCGGGAGACGTTCCCCGCATTGGCCAGGCATATGTTCCGCCACATGTCCGGCGAGGAAGACGAGATCCTGGTTATGTCCTTGAAACCCCCCGCCGCGATCATCCTCATCTCCCCCTCGGGCGAGTCGCTGGCTCTCACGAGGTTGACGAGGGAGGCCGATATGACGTGCGGGACGTGGCTCACGGCGGCGGTCACGGCGTCGTGGTGCCCGTAATCCATCGCCAGGGGGATGGCCCCCATGGCCCTGACCAGGCCGCGGTACCCCTCCAGCCTGTCTCCGTCCGTATCCGGGTAAACGGTCATGATGTAGTAGGCGTTCTGCAGCAGCTTGGATTTGGAGTTGCGGTAACCGGTCCTCTCGCTGCCGGCCATGGGGTGTCCGCCGATGAAGCGCCCGCGGAGACCCAGCTCCTCCATCTTCCGATGCATCCCGGTCTTCACGCTGCCGACATCGGTCAGCAGGGAGTCCTCGGAGAGGAACGGTCCGACCTTCTCCGCGTTCTCCACGTTCGCCTCCAGGGAGGCGCAGAGGAACACATAGTCGCAGTCCGAGAACCCGGGACCTATCTCGGAGAGGAGAACGTCCACGGTCCCGTCGCGGTACGCCTGGGTCAGCGATTCCCTGTCGGTGTCGTAGGCTATGATGCGTACGTCCTCTCCGGAGTCCTTAAGCGCACGAGCGATGGAACCACCGATGAGACCCAGACCTATGAATCCGCAAGTTACGCGTGCCATGCGTGCTAATCATTGTCATGGTATGTAAAATCTCGCACGGAGACGGTTTGAAAAATTACGGAGGGGCGGCGCCCTTGCCTGTGACGCCGCCTGAATGCCACTATGGAATTTTCCTCGATCCTGCTGTTTCTTCTTTACCTCCCTGTTCCCGCCGCGATACGGCGCTATCGTATTTAGGATAGACTAAATAATTTAAATATTTTTGGTATACCTAAATGACAGGGAGTCCGGCAGGATGGTGTTTCCGAAGCAAGAGCGAAGAATCGGGGCCGCCGGCATCCGTTCCATACCCGCGGAGAACGTACCTATGGGGCGGGAGACGCGCTCGGCAAAGAGGAGATGTCACAATGTTGAGGAAGTGGCGGGCCTGAGGGGATTCGAACCCTTGGCCGTCCGATTAAGAGTCGGACGCTCTACCTAGCTGAGCTACAGGCCCGTACAGTGGTGCCGATATATTCCTCATTAATAAATCTTATTGTCTGGCGGCTGGCTACGGGTTTTTAAAACGTTTACCGCAATGGGAAACATTTTATCAATCTCGGGATATAGGTGTACCAATGGTCCAGTTAAGGGTTAGGGATTTGATGACCACACAGGTCATAACGGTCAAGCCGACCGATACCGTGAGGCAGGCGGTTATCAAGATGGCGCTGGACAACGTCACCGGTGCGCCTGTCGTAGACAACAGGAACCACGTTCTCGGGATCGTCTCCCAGACCGACATCCTCAAGCTCATCCTGAAATACCAGGACAAGCTGGACGAGGATTTCAACACCGAGCACATCCTGAGCCAGCCGATGGATACCGGCAACCAGAGCGTCAACATGACCCAGATCAACGAGGAGTTCTCCAGCAAGAAGGTCGAGGACATCATGGTCCGCAGCACCCTCTACACGACTCCCGACGCGCAGATCGTCGAGGCCCTCAGGATGATGATGAAGATGGATGTCAACCGTCTCCCCGTCCTGGAGCAGGGCATCCTCGTGGGTACCGTCTCCCGTTCCGACGTCATATTCGCGATCTACAAGAAGAAAGTCTGAAGGTCCCATGTTGGAAGTGCATGTTCTGGCCAGCGGCAGCGACGGCAACTGTACCGTGGTGCAGCTGGACGACGAGGCCGTCATGATAGACGCCGGCCTCAGTTACAAGTACACGCACGAACTGATGGAGCTGGAGGGTATCGACGAGAGCGCGGTCAAGGCGCTCCTCATAACCCACGAGCACAACGACCACGTAGCCGGCGCCGGCCCGGTGGCCAGGAAGCTCCGTGCCCCCCTGTACTGCAACCGGAACACGCTCATGGCCTTCAGTGCGGGGAAGGTCGACTGGCGCGAGATAAGGATGATGGGCAGTTTCTCCGTCTGCGGGATGGAGATAACCCCCCTTCCGACCTTCCACGATGCGGCGGAGCCGTGCGCCTTCATGATCGAGGCCGACGGGAAGAAGGTCCTCGTGGCCACGGACACGGGCAAGCTCTCCTTCCAGTGCGAGAAGGCCCTGGCCGAGGCGGACCTCGCCGTCATCGAGGCCAACTACGACAGCAAGATGCTCCGCGAGGGCCCCTACCCGGAACCTCTGAAGAAGAGGATCGCCAGCGACCACGGTCACATGTGCAACACCATGACGGCCGACGCCATCCGCCGCACGGCCTCCAAGGAGGACAGGAAGATCTTCCTGGCCCATATCAGCAAGAACAACAACACGCCGGATATCGCAAGGCAGACGGTGTCGGACATAACCGGGATCAAGAGGTTCAAGATAGACTGCCTCGAGAGACTGGGCGACACCCGCACCATATCCCTTTCAAGGTGAGGGGTGCAGCTCGGCGGCCATCTTGTTGCCCACGAGCATCTTGGCGAGCATCGCCGGCATTCTGACCACATCCTCCCTCTTCAGGATGTACTGCCTCCCGTCCGGTCCGGCGATGGGCATCGGGACGTCCGCCAGTATGCGGAGCAGGACGGTGCCGTCGTCCTTCCGGGGCTCCCTGTTTTCGGGGACCGCCTCCTCCCTTGCCGCGCTCTTGACCGCCGGTCTGACGGGCATGTCGTCGGCCATCATCTTCTCCATCTCGTCGTCGGGCATGTCCCTTTCGAGATCTTCGTCCTCCGCGTCGATCGGGGGCACGAAGGGGGGCTCGCCGCGTGCGGTCTCCGCCGGGACCGGTTCGAGGGGGACGTCGTCGTTCGATTCCCCCCAGTCGTCGGGTATCGTATCGGGCAGGGTCCTGGGGACGGCGGTCTCCTCTTCCTCCGCCGCGGCGTCGTCCACCTCCGGCACGTGGAACGCGGGGGGCGCGTCCTCCGCCGGTTCGGGGACGATCGCGGTGTTCCTGTAGCGTATGTTGCCGCTCAGGCGGTCGACGATCTTGCGGTGGGCCAGGGAATGCTTGAGGATGGTCTCGTAGTACTCCCTCTCCTCCCGCGTAAGCTTGTCCACGGGGTTCATCGACCCCATGGCCCCGCGCAGGGCCATCCGGCATATCTTGTCCATGCGCATGTCGACGATGGCCTTCGCCCTCTGGGTGCCGAGGATCCTCTCCTGGTTGGCACGGTCGGTCTTGGGGTTCTCCGGGTCCGCGGAGAGCTGCTGCTCGTACCTCTTCTTGAGGTACCTCAGCAGCTCTGCGATGTTCTGGTAGAGGTCTCCGCTGACCTCCGTGAGCACCTTCGACTTGTGCTCCATGCGGAACAGCTCGCCCAGTTCGTTGAAGGACATGGCGGGCTCCCTGAGTGATTCCATGATGCATGGGGATAGGGCAACCCGATTTTAAGCATTATCTAGGAACGGATGCTCGGCCGGAGGGGACGGCAAACTGCATAAGGGCGCAGGCACATATGTGCCAGCATGGAGATGTCCGATGTCAGCCGCAGGGTCGGGGGAGGGGTGGAGATAGACCTCCTGGTATCCCCGAGGTCGTCCCGCTCCGGAATCGAGGGCTTCGACGAGTGGAGGAGGAGGCTGATCGTCAGGGTGAGGGCGCCTCCCCTGGACGGAAGGGCGAACGGCGAGGTGGAGGAACTCTTCCGCGGCCTCACGGGACACAGGGCGTCGGTTTCGGCCGGGCACACCTCCCGGCAGAAGACCGTGTTCATCGAGGGGGACGCGGAGGAGATATGCGCAAGACTGACGAAGACGTGATGTGCGACGAGGTCCGCCTGCAGGAGATCCTGAAGGTGTTGGACCGTCTCCGGGAGCTCTCGTCGGACCATGTCATACTGGTCGAGGGCAGGAAGGACCGCGACGCGCTGGAGTATCTGGGTATATCGGGGGACTTCTTCCAGATACAGTCCTCCGGAGGTCCGTCCGCCGCCGCGGAGTACGTCGAGGCCCACGGCGGCAAGGCGGTCATAATGACGGACTGGGACCGCCGCGGCGGGAACCTGGCCGCATCCCTGCGCGAGATCCTCGGCAGGGACAACCCCGGGATCGACCTCTCGGTCAGGGAGGACCTCTCGCGGCTGTCCCGGCATTACATAAAGGACGTCGAGGCCCTCGACTCCCTCGTCGACAGGCTCTCGGCCGACCCAAGGTTATTGTAAGTCGAAACGCATGTCCCGCACGATGAGAGGCAGGTTCATCGTTCTCGAGGGGGTCGACGGCACCGGCAAGACCACCTTGGCCGGAAGACTGGCCGACATGATAGGCGATGCTGCCGTGACATCCGAGCCGACCACGGGCAGGATAGGGGCGGTCCTCCGCTCCGGGGAGCTGGGGGACATACCCCCGGCGGCCGAGGCCCTCCTCTTCGCCGCGGACCGTGCCATACACACCGCGGAGATGGAGGGCATCCTGGAATCGGGGAGATGGGTCATATGCGACCGCTACATGGCCTCCACGGTCGCATACCAGTCGGCCGCCATGGGCGGCGGGGCCGACATCGAATGGCTGATAGAAATGCAGAGGCACGCCGTGATCGAACCCGATGCGACCTTCCTGCTGGACATGGATCCGGAGGAGAGCCTGCGCAGGGTAGATTCCAGAGGCGGGGGGACCAGCAGGTTCGAGAAGCTGGACTTCCTGAGGGAGGTCCGCAGGGAGTACCTGCGTCTGGCAGAGAGATTCGGTTTCAGCGTCATAGACGCGTCCGCGGACCGCGACTCCGTGTTCTCGGAGGTCGCGGGGATATTGAAGGAGAAGGGATTGTATGCATCCGAGCGAAGAGATATACTGCAGTAAGAGCAACAGGCTTTCCGGGAAGACGATAGTTCTCGGTATAACCGGCAGCATAGCGGCCGTCGACTGTTTCCACCTGATAAGGGAGCTGATAAGGAACGGGGCGAAGGTGGTCCCGGTGATGACCCCCGCGGCCGTGAAGCTCGTCACCCCCGACGCCATGGAGTTCGCATCCGGGGAGAAACCGGTGACGGACATCACCGGGCAGACGGAGCACATAAAGTACCTGGGCGACCCCTCCGATGCGGACCTGTTCCTGGTCTACCCCGCCACCGCCAACACCATCTCCAAGATGGCCAACGGCATAGACGACACCCCGGTCACCACGATGGCGACCGTCGCCCTCGGAAGCGGCATACCGGTGGCCGTCGCACCCGCCATGCACGGGTACATGCTGTCCAACCCCGCCGTGAAGAAGAACCTCGAGACCCTCGTCTCGCTGGGAGTCAACGTGATCGGCCCCCACACCGACGACAACAGGGCGAAGGTCGCCTCCGTCGGCGAGGTCGTATCCTGGGCGATAAAACTGCTCTCCCACGACGACCTGAGCAGGAAGAGGATACTGGTCATCGGCGGCAGAAGCGAGGAACCCCTGGATTCCATGCGCCTCATCACGAACCGCTCCTCCGGCCTCATGGCGGTCACGCTGGCACAGCGCGCCTTCGAGCGCGGTGCCGAGGTGGAGCTCTGGATGGGGGGCGGCAACGTCGACGTCCCCGACTTCATACCGGTGAAGAGGTACGAGACGGTGGGCGAGCTCATAGGCATGGTCGACCAGATAGACCACGACCTGGTCATAGTCCCGGCGGCCCTGGCGGATTTCACGCCGGAGAAGAAGGTCGAGGGCAAGATACCCAGCGGCAAGGGTTTCACCATGGAGATGAAGCCCGTCCCCAAGGTCCTCCCGCTGATACGCGAGAGATGCCCGAACGTCATCGGATACAAGGCAGAGTCCGGCCTCTCCCGCTCCGACCTCGTCAAGAAGGCCAGGGGCAGGCTGGAGGAGTACGACCTCATGGCCTGCGTCGCCAACGACGTCGATTCGGCCGGCAAGACCTCCGCCTCCATGATCCTGGTGACCAAGGACGAGGCCACCGACATAACCGGCAGCAAGTCGGCCATATCGGACATGATCCTCAACTTCGCCTCGCAGAGACTCTGAGACGATGGTCTCCGCGTTCTGTCCCGGCCACATAACCTGTTTCTTCCAGCCCTCCGGGGCGGAGCAGGCGGACCTCCTCCGCAGGGGTTCCAGAGGCGCCGGGATCAGGATATCCCTCGGTGCGGAGGTCACGCTGGAGGAGCGCTCGGACGGCAGGGTCGTCACGGTCGCGGACGGCACGGAGATAAGCGCCCCGGTGACGGAATACGTGATGTCCCAGATGCTCCCGGGAAGGGGGTACGACGTCATCGTCTCGAACGGCGTCCCGTGCGGTGCCGGGTTCGGGATGAGCGCATCCGGGGCCATAGCGGCCGCCATGTGCGCCGCCGACATAACCGCGGAGGGGATGCCGGCGGTCTACCGCACGGCCCACCGGGCGGACATCGTGGGCGGGGGAGGGCTGGGGGACGTCTCCGCGCTGTCGTGCCTGGTGCATCAGCCCCTCCGTCTGGAGCCGGGTCTTCCGCCCAGGGGGCGCGTCGTGGGCACGGGGATAGAGTTCGGCCGCCTGACCCTCGCCGTCCTCGGACCGAAACTCAACACGGGGACGGTTCTGGGGGACCCGGAGGTCTTCGCCTCCATCTCCGCCGCCGGGGCGGAGGCGATGGACGGGTTCGGGAGATCCCCCGGCAAGGGGGAGCTGTTCGCCGTCTCCAACAGGTTCTCGCGGAAGGCCGGGGTGGAGAGCCCCGAGGTCTCCGATGCTATAGCCAGACTGGGGAGGAACGGCATCATGTCGGCGATGTGCATGCTGGGCAACAGCATCTTCGCGGACGCTTCCGAGGACGAGGTCCGCGAGGTCCTGGGCGACGTCGACACCTACAGCTGCAGGTCGACCGACGAGCCGCCGAGGATCACTCAAAGAGCGTGAACAGCTGGTCGTCGCCGCCCACGTCGAACAGCCCGATCCTGGCGCCGCAGTCCAGCCATCCGTGGGCGTAGTTGACCGCCGCGAAGGCGGTCACGATGTCCCCGCTCTCGCGGAAGTGCTTCGCATCGTTGTAGTACGAGACGGCCATCTCCATGAAGCTGTCCGCCAGCTTCCTGTTGAACGACCTCTCCGGTGCGGCGATCCTTATCTTATCCAGGGCGCGTTTGGTGATGCCGAGGTACCTGTCTATCCTCTCGTCGGTGATCACGTTCCTTGTTTCCCCTTCCATGGGTCTTCCATCCGCGACCGCCGTTAAATCTGTTCCCATGCGGCGGCTTCCTCCCGGGTGTCCGCGAACATATAAAATATGGTAAGGGATAGGCCGTATCCATGATAGTGATAGGCGGGTCGGCATCCATGGACCTGGCGAAGGAACTCGCGAGCGTCCTGGGCTGCGACTACATTCAGGCGGCCACTACGACATTCCCCGACGGGGAGTGCTACACCAGGATCGACGCGGAGAAACTGGACGACGACGTCATAATCGTCCAGACCACCTCCCCCGACAGCAAGTTCATCGAACTCCTGCTCCTGCAGGACGCGGTGAGGAGACTCGGAGCCAAGACCATAACCCTGGTGATACCGTACTTCGGGTACGCCAGGCAGGACAGGGTCTTCAAACCCGGGGAGCCGGAGTCCGCGAAGGTCATGTGCCAGCACCTGGATATGAACTGCGACCGCGTCATCACGGTGGACATCCACAAGGAGACCGTCCTGAACTACTTCAACCACCCCCACAAGGACCTCAAGGCCGCCCCCGTCATAGCCGACTACTTCAAGGGCAAGGGCATAGACATGGTGCTCTCCCCCGACATAGGCGCGGCCCCCCGCGCCAAGATGGTGGGCGAATTCATGGGCGTGCCCTACGACCATCTGGAGAAGACCCGCATATCCGGCACCGACGTCCGCATATCCCCCGCCAAGGCCGACGTCAAGGGCAAGAAGATCCTCATCGTCGACGACATGATCTCCACCGGAGGGACCATCATCGCCGCGGCGTACGCCCTCAGGGAGGCCGGCGCCACCGGCATCTCCGTGGCCTGCACGCACGGGGTCTTCGTCAACAACGCGATCGAGAGGTTCACCGGCAGCTCGCTCGACGCCCTCCTGAGCTGCAACACCCTGAACAACCCCGTATCGCACATATCGGTGGCCAGCATCATAGCCGAAGCCATCAGGGATGCGCAGAAAGGGAAGTGGTGAAACATGCCGACCAAAGAGGAGGATTTCGGCGAGTGGTACAACGAGACGGTCGACAAGGCGAAGCTCTGCGACAAGAGGTACCCGATCAAGGGGATGAACGTATGGACCCCCTACGGCTGGAAGATAATGACCCAGATAGACTCCTTCATCCGCAGGGAGATGGAGGAGACCGACCACGAGGAGGTCTGCTTCCCGCTGCTGATCCCGGAGACGGAGTTCAAGAAGGAGAAGGACCACATCAAGGGTTTCGACGAGGAGGTCTACTGGGTCACCCACGCGGGTCTCAACCCCCTCGACGTGAGGCTCGTCGTCAGGCCCACGTCCGAGACCGCCATGTACCCCATGTTCTCCCTCTGGGTCAGGTCCCACCAGGACCTCCCCCTGAAGGTGTTCCAGATCGTCAACACGTTCAGGTACGAGACCAAGCAGACGCGCGCCTTCATGCGCGTGAGGGAGATCCACTTCTTCGAGTCCCACACCTGCCACGCCGACAGGGAGGATGCGGAGAGGCAGGTCGCGCAGGACGTCGAGATCGTCGACGCCCTCTGCCGCGAGCTCTGCCTGCCCTTCTCGCTCCTCATCAGGACCGACTGGGACAAGTTCCCCGGGGCGTTCTACACCGTCGGGATCGACACCGTGATGCCCAACGGGAGGACGCTGCAGATCGGTTCCGCCCACTACTACAGCACCAACTTCTCCAAGCCCTACAACATAACCTATGAGAAGGAGGGCGGGGAGCACGAGTTCGTGCACCAGACCACCCTGGGCATGACGGAGCGCCTGCTCGGAGCCATCATAGGCGTGCACGCGGACGATCTGGGTCTCATACTCCCCCCGGCCGTCGCACCCGTCGAGGTCGTCGTCATCCCCATCTTCAAGAAGGATAACCAGGAGGCCGTCATGGAGGTCTGCCGCAAGGTCGCCGACGAACTGAAGGCCGCCGGCATAAGGTCCAAGCTCGACGACAGCGACGGAAGGCCCGGTGCCAAGTTCTTCGACTGGGAGGTCAAGGGCGTGCCCCTCCGTCTGGAGATCGGCGGCAAGGACATAGAGAACAACGTCGCCACCTTCGCCAGAAGGGACAACGGCGAGAAGGGGACTGTCGGTCTGGGCGACCTGGTCCCCGGCGTCAGGCTCATCCTGAAGATGATCTCCTCCAGCATGTTGGAGAAGGCCAAGGCCAGACAGCAGGGGTTCGTCACCGATCTGGCCGACATGAGCGCCGACTCCATCCCCGAGGGGAGGATCGTCAGGATCGGCTGGTGCGGCAGCCCCGAATGCGGCCACAGCTTCGAGGACAAGTACGATATAAAGATCCTCGGAACCCCGTACCGTCCGGAGAGCTGGACCGGCAGATGCGTCTGCTGCGGCAAGGAAGGTTGCAAGCCCGCCTACGCCGCCCGCACCCTCTGAAACATCAAACGGACCCGGCACTGTCGGGTCCGTTCGGTACATGAACGATACGGTGCGCAGGCTGGAGGAGGCGTTCTCCTCGACCGGGGAGAGGAAACTGCTTACGGTATCCGCCGTCGCCCTGGCCGCCGTATACGTCTTCTGCATAGTGTTCCTCGACCCCTCGGACGATGTCCCCGTGTTCTACAGGGACTGGCTGGCCCTCGAGGGGGGCAGACTGCCGTACGTCGATTTCTCGTTCGGCAACCCTCCGCTGTCGTTCCTGTTCATAGCGATCCCGGGGATCCTCTCGTGGGACCTGTACAGCTACTACTGCTTCCAGGCGGCCGAGATGACGGTCCTGGCATGGCTGTCCGTGTACATGGTGATGAAGATAAGCGGGCGTCTGGGTCTGAACAGGTTCCGTGTCACGGCGATGTATCTGCTGCTCCTGCTGATGTACTCCGAGGAGCTCGTCAAGAAGCTCGACATGGCGGTGGCCCTGTCGGTCCTGCTGGCGGTCTACCTGTTCCTGCAGCGCCGTTTCCCGTCCGCATACCTCGTCCTCATACTCGGGACCATGATCAAGCTGTACCCTGCGGTGCTGATCCCCGTTTTCATGATGGCCAATCTGTCGGAGAGGTCCGCTCCCGCCCGTCTCCGCAACGCCCTGAACGGGCTTCTTCTCGTGCTCGGGACGGTGGCGGCCGTTTTTGCGGCCATGGCAGTCCTCGGCCTGTCGGCCGACAGGATAATGGATATCTTCACCCAGCAGTCCGGACGCAGCTTCCAGATAGAGAGCGTGGTGGGGAACCTGCTGCAGATATTCGGGATGCTGGGTCTCTACGCTTACGAGATCGTCGGCAACAACCACACCTACATCGTGGAATGTGCCCCCGGGGACGCGATTTCCGGAGTCTGGGTCATCGTCACGGCGGTATCCTACCTGATACTGCTTTACGTCATCTGGCACTTCAGGTTCGATAAGGGGACGGAGGCGGAGGAGAGGGACGCCATGACGGTGAGGGCCTCGGCGGCGGCCGTGCTGGTCATCCTGCTGACGTTCATGGTCTTCTCCACCCAGTACATGCTCTGGATAATCACCCTCCTGCCCTTCGTCATCGGTCTGGAGAAGGACCTGCGGACGAGACGCACCCTCTGGGTCATCTATCTCATCCAGTTCGCCGTCCTGCTGCCGCTCATGGTGTGGCTGCTCTTCGGTACGGGCGAGGCGTTCGCCGCCGCCTCCGTGCTGATCCGCAACGTGTCCCTCTTCCTGGTCCTCCTCTACTGCGTGGGTGCGATAGCCGACTGCCGCACGCGGTCCCGGTCGGTAAGCATTTAACCGTTGTAGCTTATGGAATCGCATGGCATTCAAGGAGGGCGAGTTCCTCTATCTGCAGGACGGGGAAGGCAGGAGGTCCTGGTTCAGGCTGCAGTTCGGTATGATGAAGATGGGCGGCCTGGGCGTCATAGACGGCAGGCGTCTGGAGGGTCTCGACGACGGGGATTCCCTGGAGATCGTCGGCAAGAGGTTCAACGTCTTCCGTCCCGGCGTGGTCGAGCTGATGGAGTCTCTGGACAGGAGAGCCCAGATTATCACCCCCAAGGACGCGTGCGCCATAATCATGGAGTGCGACATCAAGACGGGGGACCGCGTCATAGAGGTGGGCGCCGGTTCCGGCGGTCTCACCACGGCCCTCCTCCGCACCGTGGCCCCCACCGGGCATGTGCATACGGTCGAGTTCAAGGAGCAGAACGCCGAGAAGGCCCTGAAGAACGTGAAGCGCACCGGACTGGACAGCTTCTGGTCCTACCAGATCGGGGACGCACGCGACGCCGAGATAGATTTCGACGGGGCCGACGCCCTCGTGACGGACATGCCGGATGTCGAGAACGCCCTCGACAACCTCGTCCCCCACCTCAGGAACGGCGGCAGGGTCTGCACCTACGCCCCCAACACCAACCAGCTCGAGCTGGCGGTCAACGCGCTCCGCGACAGGGGTTTCACCGACGTGCGCTCCATGGAGATCATGAGGCGCGGGATGGAGGTCCACGCCGGCGGGACGCGCCCCAGCTTCGAGATGCTGGGACATACGGGATACCTGACATTCGCCCGCAAACGCTCCCTCTGAAGTCCCTCCGCAAGGGTCCGGGACGGTCCCGGACCCTCTGCGATTTTTTATTATACGCGTGCGCGATATGTTCCCCAATGACAGTAATCGACATCAGGATCGAACTCAAGAAAGGGGTGGCGGACCCCGAGGGATCCAATACCAAGAAGACCCTCGAGTCACTCGGTTTCAAGGGCATCGTCTCCGTCAAATCGGTAAAATGCTTCGTTTTCGAACTGGACATGCCGGCGGACGAGGCGAGGAAGGCGGGGGAGGAATACTGCAAGAAACTGCTGGCCAACCCCGTTGTCCAGGGATACACAGTCACCGTGAGATGATCCGATGTCCGGCCTTATGGTGAGGAGGGACGCCCCCTACGACCTCTGCGACATAGCGGTCAGGGGGGCCTCCGACAAGGAACTGGAGGAACTGTCCTCCGCGATGGCCCTCGGCCTCTCCCTGGACGAGATGAAGGCCATCAGGCAGTACTACATCGACGAGGGCAGGGACGCCACCGACGTGGAGCTCCAGTCGCTCGGTCAGGCCTGGAGCGAGCATTGCTGCTACAAGAGCTCCAAATCCACCCTGAGGGAGTTCGTCTTCGGTCTCGACCGCGAGGACATCCTCTCCAGGGGCGACGCGGGCGTGATGGTGTTCGACGACGATTACGGGTACGCCCTCAGGGTGGAGAGCCACAACCACCCCTCGGCCATCGAGCCGTACGGAGGCGCCGCCACCGGCATCGGCGGCATCGTCAGGGACGTCATATGCATGGGCGCCCAGCCCATAGGCCTCGTCGATCCCCTGTGCTTCGGCCCCGTCGACCGCGAAGTGAAGGTCCCCAAGGGGATCAAGGACCCCAAGTACCTGGTCAAGGGCGTCGTCTCCGGCATAAGGGACTACGGCAACAGGATAGGCATACCGACGGTGTCGGGGGCCTTCTTCTTCGACGACAGGTACACGGGCAACTGCCTGGTCAACGTCTGCTGCCTGGGTATCGTCAAGCGCAAGGACCTCCTGAAGAACTACGCCTCCGCCCCGGGCGAGGTCATGATCCTCTTCGGAGGCCGGACCGGGAGGGACGGGATCCACGGGGTCAACTTCGCCTCCAAGGACATCTCGTCCAACTCGGAGGAGGACTCCAGGGGGGCTGTCCAGCTGGGGGACCCCATAACCAAGGAGCCGGTCATCCACGCCTGCGTCGAGCTGGCGGAGAAGCACCTGGTCACCGGGATGAAGGACCTCGGGGGAGGGGGACTCAGCTGCGTCGTCGGGGAGATGGCGATTGAGAAGGGATGCGGAGCGGAGGTGGACCTGGACAAGGTCCTGCTCAAGGAGGCCGGACTGGCACCCTGGGAGATCTGGGTCTCCGAGTNNCAGGAGCGCATGATGTGCACCTGCGAACCCGACAAGGTCGACGAGATCATGAAGATCTTCGAGCTCTGGGACATAACCGCCGTCCCCATAGGCAGGACCACCGACACGGGCCGCACCCGCCTGTACTGGAAGGGCGAGAGGATATTCGACATGAACATCCCGTTCCTCACCGGCGGTCCCGTATACAACAGGCCGTACAGGCTGCCCGTCCCCATCTCCAAGAAGGACGAGGTGTTCCCCGTCCTGCCCGGACTCAGGGATGTGATGCTGGGTATGCTGTCGGACCCCAACGTGGCCTCCAAGGAGTGGGCCATAAGGCAGTACGACCACGAGGTCCGCGCATCCACCGTCGTCCACCCCCTGGTCGGGAAGATGAACGCCGCCGGTCCCGGCGACGCATCCGTCATAAAGCCGGTGAGGACCAGCTGGAAGGGTCTCGCCGTCGCCGTCGGGTGCAACCCCTGGTTCACCGGCGCCGACCCATACCGCGGAGGCATGGCCTCCATAGACGAGGCCTACAGGAACGTGGTGGCCGTCGGGGCCGTCCCCAACGCCTTCACCGACTGCCTCAACTTCGGCAACCCGGAGAACCCCGACAGGATGGGCGAGTTCAGGGAGGCCGTCCGCGGCATCGGCGACATAGCGAGGGAGCTCAACATACCCATACCGTCCGGCAACGTGAGCATGTACAACCAGGCCCCCGGAGGGGAGCACATCCTGCCGACCCCCATGATCGTGTGCTGCGGACTCATCGACGACTGCCGGAAGGCGGTCACGGCCGACATCAAGAGGGAGGAATCCCATCTGTTCGCCGTAGGCGACACCAAGGACGAGATGGGCGCCTCGCTCCTCTTCAGGAAATACGGCGGCAGGGGAGGCGACGTCCCCGCCGTGGTCCCCAAGAGACTGAAGGAGGTCTCCTCCAGGCTCCTGTCCGCCATGTCCGAGGGCATGGTGCTCAGCTGCCACGACTGTTCCGACGGCGGTCTCGCTCTGGCGGTCGCGGAGATGTGCATCTCCGGCCAGATCGGGGCCGAACTGGACCTCGGTTCCGTACCCGGCTCGAATGACACGGTGAAACTGTTCTCCGAGTCGGCTTCGAGATGGGTCGCCGAGGTCTCCCCCGCGGATGCGGACAGGTTCACGGAGATCATGGGCGACGCCGCGGTCTGCATCGGCGTGACCAAGGGCGACAGCCTCGTCCTGCCCGGATGCGAGATATCCGTCTCCGACATGAGGGCCGCCTGGAGCGATCCCCTGTGGAAGATAATGGGAGGTGCCCCGCAATGAAAACGGAAGATGTGAGAGCCTGCGTCATCAGGATAGAGGGAACGAACTGCGAGGATGAGATGGCCGCCGCGTTCGAGACGGTGGGAGCCAAGGCCGAGAAGGTCCATCTGAAGCAGCTTCTGGGTCAGTGTCCCCCCGAGATGAAGAGGAGTCTCGAGGACTACGACATACTGGCCTTCCCCGGAGGTTTCTCCGCCGGGGACTACGTGCGTGCGGGAGCGATCTTCGCCGCCAGGATAAAAGCCGGCATAGGCAGGGAGGTAAGGGACTTCGTGGAGGAGGGGAAGCCCGTCCTCGGCGTGTGCAACGGATTCCAGATCCTCGTGGAGATGGGTCTCCTCCCCGCTTTCGGTGAGACGATGGAGGACGTGCCCAGCGCCGCCCTCTACAACAACGACTCCGGCCGTTTCGAGTGCCGCCCGACCGTCCTGAGGAACGACAACAGGGGCAAATGCGTGTGGACCTCCGACATCCCGAAGGGAGGGCTTGTCATGACCCCCTCCGCACACGGCGAAGGAAAACTCCTCAGCAGCGTCCCGGACTTCACGGAGAGGCTGGAGGGGAACGACCAGGTGGTGTTCAGGTACGTGACCCCCGAAGGGGGGAAGGCGTATTACCCGTGGAATCCTAACGGCTCGCCGTCGGACATCGCCGGCATATGCAATCCCGCCGGCAACGTGATGGGCATGATGCCCCACCCCGAGCGTGTGCTGACCGCCTACACCGCCGCGGACTGGTCCAGAGGACACGGGTCCGAGGACGGCGACGGGAAGCTGATCTTCACCTCGGTTATGAAGTACCTCGCCAAGAGGTGATCTCAGAGGCTGACCCTGACGTCGACGCGGTCCCCCGTGCCGATGCTCAGGGTCCTTCTGAGATGATACTGGCATATTATCTCGATGACGTCGACGTAGTGCGACCTCTCCGGAACCACGACCGCGCAGTCGATGTTCTTTATCTTGGCCTTGTAGGCGATGACCGCACCGAAGCTCCTTCCCTCGTCGGTGAATCCGTTGATGTAGATCCCGGCGGTGCCCCTTATCACATCGAGCTTGCCGACGTCCTCCTTGTCCACGTAGATGTTGAGGGTCCCGCTGTAGGGCTTGAACCCCAGTTTATCCACGAACTGGTCGACGTAGCCCTTCTGCCCGATGTAGTATCCTCCCTCGCCCATACCGTCCTTTACGGTCCCGTGGATGGTTATGTGGTCCGTCAGCTCGAATATCCTACGGTATTCGTTGTAATCCTTCTTCAGGATGTCCACGCCGGCGGAGGTCAGCTTTATCCTCTGCTTCCTGGCTCCCAGGTCGCGGACTATGAGTCCCTGGTCGAGGAGTTCCAGTATGCGCTTGGATGCAGACTGCTGGCTCATTTCAAGGGTGTCTCCGAGCTCTCTCGATGACACCGCCACGTAATCGTCCATGCCTCCGATCAGTGCCAGTTTTCTCAGGGCAAAGGTGTATTTCTCGTCCACAGGGGGTTAACAAGGTAGGGCGATTTAAGAGTTACCACCAATGTGGTAGCATGGGTCCGGACGGATGTGCAAAATGAACCCCCGGCCGGGGCCGGGGGATTAAGGGTTTTCAAGCGGTGCGGGGCTCGGAGAGCCAGGTCCTGGAGCCCGAGGTGTTGCTGATGACGACGAGGATCACGCCGATGGCGGCCTCGACGACGGCCCACCAGACATCGAAGTACTCCGCGACGGCGCCGCCGATGACGATGCCGAGGGTGACGAAGTCCATGAACATGAGGACTTTCCAGGACCACTGGCTGTGCTTGCCGAACGCTCCGGCGATGGCGAAGAACAGAACGGCTACGAGCATGTAGACTGCCATGGTGACCACGGCGCTCTCTTCGGCCTCGAAGAAGAGCACGAGTCCGATCATGGCCACTATTCCGCCGATGAGCCCGAAGACGCATCCGGCTTTGATGGTTTTGGACATTTTCATTTGATTCACTCCTTCATGTTGTATGCGATGGTGCTCGCAGAGTAGAGTCCGTACCAGATGAGGGCCAGGACGAGGGCGATGACCTCGAATTTCTCGAGGTTGTAGGCGAACATACAGGCGAGTACGGCGCAGAAGAGGATGACGGACACTCCGGCCGGGATCTCGCGTCCGCATTTCCAGGACTGTGCGGCCCAGGAGATGACGGTCACCGCGGCGAACACCGCCGCGAGGATGGCGAAGAAGTCGTGGAGGTTCTCGTTGTAGTCGAGGGTGACGAATCCGACGACCAGGAGGCAGATTCCGGTCAGGACGGTCATGACGCCGCTGAAGACGTAGCCGGTCTGTTTGCTGTTGACGATCTCGCCGATTCCGAATGTTGCAAGGAGGACGCCGGCGATGGCGCATCCGTATTTGAAGAACGAAGCAGCGTCGGTGTCGGAGATACCGAAGTCCGAGATGGAGTTCTCACCCCATACCCAGGAGGCGTCGGCGGAGTAACAGGCGAGCCAGACTATGGAGAATACTGCCACGGCCAATACTCCGAACCATCCGAAAGCGGCGGGGTGCTTCTTTGCATCCGCATTCATACTGAGGCGTAAATCCGTACCCTTTTAATAATGTTTCTTAGAAGGGAAAGCCAGACGTGGCCGCTGGAAGCAAAACGATATATCGCATCAAACAGGTGCTCCAAGGGACGGAACATGAACAACCTCTACTTCGTTGGTACCGCCGGAAGCGGTAAGAGCACAATGGTCGGAGCCTTCAAAAGGTGGCTGGAGGACAACGAGATCGATTCCATCGTCGTCAACCTCGACCCCGGAGCGGAGAAACTTCCGTATGTGCCAGATATCGATATCAGGGAGTGGATAAACCTGGACGAGGTGATGTCCCAGTACGGTCTCGGACCCAACGGGGCCCAGATCGTCGCGGCCGACCTCATGGCGGTCAACATCAAGAAGGTGACCAACATCCTGGACACAATCGATACCGACTACGTCCTCATCGACACCCCCGGGCAGCTGGAGCTTTTCGCGTTCAGGGAGTCGTCCAACGTCGTCATCGACGCCCTCGGCAAGCAGAGGTCCATCATAGCGTACCTCTCCGACCCGACCCTCTACAAGAGCGCCAACGGGTTCGTCTCCGCGATGACCCTCGCATCGCTGGTACAGTTCAGGCTCAACATGCCCATCATCAACCTCCTGTCGAAATCCGACGTCCTCAAGGAGAGCGAGATCGACAGGATAATCGACTGGTACAACAACCCCGACACCCTCTACGGCGACCTCCTGGACGAGGACAGCAACCCCGAATCGGTGATCGGGATGGAGCTGTTCAGGGCACTGGAGGACACCGGCGTCTTCGGCGAGATGCGCGCCGTATCCGCATCGAAGGAGATCGGTCTGGAGGAGATCTACGCCGCGGTGCAGCTGCAGTTCCACGGCGGAGAGGACGCGGACAGGGAGAACTGATCAGACCGAGCCGGTCTGCTTCAGATATGCCAGCGTCAGTTCGTTGGTGCCCCCGTCGGCCCTCAGGACGCGCTGGTACCCGTTGTTGAACAGTCTGCGCCTGGCGGCGTAGAGCTGCTCCTTCCCGTCGGCCTGGCCGTATCTGGCATATGATATGTTGAGTCCCTGGACGAAGGTCCCGCGGAACGGTTCGTTGACCGGGAAGTCGTAACGGGAGGTCGCCAGCGTGAAGACGGCCCTGATCTGGGACATGCGTGCCGGCTTGACCTTCCCGATGGAGCCGAACTTCGTCCCGGCCACCGGCTCGCGGGCGTAGATGTCCGCCGCGCAGCATCTCCTGCCCGCCGTCTCGAAGAAGGAGTCCACGATCTCCTTCGGCGTATGCTCCGGCCCCACGGGCCCCGTGCCGGTTGTGACCGACAGTCCCGCCGATACGAGGCCGTCTATCGTCTCCAGGCGTTTCTCCTTCGCGATCCCCGTGTCGGTCCCTTCTCCGATCCTGCAGGAGTGGTAGGCCCCGTAGGCGCCGGCCTTCTTCAGCATGCGGCACTCGTCGGGTTCGAGGTCGCGGGTGTTCACGTAGATCTGGGTCCCGCGTTTAGCGGTGTCCCGGACGATCCCGACCCTCCTCGCCAGCTCATCGACGTCGCCTTCCCCGGTGGTCATGAGACCGATCTTCCTGACGTCGGAGAACGCGCCCAGCTCCTGCACGTACCTCTCCAGGACCTGGTCCTCTATCTCGAAGAACCGGGCGGAGGTGGTGGATTCGGCGCAGTCGCAGAATCTGCAGTTGAGCGGACACGGTCCGCCCGAGACCTCGATCTCCGCATAGATCTGACCGGTGTTGCTGCACTCGGCGCGGGTCAGTCTGTCGGCCAGGGAGACCGCCAGATTGGCCACCGGCGACCTGTCCCCGAACGTCAGCAGGTACTCGCACTCGCCGGGTTCGAGGCGCTCCTTGTAGAATCCCTTCGAGAGCATATCGGCCGCTCTGCTGTCGATTGACATGGCCCGGAGGAATACGAACCGACGTATAACCGTGACGTTCGGTCGCGATGAGGGAGGGGGAGACCCCCTCCCGGGGGTTTCAGCCGTAGAGGTAGGAGGGCGGGGCCTTGATCTTGTTCCTCTCGGTGTCGAGGACTTTCTCGCGGGCCGCTTCGAAGTCCTCGGGGAGCACGGTGTCGCGGTTTGCCCTGATGGCGAGCATACCGGCTTCCGTGCATATGCTCTTGATCTCCGCCCCGGAGACCCCTTCGGTGGAATCGGCCAGCTTCTTGGGGTCGACCTTCTTGGAGACGTTCATATGTGCCAGATGGATCTTGAAGATCTGGCGCCTGCCCTCCGCGTCGGGCAGACCCACCTCGATGATCCTGTCGAACCTCCCGGGCCTGAGCAGCGCATCGTCGAGGATGTCGGGCCTGTTGGTGGCTCCGATGATCTTCACGTCCCCGGTGGGGGTGAAACCGTCCAGCTCGGCCAGGAGCTGCATGAGGGTCCTCTGGACCTCCCTGTCGCCGGAGGTGGCCACGTCGGCCCTCTTGGCTCCGACGGAGTCGAGCTCGTCTATGAAGACTATGCTGGGGGCCTTCTCCTTCGCGAGCTCGAACAGTTCGCGGACCAGTCTGGCACCTTCTCCGATGTACTTCTGCACGAGTTCGGAGCCCACGAGCCTGATGAAAGTGGCCTTGGTCGCGTTGGCCACGGCCTTGGCCATGAGGGTCTTCCCGGTTCCGGGGGGACCGACGAGCAGGACGCCCTTCGGGGGCTCGATTCCGACCTTCTTGTAGAGCTCCGGCCTGTTGAGCGGGTCCTCCACGGCCTCGCGGAGTTCCAGCATCTGCTTGGAGAGGCCCCCTATGTCGTCGTAGGTGATGTTGGGCTTCTCGATGATCTCCGCACCGGTGACCACGGGGTCCAGCGGTGCGGGGAGCACCTCCATTACGGCCAGGGACTGCTTGTTGAGGGTGACCCTTGATCCGGGGATGAGGTCCTTCTCGTCGATGTACTGGGAGATGGAGACGAGGAAGTCCGGCCCGGCGGAGCTCTTCACCACGACCCTGTGGTCCGGGAGGACATCCCTCAGGGATCCTACAACCAGAGGCGGACTCTTCAGCCTCTCCAGCTCGCTCCTTATGCGGGAGATGTCCTTCTGGAGTCTGAAAAGTTCGCTCTCCGAGTAACGCTTCTCGTTCTCGGCATTCTGAAGGTCCTGCATCAGATGGACATTCCTGTCTTCCAGGGTGACGATCTTAGCCTTCAGTTCCTCTATCTCGGAGTTCTCGGGCATGTTTAACATCACCTCTATCGCTTCCATTTAAAAATATCTTATTCTAACATTTTAGATAGTAAGGGACGGTTACATTAGCCGCACACCGTACGGAAATGTAAGTCTGGGTCATTGCATTCCGTTTAAACGGGGTTAAACTGTCGGACCCGTGTATTTCAGTTAGTTTTAAGAATTGCCTGTACTATGGGAAAAGCATGATTTGTGAGATGTGCGGCAAAGATGTCCCGTCGACCCGCGCCATGATGGTCGAGGGGACGAAGCTCAATCTCTGTCCCAGCTGTATGAAGTTCGGGGACGAATACAAGGCCCCCAGGGACGACACCGGGGCCCCCACCAGCAACGCCGTCATCCAGCAGAGGCTGGAGAGGCGCGAGAGGCGCATGCAGACCAAGGACATCTACGCCGGGACGGCCTCCGTCGAGATCGTCGACAACTACGGCGAGATAATCCGCAAGGCCCGCATGAAGAAGGGCATGGACATGGACGAGTTCGCCAAGTCCATCAGCGAGAAGAAGGGTACCCTCGTCAAGATCGAGTCCCAGAACCTGATCCCCGACGACAAGCTCGTCGCCAAGCTCGAGAAGGCCCTCAACATAAAGCTGAAGGAGACGGTCCAGTCCGGCGGGCAGGTCAGCGGCGGGGCGAAGTCCCAGACGATGACCCTCGGGAACTTCATCAAGGTCGAGAAAGAGTAAAACAGGGAAACCCTTTCATTCCTTCCTGACGGAATTGGCGTAGACCTTTTCCGCCAGGTCCCCGATCTCCGCCCCCGAGTCCCTCAGCACGAGGAGGGCGGCGACGGCGGTGTCCACACCGAGCTTCTTGCGGACCGCATTGCATTCGGCTATGAACTTACCCTTGTTGTCCCAGCCGTATTTCCCGGAAAGATCCACCATCTCCGGGAAGATGTCCGCGGCGGCCTTCGCGGGCGCTTTCGGTTTCTTCATCCTGGCGGCCACCGCCTCCCTCACGGCATCGGTGGGACGGTAGGCGACCGGGACCTGCAGGGAGGAGAAGTCCGTCCCCGGCCTGAGGTATCCCCCGGAAGAGGACACGGCCCCGCTCTCGACGAGGACCTGCATAAGCGCCGACGCCTCCTTGGAGGACATCCACTTCACGTCGAGGGTGACGTACATGGTGAATTCCTTGGGGGTCACCACGTCCTTCCCTATGCTGCGGAAGAACGCGGCCGCGCATACGTTGAGCTCGTCCGACATTTCGCCTCCAAATCAGGCCGCTCTTATTTTTACTTACCCCTCTCTCGCATGCGCGCGTTATTAGTAGTTTTAACTAACACTAAAAGCAAAGCTTTATAGCCGACATCCGTGTACGTCGTCTCCATTCAGTATGGTGACCTTATGAAATACACTAGGTTTGAAAAGGCTAGGATCATCGGCTCCCGCGCGTTGCAGATCTCCTATGGCGCACCTGTCCTGGTCGACTATCCTAAGGACATGCTCGACCCCATTGACATCGCCATGCTGGAATTCGACAAAGACGTGGTCCCCATCACGGTTGTCAAGAACTAAAGAGGAATCCAAATGAGCGACAACGACGACGTTCAGGTCATCGACGGCGAACTCCTCGTCCCCGAGGATGTTTATCTCACATCCGGTGTTCACATCGGAACCCAGTACAAGAGCGCAGACATGAAGGACTTCATCTACAAGGTCAGGCAGGACGGACTCTATGTCCTGAATGTCAAGAAGACCGACGAGAGGATCAGGGCCGCCGCCCACTTCCTCGCCGGATTCGACCCCAAGAGGATCCTCGTGGCATCCGCCAGGCAGTACGGACAGCGCCCCGCCAGGGAGTTCTCCAAGGCCATCGGGGCCCCCGCCTTCGCAGGACGTTTCGTCCCCGGAACCCTCACCAACCCCATCAACCCCAGCTTCATGGAGCCCGACGTGCTCGTCGTCACCGACCCCGCCGCCGACAAGCAGGCCCTCGCCGAGGCCATGAACCTCGGTATACCCATCATCGCCATGTGCGACGCCAACAACGAGACCCGCAACGTGGACCTCGTCATCCCCACCAACAACAAGGGAAGGCGCTCCCTGGCCTGCATCTACTGGCTCCTTACCCGCGAGGTGCTCGTCGCCCGCGGAGACATAAAGGACCCCGCAGACTTCAAGATGGAGATCGAGGACTTCGAGGCCAAGTACTGAGGGCAAAGCCCCCTTGCGGGGGCACCCCCGGTACATCGGCAAAACCTATTACGGACCAAATCCATTACTTTTCCATGCGCGTTCCAGCCGTTGCGGGTACGTTCTACCCGTCGGACCCCGTATCCCTCAGGTCCCAGATATCCCAGTGTTTCAGAGAGGGCCCCGGCGAACCGGCCGCGGCCGCCGGAGGGAGGAGGATAGCGGCCGTCGTCTCCCCCCACGCCGGATACCGTTTCTCGGGTAGATGCGCCGCCCATTCCTTCAAGGCGCTGGCGGAGGACGGCCGTCCCGAGGCGTACGTGGTTATCGGTCCCGACCACTACGGGGTACCCTACGAGAGCGTCATGTGCAGCGACGGATACGCGACCCCCCTGGGCCGCTGCGACGTCCACCAGGACATAGCCAGAAGGCTCAGGGAGCTGATCCCGGACGATTGCCGTGCGCATCTCAGGGAGCATTCGGTCGAGGTCGAGATCCCGTTCATACAGTACATAGACCCGGACGCCAAGGTGATCCCGGTGATAATGGGGAGGCAGAACAGGCAGTCCGCGGAGCGTCTCGCCGAGGCCGTGAGGACGGCCTGCGCCGGACACGACGTCGCGATAGTCGCCTCCAGCGATCTGGTACATTACGTCCCCAAGCCGTACGCCGACGCGATGGACTCCCTGTTCATGGAGGCCGTGGCATCCGGCGACGTATCGGCGGTGTACGAGTTGGTCGAGAGGGAGAACCTGTCGGTCTGCGGGTACGGTCCGGTGGCCGTGGCGATGATGCTCTCCGGCGGCAGGAAGGAGGTCCTCAACATCACCGATTCCTCGGAACCGAACGGTTCCGGCGGCACCCCGGTCGTGGGGTACGGATCCGCCGTCATGTACAAATCCTGAAATGTGCCAGATGATGGTTTTCCGGCCGTCCGCGGACGGACGGCCGGTTTAAAAGTTCCCTCAGATGCGCTTCAGGTACCTGAGGTTGGGCTCGTAGATCACTCCTTTATCCATCAGGTTGTTGGTGATCTCCTCGAGCTCCATGCTGGAGATGCCCTCCTGCTCCGCCCTCCTCTCGAGTTCGTCGCGCGGGGCGCCCTTGCCCTCGGTGTCGAGTTCCGTCAGGAGCTCGAGCACGATGTCCTCCTTGTCCTCGGAATCATCGTCCGCGGACGGGGACTCGAGGTCGATCTCCTCCGGGTTCTCCGAGAGGTCCTCCTGGAGTCCCAGGTCGATGTTCTTGTCCGGGAGCAGCGTCCTGAGGGCCGCCTGTATGGACTTCAGGAACATGGCGGAGTCCGGGGTGCCGTACTTCTCGAGCGCCAGGGCGATGCCTTTGGCGGAGAGTTCCGGGAAGCCCTCCTTCTCCAGGCCCTTCTCGGTCCTGTCCGCGGCACCCATGGCCTTCTTCATGTCCACGAGCCTCTTCCAGGTGGACTTGGCCGTGTCGAGCAGCCATTCCTTCTGGGTGTCCGCGTTTATGGGTATGATCCTCTCGGGACGCACGGAGACGTACGTCCTCTGGTCCTCGGTGGTGTACGATTTGACCTTCCCGACCACCGCGACGAGGCACGGGGGCTCTAAGTCCACCATGGCGGCGGCGGCCTCGGGCTGGTACCTCCCGATGTTGATGTAGACGGTGCCGCTGGCGACGTCCTGTATCCTGCCCCTCCACATGGGCTCGTCGGGAGTGCCGACGTTCTCCTTCTCCGTGAGTACGCCTGCGATGAGGACCCTGTTGATCACGGCCCCCAGCCTGCTGAGCTGATAGGAGGGCATCTTCTCCGCCTCGGCCTTGATCTCGAAGGAGGCCGTGTTCAGTTCGGACGAGAACACCCTCCAGGCGGTCTCCCTGTTCCCGGCGCTCACATCGATCCCTCCACTTCGTCGTAGAGCTTCTCAGCCTCGGCCTGCACGTCCACTTTGGATATGTCGGCGGAATGGACTATCATCTGCGGTCCGAAATCGTCGGTCATGATGTTCCCCTTCACGGTGACTTTCTTGAGTATGAGGGCGCCGGCCATCATGTCGGCCACCGCACCCATGTCTCCTTTCTTCTTTGCTATCTCCTCCGCCCTGCCCAGGGTGATGCCGGTGATCTTCTCCGTCTCGGCCCTGCCGATGACGGCGCTGATGGCTCCGGTGCCGTCGTCGACGGTCGCCTTCAGCCTTAGGTCCATGACCGGTTCTATGCGGCCGTGGACGGTGCATTCGTCCGACAGGACCGAGCGGTTGCACTGCGGGCATCTCTTTATGAGGCCGCTGCCCGCCCTGAGGTCCACCAGGGTCCCGGTGATCGATATGTCGAGTCCGCCCCCGATCCTGACGACCTCCTCGACGGTCTTGGCGGACACCCCGTCCGCCACGGTGCCGATGTCCTTGTCCGAGCGCTCCACCTCGGTGTTGTCGCCGAGGTTCAGTTGGGGTATGCCCTTCCAGGCGCGTATGTAGGCGTTCTTGGCGCGGACGACGTCGCCCTCCTTCAGGCCGAAGTCCTTCCATGCCGTGAACTGGATCCTCCCGGTCCGGTCGGCCATCATGCCTCCCCAGACCGTCTTCTCCTCCCCCTTGACGTTTATGGTGCGGGAGGACAGGTCGGAGACCTTCCCCGTGACGGTGCAGTTCTTTGTCTGGTCGGTTATGCTGCCGATGTCCATCTCCTGCGCACCGGTTCCGGCGGCGCGCGATACGTTGTTGAAGGAGACCTCGGTGTTGGGTTCCACCTTGCCGCGGTTCCCGATGTTTATCTGGACCTGGTCGCGCCATTTCTTGGTGTATGCGTTGCGGAACGTGTACACGGAGCCCTTCTCGTAGTCCCCCGTGTCGCTCCATATGGTGAACGGCGTGGTCCCCGTGTCGTCGCCGGCTATGCCGGAGATGATGGTCTTCTCCACGCCCTTTGCGTTGATCTTCTTCTTCTCGACGAACACCATCTTCGCCACGATGGTCACGTTCATCTCGGTGCCTTCGAGTTCGGCGATCTTCTTGGTCACGCTCTGCCCTCCGACGGCGGGGCGCGTGTTCCCCAGTTTCTTCAGAATTCCGCTTCTCGCGAATTCTTCCGGGATATGGAAGACGTTGATGTAGCTGTCGACCTCCTTGCGTATGGTCTCCTCGTCAACCTTCCCGTCCAATGCGTCGTACAGATCCCTTACGATCGGTTCGATGTCTGTTTTCTCAAAATCATCCATGTTCTCAGGCCTCTTCTTCCAGTTTATGCTGAGGCGGTTTGCTGCCTTACCGCATCCGTCCGGAGGACTTCCGCGATTGGAAATCTCCATACTTTTTGCTGTTATTAACTTATGCACTGCATGCATCCGAACGCGTCGGACTGTAAGAAAAACGGTATCTCAGAACAGGGACATGCCGTCGTCGGAGAGGAACAGGTTCCTGACCGACGGCGTCCCGGCAGTGGGCGAAGCGCACACGCTGGCACAGTAGCCCTTCGGGGATTTCAGCTCATGCAGGGTCCATCCCGGCCTCTCCAGACGGAAGCCCTCCTGCCCGGGGACGGCCACCCCGAAGGAGCCGAGGTCCAGGGACAGGCTCCTGCCGAGGGCCTTGAGGTAGCTCTCCTTGCCGGTCCATATGCGGCAGGCCGCGGTCCTGCTCCACCGGCCGCCCTCGCCGATGAGGGCGAGCTCCTCCCCCGTGAAGACGAAGGGGAAGGTCCCGGGGTCGAGGAAGGACACCTTCTCCGTGTCCGCCCCTACCGGTTCGTCGGAGACGGCGATGAGCGTGTACGCACCCGAGCGGGCGGCGCTGAAATGGGGTCCCCCGACGAAGTACGGTTTCCCGAAGCGGTCCCTCTTCAGCTTCCCCCGGACGTCGTAGGTCTCGCGCACGTACTCTATCAGCATGCCCGTCCCGGCCGAGCGGGCGCGGTCCTCCGGGCCGCCGCAGGAAAGGACCCCGATGGCCCTGTCCTCGGGCAGCACCGTCAGCGAGTTGATCAGGATACCGCCGTTCAGCAGCGGCGATATGTCCAGGAAATAGCATTCCAGCACGCATGCCGTATGGGTTCCGTTACCTATATATTCGCCCCGACGCCGCGGGATGCCGATGTCGGGTGGGACCACTACATTTAAAAATGGGAAACCAATAAGCGAATATGGTTCCAAAGGATAAGATCTACGATATTCTGGACGCCTATGATACGAGCAAGCTCACGATAGCAACCCTCTGCTCGCATTCGTCCCTGCAGATCTTCCACGGTGCCCGCAAGATGGGTTTTAGGACCATCGGTCTCGTCACCAAGAACAACCAGAAGGTCTACGACGCCTTCCCGCTCGCCAAGCCGGACAAGTTCATCAGCTACTCCGATTACGACGACATGGAGGAGCGCAGCGGCGAGCTGCTGGACGAGAACGTCATACTGATCCCCCACGGTTCCTTCGTGGAGTACATGGGGGCCAAGAAATTCGAGGACTTCTCCGTCCCCTCGTACGGCAACCGCGCCGTCCTCAGCTGGGAGTCGGACAGGGACAAGCAGAGGTCTTGGATCACCTCCGCCGGGGCGCCCATGCCGCGCCTCATCACCGACGCCCGCGAGATCAAGGAACCGGTCATGGTGAAGTACCACGGGGCGAAGGGGGGACGCGGTTTCTTCATCGCCAAGGACTACCCGGACTTCAAGCTGGGCATCGACAGCAGCCAGCCCTACACCGTGCAGGAGTACTGCCTCGGAACCAGGTACTACCTCCACTTCTTCTACGACCCGCTGAAGACCGACGGGTACAGGATAAAGCAGGGCGGCTCCCTGGAACTGCTGTCCATCGACAGGCGCGACGAGTCCAACATCGACGAGATGTACAAGCTCGGCAGCATCGAGGATGCCAAGAGGCACGGCCTTTACCCCTCCTTCGTGGTCACCGGGAACACCCCCGTCGTCATAAGGGAGTCCCTCCTGCCCAAGGCCTTCGAGATGGCGGAGAACATCGTCAACCGCTCCTACGAGCTGTTCGGCGGCATGTGGGGCCCGTTCTGCCTGGAGACGGTCGTCAACGACAAGCTGGAGTTCAGGATATTCGAGATATCCACCAGGATAGTGGCCGGGACCAACCCGTTCATCAACGGCTCCCCCTACGCCGAGATGATATACCCGGGCATGAGCACCGGCGCGAGGATGGCCATGGAGATCCGCGACGCCAACCGCGACGGCAAGCTGAAGACGCTGATCTCCTGACCGCGGCGCACGGCGTACGGCACCCTCCGCGGGCCCCGTATCCATGTCCGCTCTTACCTTTTCGTAACATATATAACGACCCTGTTTAATCCCAGTGGGCGAGGGGCCATCATGGTACATGTTTCGAAGAGAGTTCAGGAGATCCCGGCGTCCGGGACCATCGCCATCTCCAATCTTGTTAGCGATCTGCAGGCGCAGGGAGTGGACATAATATCGTTCTCCATGGGAGAACCGGATTTCGTCACCCCGTCCAACATCATAGCCGCGGCCAAGGATTCTCTCGACAACGGTTTCACCCACTACACCCCCAGCACCGGCATCCCCGAGCTCAGGGAGGCCATAGCCAACACCGTGAGGAGGGACAACGGGATCAACATCTCGTCCATGAACGTGCTCGTGACCCCCTGCAAGCAGGCGATCTTCATGACCGCCCTGGCATATCTCGATCCCGGGGACGAGGTCATCCTGCCCGACCCCGGATGGGTCACCTACGAGGCCGTCATCAAGCTGTGCGGAGCGAAGCCCGTATACGTGCCCCTTTCCTACGACGACGGTTTCATCCTGTGCCCGGACAAGGTCGAGGCGGCCATCACCCCCAAGACCAGGATGATCATCCTCAACACGCCCGCCAACCCCACCGGATGCGTCCTCCCCGAGGACACGATCAAGGCGATAGCGGAGATAGCCGTCAAGCACGACCTCCTCGTGCTGGCCGACGAGATCTACGAGCACGTGATCTACTCCGGCAAGCACTTCTCCATCGCCTCCATCCCCGGCATGATCGAGCGCACCATAACGGTCTCCGGACTCTCGAAGACCTATGCGATGACCGGCTGGAGGATAGGATGGGCCATCAGCTCGGTGAACAACATCAATAATATCAACAAGCTGCAGAGCCACTCCATCTCCTGCTGCGTCTCCTTCGCCCAGGAAGGGGCGGTCGAGGCCCTCAAGGGCACGCAGGAGCCCATGTACGACATGGTGGCCCAGTTCAAGAAGAGGCGCGACCTCGCCTACGACCTCCTGACGGAGATCAAGGGCATAGAGTGCCAGAAGCCGGAGGGGGCGTTCTACCTGTTCCCCAAGTACGATGCCGACATCCACTCGGTCGACCTCGCCAAGAAGATGCTCACCGACGCCCACGTCGCCATCACTCCCGGCGCCGCCTTCGGACCCCACGGGGAGGGTTTCTTCAGGATCTCCTACGCCACGAGCGAGGAGCAGATCCACGAGGGATTCAGCAGGATCAAGAAGTTCTTCGCCGACCTCTGAGGGGGCCGGCCGCCCAAACCGTTTACTTTCCCCCTTTTCCGTTAATTTATAGAATACGCGCACGCGCTCCTAGTCGCAAAGATAAAAATAAAGGATGGGCGATAGTCGTGCGTTACGTCCAACCCAGGACACTCAGGGATCCAAATGAGCAGGAAATTATTCACCGTCGGCCCCGTAAACGTCTCCGACGACACGCTTAAGGCCATGGACAGGCCGATGATTACGCACAGATCGAAGGAATACAAGCAGCTCCACGCGGACGTCCAGGAGAAGCTGCACAAGGCACTGGGGACGGACAACGACATCCTCATGGTCGCCGGTTCCGCCACCGTCCTCCTGGAGGGTTCGGCCAGGAACGCCATCGCCAGGCGCTCCCTGGGTCTGACCTCCGGTTCCTTCGGCGAGAGGTCCATCGAGGTCGCCACCTCCAACGGCAAGCAGGTCGACGTCGTGAAGGTGCCCATGGGCAAGGCGGTGAAACCGGCCGACATCGCCGGGAAGGTCACCGCCGACATCGAGGCCGTCCACTGGGTCAGCAACGAGTCCTCCTCCGGAGTGTACTGCGACTCGGCCGCCCTCGCCAGGGAGGTCAGGGAGCAGAACCCCGACGCCCTCGTCATGATCGACGCGGTCACCTCCATGTTCGCCGTGGACCTCGGTTTCAAGGATGTCGAACCCGACTCCGTCGTGTTCGGCACCCAGAAGGACCTCGCCCTTCCCCCCGGACTCGCGTTCGTCGTCGTGTCCCCCGAGCTCATGAAGAAGTCCGAGAAGATGGAGAACAAGGGTTTCTACACCGACTACGTCAAGCTCAAGGAGAAGAACGACGAGAACTACGCCCTCACCACCCCGCCCGTATCCCTCATGTACGGTCTCGACTACCAGCTCGACAAGATGCTCAGGGAGGGCATGCCCGCCCGCTACAGACACCACCAGGAGATGGCGGACATGGTCCGCAGGTGGGCCGACGAGAAGCTCCACGGGATGTTCCCCGAGGAGGGATACCGCTCCAACACCATCGGGGTCATAAACAGGGGGGACCTCGACTTCGACAAGTTCCACTCGTTCATCAAATCCAAGGGTATGGAGATATCCGGAGGATACGGTGACGCCAAGAACAGCACCTTCAGGATCGGCCACATGGGCGACCTCACGAAGGACGACATAAAACAGCTCCTGTCCGTCATGGACGAAGCCCTCGAGGAGATGAAGCAGTAAATGGTAAAGATTCTTGTTTCCGACAAACTCAGCAAAGACGGCCTCGACATCCTGGAGTCCTCCGGGATACCCGTGGTCATGAAGACCGACATGACCGAGGACGAGCTCTGCAAGGAGATCGCCGATTACGACGCGCTCATCATCAGGTCCGGCACCAAGGTGACCAGGAAGGTCATCGACGCGGCCAAGAAGCTCCGCGTCATCGGCCGCGCGGGCGTGGGCGTCGACAACGTCGACATCCCGTACGCCACCGAGAAGGGCATCCTCATCATGAACACCCCGACCGCGAACATCCTCTCCGCGGCGGAGCACACCTGCGCCATGGTCCTCTCCATGGCCCGCAACATCCCCTTCGCCCACTCCTCCATGCACGAGGGCAAGTGGGACAGGTCCAAGTTCACCGGGGTCGAGCTCAACGGCAAGGTGCTCGGCATCATCGGCGTCGGCCGTGTGGGAGGCGAGGTGGCCAAGAGGCTCAAGCCCTTCAACATGACCATGATCGGATACGACCCCTTCCTCCCCAAGGAGGTCGCCGACGAGATCGGCGTGAGGCTGACGACCTTCGAGGAGGTCATCACCACCGCGGACTTCATGACCATCCACACGCCCCTCCTGCCGTCCACCCGCAATATGATCTCCCTCGAGCAGTTCAAGATGATGAAGCCCAACGCGAGGATCGCCAACGTGGCCCGCGGAGGCATCGTCAACGAGNNCGACGTATGGTGCAACGAGCCCCTGGACGACTCCGAGAAGAAGCTCCTCGACCTGGACAACCTGGTCACCACCCCGCACCTCGGCGCGAGCACCGTGGAGGCCCAGGAGAGGGTCGCCGTCGACATCGCCCATTCCGCCGTCAAGTACCTCACGGACGGCATCATCACCAACGCCATCAACGCCCCCCGCGGCAAGCTCACCTCCGAGACGGCGCCCTTCGTGCCCCTCGCCGAGGGCATGGGCACGTTCGTCCACCAGATCAACGGCCGCCAGCCCCTCTCCGAGATGGAGGTCGTCTTCTACGGCGGTCTCGCCGCCATGGACAGCAAGATCCTTACCGTCTCCGCGGTGAAGGGCCTCATCAAGGGCATCGTCGGCGTCGAGCAGGCCAACATAATCAACGCCCTCCCGGTGGCCAAGTCCAAGGGGATCGAGGTCAAGGAATCCAAGACCGAGAAGGCCGACAGCTACTCCAACATGATCGAGGTCAAGTTCAAGGCCGCCGACAAGTGCTCGTACATACGCGGGACCGTGTTCGGCGAGGAGCCCAGGCTCGTCAACTACGACGGCTACGCGTTCAACGTCCCCCTGGCCGGGAAGATGCTCTTCATCACCTACAAGGACACGACCGGCATCGTCGGGAAGGTGGGGAGCGTCCTGGGCGCCGCAGGCGTGGACATCCAGCAGATGGCCGTCTCCGCCAAGGCCGACTCCGACAGGGCCATGATGGTCCTCATCGTCGACAAGACCGTGGACGCGGCCATCATGGGCGAGATCGCCAAGGCCGTCGGCGGAGAGGTCAGGTTCGTGGACCTGGCCGACAACTGACGGCGGTGCGAACGTGATCACGGTAGACAACCTGACGCAGGCCATAGAGAACAGCATCGACGACGGCAGCGGACTGTCCAGGGAGGAGGCCTACGACCTCGCGCAGCACGTCCTGAACTTCTTCGGGTACTCCGAGAGGATCATAGACAACGTCCTGGAGCCCGAGGACCGCGACGCGTTCTACATGATGGAGGACGTGGGCATCCTGTTCACCGAGAGGGAGGAGATAACCCTCTACGACGGCCGCGAGTGGAGGATACACTACTGGCTCTTCAACAGGGGGAGGATAAACTACCTCATGGAGAAGAGACCGAAGGCCTCCAGGAAGGTCGACGAGTCGGAATCGGTCTACAAGACCGAGGTCACCGACGACATGTGGGCAAGCAGGAAAAAATCAGATGACTGACCTCTTCCCTTATCCCAAGAGACCCGGTCAGGGCGAGATGGTGAGTCTCATCCGGGACTCGGTCAGGGGAGGGAAGTGCGCCGTCATAGAATCGGGTACCGGTACGGGGAAGACCTCGGTCTCCCTGGCCGGGGCCCTGGAAGGCATCGCGGGGACCGCGCGTAAGGTCGTTTTCCTTACGCGCACCAAGTCCCAGCAGAGGCAGGTGGCCGTCGAGGCCGGGGCCATAGGGGCCCTCACGGACGTGCTGTGCGTCTCCGTGCAGGGGCGCGGACCGGCGACGTGTCCGATCATGATGACGGACCGCGACCTCGAGGACGGGACCGCCGAGGAGATGTCCAAGCTCTGTGCGGAGCTCAAGAAGGGTACCGGTCCCGCCGGGAAATGCCCCTATTTCGAGAACATAGGCAGTGCCGATGTGGAGGCCAGCATGGAATTCCTCCGTTCGGAGCATTCCGACCCGGACGGGTTCAGGGACTTCTGCATAGCCAGGGAGATATGTCCCTACGAGACGGCGAAGAAGATGCTCCCGTATGCGAACGTCGTGAGCGCACCGTATGCGTTCTTCTTCATCCCCGCCATAAAACACCATTTCCTGCAGTGGATGGGTATCTCGGACCGCGAGGTCGTGGCGATAGTCGACGAGGCCCATAACCTGCCGTCCTATCTGCGCGACATCATGACCTGCCGCCTTTCCTACCGCGCCCTCGATCTGGCCGATGCGGAGGCGGACAGGTACGGCAACCCGGTTCTGGTGCAGGACATATCTTGCAGGGATCTGGTACAGCTGATGAGGGACATAATAGACCGCGCGCAGGAGGAGTACCTCAGGCGCGAGAACGACATGATCCCGCCCGAGTTCCTGAAGGACGAGATGATGCAGAGTCTGGGTATGACGTCGCTCGGGATACGCGACATCGTGATGAGGCTGGCCGAGGTCGGCGTCAGGATCGAGGAGGAGAAGAAGGCCAGACGCAAGCTCCCGCGTTCCCACCTCTCTTCTCTGGCGGGGTTCATCTCGGAATGGATGTCTTACGACGGGTATTCGCACGTGTTCCTCATCTGCGGCGGGGACAACCCCTATCTGGAGGCTTACTGCCTGGATCCCGCCGAGGCGGCCGCCCCGCTCAGGACCTGCCTCTCGTCGGTGAGCATGTCTGGCACATTGTCCCCGCTCGACAACTACATCCGCGAACTGGACCTGGGGGATGCGGCGAGCGGCGTGTTCCCCTCCCCGTTCCCGAAGGAGAACCTCGAGGTGCTCTACGTCAACGACGTGTCGACGAAGTACTCGGAGCTGAACGGCAACGACGGGACCTACGAGAGGATCAGGAAGTACATAGTGGACATCGTGGGGGCGTCCGACCGCAGCACGGCCGTCTTCTTCCCGTCCTACGGGGTCATGGACAGGTTCGTGAACGACAATGTGCCAGCAGATCTGAAAAGAGAGGTCTACTTCGAGAGGAGGGGCATGCTCCAGTCGGAGCTCATGGAGCAGATATCCGATTTCCGCGGCCATGAGGGTTCGGTCCTCTTCGCGGTGACCGGGGGCAGGGTCAGCGAGGGACTGGACTTCCCCGGGAAACAGCTGGAGCTGGCCGTCATCGTCGGCATCCCGTTCGCCCGCCCCTCGGCCAAGCAGGATGCGCTGATGAGGTACTACCAGAACCGCTTCGGGGACGGCTGGGACACGGCCGTCCGCGTACCGGCCGTCAGGAAGATGAGGCAGGCGGTCGGCAGGCTCATAAGGTCGGAGAACGACCGCGGGGTGGCGGTGATCCTGGACCGCAGGATCGCCTCGATGGAGGGTCTGGATGCGACTCTGACGAAGGACCCAGTCGCCGACATACGCAGATTCTTCCAATCCCATTAAATATAAACTGCCCGATAAGGCGGAGTATGACGCCGGCCGTGGACGAGGATGTCAAGCAGATGATCATGCGCGAGAAGCAGGATTACCGCATCTGTACCGCATGCATGGGTCCAGCGTTAGTCAGCACCCTGGTCAAGCCCCCCAAGCCCAGCGATTTGAAGATACAGATAGGCGACAACTTCCTATACATATCCCGCACGCAGGCTCCGTACATAGACAGGGTCAGCATGGATATGCTGTACGACGAGGACGAGATAGACTCCTGTCCCGCCTTCTACAGGTACACCGACAGCAAGCGGTCGAAGAGTTTCTGAATCCTCAGGATATCCTTACCGCGTTCTCGGCGCAGGTCTCGGCCAGCTTCTCGATGTCGCAGGCGTCGTAGAACCTCTGGGTCTTCTCGATGTCGGCCTCGGTAACGACCTTTTTGGGAAGGGCGGTGCATCCGACCGCCGGCAGGTTGGATATGTCGAAGGTGCCGATCCTCTGGGCGATCTCTATTATCTCCTGCTTGTCGTATCCGATGAGGGGCCTCAGGATGGTGAAATCGACGCCTTTGATCTCCGAGCGGATGTTGAGCAGGGTCTGGGAAGCCACCTGTCCCAGGGAGTCCCCCATGACTATCGCATCGGCTCCGAGCCTCTGGCACAGTCCTTTGGCCGTGAGCTGCATGGCGTGTTTGCACAGGACGCACTGGTAGAGACTGTCCGCATGCTCCGATATGGCCTTCTGGGAGGCGCCGTGCGGGGCGACGTAAAGGGGCACCTCCTGTCCGCTCTCCTCCCTGATGCGCTCGGCCAGCATCTTCGCGTGCTCGAGGGGACGGTCGTCCGCATAGGGGCGGTTGTCCATGTGCAGGAGCACGATCTCCGCCCCCACCCTGGACATGACATACGCTGCGACGGGGGAGTCTATTCCCCCGGATATGAGGCACACGACCTTCATGTGTTGAGCCTTCCGTAATCCGCTCCGCCGAGGAAGTCGTCCGACGACTGGTACTCCTCGTCCTCGTTGAGCATGGCGTAGAGAGCCTTCACGAACTCGCGGAGTTCCCTCACCTCGCTCTTGAGGTTCTTGACCTCCGCACGGAGGTCTTTGATTTCCCTTGTCTCAGGTTCCGTCATATCTTTACATCCCCGTAGTCGTCCGCAAGTTTCCTGGGCTGCGAACGCCTGCATTTGGGGCAGTACAGGTTCTTCCCTTTCCTCTCCAGTTCCGCCTTGCACATCCCGCACTGCGCGCGGACTACTCCCAGATGGGGGTCCTTGGTCGTGAGCTGCAGGGAGGGTTTGGTGCTTATGACGCGGGCCCTCACCAGGTCCCCCTTCCTGACCTCGTCTCCGACGTTGTCGGTGTAGTCGGGGGATATCTTGGAGACGTGGAGCGTGGCGTCGGTGCTGCTGGATATCGCCCTCTTGTTCCCTTCGGCGATGAGCGCCGTGGCCGTGGCCATGGTCTTCCTGGTGTCGTCGATGGTCACGTAGATTATGTCCCCCTCCTTCAGAATGTTCGGGGGGTTGGGGGAGATGACCTTCGCTATGCTCTCGTTGTCGTCGAGGACCAGAGTCCCCAGCTGGGATGCGTAGATCTTCCCGTTTCTGACGTAGGTGCCGTCGGAGGCCACGTACTCCTCCTCGACTGCTATCTCGTCTCCCGGAAGAACCTGTTTTTCGGTCATGATGGTTCACCTGAAATTGTCATCCTATAAGAACGGCGGCTATCTCCACCGTCTGTTTCGTTTTGGTATGGAATGAGAATGTATGCGGGATATCGTACTTATATATTTTATACGAGGAGATGCGGCGCCCCCGTTCCCTCACATATTCCCCGAGGAAGTCCAACGTGTTCGCCATGTGTATGGAGTACACCCTCTCGGCGGACTCCATCGCCTTGTCCAGGAAGGGACGGTCGGCCCCCCTCCTCTGGCTCCCGAAGGGTGGGTTCATGAGGACGGTGTCCGCTCCCTCCACCACGTCCCTCACGTCGGACACCCTGAACTCTATGTCCGCCCCGAATCCCTCCGCGCAGGCCCTCGCCGCCCCGATCGCCCTCTCGGATACGTCGTAGCCCACGACCATGCCGGCCCCCATGAGCCAGGCCCCTATGGAGAATATGCCGGTGCCGCATCCGAGGTCCATCACCTTCATGCCGGCTATGTCCCCGTTCCTGTACGCATCGAACACTATGTCGGCCGCGATCGTCGCCGGGGTGGGGTACTGCTCGAGGGAGGCGTCCGGCTCCTCGAACGCCGGCACCCTCTCCAGGGCGATCTCCAGGTCCTTCTTCCTCATCACGCGGCACTATTGGCCGTATCATTATTTAAGACTCTTCGGAGGGGGAGACCGCGTCCGGCGGAGGCGGCTCCGGCCGGCTGACGATTGGTTTATCTATCTTATAACGATACGAATCCAATGTTGCACAAACGCAAGAATCGTTTGGGGGCATTAATCTGGTAAAAATCAAGAGAGCAATAATCAGTGTTTCTGACAAGACGGGTGTAGTCGATTTCGCGAAACAGCTCGTTTCAATGGGTGTCGAGATCATCTCGACCGGCGGTACCTACAAGCTCCTGAACGACAGCGGGGTCAAGGTCGCAGAGGTCTCCGATGTCACCGGTTTCCCGGAGATGCTCGACGGCCGCGTCAAGACCCTCCACCCCAACATACACGCCGGGCTCCTGGCCCGCAGGGACGTCCCCGAGCACATGGAGGCCATAGAGGGGATGGGGATAAAGCCGATCGACATGGTGGTCGTCAACCTCTAC
>DARY01000015.1:0-9466 GCA_002503545.1 Candidatus Methanomethylophilus sp. UBA78
GTCGGATACACCCCCGTGTTCCACGTCCACACCGCCCAGGTTGCCTGCCAGATCGTCGAGATCGTGTCCGCCAACCGCGCCGGAAAGCCCCTGACCGACCTCAGCTTCATCAAGAACGGTGACAACGCGATCGTCAAGGTGAAGCCCACCAAGCCCCTCGTCGTCGAGCCCGCCAAGGACTTCCCGCCTCTCGGAAGGTTCGCCATCCGTGACATGGGACAGACCGTCGCCGCCGGTGTCTGCACCGAAGTCGAGAAGGCTTGAATCGGCATTTAAAGGGAAGGAGGGGGCCATCCCCCTCCCCCACCCTTTCGATTAAGAGGTAAGTTCAATGTCACAGCGTGCTAGAATCTCTCTCAGCGGCACGGACCCTGCCATGGTAGACAGCGTCTGCAACCAGATCAAAGGGATCTCCCAGAGAACCGGTGTTGCAATACGCGGACCCGTCCCCCTGCCCACCAAGAAGCTCAAGGTGGCCTGCAGGAAGAGCCCCGACGGGGAAGGCAGCGAGACCTACGACAGGTGGGAGATGCGCATCCACAAGAGGCTTATCGACCTCGATGCGGATGAGCGTGCACTCAGGCAGCTCATGAGGATCCAGGTCCCCGATGGTGTAAACATCGAGATCGTCCTCCGCGGTGCCTGATCCCGCCAAACCAGTTCAAGGTTCCAACCTTTTCTTCTGCCGGGGTCTCCCCCGTTCAGAATCCCACACTGCGCTGCGACAGCGCCATGTAAATTTTTCCACTGCGGCCGTGGTTTTCCACCGCATTCCGCGAACGGGTTCCGGAATCGCCATCCGTTTCTCCTCCCATTTTCGTCATGTGCCGGTACGCATGCCCTGTGCCAGAGGTTAGTGTTTAAATCATCGAGGCAATAGGGGGACCAATGTCAGAACTGAGAAGCGAGGTCATAAGGAAGGGCGTCGATGCGGCGCCCGCCAGAAGCTTACTGAGAGCCGACGGTCTGAAGGACGAGGACTTCGACAAGCCGTTCATCGGCATAGCCGATTCCTGGAACGAGATCGTTCCCGGGCACATACATCTCAACAGCGTCGTGGAGGCCGTCAAGGAGGGCATCCGCGAGGCCGGAGGAGTGCCCTTCGTGTTCGGAACCCCCGCCGTGTGCGACGGTATCGCCATGGGACATAAGGGGATGAGATACTCCCTGATCTCCAGGGAGGTCATATCGGACTGCTGCGAGGTCATGGTGGAAGGACACGCCATGGACGGATGGGTCGGGGTCTCCAACTGCGACAAAGTGACCCCCGGCATGCTTATGGCGGCGGGGAGGATGAACGTCCCCGCCATAATCGTCACCGGCGGCGCCATGGAGGCCGGGAAGCTCAACGGGGAGACGGTCGACTTCCAGTCCGTGTTCGAGGCCATAGGTCAGGTGCAGGTGGGGAAAGCGGATGAGAACTTCCTCAAGACGGTCGAGTGCGTCGCATGTCCCAGTGCGGGAAGCTGCTCGGGACTCTTCACCGCCAACACGATGGCCTGCCTCACCGAGACCCTCGGCATGTCCCTCACCGGCTGCGGGACGTCCCTCGCCCTGGACGGGAAGAAGCTCGCGATTGCGAAGGAATCCGGGAAGAAGATCGTGGAGCTGGTGAGGAAGGGGATCAGGCCCCGCGATATTGTCAGCGAGCGCTCCTTCCGCAACGCCATCTGCGTGGACATGGCCATCGGAGGTTCCACTAACACCGCACTGCACATACCCGCGATATCCAAGGAGTTCGGATGCCCCGTGGACCTCTCCGAATTCGACAGGATCTCCCGGGAGATCCCCCACATAACCAGCCTCAGACCCGCGGGCGAGTACCACATAAGGGACCTCGACAACGCCGGAGGCGTGCCTGCGATCCTCAAGAGGCTCATAGACCACATCGAGGACGCACCCACCGTCAACGGCCGCTCCGTATTGGAGATCGCCAGGGATGCGACCGTGAAGGACGAGAACGTCCTCAGGCCCGTCGACAACCCCTACCACAGACAGGGCGGAATCGCCATACTCAAGGGGAACATCGCCCCCATGGGCTCCGTCATAAAGCAGGCCGCCGTCAGTCCCAAGATGATGGTCTTCTCCGGGAAGGCCCGGTGCTTCGACTCCGAGAAGGATGCGACCGATGCGATCAAGTCCGGCAGGATAGTCTCCGGCGATGTGGTGGTCATAAGGTACGAGGGTCCCAAGGGAGCCCCGGGGATGCCGGAGATGCTCGCCCCCACCAGCATAATCCAGGGGATGGGTCTGGGCGAGTCCGTGGCCCTCATAACGGACGGGAGGTTCTCCGGAGCGACCCGCGGCGGTGCGATCGGCCATGTGTCCCCCGAGGCCTACGAGAAGGGCCCCATAGCGGCCCTGCGCGACGGAGACATAATCGACATCGACATCCCCAACAGGAAGCTCAACGTGAGGCTCACCGACGAGGAGATAAAGGCCCGTCTGGCCGATGTGAAGGTCGTCGAGCGTCCCGTCACCGGCGTCCAGAAGAAGTACAGGAAGCTCGTCACCAACGGGGTAAACGGCGCCTACCTGGAATGACCGGGCAGGCGATGAAAAGTTCCGGTGTCCGTGCCGGCCGCCGAGGCCGGACACGGGCACCGTGTTCAAAGGGATCTCAAGATCAGAAGCGCGAGGACCAGTACGGTTATGCCGATCATGAGTCCGCCGAAGATGAAGGTCCTCTTCTTTATCCATCTGACCTCGTCGGCGTTCCCGCCGGTCGGCAGGTCCTTGTAACCGAGGTAGAAGCACAGCGCTATGAGCGCCATGGGGGCCGCTGTGAGCAGCATTATGTTCAGGCCCTTGTCCGGGTCGAGGACGAATCCCGCCACCAGGGAAAGTACCAGAAGGACAGTTACCGACAGTACGCCGGTCACGAGCATCGTCTTCCGGTCCCCGGCCACGTCGGGTTTCTCCGTTTCCGTTCCGCTATGCTGGGTCTTCGTCACGGAAGCGCCCCCTATCGCTGTCTCCTTCTCTATGGACTCCTTCATTATGGTCCTGCAGATCAGTTCAAGGCGGTCCGGATCCATCCCATACTCGGCCGCCAGGTACCTGTACCTGTCCACGACCCTTTTCTCGACGTTCGGATCCCTGACCTCCATCCCGTGCTCGGCCTTGTAGTGGCCGATCTCCTGTGCCAGGTCGAGTCTCTTCCTGAGGAGTGCTATTATCTCCTTATCGGTCTCGGCGATGGCGTTCCTCTTCTCTTCTAGGTATTCGTCGCTCAAAGTCCCCTCTCCATCTGGTCCGCCAGGACCAATGCCGTCACGGCCTCGACGACCGCCACGGCCCTCGGGGCGATGCACGGGTCGTGCCTGCCCTTCACTTCCACCTCGGCATCCTCTCCGGTCCGCAGGTTGACGGTCTCCTGTCTGATACCTATCGACGGCGTCGGTTTGAATGCGGTACGGAAGACGAGGTCCGCCCCGTCGGACATCCCGCCGACTACGCCGCCCATGTTGTTGGTCTCGGTCACGATCCTCCCGCCGTCCATGCGGTAGGCGTCGTTGGATTCGGACCCGCGCATGCGGGTGATTCCGAAGCCCTTCCCGAACTCCACCCCTTTGCAGGCGGGGATGCCGAAAACGGCATGTGCCAGCTCTGCATCCAGGCTCTCGAACCATATGCCGCCGAACCCGATGGGGAGACCGGTGACCACGCACTCGACCACCCCTCCCACGCTATCCGCGTCGTTTCTGGCCGACATGATCAGGTCGGTCATGAGGATGTCGAGTTCGGCACTGCAGGCCCTCGTCGGGAACTTCTCGGAGGCCCTGGCGTCCGAGATGGTTCTCTCATTCGTATCCTCGATGTCCCCGATCGACCGGCAGAACGCACCTATCTCGATGCCTTCGGACGAAAGCATCTGTCTGGCTATCCCTCCGGCCGCCACGAGGGCGGCCGTCATCCTCCCGGAGAACTGTCCTCCGCCCCGGATGTCGAATTTGGGAAGTGCCAGCAGGGCGGGGAGGTCCGCATGTCCCGGGCGCGGGGTCTCTTCGAAGGGGAGATACTTGGAGCCGTCCTTGTCCTCGTTGGCGATCCTGATGATTATCGCATTTCCGTCCGCCTTGCCGTCCGTGACCCCGCAGACGATGTCCACTCTGTCCTCTTCGGTACGGTCCGTACCTATCCCCTTCGACGGTTTGCGCAGGGCCATGTCATGTGCCAGCACCGCCGTGTCTACGGGGGTCCCCTGGGGGACTCCCTCGAGAACGCAACCTACGCAGGGCCCGTGACTTTTTCCGAACAGGGAGAATCTCAGTCTCTTTCCCAAAGTGTACATCAACATCACTGCTGAGCCGCGGGGCTCGCATACACACGTACGCATGATTACAAACTATAAAAGTCGCTCCCCTGGGTATATGAGGTGCGATGCCGCCGCGGGACTCATAGAAAGATATTTATCCAGTACGTTAATCCTCTTTTCGCGAGGCACGGTTGCTGTGCCTCGATGGGCAGTTAGATCAGCTGGAAGATCGCCTGCTTTGCAAGCAGGAGGTCGTGGGTTCAAATCCCACACTGTCCACTCCCTCTGTCTGGCACTTCGCTTTTCCTGCCCCAATTTCACGGCACGGGCACCGGTCGGACACAATCAGTATTCTATGCCCTTTCTGGCACCTATGCCCTTGTCGAAAGGATGCTTGATGAGTCTCATCTCGGTGACGAGATCGGCGTATTCCTCCAGATCGGGGGTCATCCCTCTTCCCGTCAGGACGATCTCCACGTTCTCCGGGCGCCTTTCCAGGGAGGCTATGAGCTCTTCCGATGTTATGAGGCCCATGCGCACGGCGTTGATGCTCTCGTCCAGCACCGCCAGGTCGTATTTGCCGGAACGGATCATCTCCTCAGACCTCCTCAGAGCCGTACGGGCCGCCTCTATGTCGGACTCGGACGGTTTGCTGGAGACGAAATGATCCAGACCCATCGGTACGAGGGTCACGTCGCCCAGGCGGCCGCAGGCCACCTGTTCGCCGTATCCGTCGGAAGGCTTGAGGAACTGTACGATGAGTACCCTGAGTCCCCTGCCCGCCGCCCTCATGGCCAATCCGAATGCGGCCGTGGTCTTGCCCTTGCCGTTGCCGGTGTAGATGTGCACAAGCCCCAGTTCCTTCCTTATCTCGTCGGTCTCGGTCATATCCGTCACTTGTAAAGTATCCCTCTGCGGGGTCTTAAAGTTCTTTACCGACGGACATCTGAATCCGGGGGTCTTCGGCGGTGCGGCGGAAAACGCATGAAAAAAGATGCCGGCCGAAAGGTCCCGGGCCGTGGGCCCGGGGGTGGTTTCAGTCGAATTTCCCGACGACGGCCTTGATGCGTCTTACGCCGGCGGCGATGCTCTGCTCCTTCTGGATCTTGAATCCCTGGAGCTCCCCCGTGTTCTGCACGTGGGGTCCCCCGCAGATCTCGCAGGAGACGTTGCCTATGGTGTAGACCTTGACCTTCTCGCCGTATTTGTTGTCGAACACACCGACGGCGTTCCTGGAACGGGCGTCCTCGAGGCGCATCTCCTCGCAGACCACGGGCAGTTCCGCCTTGATGATGTCGTTGACGTACTTCTCCACCGCGGCGAGCTCCTCGGGCTCCAGCTTCCTGTCGAAGTTGAAGTCGAATCTGAGCCTCTCCGCGGTTATGTTGCTGCCCTTCTGCTTTATGTCGGGGTCCACGATCTTCCGGAGGGCCGCGTTCAGGAGGTGGGTGGCGGTGTGGAGCTTGGTGGTCTCCACGCTGTGGTCCACGAGTCCTCCCTTGAAGACCTGGTTGGTGTCCATCCTGGAGGTCTCCTGATGCTGCCTGAACCTGGTCTGGAAGTCCTCCTCGTCGACGGTGTACCCGCGCTCGGCGGCCAGTTCCCTGGTGAGCTCGACCGGGAATCCGAAGGTGTCGTAGAGGTGGAAGACCTCCTCCCCGTTGAGGACCTTCGCATCGCCGTTGTTGGCTATGACCTCGTCGAACCTCCTGAGACCCTTCTTCAGGGTGCTGTGGAACTTCTCCTCCTCGGCGGACACGGTGCTCAGGATGCTCTCCCTGTTGGCCTCGAGTTCCGGGTAGGCCTTGCTGTAGTCCCTTATGACGACCTCGGAGATGTCCGCCAGGTGGACGCCCTCGACGTCGAGCTGGGACATGTATCTGCTGGCCCTTCTGATCAGGCGCCTGAGGATGTATCCGCCGCCCATCCTGGCCGGTACGACCCCGTCGGCGATGAGGAAGGTGGACGCCCTCATGTGGTCGGCTATGACGCGGAAGGCCTTCGTGTTCTCGGAGTACTTCTTCCCGGAGAGCTCCTCGATTCTGGCTATTATGGGGGTGAAGAGCGGGGTGTCGTAGACCGTCTCGACCTTGTTCACGACGCGGAGGGCCCTCTCCAGACCCATCCCGGTGTCGACGTTCTTCTGTTTGAGGGGGGTGAACTTGCCGTCCTTGTCCTTGAAGTACTGCATGAACACGTTGTTCCAGATCTCGGTGTAGTATCCGCAGTGGCATCCGGGTCTGCATTCCGGTCCGCAGGGTTTCTTCGTCTTGTCTATGAAGAAGATCTCGGTGTCGGGTCCGCAGGGACCGGTCTGTCCGGCCGGGCCCCACCAGTTGTCCTCCTTGGGAAGGAAGAAGATGCGGTCCCTGGGTATTCCCTGGGCGGCCCACAGTTCCGCGGTCTCCGTGTCCTTGGGGGCGTCCTCGTCGCCGGCGAAGGCGGTCACGGCCAGCAGCTCCGGCGGTATGTGCAGGACCTCCTGCAGCAGCTGGTAGCTCCAGGCGATGGATTCCTTCTTGAAGTAGTCGCCGAGGGACCAGTTGCCGAGCATCTCGAAGAAGGTGAGGTGGCTCGCGTCTCCGACCTCGTCTATGTCCCCGGTCCTGACGCACTTCTGGAAGTCCGTCAGCCTCGTGCCGGCCGGGTGCTTCTCCCCGAGCAGGTACGGTACGAGCGGGTGCATGCCCGCGGTGGTGAAGAGGACGGTGGGATCGTTCTCCGGGATGAGGGATGCGGACCTTATCTGCGCATGTCCCCTCGCTTTGAAGAAATCGATGTAGGCTTCTCTGAGTTCCTGTGCTTCCATATGTGCACTTCCGATGGGCGTGGCTATAAGGTTCTCCTATATGTATTTTAAAAAAGAGCCGCGGACTTTTGGAAGACCGATGCGGTTTTCCGGGGGAGTTCCCCGGAGCCCTCATCTCGCCGCCGCGACGGTGTCCCTCACGCCGGCGGAGGTGATGAGCACCCTCTTCCCGCGGCTCTCTATGGCGTGCCTCGGCATGTCGCCGATCTCCTTCACGGCTATGATGTCGCAGTCGTCGAGCAGTGTGACGATGCTCTCCACATGGTCCCGGTGGGAGGACCCCTTCATCTCCGTCCCGAGGCTGCCGACGTTCACCTGCCTCAGCAGTCTGACGTCCGCACCGTCCACCGCATACACGAGGAATCTCTGGGCGTTCCCGAAGCCGGAGTCGACCGTCTTCCCCCCGTCGCTCGCCACGGCGATGGTGTACTTCCTGCCGGTGTCGAAGGCGACCATGTTGGGCACGTCCTCGGCGGGACCGCAGCCGTCCCTCTTCCCGAGTCCGCATCCGGCGAACTCCCCGGAGCGGTCCTCTCCCAGAAGGCCGATGGCGTCGGCCCTGCACTGCTTGCAGTGGCGCATCATGCGGGCGTCCACCGAGCACTCGTCCATCAGGCGCTTCCTCTCCTCGGCGGTCGGGCCCTTCATGTCCTGGAACTTCGTCCCCTCGACGGGGATCAGGGGCAGGATGTTCACGATGTAGGCCCCCAGCGACCTGACCTTCCTGACCAGGTCGGGTATGTGGTCCGCGTTTATGCCCGGCACCATGACGATGTTCGCCTTGACCAGCATGCCCATCTCGGCGCAGAGGCGTATGCCCTCGAGCTGGTTCTCCAGGAGGATGGACGCCCCTTCCTCCCCGGTGTACCTCTTCCCCTTCCACAGGACGGACCCGTAGATCTCGGCGCCCACCCTTGCGTCGGCGGCGTTTATGGTGACCGTTATGAACCTGACCCCGAGGTCGTAAAGCCTCTTCGCGTTCTCGGGGAGTGCCAGACCGTTGGTGGAGACGCACAGCGTGAGGTCCGGGTGCTTCTCCCTGACGAGTGCCAGCGTCTCGAAGGTCTCCTCGTTGGCCAACGGGTCGCCCGGGCCGGCTATGCCCAGGACCTTGAGGTTGGGGACCTTCTCCCTGACGTAGCCTATCTTGGATACCGCCTGTTCCGGCGTGAGCACCTCGCTGGTCACTCCCGGGCGCGATTCGTTGCTGCAGTCGAACTTACGGTTGCAGTAGTTGCATTGGATGTTGCATTTGGGTGCCACCGGCACGTGCATGCGTGCGTATTTCAGGTGGGCTTTCTCGTTGTAGCAGGGGTGGGTCTCCAGAACCTTCTCCAGTTCAGCGTTAACAGACACGGACGTCGTATCGGGATGCAATTATAAAGCGGATTGCGGGGGAGCCAGAGGTGAATTGTATCGCATACATCCGGGAGACCGCAGCCGTTCCGCGGGAGCATGCCGGCGTCCCGGGACCGGAGAGGATCCCGCAACCACGTCCCGTCTGGGTACGTTCCGGAGCGTCTTTCACGAGGCCGGTGCGGGTCCCGCACATGGGGATCGCCGGGTCTCCGCGCATCGTTCCCCCTGCCCAATGTTCTATATTTAATAGAATAAAAGAATATAGGAGACGCGATGCCATTAGGTATAGAGGACGACCCCCGCAACATAGAGGCGATGCTCAGGGGCATGAACAGCAACCTGCCCGTCAAGCGCCGCACGCTCATGGATTACGCGGAGAACGGCGGGGATACGTTCGATACGCGCAGCGGGGAGAAGGTGTCCTTCGACAGGAGCGGCATAGATTACCTGTTCTCCGTCTGCACGGATCAGGAGAGGCTGCTGCTGCGCCTTCCCATACTGGTCGCCACGGACACGTCTTCCGAGACCGGAGGGTGGAAAGTCGACGGGACAATCGAATCCGCGGTCGTCTCCCGGATACTGAACCGCCGCGTACGGTCCGAAGACCGCATCTTCCTCTATTACCCCGACATTGTAGCGCTGAAAAAACTGATTCCCGGGCTGGTCTTCACCGTTTTCTCGCCGTGACGCCGTTGCCCTGGGGATAATTATTTATACTACTTGTGTGTAGAGGGGAATGCGCGATGTGTAGCATCGTGTAGTCCGCAAGAAATACTTGCGAATTATCGAGGAAAGGCTCGCTGCCAAAAACGGCGAAAATCTTCTGAATGCTAAGGCTTAAATATAACCTCAGCATCTGGGACTTTTGCTGAGTTGGGCGCGAACCCGACTCACTATCATGCACCCGGTGAGAATCACTCATGCGGGGAAGAGGTCGAGGGCTCCGTACAGGAAGAGAGAGCGGAACAAAGCCTGATGACAACCGATCATACGTAACCTGGACGTGTGCTAGATCATACGCCAGCGGCGATGCTACGCCG
>DARY01000015.1:9505-9678 GCA_002503545.1 Candidatus Methanomethylophilus sp. UBA78
GCAGGAAAAGAAATCAACCGAGATACCGTTAGTAAAGGCGATCGAACGCGGTATAGAACAAACTGAATCCCGATATGAAAGTATCGGGAGATGTGGTGTGGACCCATTTACTCCTTGGGCAGGGATATTCGAAATTGTCTGGAAAGACATGCCATAGAGGGTGATAGCCCCTT
>DARY01000015.1:9771-9950 GCA_002503545.1 Candidatus Methanomethylophilus sp. UBA78
TAGTGCAGTAGTAGCGTGAGCGAAATCTGAAAAGTACCCTTAACGGGAGATGAAAAGACCTGAAACCATACGGTTATAGATTAGTACGGCATGAAAGGGAAGAAGCCAGCAATGGTGGACCAGTGTTGTACCGTTCGGTTAGAAAACCGATCCATGGAGTTCTGGTCATTGGCGAGGTT
>DARY01000008.1 GCA_002503545.1 Candidatus Methanomethylophilus sp. UBA78
CTTCTCGACCTTCGGGGGGTGCGCCCTGCGTCCGGAGATGTTGTTGGGCGACTGGGTTGCCCTCCTTCCGTCGGCGAGCCTCTGTACGCGCGCTACTCCGCGTCCCTTACCCCAGGTGCTGACGGAGTGCCTCATTCCGGACCTCTTGTTGGGTCCGTAGGGCTGCCTCGAGTTAGCCGCTGCGGCGAGGATCGCTTTCTTTATGAGGTCGGGCCTGTACTCGGTTGCGAACGCAACGGGCACGTCGATGGTCCCTGCGACCTCTCCCTTCACGGAATAAACGTTAGTTGTGGCCATTCAAATCACGCTCCCTGCTGGGACTGGGTCGAGACGTAGGTGATCTCGGCCGCGCTGGTGTCTGCCTTGGCGGGAACGCGGGTCGCGTCCCTGAATCTGATGAGCCTCTTGGTGGGTCCGGGAACGGATCCGTGGACGAGCACGTAGGTGTTCCTGACCTCTCCGTAGTTGACGAAGCCTCCCTTGGGGTTGACCTCGTTTCCGTCGGCTCCGACCCTCATGATCTTCTTGTTGAGTTCGGTCCTCTGGTGGTATCCGACCTGACCGGCCTGGGGGACGGTGCTCCTCACGTATCCGGGTCTCTTGGGTCCGAGGTTGGCGATTCCGCGGCGGTGCTTGCTGTTCTTGTGGGACAGAAGCTTCACTCCCCACCTCTTGGTGACTCCCTGGAATCCCTTTCCGGTGGTGATGGCGATGACGTCGACGAACGCTCCCTCGGGCGCGAAGTCGGTCATGCTGACCTCTTTGCCGAGGATGCCTTTGGCGTACTCTACCCTCTGTTTCACGTTTCCGCCGCCGATCCTGAGCTCCATGAGGTCGGGGACCTTCTTGGGGACACCGGTGATCAGCTTGGGCTGGGTGTACGCGAGGACGCGGACGTCCTCGATGTCCATGTTGTCGAACTTTCCGAAGTCGGGCTCTCCCCTCTTCGGGACGTTGACCCTCCTCTTCAGGAGGGGGTCCACATCTGCGTCTGCCGCCCAGACCTCGCCGGCGGTCTTGAGTCCGAGAATCGTGTTCTCGTAGAACCTGACGGCCGCGATCTTCATGGGCGGGACCTCGATAACTGTCACGGGCACCTGGACCTCCATTCCGGAGGTGGTGCTCTTCGCTCTCTTGTCGACCACGAACGCGTGGGTCATTCCGGCCTTGTATCCCGCGAATCCCTGGATTTTAGGGGCTCCGCTGATCTCGGGCCAGGAGTCTAACCTCGGCGTCTGCGACTTTGCTCTCTTCCTAGGGCCGTATGCCCTGGAACCCTTTGTTGGGCGTCTTGTTTGCGGCATATTTTACACATACCTGCGAGGGTATCTTCGCTAACCTCGCGCCATATCAGACGAACGCCTTCATGAACTGACCGTGACGCCGTATCCATCTCGAAAACGTCGTTCTCGACATGAGTTGAACGTGGGGTGCAACCGCATTGCCCGATGCGTCTGGTCAGACACAGAGTATGTCCAATCTAGCGTTGAGTATAGCCATCTTGTATAAAAAGATGCGCCTAACTTTATTATTATAATATAGATGGGAAGGGGTTTGGGGGCGGCGTTCAGAGCTCGCCTTTCTTGGCCTTCTGCTGGGCCCTCTTCATGCGGGCCTTGGCGTCGAATCCCGTGGCCTTCTCGAGGAACTCGTTGAGCTTCCTCTTGGAGTTCAGGATGTCGGCGTCGCTGAGGGACTTGATGTCCTCGATGTTGGTGGTGGAGACGTCGATGACGGACTTGGAGACGATCCTGGCCTCGATCCTCGCCATGGCACCGTAGGAGGACACCATGACCTCCCCCTCCTTCTTCACGGAGCCGAAGACCTCCTCCATAATCATACCCAGATTGTCGCCTTCTATCTTGCCGAACCATCCTTTCTTGATGTCGAAATGGGTCATTTCGCCTGTCATTTTCTCACCTGATCATCAGATCGCTGTCGAACGCGCGTCCTATGTCGTCCGCGGTCCCCAGGAGCTTTTCCGACCGCATATAGCGCTCCCATGTAGATTTACATTCGCATTGCACGTCCAGATCCCTGGGGTCCTGGGAGAAGGAGAACCTCTCTATCGCCGCCAGGGCCTCCTGGTCGCATTTCCCGCAGTTGTGCACGCCTCTCTGGGACCCTCCGCCCGAGGGCGAGGATATGAGTCTGGCGTTGACAGTGCCAGACAGTCTTTTCATGACCTCTATGAGGGACCATATCCAGGGGGACCTGAACTCCCCTCTCTTCCACAGCCTCTCGACGGCGGTCGCATGCTGGACGTTGAGGGGGTTTATCGAGATCTCGTCGGAGAAGGAGTCGGCGAAACGGGCAGACCTCACGGCGTCCTCTATCGCATCGGACTCGGTCAGGTACGGCGGCTTGAGCAGGAGGTAGGTCCTCACCCCTATGCCGTGTTCCTTCAGCAGCTCCCCGGCGGCCTTGCTCTGCGCCGCCGTGAAGCCCTTGTTGACGCTCGTCCTCAGGACCTCCTCGTCGGAGGACTCCATGCCGAGTGCCACCGTCAATGTGCCAGGCAGCGTGCTAACTAGGTCGGGGGTGAGGAACTCCGGTCTGCTCTCGACGAGTATCCTCCTGCATCCGGAGTACTCGCGGAATATCCTGTCCCTGATGCTCAGGGGGATCTCCGAAGTGTCGAAGAAACTGCCCGAGGTGTATATCTTGACGAACGGCTCCCCCTTGTATTTGGAAAGTGCCAGATCGATCTGTTTGTTGAGGTCCTCCTCGGTTATGTCCGTCATGGACGCCGACCTGTAACCGCACATGGTGCACCCTCCGCTGCCGGCCTTGGCCCAGCAGCATCCGTTGGTGCGCATGATCAGGACCTGGACGTCGACCGTCCTGCCGTCCGCCATGTCCTTCTCCTTCCACGAAGCTTCGAGCTCGTAGGGAAGCCTTTCTCTGTTCATCGCCCAACCCCACTGCGTCCCCCTAATTAATTGTTGGTCCGGGCACGCACGTGCGCGGGGCAAGTTTAATTAAACATGCCCTTATGATGTTAAAAGTAGGTAAGCCACATGGCAAAGAAAATAATCGTCATCGGATCGGGGGCCGCAGGAATGTCGGCGGCATCCAGCGCTAGAAATGCGGATCCCGAGGCAGAAATCACTGTTTTCACTGAAGATACTGACGTAGCATACTCGCCCTGCATGATTCCCTGGGTACTGGAGGGGAAGTCCACCTGGGACGGCATGGTCATGCACACTCCCGGCTGGTACGCCGAGAAGAGGAACATAAAGATACTGACCCAGACCAAGGTGGAGCACGCGGTGAACGACGTATCCAAGGACGGCAAGGCCGTCAGGAACGTGGTCGCCGGAGGGAAGACCTACGAATACGACTCCCTCATCCTGGCCACCGGAGGCAAGGTCTTCGTGCCGCCGATAGAGGGCACCGACCTGCCCGGGGTGTTCATCGTCAGGACCGTCAACGACGGGAAGGCCATAGAGGCCTACCTGAAGAAATCCGAGAAAGTGGTCATCGCAGGAGCGGGAGTCATCGGTCTGGAACTCGCCCTCGCCCTAGTCAACATCGGCAAGGACGTCACCGTCGTGGAGATGATGGACCAGGTCATACCGAGGATCGCCGACAAGGACATGGCGGACACCGTGCAGGCCCACCTGGAGTCCGAGGGGGTCAAGTTCGTCATGAAGGCCCCCGTGCAGGCGGTGAAGGGGAACGGTAAGGTCGAGAGCGTCGAATCCCTCGGCAAGAGCTATCCCTGCGACATGGTCATCTTCGCCACGGGCGTGCGTGCGAACATCGACATCGCCAAGGAGCTGGGTCTCGACATCGGACAGCTCGGGGCCATCGCCGTCGCACCGACCCTCCAGTGCTACAGGAGGGGAAGGCTCTGCCCGGACATATTCGCCTGCGGCGACGTCATACAGTGCCAGTCGGCCGTGTACAGCGGGCCTACGATGAGCCAGCTCGGATCCTCCGCCGTGAAGGAGGGCAGGGTCGCCGGCGCCAACGCGGCCGGGGAGAGGAACCAGTTCGGCCCGGTCGCATCCCCCTGGGTCTCCGTGGTAGGGGACCTGGAGATCGCCGGGACCGGGATGTCGCTCGGACTCGCATCCTGGTACGGCGTCGGGACGGTCGCCGGGAAGGCCACCGGACTCACACGTGCCAGATACTACCCCGGAGCCAAGGAGATGACCGTCAAGGTCATAGGCGACAGGGATACCCACCGCATAATCGGTGCGCAGATCGTCGCCGGAGAGGACGCCACGGGACGCATAGACTGGATGACCTCCGCCATAATAAGCGGGGCCACCGCCGAGCAGTTCCTGGTCGATGCGGAGAACGCATACTGTCCGCCCACCTCGCAGGTCAGGGACGTCGTCATAGCCGCCGTCGAAGACCTCGCGAAGAAACTCGGCCAGTGATGCCCAATGGAATACGGAGAGTACAAGAAGCTCTACGACGGACTCAACGGAACCGACGACATCCTGCGCTTCGCCGAGGAAGGCTACGACAGGCGCCTCCTGGAGACCCTCTACGTGCAGAAGGTCAACAGGATGGTGAAGAAGAGGTTCCATGCCGTCAAGTCCAAATCGCCCCAGATGCTGAAGGCGTGGAAGAGGGGCGAGACGATATGCCAGATCGCCGCAGACCACGACTTCCCGCCGATGCTCGTGGCCATGATGATATTCCTGCAGGACGGCTGCGGGAAGAAGGTGTTCTGGGAATACGTCCGCAACCCGGATCTCCTGGACAGCCCCGAGACGGCCGCCGAGCTGCGCGAAGCCACGGAGAAGGATTTGGCCTACTCCCCCGACGCCAACGAAAAGAACAAGGAGAGGGGCCAGTGGGGGGAGGGGCTGCTGTGGAAATGGCTGGACGAGCAGGGGGTCTCCTATCAGACCGAGGCCGACGAGCGCGAGGACGACAGCCACACGGGGAAGACCCCCGACTGCCTCCTCGCCGAACCGATGATGTTCGAGGGGAAGAAGATCTACTGGATCGAGAGTAAGGCTTCCTTCGGGGACGCCGTGGAGTTCAGCTTCAACCTGAAGAAGCAGCTCATACCCTACACCGAGCTCTTCGGTCCGGGCATCGTCGTGTACTGGACGGGCCATCTGGACGGCCTGGAGTGCCCTCCCGGGATCATCCTGGAGGACATCGGGATACTGAAGAAGAAACTCGAGAAGACGGAAGACGGCCGGGACTGACCCGGCCGCCCTCCCTGTCTCCGTCCTTTCAGAGGGCGGGGACGTTCTGTGCGAACTCCTCTCTGAGCTCGCCCATCGTAGCGGTCCTTTCCGCATACGCGTTGTGCTTGTGAATCGATTCCTGGGAATCGCTGACCACCCTCACCTCGACATCGTCCGGGAGGTCGTGGTAGTTGTTCACGATGAGGGTCAGCCCGTTCCTGACCACGTCCTCCACGAACCTCGTGTTGGTGTGGGCGTTTATGACGACCCTGCCCTCGTCGTCCCTCTTCAGGAGCTCGAAGGTCGGGGTGGAGACGGATTTCTCCGCCAGGTCTATGAGGTCGTCGGCCTCCACGTCCTGGTCCTCGCCGGTGGTGACCGTTATGGAGCATACGTTCCTCTGGTTGTGGGACATCATGGGGAACCCGGGTTCCTCCACTCCGAGGAGTTCTCCGACCGTCTCCTGTGCGCAGGGGCAGGCCGTCATGCCGATGGCGTCCACTCCGATCGTCTTCCTTATCTCCCCTTCGCGGGTCCCGTGGGCCCCGGCGTGCAGGGTGTACATCTCGAGGGTGTCCCTTCCGGCAGGGGTCTTCCTGGGCCTGAAGTACTCCGCAGTCACGGTGACGTATGCGTTCTGTGCGTACTCGTGCTTCACGAAGAGCTTCCTGATCATGTCTGCGGCCATGTTCTCGAGGCCGGACACGGGCTTGGCGATGCTCTCCTCCGCGATCTCCCTGAGGACCTCCACATTCCTGGAGAGGTGGGATCCCCTCTGCGCCGCCGGGAGGTCGACGAAAATATCTACGGAGCAGTTGACAACGTTGCTCAGGGCGCTGTTTATGCCGGGCCTTGCGATGAGCACGGGTTTGCGTACGCCGGAGACTCCCACCTTTGTGAGTTTGAAACCGGTGGAACCCCTGCTGTACTGTACGTCACACTTCAATGCCATGCTTAACGTGTAGGAGAGGGACTACTTAAAATGTAGAGGATAACCAACAACTTAGTAGAGGTCCGAAACAAAATAATCGGAGAGGGCGATGGGGCCCTCCATGATGTCATGCGGTGTTGACGAGGCCGGCAGAGGGCCGATGTTCGGACCCCTGGTCGTGGGCGCCGTCTTCTGCGAGGACGATTCGGTGCTCCGGGAAATCGGGGTCAGGGACTCCAAGATGCTCAGCCCGGCACGGCGCGAGCGCATGTACGACGAGATCGTCTCCGCGGCCGCGCACTGGTGCACGGTGCCCATCTCGGCCGAGGAGATCGATTCCCTCATGGCCTCCAAATCGCTCAACGCCATTGAGCTCGGCATGTTCGCGGAGGCCGTCTCGAGATACGATGCGGACGTCGTCTACGCAGACTGCCCGGACGTCAACACCGAACGTTTCGGCCGCACCATGGAGGCTATGCTAAACGGCCGCAGGGTGGTCGCCGCGCACAAGGCCGACGCCCTGTATCCGGTGGTATCTGCCGCATCCATAGTAGCCAAGGTGACGAGGGACCGCATGCTCGAAGACCTGGGCAGGGAGTTCGGCGTGGACGTAGGGTCGGGATACCCGTCGGATGCCGTCACCGTCGCATTCATAGAAAAGTGGATTAAGGATAACGGATGTGCACCAAAACACACGCGGACGTCGTGGGAGCCCGTAAGGAAAATGCTTTCCGCCAGAAAAACCACGAGTCTAGACGAATGGTGAAACAAATGACCGTGGAAGCACAGATACAGGACCTCATCGACAAATTCAGGAAGAAGATGTCCGAAGACGAGAAGATGAGGAAAGAGGTGGAGCCCCTCGAGAAGAGCTTCAACTTCGACCTCGGTACGGAGAGGTACTCCATGAAGCTCAAGAATGCGGACATAACCGACTTCAAGCCCGAGTTCGAGGAGAACGCGGACGTCGTCGTGACCACCACCCCCGAGTATTTCGGACAGCTCCTGAGCGGCGACCTCAGACCCATGAGGGCCTACATAACCAAGAAGGTCACCATCAAAGGCAAGGTACAGGACCTGATGTTCCTGAAAAAGTTCTTCTGAAGCGCGTCCCGCATCGATGAAGAAATCACCGAAACGCCTTACCCTATTACTTTAAATACCAATTAGTATGTAGGGCAAAATATAGCGAGGTAGGGTAGCCAGGATATCCCGTCGGGCTCATAACCCGGAGACCGGTCGTTCAAATCGACCCCTCGCTACCATCTTCTGCACCGGTTCTGACTTGTTCGGCCCCTTTTTCGCATCTTCTCCGCAGGATCCGCAATGTTCCAACCTCCGATGCGCACAGACCGCATGTGCCAGATGTCTTAAAGCCCGGCGGTTCCGCCGATGCCCGCACATGCTCCAAAACCATGTGCCAGATGTGTAAAAATAAAACCCGGACGATGGCGGCCGGGACGCCTGATGTTTGGGCGGGTCCGCCCTCTTGAGGACGGGCCCGCATCGGTCACTGTTCGGTCTGATCCCCGGTCTCCTCCGCAGGTTCCGGTTCCGGCTCCCAGTCGCTTATGCGCACGGCCTGCTCCACCGGCACCACGAATATCCTCCCGTCACCGTGATGGCCGGTCTTGGCCACGCGACATACGGTCTCGATCACGCACGGGACCTGGGAATCGTCCTCCACGACGATCTCGATCTTCATCTTCTCGATCTCGTCGACCGTGAACTCCCCGACCCTGTTGGTGAACCTGACCCCCGCCTGCAGACCGCGTCCGGTCACATGCGTGAACGTCATACCCAGCACACCCTTCTCCTTGAGCGCGTCCTTGACCTCGTCGTACTTCTCCGGACGCACTATCGCTATGACCATCTTCATTCCTCATCACCTCACAGATACGCCGGCTCCCCGTGCTCCACGATGTCCTGTCCGATGGCCTCCTCGTCATCCGATATGCGGACCGTCATGAACTTCGATATGACCCAGATGATAGCATACGATACGGCGAAGCAGAAGACCAGGGTGACCGCCACTGCGACGATCTGTCCCACGAACAGGTCCACGCCGCCGTATATCAGCCCGTCCACACCCGAGAGGGACGACTTCGCGAATATGCCCGTGGAGATCGCACCCCATATGCCTCCTATGCCGTGCACGCCGAAGACGTCCAGAGCGTCATCGAACTTGGTCTTTGATCTGATGAGTCTGACGGCCATGAAGCACAGGACTCCTCCGACCGCGCCGATCAACATGGATTCCGCAAAGCCGACGTAGGCCGCTCCGGGAGTGATGGCGACCAGTCCCGATATGGCTCCGGCGATGAGACCCAGCACTCCGACCCTCCCCACCGTCAGGTATTGGGCGACGGCCCATGCGGCCATTCCGCAGGCTCCGGCGATCTGGGTCGTGAAGAACGCATGCACCGCGACTTCGTCGGCCGCACCGCTGGATCCCCCGTTGAATCCGAACCATCCGATCCACAGAAGGGCCGCCCCCAGGAAGGCGAACGGTATGCTGTGGGCGCGGGCCTTGCGGGTCCCGGCCAGTCTGGGACCTGCGAATATGCACAGTGCCAGACCTGATACTCCGGCGCAGATGTGGACCACGGTTCCCCCTGCGAAGTCGAGGACGGTGAGGTACTGGTCGAACCAGCCGCCTCCCCAGACCCAGTGCGCCATGGGAGCGTAGACGAGCACCGACCACACGATCAGGAACCAGACCATGGCGTTGAAGCGTATGCGCTCCGCGCATGCACCGATGATCAGGGCGGCGGTGACTATGGCGAACATCATCTGGAACGTTGCGAACTGCAGGGACGATATGCCTCCGTCGGACGCCTCCTCGGTGAGTCCCCCGAAGAACAGGTGCTGGAGGTTGCCGATGACGGCAGCGTCGCTGCCGAAGGCGAGCGAATACCCCACCACGACCCAGGATATGCTCATGATGGCGATCGCGGCCAGCGTCTGGGCTATGATAGAGGACATGCTCTGTCTCCTAAGCATACCGCCGTAGAACATGGCGATGCCCGGGACCATGGCGAAAACCAGGACCGAACTCACCATTATCCAGGATATGCTCCCGGTGTCGCCGGCACCGGGCGCGGCGGCCGAGTCCTGCGAACCCAGGACGGCGGCGGCTGCGAAAACGGCCAACACCGCAACGGCGGCGGCCAGGATGAAAGACTTCTTCACGTTTTTTGCCTCCGATGAATCATGATTTTGATTTTAATTAGACAAATGTCTAATCGTATTTCAATATAACCGTTCTAACAAACAAATCGTACGATGATATGCCGATGAATGACTATATTATGACGGAAAAATGCGTAATTACCGCAGGATGCAGAGAAAAACCGACGAAATATGAAAAAAGGACCGCCTTGCGGCGGCCCGTATAAGTTTGGATAATCAGAGGAGGCTCTTGGCCTCTTCGGTGGACATGTCGAGGGCCTTGAGCATGTACTCGAGGGCCTTCTTGGCGTAGGGCGCCCTGGCCTTCGGGTCCTCCAGGATGTCCCCGTGGTTGCCCATTATGTTGTTGTAGTACTCGATGGCGAACTCGGAGTACAGGGATGCGGCAAGGCTCTCGTCGATCTGCGCCGCCTCGTTGTACGCCTTCTCGGCCTCGTCGTACTTGCTTATGGAGATGCAGAAGAGCCCGTAGGATTGGTAGTAGTCGGCCTTGTCGCCGTCCAGCTCGATGGCCCTGTTGTAGGCCTCCATGATCTCCTCGTCCTTGATCTTGGCTCCGAACATCCCGGAGGCGTAGTTCCCGCACTCCGCCCTGTAGTACCAGCCTTCGGCATCGTCGGGGTATTCGTCGGCGTACTTCTTGAACGCGGAGTAAGCCTTCTTGAAATCCCCGCTGTCCATAGCCTTCATCGCGGCATCGAACTTCTTCTGTGCCGCTGGGTCCCTCTCCGGTGCGGAACCGGACATCTCGTCTGCCATGAGGACCCAATTAACGTGTTGTTTTAAAACTTTTTTAGAAAACCGGCGGAGAGGGAGGTAAGACGGCCCCTGCGCATCCAACATCAATATATTGTCAAGATGAGATTCCCAAACCATGCCGATAGAGGAGCTTTGGAATCAGCTCGCGCATGCCAAAAAGGCTTCGGACTATACCTTCAGGGAGATAGGCGTCCCGAAGATGACTCTTTCGGAAGCCAAGAAGTGCAGGAAGCTGTGCGAACAGAACGTGTGCAAATGCTACGGGACCAACTGGGGGTGCCCTCCCGGCGCCGGGAACCTGGGGGACTGCATGGCCCAGGTGAAGAAATACAGCCATGCCGCCGTGGTCTACCGCAAGAGCGCAGTCGACATCAAGGACCAGGACGCCCTGAAGAGCCTGTCCGGCGTACTGCAGAACCACCTCAGGGACTTCAGGAACCTCCTCACGGAGAACGGCTACCAGGCCATGTGCCTCGCCGACGGGGGATGCAACTACTGCGGCGTCTGCGCATACCCCAACGAGTGCAAATTCCCCGAGCAGAGGGTGAACTCGATAAGCGCGTACGGGATCATGCTGATGGAGTACCTCGAGGACAACGGCATAGAGTTCCGCTTCGAGGACGGTTACGCCACCTTCTACGGGCTGGTCTTCTACAACGAGAAGGACGATAAAGCATCGTCCTGAACCGATCTCCGTCCTTCCGGGGGCCGGCCTCCCCCCTCCCTTCTTACCTTGGGTAAATAATATAATACCCACCGCCGATTGGTGCCACAGGTCTTCAATATGGACAGAGATGTTGTCGCGCGTGTCGCCAGGGCCGCGCACATAAAACTTACAGACGATGAATTGGAGAGGTACAGCAAGGACCTCGCCGATATCCTGGACTATTTCGAGGTTCTCGACGAGGCCCCCGGTCACGAGGGGGTCGGGGTCAACCCCGTGGAGGTAACGAACATCCTGAGGGACGACGTGCCCGGACAGGAGATAGATTCGACCGAACTGCTCAGGGACATGAAGACCTATGAGAACTACATCAGGGGGCCCAAACTGGTATGAGCGACAGGGACACCCTTTCCAAACTCGATAAGATAAACTCGGTCTACGGAATGTTCCATGATTTCGGCGGGGAGTGGACCGATGATACCGAATTCCTCTTCTCCGCCAAGGACAACCTCACCTCCAAGGGGTTCGAGACCTGCGCCGGTTCCAGGATCCTCGAGGGCTACCGCCCCGCCTTCGACGCGACCGCCATCGCCAGGATGAAGGAGGCCGGAGGGCAGCTCATCGGCAAGACCAACATGGACGAGTTCGGCTTCGGCACGTTCTCGGCCAACTCCGCCTTCGAGGTACCGAAGAACCCGTTCGACCTCGGCCGTTCCTGCGGGGGGTCCTCCGGGGGGTCGGCCTGCGCCGCCGCGGTCCTCGAGGACCACGTGTCCCTCGGCGTCTCCACCGGGGGGTCGGTGTGCTGCCCCGCCAGTTTCTGCGGGACATATGGGATCGTCCCCACCTACGGCAGGGTCTCCAGGTACGGTCTCATCGACTACGGCAACTCGCTCGACAAGATCGGACTCCTCTCCATGGACCCGGCCAAGCTCTCGGAGTACCTCCCGGTCATATCCGGGAAGGACCCCAAGGACCCGACGTCCTGCGTGCAGCCCGAACTCAGGATCGAGCACAGGAGGATCTCCTCGGTAGCGGTCCCCAGGGAGTCCGTCGAGGGGATATCGGATTCCGTCAAAAAAGCGTTTACAGACGCCCTGGAATCTCTCAGGAGCATGGGCGTCGACGTCGAGTACGTCGACATGCCCCAGCTGAAGTACGCCATGCCCGCGTACTACGTCCTGGCCACCTCCGAGGCGTCCACCAACCTGGCCAGATACTGCGGGATGAGGTACGGCCGTCAGGACGGGGACCTCTCGCTGGGGTTCGACGACTACTTCACCAGCTTCAGGACCGAGTACTTCGGCGACGAGGCCAAGAGGAGGATACTCCTCGGTACCTACACCAGGATGGAGGGCTTCCGCGACAGGTACTACGCCAAGGCCCTGCAGGTCAGGATGGGGGTCATAGATGCGTACAAGGCGCAGTTCAGGGACCACGATGCGGTCCTCACGCCGACGATGCCGTTCGTGTCCCCCAGATTCGAGGACATATCGGCCATGAGCCCGGTGGAGAACTACAAGGCCGACTTCCTGACAATCCCGCCGAACCTGGCGGGAACGCCCCACCTGAACTGCCCGTGCGGATACGACGGCGACGGCATGCCGATAGGCATGCAGTTCGTCACCGACCACTGGAACGAGGACCTCCTCCTCACCATGGCGGAGGACTGGGACAGGCAGTTCGAGGTCAGGCATGCGGAGGTGAAGGTATGAAGATCGGATTGGAGGTGCACGTCCAGCTCCCCACGAGATCCAAGATGTTCTGCTCCTGCCCCACCACCGACGCCCCCGCACCGAACACCCACGTGTGCCCCGTGTGCCTGGGCATGCCGGGGTCGAGGCCCGTGCTCAACAGGCAGGCCCTGGTATACGGCATCATGCTCGCCAAGATGCTCGGCTGCAAGGTGGCGGACACCACCTGGTTCTCCAGGAAGACCTACTTCTACCCGGACATGAGCAAGAGCGTGCAGATCACCCAATACGACCACCCGATAGGGGAGGGGGGCGTGGTCTACCTCAACGGGAAGAAGCCCATCAGGATCACCAGGATCCACCTGGAGGAAGACCCCGGGAAGACCAGGAGGACCGCCGAGGGATCGTCCCTCGTGGACTACAACCGCTCCGGGATACCCCTCGCCGAGATAGTGACGGAACCCGACATCGCCTCCCCCGAGGAGGCCAGGGAGTTCCTCGCACAGCTGATAGCCGACATAAAGCACACCATCGACATCCCGGACGACGGGGAGAGGAGCATCCGCTGCGACTGCAACATCTCCGTCGGGAAGGAGAGGTGCGAGGTCAAGAACGTCACCGGTCTGAAGAACGCCGAGAGGGCCCTGCGCTACGAGATGGTCAGGCAGATCAAGATCCTCAAGGCCGGGGGGAAGATCGAGAGGGAGACCCGCGCTTTCGACGAGGAGAGGGGTATAACCTACAGTGCCAGGAAGAAGGAGTTCGAGGCCGATTACGGCTACATAGACGAACCGGACCTGGGCATATTCCGCATAAAGGAGCTGGTGGATTCCGTTAGCATCAAGGAATCCCCCGCCAAGATGACCCAGAGGCTGTCCTCCCAGTACGGCATAGACGAGAAGAAGGCCAAGCAGCTGGTGTCCACCTCGGTGAATCTGGCACAGTTCTTCGAGAAGGTCGCTTCGGCCTACGGTACCCAGGAAGCCGTCAGATGGGTCATCGGACCGGTCACCGCCAACTGGAAGAGGTTCGAGGAGAGGGGAGGCGGCACGGAGGCCGTCCTGGCCGTTCTGGGTAAGTTCGCCGACGGCACCATCACCGACACCGAGTGCACCATAGAGCTGAAGAGCGTCATGACGGGGGAGAGCGCCGCCGAAGCCGCCGCCCAGACGGACGACCTGGAGAAGATAATCTCCGGATACCTGGATGCGAACCCGCAGATAGTCGAAGATTACCGCAAGGGCAACAAGAAGGCCGCCAACAGCGTGATAGGCCACGTGATGAAGAGCACGGGCGGGAAGTACTCGTCCTCGGACATCGTGGAAGCCGTCACCAGGATCGTCGAATCCAGGATCTGACCGGCGTCCGGGCGCATCCCGGACGTCTGGGTCATTATGAAATCGGGATAAAAACGGGGCCGGAGGGTCCCCTCCCGGACAGACCGGAAGGCGCCTTCGGCGCCCCCTCGGTCATGCGTCCGGGTTGAACTCCTCGGTGTCCGAGACGTCCAGGCCGTCCCCGGCGAGGGTGATGATCTGGAGCTCCTGGAGCTTGTCCTCGTCCACGGGCGAGGGCGAACCGTCCAGCAGGGAGACCGCCTTCTTGTTCTTCGGGAAGGCGATGACCTCCCTTATGGTGTCCTTGCCCAGCAGTATGGCCACCAGCCTGTCGACGCCGATCGCTATGCCTCCGTGGGGAGGGGCGCCGTAGGACAGGGCCTCGACGAAGTAGTCGAACCTCGCCTTAATCTTCTCGTCGGAGAGACCCAGCTTGTGGAATACCTCTATCTGGGTCTCCGCGTCGTGGATACGCTCCGAGCCGGATCCGAGCTCGTTGCCGTTCAGGCAGAGGTCGAAGCAGGCGCCTCCGCACTTCGGGTCGTCGAGGTCCCCGAGGGGCAGGACGAAGGGATGGTGGAACGCGTCGCGCTTGCCGGACACGGGGTCGATCTCGAACATCGGGTTCTGGTCCATCCAGAAGAACATGAACTCGTTCTCGGGGACAAGACCCAGGTCCTCGGCGATCTTCTTCCTGAGGAACCCGCCGCCCTCGTAGGTGGACTTCCAGGGCCCGGCGATGAGGAAGACGAGGTCCCCCTCCTCCGCCCCGACGGCCTTCTTGATCCCCTCGAGTATCTCGGGGGTGAAGTACTTGGTGATGTTGCTGGTGAGCACCCCGCCCTCGCACCTCATCCAGGTAAGTCCTCCCAGTCCGACCTTCTTGGCGTAGTGGATGTAGCGGTCTACCTCGTTCCTGCCGACCTCTCCCATCTCCTTCTTCACGCACATGCCGGCCACGATGCCGCCCTCGGCCAGGATCCCCTGGAATATCTTGTAGGGGACCTCCCTGACCACGTCGGTGAGGGTGACGAACTCGAGCCCGTACCTCATGNNTGTCGGGCTTGTCGGAGCCGAACCTCTCCATGGCGTCGCGGTAGCCGATGTGCGGGAAGGGGGTCTTCAGCTCGGTGCCGTAGATGCCGTTCCACATGTAGGCGACCATGCCCTCGATTAGGTCCTGGATGTCCTTGCTGTCCACGAAGGACATCTCGATGTCCAGCTGGGTGAACTCCGGCTGCCTGTCCTTGCGGGAGTCCTCGTCGCGGAAGCATCTGGCCACCTGGTAGTAGCGGTCCATGCCGCCGACCATAAGCATCTGCTTGAACTGCTGGGGGNNGGAGGGGATGATGTAGTCCCTGGCCCCCTCGGGGGTCGACCTCCCGAGGATGGGGGTCTCGATCTCCAGGAAGCCCTTGGACTCCAGGTAGACGCGGGCCAGGTGGACGAGCTTGCTCCTGAACTCCATGGTGCGGATCATCTCGGTCCTGCGGAGGTCGAGGTACCTGTACTTCATGCGGGTGTCCTCGTCGGGCAGCACGCCCTCCTTCTGGTCCCCGATCTCGAACGGGGGCAGTTTGGACTTGGAGAGGAGCTCCGCATGCGTCACGAGGACCTCTATCTCCCCGGTGGGGTTGGCCTCCACGGCCGTCCCCTCGACCCTGGCCCTGACGGTGCCCTCGATGAGCACGCACGACTCGCGCGAGAAGGTCGCCATGGTCGACTGGATCCCCTCCCTGTCCGCTCCCTCGGGGAGGTCCTCGGGGTCGAAAACGACCTGCGTTATGCCGTACCTGTCGGCGAGGTCGATGAAGGCGACCCCTCCGTGGTCCCTGGAGAACCTTACCCAGCCTTCGAGACAGACCCTTTTTCCGATGTCGGAGAACCTGAGCTCCCCGCAAGTGTTCGTTCTTCTCATTGAGGTGCCTCAATTTATTATAACTGAGGCTCGGCTATGCTAAATTCATATTTAAAAATGGTACGCGGACGCCCGCGTGTTATATAGCGGACGGCTCACTGCTTCCCGCCGGTCATGCTGGGTACGAAGTCGCTCTCCGGCTTGACGATGTTGAGTATGACCGAGGTGTTGGTCTTCACCACGCCGGGGAGGTTGTTGATCCTCTTCACGGCCGCCGAGAACTCCTCCCTGCCGAGACAGCAGAGGTATACGACGATGTCGGCCTCCCCTGTCACGTCGTACACCGCCGCGACCTCCGGGATGTCGACCACGGCCCTCTCGACACCCTCTATGTCGTCCGTGTAGACCTGCACGAGCCCGTTGTACTCGTAGCCCATGGCCACGTAGTCCACCTTGGCGCGGTACCCTTTGATGACGCCCTTGGCCTCCAGGGTCTTGACGCGCTGTATGAGGGTGGTGGGATGGACGCCCATCTGCTTGGCGAGCTGCCTGTACGAACCCTGGCTGGAGCTGCACATCATCTCGATTATACGTTTGTCCAGTTCGTCGAAGTCCTTCGGTTCAGCCATATGACGCGCCTCTGCATCCGATCCCCGCCCGCGGGAACCGTTTCCACCCTATCCCATCTGCGGATTTAATGTTTCGCCGTATCCCCGTAGACGTTTGAACAGAACGAAGGGCCGAGGCACCGCATTTGTACAGGGTCCCGGCGGCCGCGGAAACTCAAACTATAATATCGGCATACCGTTCAAGGGACGATAACATGGCTGACGAGGTATTCAGGCACGACGGATACATGTCGGAATTCGAAGCGGGAATCGTCTCCGTCGACGGGGAAGAGGTCGCGTTGGACTGCACCGCGTTCTACCCCGGAGGAGGAGGGCAGGTGTGCGACACCGGGACGATGAACGGCCTCCCGGTGACCGAGGTCTACTACAAGGGGAGGGAGATTGTGCACAGGGTGCCGGGGAACGACTTCAGGCCGGGCATGCGCGTATGGTGCAGCCTCGACTGGGACAGGCGCTTCGACCTCATGATGGGGCACACGGGCGAGCACCTCCTCTTCAGCTCCCTCAAGAGGCAGGACCCGGAGCTGGCCATCACCAAGATCTTCATAGGCCCCGAGGACAAGTACGTCATACTGAACCGGGATGTGGGCTGGGACACGATAGGCGCCGCGCTCGAGACCGCCAACCGGGCCATAAGGGACAATCTGCCGGTCAGGAAGACGGTCATGAGCAGGGATGACCCAGACCTCGAAAAGGTGAGGATAAAACTGGACCGCATAGCCGAGGGCGAGGAAATCACCGTCGTGTCCATCGGCGACATAGACCTGTCGGCCTGCAGCGGCGTGCACGTGATGGAGACAGGGGAGCTCGAGACGATCTTCGTCGACCGCAAGGTCTCCGCCGGGAAGGACGGCGTGGCCGTCCACTTCAAGGTGGGGAAGGCGGCGCAGGACTCGGCCATGGCGCTGGCCAACCTCTGCCTGAGGATCATAGACGAAACCGGCAGCAAACCGGAGGACGTCGTCAAGACCGTATCGAACATGAGACACGATCTGGCACTTGCGGCGGAATCCCGCAGGACCGCGACAAGACAGCGCGTGAGGGAGATGGTCCCGGAGGACTTCGGCGGCATCAGGGTCTACCGCGGACTGTTCGCCGACGCCGACAGGAAGACCCTGACGGAGGCCGCGGAGACGTTCAAATCCTCCGGAGGGGTGGCCGCATTCGTATCTGTATCGGACACCGTGTCCGTGATACTGGCTTCCGGCGATCCGAAAGTCGACTGCAGGAAGATCCTCTCCGCCGTACTCGGGGCGTTCGGAGGCAGAGGAGGCGGGAAACCCGATTTCGCCCAGGGCGGTGCGTCCGACCCGGCCAAGGGGGAGGGGATCTACGGCGCCCTCCTGGCGGAGATCGGGAAACTGTGACCTCAGGGTCTCCTTTCGACCTTGTCCGCATGGGCACGGTCGATGAGACTCAGCAGGACATCCAAAAGACCCAGATCACTTTCCACGCCGAAATGGTACATCCAGCGGTCGGAAGCCATCTGCACGATCCTGGAGAACTTGTGGGGCTGCACCCTGCTGTCGAGGGCGAAGGAAACCACCAGGGGGCAGTCGCCGTACGTACTGTTACCCGGTGCGGGGACCCACATCCAGCAGAAGGGTCTGTTCCCGTCCTTGACGGCCACTGCGCACTCGCGGGCGTCCAGCTCCGCATCCGAATAAGCCGACTTTATCTTGTTCCAGACCGTCAGGAAGACACCGTAGGAGGCCGGGTCGCCCGAGAACAGGTTCTTTGCCGACATATCGTCCGGAAATCGCGGGAGAGCGATATTAATCCTTCCCGGAAACATGGCCGGTCCGATGGAAAGGGACTGCGGCCGGTCCGGGGAAGGCGCAATCGTTAATATCGATGGAGGATATCGAAGCCTTATCATGGCAGGCGGAATGAGGGGCGTCAACCCCCGTCAGATGCAACGCGCAATGCGTTCGATGGGCATAAAGCAGGAGAATGTCGAAGGTGTCACCGAGGTCATAATCAGGACCAGGAACAAGGACATCGTCATCACCAACGCCGAAGTCGTACGCATCGACATGCAGGGCAGCAGAAGCTACCAGATCTCCGGAACCGAGACCGAGATGGCCCCGGGAGAGGCCGGCGGATCCGCCGCAGGACCTTCCTTCCCCAGCGAGGACATAGAGCTCGTGATGTCCCAGACCAACTGCGACAGGGAGAGGGCCATAGCTGCGCTGGAGGAGACGGACGGACAGCCTGCCGAAGCGATCATAAAGATAATGTCGGAGTGATGAACATGTGTCTGGCAATCCCCGGTAAGATCGTGGCGTTGGACGGAGACGATGCGTACATAGACTTCGGCGGATCGAAGAAGACCGCCAACGTGTCCATGGTGGAGGCCAAGGTCGGCCAGTGGGTGGTCGTCCACGCGGGCTTCGCCATAGAGGTCATGGACGAGGAGGAGGCCCAGGAGACCCTGAAGCTCTGGAACGACTTCCTTGACAGCGAGGCCGATATAAAGAACCCCGGGATGTGACCGCCGGCGGGGACAGGTATCAGATACATTTAAATACAAGGACTATATCTGGAGTCTTGGTCAGACGGCCACAGCAGCGG
>DARY01000016.1:0-50679 GCA_002503545.1 Candidatus Methanomethylophilus sp. UBA78
TGCGTTCTCCGAGTGCACGTCCCTTGCGACTGCCTCCATAGGCGACTCGGTCGCGACCATCGGAGACAGTTCGTTCTCCGGATGTGCCTCCCTGGAATCTATAATCATACCCGACTCGGTCAAGATCATCGGACACTATGCGTTCTCCGGATGTGCCTCCCTGGAATCTATAATCATACCCGACTCGGTCAAGATCGTCGGAGACGGAACGTTCTCCGGGTGCACGTCCCTGGAATCCATAACCGTCGGAGACTCCAACCCGTCATACTCCTCCGAGGACGGCGTGCTGTTCAACAAGGACCGGACGGAACTGATACAGTACCCCGCCGGGAAGACCGACGGTTCGTACGCCATCCCCGGTTCGGTAGAGACCGTCAGGGACAATGCGTTCTACGGATGCGGCTCCCTCTCGTACATCGTCATCCCCGACTCCGTCACCTACGTCGGATGGTACGCGTTCTACGGATGCGGCTCCCTGACGCGGGTCGTCGTCGGGGAGGGCCTTTCCTGGCTCAATCCCCTGTCGTTCCCCTGCGGATTCTACGACGGGACGGGGAGGCAGCTGACCGCGGATGCCGCGGGCAACTCCTTCATCCTGGACGGCGGGAGGTACGTCGTCTGTCCGTCCGTCTCGTTCCGGACGGACGGGGGGACCGCGGTGCCGCCGATGGTGGAGAGGGCGGGCACCGCGATCCGTGCGCCCGCCGATCCGGAAAGGGCCGGTTACGATTTCGCCGGATGGTTCGCCGACCCCTCCCTGACCGAGGAATACGTCTTCGCGGCGATGCCCGACGGGAAGACGACCGCGTACGCCAAATGGGAGCCGGAGCACTACGGGATCAGGTTCCTCTCCGACGGGTCGCTGTTCTGGACCGCAGAGGGGGTATACGGACAGCCCTTCGCCGTGCCTTCCGCGGACCCGGTCAGGGAACCGACGGCGGACACCGTCTACACCTTCTCCGGCTGGGAGGGGTACACCGAGGGGATGCTCGCGGACGGCCCCCTGGAGTTCCATGCCGTGTTCGCCGCATCCCTCCGGGAGTACATCCTCGTGTTCACCTCCGGGGGCGTGACGGTGTCCGGCCATACGCTGCATTACGGCGACCCCGTGCCCGCCCCGGGGGAGACCCCCTCCAAGGCCCCCGATTCCCGTTACGAGTACGTGTTCTCGGGATGGGCCGGCTACACCGAGGGCATGAAGGTCACCGGGTCCGCGGAGTTCCCCGCCGTTTTCCTAAGGTACGCGGTGATCCAGAAGGATGATTCGGGCTCCTTCTCCGCGGACACCGACGGCGACCGCATCGCCTTCACGGAGGAGAGGATGGCGGCCCTGGTCGGCGAATCCGGGAACGACCCCGCGGCGACGTTCGCGGTCTCCGTTGGGGGCGGTTCCGTCGTCTTCGACAACGCCGCCGTCAGGACCTTCGGCGCCGCCGCGGCGGAGCTGGTCCTGGACCGGCTGTCCCCCGGGGACCTGGACCCGGCGGTCAGGGATATCGTGGGCGACGGTCCCGTGTTCAGGATAACCTTCGGGGAAAACAGGGATTTCGGCGGAGGTACCGCGACCGTCACCGTACCGTACACGCTGGCACCGGGCAGGAGCGCCGGGAACCTGACGGTGTACCACATCGCGGACGGAAAGATAGCCGAGGAGATCCCATGCACTTACGTGGACGGGACCGTGACGTTCGTCACCGGCCACTTCTCGGATTATGCGGTGGTGTACGTCGAGCCGGAGTTCCCGACCGCATCCGCCGCCATCGTCGCCGTCATTATACTGGCACTTCTCGGAGAAGCCCTTGTCGTCGGGAGAAGGCGCATCTGAAAGGCACGACCGGGGCCCGGAGACCGCACCATACTCCCAAACACCTTCCCCCTTTCACTCCGAACCGACTATCCCCCATCGCCGCGATGTGCCAGATGTACCATTTGGATAGCGTGCCCTGGAACTGCGATGTGCAATGACCGACTCGGTCTCATAAAACCGAGGATGGAACGGAGGCTTGGAAAAACCCGCCGGAGAAGTCCCGACGGGATCGGATTTAGGAATCTGGGTCACTCGAACTTGCCGTCGGTGATCTTGCTCTGGAACCTCTCCTCCTCGCCGTCGATGCGGGTAGGATACTTCCCGTTGATGCACGCGAGGCAGAGATCGTCCTTGGGTTTGCCGATGGCCTCGACCAACCCCTCGATGCTTATATATCCCAGACTGTCCGCGCCGATTATCTCGCGTATCTCCTCTATGGTATGCTTGTCGGCGATGAACTGGTCCCTGGTCTTCATGTCGACGCCGTAGTAGCAGGGAGCGATGATGGGCGGGCATCCGATCCTGACGTGGACCTCGGTCGCCCCCGCGTTCCTGAGCATTCCCACCAGCTGCTTGAGGGTCGTACCCCTGACGATGGAGTCGTCGACGATGAGGATCCTCTTACCGGCCACGGTGCTCTTGATGGGGTTCATCTTCGTGGACACGGCCTTCTCCCTCTCCTTCTGGTCGGGGAGGATGAAGGTCCTCTCGGCGAACCTGTTCTTCATGAAGCCCTCCTCGTAGGGGATGCCGGATTTGTTGGAGAACCCTATCGCGTGGGCCCTTCCGGAGTCGGGGATGGGCATGACTATGTCGACGTCGGCGGGATGCTCCCTCGCCAGGATCTCCCCTATCCTCCTCCTGACGTCGTATACCTCGCGGCCGTCCATGATGGTGTCGGGCCTCGCGAAGTAGACCCACTCGAACATGCAGTGGGCCGGCTGGCACTTCACCTTGGGCAGATAGGATTTGAAAGAATCCTGGAGGATCTCGACGATCTCGCCGGGGGCGACGTCCCTGACGACCTCCCCGCCCAGGGCGTCCACGGCCGCACTCTCGGAGGCGATCATGTAGCCTCCGTCGATCTTCCCGATGATGAGGGGGCGGATCCCGTGGGGGTCCCTGATGCCGAAGAGCCTGCCGTTGACCATGAGCGCCAGGGCGTAGGCCCCGTCGATCTCGCCCATGGTGGCCCTTATGGCCAGGATCGCATCGCTGTTCTGGCCCAGGTACTTGTTGAGAATGTTGATGATGAGCTCGGTGTCGGAGTCGGTCTGGAAGACGGCGCCGGACTCCAGGTACTTCTTCTTGACCTTGTCGTAGTTGGTGAGGTCGCCGTTGTGGGCGATGGCGATCATACCGGCACCGGTGACCATGGTCATGGGCTGGGCGTTCTTGACCCCCTTCCCTCCGGTGGTCGCATATCTGACGTGCCCTATACCGACGTTGCCGACGCACGATTTTATGCTGTCCTTGGGGATAGCACTCTGGACGAGACCGGCTCCCTTGACGGTATGGATTTCCATACCGTCGAAAACGGAGACGCCGGCGCTGTCCTGTCCGCGGTTCTGAATGATCATCAGGGTCTTCTGCAACGATGAGACTACGTTATGGTTGGCATTGATGCCGATTACGCCGCAGTAGTGCCGAGGGCCCGACATTTTTTCACGTTATGGATCTTTTCACTCGCGAAGTTTGGCCCAAGTGTAGGACCTCATCCTTGCGGTCTTGCCGTATCCGCAGGAAGCGCAAACTCCCTTCCTGACGTTGTACGAGCGTTTCCCGCACCTGCGGCAGGGAATGTGCGTCTTGTACTTGTTGTGCCTTCCCTGTGCTGCTGTTCCTGCTCCCATTTTAATCTCTCCTTATGGTGATATGTAGATGACATTGTCTCCGCGGACAATGATCGTGGCCGTCTTCCCTACGCTCTCCCCGGACACCAGTTCCTCCGCGTTCTTCAGAACCAGGTTCATGTGGGGGTCGTAGCCGTCCAGCACACCTCTGTACTCCCTCTTGCCCTTGAGCGTGACGATGACGTTCTTGCCGATCGCCTGTTTCAGGATATCGAGAGGTTTTACTGCCAGAATAGCCACCTTTTGACATCCCATACTGGAGTCACTATTTTAAGGTTGTTGTCTCCTGATATTATATAGGGACATCATACGAACGCGCCTATGGCCGGTGCGTCCAGACGGTCCATGTCATAGAATATTATGGCCTCCCTCACGCCCCTGGCCCCGAAGCCGGTCCCGAAGAAACGGTCGAGCAGGGCGACCCTCCACATGATGTCGAGGACCGCCGTGGCGAGGCTGCCGTAGTAGGCGTTGGACAGGTCGTCCTCGTAGCCGTTGGCATCCACGAGGTAGTAGACCGAGCCCATGAAACTGTCCCTCCCGTTCAATATACCCAGATAGTCGGAGAGGACCTTCCTGCCCTCGTCGTTGAGGGGCTTTATCGATATCTCGGAGGCGTCGGCCATGCCCTTGTGGTGGAACTCTCCGTCGTCCCCCAGGGTCATCCACTCTATCCTCCCGCCGTCGACGGAGAACATGTTCCAGGACAGGTCCTCGGCACTGTAGACCGGCATACCCAGCGGGTCGTCGCTCGACAGCGATTCCAGGGCCGTCTCCCGGGCGGCGTCGTTGAGGTCGGCGAGGTCGTACTTCTCGTCCCTTCTGGCACCCGATATGGAGACCTGCGGCTCCACCTCGGCCATGCTGAGGATCCTGCTTATGAACCCCAGGTCGGTGAAGTCCTCGATATGCTCCGCCGCCGTCAGCCTGAGGAGCTCCGGGTCGGCCATCACACCCGCGGCGCGGGCGTTGTCGTAGAACTCGGCGTAGACGGCGGAGGCCTCGGCCAGAGCCTGTTCCAGACGTCCCCCGGCGGCCGCCACGATCTGCTTCGCCTCGGCGAGGGCGTCGGTCCCCCTGCCGGTCCAGAGGCCGCGGCACGAGAGGTCCAGCTCCACCTTGACGCGGTCGGAGACGTATAGATGGTACGGGAACTGCCTGCAGTAGGTGGTCCTGTGGTCGTACACCTTGCAGCGCCTGCAGCCGTCGAGGAAGACGCAGGAGCCCCTGCCCTTCTTGAGTGCCAGCGCGAAGTACTGCTCGGGTCCGCGGCTCTTCACCAGGCTCTCGGGGTGGTTCTTCCTGAAGAACTGCCTCTCCTGGGGGAGGACCTCCGGCTGGCACAGGCAGCACATGCCGCACCCGTCAATGCATTCGGCCTTCCTTCCCTCAACTTCCGAGTAATCGACTTCGTAATCGGCCACAGACATCCTTCCCCATCGGTTCGCCGCACGGCTCCCCTTCCTTGACCTGTACCTGCCCCCTTATTATAACGGTATCGGGGAACACGGCCCTCATGCCGTGGTAGGGGCTGAAACCCGCCTTGGAATGCAGTCTCCTCTGGTCGATCTCGGTGACCTTCCTCATGTCGAAGATGGAGAAGTCCGCATCGTACCCAACAGCGATCCTGCCCTTGGGGACGGAGAACACCTCCCCGGGCCTCTCGGCCCCCATCGCGACCGCCTGGGACATGCCTATGGTACCTGAACGTACCATCTCCATGACCATCGGCACGGTCGTCTCCACGCCGGGGATCCCGCCCGGGGCGGAATCGAAATCGCGGGTCTTCTCCTCGAGGGTGTGGGGGGCGTGGTCGGTCCCGAACATGGCGATCTCCCCGCGCAGGAAGCTCTGGTACAATGCGTCCCTGGTGGCCCTGTCCCTTATCGGCGGGTTGGTCTTGTAGACGGCCGAGGTGTTCCTGGAGGCCTCGAAGAGCAGGTGGTGCATGGTCACCTCGGTGGTGAAGCCGAGGGAGGCCGCCGACCTGACCTGTTCGGCGTTGGTGCAGTGGCATATGTTGATCCTGTTGGTCCCGCTGTAACGTGCCAGACGTCTCAGGGCGGAGAACTCGGCCTCCACCGGGCGGTTGCGCAGATGGTCCTGGCAGTTCCTCTCCGCCTCCCTGCCTATGAGCCTGTCGTCCTCGGCGTGCACGCTCACCACCTTGCCGGTGCCGGCCACCTCGGCCATGACGGGGGCGATCTCCTCATCGTCGTTCATCAGGATGTTCCCGGTGGTGGAACCCATGAAAAGTTTGAATGCTGGCACATGCGGGGCGAGCAGGGCGGCGCTGCAGTTGGGGGTCAGCGCGGCGAACAGACCGTAGTCCACGAAGGCCCTGCCGCTGACGATGCGCTTCTTGTCCATCAGCGTCTGCACGTCCGTGACGGGGGGTTTGGTGTTGGGCATGTCCAGGACGCACGTCACGCCGCCGCAGACCGCGGACGTCGTCCCGGTGCGGAAATCCTCCTTGGAGGTCATGCCGGGGTCGCGCAGATGGACATGGGGGTCCATGAATCCGGGGAGGACCGTCATGCTGGTGCCCAGGTCTATCCTCTCGTCCCCTCCGGAGACCATCCTGCCGACCGAGATGATCCTGCCGTCGGCTATGCCGACCTCGGTGTAACGCAGCTCCCCGTCGACGAACATGCGGCCGCAGATCACCGTCTCCGGCTCGGTGCGGGTCATCTGCCGACTACCTCTCCGCCGGGAGACGTCTCCGCGAACGCCTCGCCCTGGAACTTCTCGAACTCCAGCGCCCCGGACTTCCATCCGTCGGGCTGCAGACCGGCCTTCATGCAGAGATTGCCGAGGTACTCCTTGATATCCCATCCCTGCTCGAGGGGGACCTGCGGCAGGTAGACGGCGCTGTAGCGCCTGTAGCTGACCGCGAGACCGTCCCTGCCTATCTCGATCTGGGACTTCAGCTCCTCCTCCGAACCGTAGCGTATGGGCACCGGTTCCGTGAGGACGGTGACCTCGAAGGTGCATCTCCTGGCCTGGTCCGGGCGGAGCCGGGGGAAACGCGGGTCGTTGCAGGCGCCCCTGGCGGCCAGCGGGAGCGACTGGGACAGCGGCATGAGGGCCCGCGGGTACCCTATGCATCCCCTGAGGATCCCCGATGGGTACTCCGACACGGTCACGAAAACCCCGTTGGTGCGTCCGAACGACTCCGGGAGACTGACCTCAATCTCCCTGTCCTCCGTCTCGGCCTCGGCGACGGCACGGGCGGTCCTGACCGCCAGCACCCCGTCCTCCTGGGACAGTATCCCGCCCATCTCACTGACCGTCCTTATCCTCTTCTCCGGAGTCCGTCTTCTTTACCGGGGTGATCTTGATGGGCTCGGGGCCGGCGTCCGCATCCTCCGACGCCTTATCGTAGTCCTCCCCGCCCTCCCTGTAGCGGGGGGCGTCGGGGTTCTTCTTGCTCCTGCAGTACTCGTTCTTCCTGCAGTACTCGACGTTCTTGTTCCTGTCCGCGCCCTGCATGAAATCCTTCACGAAGTCGGGGGCCGGACTGTTCCTGATGAGCGAGTTGAGAGCCATCCACATCTCGAGACCGGCGCCCACCAGGTGCTGCTGGAACTTGGGGTCCGCGAAGAACCCGAAGGCGTCGGAGAGGTCCTCGGTGACGTACCTCCTCATCCTCTCGCGGTCCTCCCTCATCCTGGCCCTGCGCTCCTCCATGGCCTCGTAGGCGTAGAGCCTCTCCTCCTCCATGCGGGCCCTCAGGCGCTCCCTGCTCTCGCGGGCGGCGTCGTATGCGTAATCGGCCTGGTCGCGGACGAAGTCGCGGGCGAAATCCCTGCCCTCGTCGAATGCGGCGGCCGTGCGGTCGCGGGCGTAGCGGTAGCCGTCGTAGCCCCTCTCCCCCGCCTCGCGGAGACCGCGTTCGGCCGCGGCCATGCGGTCGCGGGCCATGGCCTCCTCGTACCTCCGCTGGGCGGTGCGGCGGGCGTTGTCTTCCGCCTCGGCGCGGGCGGCCTCCTCGGCCCTCGCCTTCTCCTTCCTGGCCTTCTCCTCGGCCAGGAGCTTCTCGATCATCTCCCTGTTCTCGTCCGCGAACTTCTGCAGATCCGGATCGTCGTATCTCCTGTCCTGTTCCGCCATATCATACCCTCCTGAACCTTACTGTCAGGAACCCGTCGCCGAACTCGGCCCCCAGCAGATCCGCCCCCGAGAGGGAGGTCGGAAGGGAGACGGTCCTCTTCTGGCTTCCTACGTGAATTATGATAGTGTTCTCCTTCCCCTTAAAAAGTTCCACCTGCTCCTGGTCGACGAAGGGCATCTTGACGATGAGTTCGACGATGCCGCCGTCCGCGGTGCGGAACCTCATGGGGCTCTCCGTGCTGTAGGTCTCTATCGGGTCCGAATCGCCGAATATCATGTCGGCGAGATGCTCCAGCCTCTCGATCCCCCTGATCTCCGTGTTCATCATGTAGGCGTTCATCACCTTCAGGCCGTCGAACGACTCCCCTATCATCTCCATGTAGGTCTTCTGCTCCTCCAGCTTGACCCTCATGAACTCCCCGTCCGCCGTATCGGGGATGACCTTGTTGACGATGAGGCACTCCACGTTCTTGTTGTAGAGGCACATGTAGGAGTAGGAGCGGCGGGTCTCGTTGATGGCCATCCTCTCCGGGTTGAGGACCAGGCGTATGGAGGTGTTCTCCGCGTCCTCCAGGATCTCCTTGCAGTTCTTCATCTGGTCCTTGAGGGTCATGATGGTGTTCATGACGTCCTTCGTGGGCAGGGGGAAGTCGACGAGGCGCCCGATGGTCATGCGGGCTATGCCCATCAGCCTGCTCACGACGGTGAACACCTTGTCGANNTGTACCAGTTGGAGATGTCGGGGAAGCTCATCAGCCTCAGCGTCTCCCCGGTGGGGGCGGTGTCCAGGATCACGACCTCGTACTTCTTCTCGTCCCTGAAGGTGAGGACGTAGAGCAGGGCGGCCACCATCTCCATGCCGGGCAGGATGGCCATCTCGTCCGCCGTGATGCCCTCCAGCCCCTGCGAGAGCATGAAGGACTCTATGTAATCCTTGATGGAGGACCATTTGGTCTTCATCTCGTGGATTATGTCGAGCTCCAGGGCGTCCAGGTTGGGTGCGACGTTGACGATCTCGGGACCCAGCTTGACGTCGAGGGAGTCCCCCAGGGAGTGCGCGGTGTCCACGCTCATTATGATCGTGGAATGCCCCATCTTGGCCAGACGCAGGGCCGTGGCCGCAGATACGGAGGTTTTCCCTACTCCGCCCTTACCGTTGTAGATGATGAGCCTCATGGCCAGATTATCGGTCGACCACTTATAAAACATAATCCGGCGTACGGGCACCTGGTCTGTAAGGAGACGGTGCACAGACGGCGTATTATCAGAATCGGAGAGTAGATTTGGTGCCGGGAGAGGGGTTCGAACCCTCGGCCTTCGGATTTCCCTGGTGAGGTCAGTAATTAAACCAAACCCTATGAGTCCGACGCTCTACCAGGCTGAGCCATCCCGGCTTTATGAGGCACATCCGCTCGTGGTTTATAACACTATTGGATTGGTGCCAGGAAACGGTTTGGGAAGGCTGCGGGCACGGCCCGCAGCGTTGTTCGGGAATCACTCGGTCTTCTCGGCGGATTCCTCGGCGGGAGCCTCTTCCTGGGGCTCCTCCTCGGCGGGGGCGGCCTCGATGATGGACTCGGGCTCTCCCTCTCCCTTCCTGAGGACCTCGGACTTGCGGATCTCGATCCTCTTGATGGGGATGATGGCGTGGCAGGCCTTCGCGGAATCCTTGGCCAGGTCTCCGGAGATGATGGCCTTGACGACGTCGGCGAGCTTGTTCTGGGAGGCGTAATCCATGAGGTAGTCCTTCAGGGCCCCGCGCATGGCCTCCTCCTGGGAGGTCTGGATCCTGCGGTCCGCGATGGACATGGTCTTGATCCTGAGTATGAAGCGGTCCGAGGTGACGACATCGACGACGTGGTCGGTCTTGGTCTTCTTCCTGCGGGTCAGCCTCCTGACGTAATCGGAGGTGAGGTCGTGTCCGATGAACTCGGTCTTGGCCTCGTGCCCGTCGGTCTCGACGATCTTGAACCTTAGCTTGATGTGCATCTTGGAGAAGTCTCCGGTGAGGTCCTGGACGGTGACCTCGGCCTGCCTTCCGATGATGTAGCTGGGGTCGGCGGAGGGGGTCTCTCCGATGACCGCCTCGTTGAACATGCGGGGGGCGTGGACCTGGTACCACTCCTTGGCCTTCCACTTGTCCTTGCTCTTCCTCGCTCCTGCGCTCTTGGGTGCGGAGGAGGCCTTCTTGGTCTCCTTCGCGGGCTCTGCGGGGGCGGCTGCCGCCGCTTCCCTCTTCTCTGCTCCGGGTGCTGCCATATCTGTAGCTCCTGTTATACTGAGCGGAGGATTGGGTCGGCATATAAATAGGTTTGTCAGAGGGACCTAATTTAGGATTTCAATCAAAATCCAATAGCCAGCATATGCAATTTTCACCTAAAAATTATAATTGTTCCTAATTGTACTGGTACCGCTAGTATATATGGATTTCCCGAAAAAGCCCTCTCGGGGGAACATGCGGGGAATGATCGGACGCAACGCAAACGTACGCCGCGGACGGATTGGCTTTAAGAAGGGAAAGGGGGCCGGAGCCCCCTTAAGGGATTTGGGACCGTCAGAGCTTGACGGGTACCTTGTGGGCGGAGAGTCCGAGTTCCTCCTCGGACATGCCCATGGCGATACCGTAGAGCTGGCTCAGGTGCAGGACGGGGATGTTGAATCCGAGCGCGTCCTGGGTCGAGTCGAACTGCAGGTGGCAGAACGGGCAGACGTCCACGATGAACTGGGCTCCGGAAGCCTGTATGTTCTCGAGGTTGGTCTTGGTGAACTCCTTGGCGACGTCTCCGAAGGCGGCCTTGAGTCCTCCTCCGGATCCGCAGCAGAGGGTCTTCTGCTTCCTGGGCAGGCTCTTGCAGCCGGTGGCCTCCACGAGCTCGTCGAGGATCTTGGGGTCCTCGGGGTCGTCGATGTCCTTGACGTCTCCGGGCTTCAGGAAGTGGCAGCCGTAGAAGGTGGCGATGCCGTAGTTGAGGGGGTTCGTGCAGGCGGCCTTGATCTTCTCGACTCCGACCTCGTTGTAGAACACCTCGGCGAAGTGGTGGACCTTGGTGGTTCCGTTGTAGTGCATGCCGATCTTGGCGAGCACCTCGTTGACCTTGGCGAGCATCTCGGGGTTGTGGTTGAGCTCGTGCGCGGCCTCGAAGAGGGATCCGTAGCATCCGTTGCAGATGGTCAGGATGGGGAGCCCCATCTTCTCGGCGAGAGCGAGGTTCCTCGCGGCGGCGGCGAGCCAGGTGGTCCTGCTGAAGGCCCTGATGACTCCGGGTGCGGGGCAGCAGGAGGCGTCGTCGAGCTCCACGAGCTCGATTCCGAGCCTCTCGCAGACGACACGGGTGGACTTCTCGACACCGGGGTACCTCAGGGGTGCGATGCAGCCAAGGAAGAATGCGTATTTTGCCATTGTTATCACTCCACAATCTCGTTGAATCCAGCTGCGTCGAGGATGACCTTGAGGTCCTCGTAGGCCTTCTGGTTGGAAAGGACGGTCGGGGGCACCTCGGGGAGTCCGAGCGCCTTCCTCATGTTCTTGATATCGTCGTTGATGGGGACGGAGTGGCCCATCGTGTACAGGTTCTCCGCGGTCTTCTTGTGGGCGGCCTTGATGTGACCGTCGGCGACGGCCATGTTCCTGAGCGCGATGATCACGTCGACGATGGGGACGCGGCGGGGGCACCTCTCCACGCAGGTGTAGCAGGTGCTGCACATCCAGAGTTCGTCGTTGCTGATGATCTCCTCCTTCATGTCGAGCTGGGCCATTCTGACGAGCTTCCTTACCCTGTAGGAGGTGCGCCTTCCGGAGGGGCAGCTCGCAGTGCAGGTTCCGCACTGGAAGCACAGTTTGGCATCGGCTCCGCCGAGCTCCGCCAGCTGCTTTTCGAATTCAGGATCGTATCTTACTTCCATAGTAATCCTCTGGATTCTGAGACTTTCCTGAACGTATTTAATAGAACATGGCCCAAAACGCTTAGGATTACCTTATCAGGTATACCTTAAAACAAACTATTCCCCGCGGTTCACTCCAGATGCCTGGCCTTTATGGCCCCGATGATGCGGGTGACCTTCCTGTCCTCCGTGCGGAAGACGGCGGTTATCGCATGCCTGAGCACCTTGGGGTCGATGGCGCTCTTGAGCTTGAGGCGCTTCCTCGTCAGCAGGAACTCGTCCACGAAGAAGCTCTTGTTGGAACCCAGTATCTCCGAGAGGGAGTAGGTCTCGGAGTCTATGCTGTACTCCTTGCCCATGGAGTCGAGGAACATGAAGGCCACCCTCTGGGCGCCGTACTTGTAGCGTATGAACGACGGGCCGTTGTCGATGTACACCATGCCCATGTAGCCGATCTCGTCCATGTCGTAACCGTACTCGTCGAAATCGTACAGGTAGAGGGGGTCGTCGATGATCGCGAGGTCCGCGAGACCCTCCTTCATCATGCGGACGTTGTGGACGTCGTCGGATATGACGAGCTCCACGTCAGTCATCTTGAGCGAGGAGAACACGGAGGTCATCAGGTCCTCGGTCACCGGGCTGCAGCAGACGGTGAACCCGCGGTCGTCGGAGCACCGGGCCTCGCTCTCCGAGAACTTCTCCGCGATCTCCTTCCCCTCCTCGGTCAGGACGGTGCCGGAGGCGTTGGACTTGGTGACGGGGACGCCGGCGGCGGCCTCTATGTTGGCTATGTAGCGGTGGACGACGGGGACCGTTATGCCCAGCTCCCTGGCGGCGGCGGTCATGCTGCCGGTGCGGGCGACGGCGAGGAGCGTCTGAAGCTGACGGTTGGTGACCGTCTGACCGTTTATGACCTGCTCGGTCCTCGTCCTTATCTCCATGGTCCGGAATGATTGTGGACGATATTAATTATACCGCAAGGCCATCCCCTGCGGCATGGCTCTCAACGGTCGCATAGCGGTCATCGGTCTGGGAAGCCCGGTCATGACGGACGATTCGATAGGACTGAGGGTATCCCAGGCCATCCAGGACATGGGTCTCGACGGGGTGGACTGCTTCCAGGAGGCCGTGGGCGGGATAGAGGTCCTGCCCCTTCTGAGAGGTTACAGCTACGCCGTCTTCGTGGATGCCATACAGACCTACGAATACGGACCTGGCACTGTGCTGATCTTCGACGTGGCGGACTTCGAGTCCACCGTGGCCGACGTCCCGGCCCACGACGTCAACATAGCCACGGCCATCAGGATCGGGCGTCAGATGGACCCCGACACCATGCCGCTCGGCATCAGGTTCGTGGCCATCGAGATAAAGGACATGCAGACCATGAGCGAGACCCTCACGCCCGAGGTCGCCTCCTCGCAGGAGTCGGCCAAGGGCGCGGTCCTCCATGTCATAAAGGGTTTCCGGGATCAGATGTCCAGCGACGACGGGTCGAAGGACCCGACGGCGTCCGGGCAATGACCCAGCACCGTTATGTTCAGCCTTCCCGAGTCGAGGATGCGGTCCGCCGCGGCCATCACGTCGTCCTCGGTGACGGCGTCGATCAGCGCCAGGGCCTCCCTGGCCCCGTTGGCCTTGCCGTGGGTCATGTAGGTCTTGCACAGCCTGTATATCCTGCCGTCGGTGGTCTCCGTGCTGCGCGCGAGCGCGCCCTTGAGGAGGTTCTTGGTCCTCTCGAGCTCGCCCCTCTCCAGGCCGTTCCTCTTGAAGTCGGCATAAGTTTTGGCGGTCTGGGTCATCGACTTCACGACGTTCCTCTCCGTGCAGGACATGAACGACGCCAGGTAGCCGGCGTCGCTGTAGTTCTGGGCGGTGTCGTAGATGGAGTAGACCAGGGCGCTCTTCTCGCGGACCTGCTGGAACAGTCTCGAGGAGGTCCCGGCGCCCAGCACGGCCGACAGGACGGAGGCGGCGGCCCTCTCCCCCTCGGAGACCTCCGCGGTGGGGAACCCGAACCCTATGTTCACGTGGTCCGTGCCGTTGTCGTGGTAGCGGAAGCCGGCGGAGGGCATCGAGGGGGCCCTCCTCTCGTTCACCTTCTTCGCGCTCATGCCGTCCAGGGCCCTCTCCGCCCATTCGGTGACCTCTCCGCTGTCGACGTTGCCGGTGGCGAAGACCGCCAGGTTGGGTCTCCCGTACCTCTCCTCGTAGTACTCCCTGAGGTCCACGAAGGTGAGCGGCGCCACGGTCTCCTCGCTGCCCCCCTCGTCTATACCCAGCTGCTCCCCGTTCCACATGTCGGTCTCGAACAGGTCGTGGACGTAGGACTCCGGCTCGGACTTGACCATGCTCAGCTCCTGCAGGACGATCTCCTTCTCCAGCTCCGTGTCCTTCTCGTTTATCAGGGGGTTGGAGACGATGTCCGCGACGCAGTCCATGGCCACCTGCGCGGTCTCCCTGAGGATGATGCCGTAGTACCCGGTCATCTCTTTGGCGGTGAAGGCGTTGAGCTCGCCTCCCGCACCCTCCATCTTCTTGGCCATCTCGTAGGAGTCCATGTTCCTGGTCTCCCGGAAGACCGTATGTTCCAGCAGGTGCGAGATCCCGTACTTGCCCTCGCTCTCGTCCCTGGATCCGGTCCTCACGGCGATGAGGAAACCCGCACTGGCACTTGCGGGTATGCTCTCCGTTATCACTGGTATGCCGCCCGCGGTCCTGGTTGATACGATGGAGTTCTCTGACATGATGGAACCATCCATACCAATGACAGTTTAATACTTTTAGAACATGTAGGAGACCCGTATGTCAGATTTCAGGGTCATGAAGTACTCGGAGGATAAGCTCCGGGACCCTATCGCGATAGTCGGCTTCCCGAGTATCGGTCTCGTCGGGTCCATAGTTTCAAGCTACCTCACCAGGGATCTCAATCTGCCTGTCATAGCCGGAGTGTCCTCCCCGGACCTGCCTCCGTACACCCTGATACAGAACGGCGTATCGTATCCTCCCATCAGGATATACGGCGGGGCCGTGCCCAAACCGAAGAGGAAGAGGACCCCCAAGGCCGAACAGCCGGCGGAGGGGGGCCAGGTTGCGGAGGCCGCGGCGGAGGAGAAGCCTAAGAGGATTAAATCGAGAGACCTTGTCGTCGTCACCTCCGAGATAGCCCCCAGACCCGAGCAGACCTACGACCTCGCCATGGAGATACTCAGCGCCCTGGAGCAGATTGGCGCCAGGGAGATAATCTGCATCGACGGCATACCCCGCATGGACATGAGCCAGGACGGGGAGATGCTCGGCACCGCCACCACCGAGGCGGCCGCCGGGAGGCTCAGCGAGGCCGGAGTGACCGTCATGAAGGAGGGGCTCGTGCGCGGAATCACCGGGATCATGCTCTACGAGGGGACCTACACCAAGAAGGACATCATGTGCATCCTCTGTCCGGCCAACCCGCAGCTCCCCGACCCGAGGGCGGCGACCACCACGCTGACGCCGCTCTCCAAGCTCGTACCCAACCTGAACGTCGACCCGACCCCGCTGAACAACGAGGCCAACGACATAGACAGCAGGATCAGGGCCCAGCAGCAGGCGCAGAGCAACATGGGTCCCCAGAACCTCTACGGCTGATCACATGAGCTTCACACCGTCCGAGTTCTTCATCACGTCCGGTCATGCGACCAGTCCCGTCTCCGACCTCAACGCGTTCGATCTGGCACTTCTCAAGGCGAGGATCAGCGAGCAGAACCTCGTCGCCGTCTCGTCCGTGATCCCCGTGGGGGCCAGCAGGGTGGATGTGAAGGAGCTCCCGATGGGTGCGGTCACGTTCTGCGTACTGTCCCAGATGAGGGGGAGGTCGGGGGACTCCATATCGGCGGGCATCGCGTACACGTTCAGGAAGGACGGGTACGGAGGTTACGTGGCCGAAGGGCACCTGCACGGTTCGGCGGAATCCCTGAAGGAGGAGCTCGGCCGCAAGATGGCGGAGATGTCGAGGATCCGCGGCGTCGAGTTCGGCGAGATACATTACAGGGTGGAGGAGCTCCAGGTCCCGCAGGACGAATACGGATGCTGCATCTCGGCCCTCGTCTTCTCCGATTACGGTGAATGAGCATGTACGGCATAGTGCGCTGCTTTTCCTGCAGCAGACCCAGAATCGCCGACCTGGACGGAAAGGACAGCGCCTGCCCCTACTGCGGGAACAGGGACCCGGTAAAGGAGATGAAGGTCTACTTCAAATCCGAGGACCAGTCCGAGGTCAGGGAGGCCTTCGGGAAGATAACCGGTTTCGACGGTCAGACCGAGAGGAAACATGCCAGGGCGGAGACCGATCCCTATTCTTCGCTGGTCTACCGCTACGAGCACTGCACCTCCCTCGAGGAGAAGATGGACGTCCTGTCCGAGGGGCTCACGGAGCTCTACGGGACCTTCACCCTGGAGGACGTCGAGAAGCTCGAGCCGAAGAACGCCGAGAAGATACTCAAGGCGATGCTCGACCGCTGCATCGTGTACGAGACCAAGTACGGGCGCTACCGGGCCTGATCAGTCGGTCTTCTTCCTGCCCTTCCTGTTCTGCTGGTCCACTTCCCTGACCAGTCCCGCTATCTCGCGGGTGTAGGCGAAGTAGAGGTAGACCGCGGACACCGCCAGGGCACCGGCGGCCATGACGTACATGAAGACGGAATCCGAGTTGAACAGGGCTATCGTCACGATGACCCAGAACACCAGGTTCGCGATCATGGCCTGCACCGTGAACTGCATCGGGTAATGGCGGGCGATGCCCTCCCCCACGTTTATCCCGACGGCGGAGTACTGGGCTATCATGGCTACCGCCATGACGAACAGGAAGGCGTAACCGGCCAGGTCCACGGACTCCCCCAGCTTGTCCGTCGCGGAGGCAATGTAGAAGATGAACCCGGTGCCTCCGGCGCAGCCGGCCCCGAGACCGAAGCCGAACCCGTAGAATATGCTGTCGGAAACCCCCCTGAACCTCTTGAGGTTCATCACCGCCACGAGGACTATGCACTGTATGAGCGCGTAGAGGACGATGCCGACCAGGCTGTTCATCACGTAGGTGTAGGCGAGGAACATGGCCGTCCCGGCGATCAGACCCACCGCGAACAGGATGAAAAACTGGGGGTCGTTGAAATACGGATGTTCGGTGCGCGGATAGGTGTACTTCCTGAGGAGGAGGTACATGATGACCATGGTCGGGATGAACGCCATCGCGGCCGCGATATAGAACACCGAGGACTCCATGGAACGGCATGGGGGTGCATCATATAAAATTATCAATCGCGGCGGCGGGCCCTGCCGGGGGCGCCGTTCCGCGGTCCGGGACGTCCTCCCTGCGGCCCCTTTCCGTCCCTGCGGGCACGCGGGGCGTTCCCGTCCCGGCGGGCGTCGGGTCTCACCGGGGGCGTCTGGCACTTCTCCGGAGAGGGCGCCTTCCGCCCTCCCATGATCTTGTCGTAGTAGTGGACGACCATGCAGACCTTCTCGCATTTGCCGCAGGAGACGCAGGCGGCCGGGTCCACCCTCATCCCGCCTTTGATCCTTATCGCCTTCCTAGGACATGCTCTGGCACATATGCCGCAGGAGGTGCAGAGCTCGGCCCTTATGAGGGCCTTGACCGATTTCTCGAACATCCTCTCCGCATCGGGGGCGTTCTCCGCGGTCACCGATATCTGCCCTCCCCCGAACAGTCTGGCACGTCCGTACTTGGTCCTGACGAGCGCTATCTCGAACTCGGGCGAGTACTTGACCTCCCCGACCGTCCGCAGGGCGTCCTCCACGTAGGAGAAGTCCCTGTTGCGGGGCACGGTGGCGACCGCCTCCATCGAATATCCGCCGGCGACGCATACGGAGGCCCCCTTCAGCATCTTCATGGACAGCCCGTCCCCTCCGACCGGCTCCGTCCTGAGCTCCAGGCCCTCGGCCAGCTGCCTCATCTTCGGGGGCAGGACCTTCCATCTCCAGAACCCCATGTCTATGTACTCGGGCGGCAGGCCGCGGCTCTCGGCGTACCTGTGCAGGTATCCCTCCCAGTCGGAGTACATCTCCGGATGTATCCTCGAGGTGTTCCTCCACTCGCTCGCGAGGCAGGAGGCGCAGAGGTAGCATCCGATCCTCTCGAAATCCCTCTCGTAGAGGGGGTTGTACTCCAGCCCCTTCATCCATATGTACCCCCAGACCTCCGCCGCGCACCAGTCGCGGACGGGGTTGAGGTTGGTCTGGTTGGGGACGAACGGGTTCCTGCTGACCAGCTCCGTGCCCGCCCGGGAGAACGATTCGAGCGAGCGGTTGCCCTCGCAGGTGACCGTGCCCTTGGGGAAGTCGCGGGCGATGAGGTCCGTCACGGGCCCGAGCTTGCAGACCTTGCAGCACCACCTGAAATCCTTGGCCGGGGGACCGAAGGTGTCGACGTTCCTCCGGAAACCGTCCTTGGCCTCGGCCACATGGAGGCGCAGACCGCGCTTCTCCGCGAACCGCCTCACGTACTCGAGGGTCTCGGGGAACTCGAGCCCCGTGTCGGTGAACAGCAGGTCCGGGTCCCCGACCGCCTCCTCGGTGAGGCCGTAGGCGGCGAGGGAGTCCTTGCCCCCGGAGAACGACACCGTCACCGGGAGCCTGTTGTTCTTCAGGAAACCCCTGATCTCCCGGACGGCCTTCTCCTCCAGAGCCCTGAGATGACCCAGATTGGCCCTCACGAACGTCTCCCTGTCCGCATCGGGGGACAGCGGCATCTCCGACGGGGCGTTCAGGTCCCTCACCCTCAGCGCCTTCTCGGCCGAGGCCATGGAACCGGAGTCGGCCATCGCCACCCCGGGTCCGACCTTCAGGGCCTTCCTCACGATGATCGGGTCGTCCGCCCGGAAGCTCCCGACGACCTCCGTCACGTTCTCCCCCGGGACGCTCTTGCCCTTGAGATGCCCGGAGACCCCGGCTATGGTCACCACGTTCTTCGATGCGACTGGGGCGAACATCTCCGCCCCCGGCTGCCTCAGCTCGATCCTGAGCCTGTCGGCGACTATGTCGAACCTCAGGACCGCTATCACCTGCCCGTGGGCCACCACCTCGTCCGTGCGGTCCTCGCCGGGCACCTTGTTGAAGAAGACGGACTTGCCCTTAACCGGGGAGGCGGTCCCGAAGGCCTCCTCCAGGAGGCCCTCCAGTATCCCCACGCTGTCACCCATGCACGGCCTGATGTCGCCTGGACTGTTTATCTCGAACTCCCTGCCGGGGGAGCCGCAGGCCGAGCATGCGCCGCCCAGGAGGAGGGTGCCGCATCTGTCGCACCATCTGCGGACCTCCTTGCCGTTGGCGGCGTTGACCCTTACGTAGGACATATCGGTATCGACTATCCCATCCTCCTTATAATACATGAGCACTTACGCAGAAAGCATGAGGAACATCACCCCCGGCCATCAGAGGAGGTTCGGCAGGACGGAGGTCCGCGACATCGCGATCTCCGTCGCGGTGCTCTCGCTGGCACTGACGATAATGTTCTACGGAACGTCCATAGCGAATTACTTCGAACACCATGCCGGCGGCGCATGGCCGGCCGTCATGTTCCTGACCATGCTCGTCATCGTCGTCCTCAGCTTCGTCCTCCACGAGATGGGGCACAAGTTCGTCGCACAGAACATGGGGTACTGGTCGGAGTACCGCATGTACCCGATGGGGCTCCTGCTCTCCCTCGTCATGTCCCTCTTCGGGTTCCTGATAGCCGCACCCGGTGCGGTGTACATCGGCGGGAACGTCATGTCGGACAGGGACAACGGGAGGATCAGCATCGCCGGTCCGCTCGTGAACATCGTGCTCGCGATCATAGGGGTGGCGGGATGCCTGCTCCTGAACCACACCGCCCTGGTCATCCCCTTCTATCTGCTGATGACCCTGAACGGAGCGCTGGCACTGTTCAACATGCTCCCGTTCCCGCCCCTCGACGGATCGAAGATCTACAGGTGGGACAAGTCCGTCTACATAGCCTGCCTCATCATAGCGGGCCTGCTGTTCGCCAGCTTCTGGCTCATGCCCACCCTCTACTGGGTATGAGGGGAGGACGGGGAGTCGACGGCGGCACCGGCCGCCTTAAACTTCACAGACCGCGACACCCGTGTTGTAGCCTCATGAACGGGCGCGGTCCCGCCTGATTCCTTCGGAGTCGCCGCAAATATGTCCCTGTCGGCCAGGATGTTCCTGGAACAGAGTGCCTTCTCAATCGGGAAGGAACGCTCCGCGGGCCTCTTGTCCGTTACCGCCATCGTGTCGATGCCGCCGGAGGGTTTCGCAGTATCTTTGGCGGCCGATCCGAAACCCGGGCGCGGAAAATCCGTTCGAAAAATAAAGACGGGGCCCGGAAGGCCCCGTCGGCCTCACATGTAGTCCTTGCAGGGGTACCTGAGGTTCCTGAGGAGGGATCCACGCCACTGGGCGGCCTTCCCGGGGTTGAGGATGTTCTTGGGGTCCATGGCCTGCTTGATGGCCAGGATGCAGTCGAGTTCGGTCGCCCTCTCCTCCTGGAAGTTGATCGCCTTGGAGATCCCGACGCCGTGCTCGCCGGTGACGGTGCCTCCGAGTTCGACGGACGCCTTGAAGATCTCGTCGACGGCGGCTATTCCCCTGTCCCACTCGTCCTTGTCCTCGACCTTCAGCAGCATCTTGGTGTGCAGGTTGCCGTCGGAGGCGTGGCCGTAGACGGCGACGATGACGTTGTACCTGTTGGCGATCTCCTGGAACCTGTCCACGGCCTCGGGGACCTTGGATATCGGCACGCCCATGTCGTCCGCGAGGGACACGCAGGAGTATCCGGGCTTGAGGGCCGACAGGGAGGACATGACCGACTTCCTCGCGTCGGTCCACTTGGCGATGACCTTGGAGTCGAACGAGGGGGTGACGGCGACGGCATTCTGCTCCTTCGCGACCTCCTCGACGATCTTGAGGTCCCTCTGGATGATCTCGTCGCTCTCCCCGTCGACCTCGACGATGATGAGCGCCTTGGCGTCGGGGAGGGGGTTGCCCCTGGCCTTGTTGACGGCCTCGATGGAGGTGCTGTCCAGCAGCTCGCAGGAGGCGGGGATCAGCGGCTTGGCGATGATGGCGGATATGCACTTGCCGGCCTCGACCACCGAGTTGAACGCGACGAGCACGGAGGCGGACTTCTTGGGCTTGGTCGTCAGCTTGAAGGTGATCTCGGTGATGACCCCGAGCGTCCCCTCGGACCCGCACATGAGACGTGCCAGCTGGTACCCGGATGCGTCCTTGATGGTCCTGGTCCCGCAGCGGACGATGTCGCCGTTCGCCCTGACGAAGGTGAGTCCGAGGATGTAGTCCCTGGTCGCGCCGTACTTCACGGCCCTCATGCCGGAGGCGTTGGTGGCGACCATGCCGCCCACCTGGCAGGCCTCCGCGGACCCGGGGGACGGCGGGAAGAAGAACCCGTACTTGGCGAGCTCGTCGTTGAGGTCGTTGTAGATGACGCCGGCCTCGACATCGACCCAGAGGTCCTTGACGCTTACGTTGAGGATCCTATTCATCTTCTGCATGGCCAGGCATATGCCGCCCTCGAGGGGGACGGCCGCGCCGCAGAGTCCGGTGCCGGCGCCCCTGGGCACCACGGGTATATCGTTGGCGTAGGCGATCTTCATGATCTCCGAGACCTGCTCGGTGGACGTCGGCTGTATGACGACCTCGGGGTTGTTGTGATATATGGAAGCGTCGAAACCGTATGTGTACAGTACGGCCGGGCTGGTCGAGACGTTGTCCTTTCCGACAATCTCCTCGAACTTCTCTATGATCTTCTGGTCGAGTGCCATTTTTACCGTGAGGTCGATTTATCTTTTCTCTTATAAGCATGCGCATGGGTGCGCGGATTTTATGGACGGGACCTCCACCGCGGAACGCCTGAGTCTTTCTTGGATATCCGCCCGGAATAACGGCGGTCGACGAACAACCTTTTAAAGTATATCGGACTAAGCACCCGGCATGAAATCGATGATCGTTCTTCTCGGACCTCCGGGAGCTGGAAAAGGAACTCAGGGAGAAAAGCTCGAGACCGAGCTCGGATACGTCAGGCTGTCCACCGGGGACATGCTCAGGGAAGCCGTGAGGAACGGGACCGAACTGGGAAAGAAGGCGAAATCCTACATGGACTCCGGCGGACTGGTCCCCAACGACCTCATCATCAACCTCATGAAGGAGAAGATCCAGAGCCTCGGCAAGGTCCCCGGGATCATCTTCGACGGATTCCCCAGGACCGTCGAGCAGGCCGAGGCCCTCGACAGCGAGCTCAGCATAGACCTCGCCCTCAACTTCGAAGTGGCGGACGACGTCCTCGTCAGCAGGCTCACCCAGAGGCGCTCCTGCCCCAACCCGGCCTGCAACGCCGTCTACCACCTGATTAACAACCCTCCCAAGAAGGCCGGGGTCTGCGACAAATGCGGCTCCGAGCTCTACCAGAGGGACGACGACAAGGAGGAGACCGTCAAGAAGAGGCTCGACACCTACCACAAGAACACCGAGCCGCTCATCGGATACTACAGGGGGGTCGGGAAACTGGTCACCCTCAACGGCATCGGCGACATCAACGGCATCTTCGCCGAAGTCAAGAAAGCCATCCAGTGAGGCCGGGCCCGCGGCCGGAAATGTCCGGCCGCACCCCGCATACCATCATCCGCCGTCCCGGATCCCCGGACGGACGGGCATGGGTGCGCCGACCGACAGAAACAATTAAAAACAATTACAGAATCAAGGCGAATCGATAGCCCCGTAGTGTAGTGGTCAATCATCGGAGACTCTGGATCTTTGGACCTCAGTTCGAATCTGGGCGGGGCTACCACTTCTCATCATCTGGCTCTTATATCGTCCGCTTCCGTCCGTTTCGCCGCGCACGGCACCCGGGTTTCCTGAGGGACGATGTGCCAGCACACCTATTATATGCGATCGGACGGCCGGGATTCCCCCGTTCCCGGACGCTCCGCGGTCCCGTGCTCCGCCCGATATTTATAAATCGGCCGGACCAATCCGGCCTACCATGGACATCGGCCTCGCGGAATCCATCCTCATAGTCGCCGGCGGCGGAGCGGTCGGCGCCGTCCTCAGGTTCCTGGTCGGGCACTTCGTCGACTCGAGCCAGTTCCCGTGGGCCACTTTCGCCGTCAACCTATCCGGCGCGTTCCTGCTGGCACTCATAACCTTCTGGTACACCGGGATCCCCCAGGAACTGAAACTCCTGCTCTTCACCGGACTGTTCGGGGCGTTCACCACGATGTCCACGTTCACACTGGAGACGGTTGCCCTGTTCTACGACGGGCGCTTCGGCTCCGCCCTGCTCAACTTCTGCCTCAACGCCGGCCTCTGCGTGCTCGGCGCCTTCGCCGGCAGGTACGCCGGACTGGCCCTATCCTGAGACGTCAGATGGATTTCTCGGTGCCGTCGGCGAGGTCCTTGAAGTAGGCGACCCCTTCGTCGGGACCTCTGGCTATGAGGATGTCCCCCGCCATCATCCTGGTCGTGTCGCCGGGACCGAAGATGTAGTCCTTCCCGCGCCTTATGGCTATGACGAACATGCCGCTGGTGGTGCTGAGCGAGACCTCGCCGAAGGTCCTGTCGGCGAGCACGGAGTCGTCGGCTATCTTGGCCAGGCACATGGTGGTATCGGAATCCCTGATGGACATGGCGAGGACGGGGTGGTCCCCCAGACCCCTTATGACGACGTCGGCGATGGACTCCGCGGCGCTGGCTATTCCCATGATGGAATCCATCAGCCTTATGGTCACCACGGCCCTGGCCATCTCGTCCGGCATGGTCCTCCCGGCCTGTGCGATCTCGTCCTGTATCTTCTCGGAGAGTCCTTCGAGGTTCTCCGAGAGGGCGATGACCTCCTCGGCGATCTCGGTGTTGTCGTACAGGAGGGACGAATATGCCAGATCGATCATCATCTCGGATGTGTCCTTCAGCTCCATGAGCATGGAGGCGATCTTGCTCATCATTCGTCATCACCTTCTCCCCTGATCTCCTCGGAGAGCTCCTCCTCGTTCTGCAGGTCCTCCTCGGCCTCGTCCTCGACGACGTACTCCGGGACGGCCTCCTCGAAGACCCAGTCCTTCCTCCCGGCCGCGTATTCGACCAGCAGGTCGGCCCCGTCGTCGGTGCCGCGGACGATGATGACGTCGTTGGCCCTCAGCTTCATCTCGTCCTCCGGGTCGTAGGTCCACCCGCGGCGGTTCTTTATCGCGATGATCTTGCAGCCGGTGCTCGCCTCGATCTGCAGCCTGCCTATCGTGTTGCCGGTCATGGTGGAGTCCGCACTGATCCTTATCATCCTGATCTTCTCGTCGGCCTTCGAGAGCATCTCGGTGATGAACGGCCTCTTCTCCGGGGGGAACCTCAGCAGACTCACGATGTCGGAGGCGGCATCCGATATCCTGTCGGCGGCCGATGCGACCTCGAGTATGCCGGAGAGCTGCCTCGCATCCTCGCGGGTCCTGCTGGAGAGGAGGACCTTGTACCTGGTGGCGAACTTGAGGTCGTCCATCTCGTCCTCCAGCCCGCGGACCCTCTCGGCCATCGAGGTGCTGTTGTACATCAGGGAGGCGTATGCGAGGTCTATGATGACCTCCGACATATCCTTCATCTCGGTCAAAAGTTCACGCACGGTCATATCGACGTGCTTCAAATCGGAAATATCATCTTGGTCGCTGCTAGGCAACTCGGTTCACCCTGACCCAATAGGAATTGACGACTCCTCTACGCTTACGCAGTATTTGATTGTCACTGCGTCTTGCATATATAAGAGGAAGGATTTGTCCGTCACCGATAAGCTATGGGCTGAGGGGATTTTTATGTCGGGGGTTCGGACGAAGACTGGCAAATTCATTCAGCGGTACTCCTCCGCGATAACGATGGGCCTGACGGCACTCGTCATCGCCGGCACCGCCGACCTGTTCGCCGGACTCCTCCTGGACCAGATGGAATCCTATCTGCTCACCATCTCCGGCATGATGATACTGATCTACTCGGCCATAGGCATGCGCGGGAACATCTTCGGCGCCATGGGGAGCCGCATCGGCACCGCCATGAACATCGGTACCTTCGAGATGAGCTTGAAACGCGGCACCGTCCTCCGCGCCAACTTCGACTCCGCCATCGCCCTCACGCTGGTAATGAGCGTGGCCATGGGCATAACGACCTGGGCGGTCGCCCTCGTCTTCTTCGGCGGGAACGCGGGCATCTGGGACCTCGTGTTCATCTCCTCCGTGGGCGGCTTCTTCGCCGGCCTCGTCGTCCTCTGCTTCAACATCCTGATCGCCTACGTGGGCAGCAGGAGGGGCTGGGACGTGGACAACATCTCCGCACCGCTGATCGCCGCCATCGGCGACATCGTCACCATGCCGATGATATTCCTGGCCACCTGGGTCTTCTTCGAGATCAGGGAGTTCTCCTCCGGCGGCCTGATCATCGCCGCCCTGTCCATTATCATAATCGTCCTCACGGTCGCCGACGTCGTCTACCTCATGACGAGGAAGACCTCCAAGAGGAACTTCTCGGGCGAGGGGAAGAGGATCTTCCGGCAGTCCCTGCCGGTCCTGATGCTGTGCCTCATATTCGAGATAGGGGCCGGTACGGTCATCCAGGGGGAGGAGGAGTCGCTGATATCCTACAGCGTCCTCATGATCATGCTCCCCGCCTTCCTGAACCAGGGGAACGCGCTCTCGGGCATGCTGACCTCCAGGCTGTCATCGTCCATCCACCTCGGTACGCTGAAGGCGAAATGGAACCCCTCGGGCGCGGCGAACGACTTCCTGATGATCTACATCTGCGCCATGGTCACCTTCGTCTACATCGGGGTGATCTCCTACGGCGCCTGCATACTGTTCAACGGGGACAGCAGCATATCGTTCCCCGTTTCGCTGGCCATCATCACCCTGGCCGGTTTCCTGGCCACGACCATACTGAGCTTCCTCTCCTATTACGTGGCCATAGCCACCACCAAGTTCGGTCTGGACCCGGACGACCACTCCATACCGGTGACCTCGTCCGTCATGGACCTCCTCGGCTCGATGGTCCTGGTGGCCGTCATCGCGCTGTTCATCTGACGCGGGCGCGGGCGCGGTTGTTTCCTATAAATATGGGCAACGGTTACGGTACCGCAGGTAAATTATATGATAAGCAGAGACGAAGTGCTTGCCAATCTGGGACGTTACGACCAGAAGAAGGCCAGGATCGGAGTCCTCGCCTCACACTCCGCCCTCGACACCTGCGACGGTGCCACGTCCGAGGGTTTCAGGACCCTCGCCGTGTGCCAGAAAGGCAGGGAGAGGACCTTCAACAACTACTTCAGGACCCAGAGGGACGCCTCGGGCAACGTGGTGAGGGGCGTCGTCGACGACACCATGCTCCTCGACAGGTTCTCCGACGTCCTCCGCCCGGAGAACCAGAAGTACCTGATGGACACCAACACCCTCTGGGTGCCCAACAGGTCCTTCACCTCCTACTGCAGCATCGACCAGGTGGAGAACGACTTCAAGGTCCCCCTGGTCGGGAGCAGGAACCTCCTGAGGTCGGAGGAAAGGGGAGGCCCCCAGGACTACTACTGGCTCCTGGAGAAGGCCAACCTGCCGTACCCCAAGAAGGTCGAGAAGCCCGAGGACATCGACGGACTCACCATAATCAAGGTCCACCACCACGTCAAGAAGCTCGAGAGAGGCTTCTTCACCGCCAAGGACTACGACCAGTACGTCGAGAAGTCCCAGGAGCTGATAAGGCAGGGCGTCCTCGACGAGGATTTCGAGAAACACGCCAGGATGGAGCAGTACATCATCGGTCCCGTCTTCAACCTCGACTTCTTCTACGACCCGCTCGAGGAGAAGGGGGAGAGGGTCGAGCTGATCGGCGTCGACTGGAGGTTCGAGTCCTCCCTCGACGGATACGTGAGGCTCCCCGCGAAGCAGCAGGTCGAGCTCGAGCAGGACGGCATCATCCCCGAGTACACCGTCTGCGGACACAACTCCGCCACCCTGAGGGAGTCCCTGCTGGACAACGCGTTCGAGATGGCCGAGAAGTACGTCAAGGCCACCCAGCAGTACTACAAGCCCGGGATCATAGGTCCGTTCTGCCTGCAGACTTGCGTCGACAAGGACCTCAACTTCTACATCTACGACGTCGCCCCCAGGATCGGAGGCGGCACCAACGTGCACATGTCCGTCGGACACCCGTACGGCAACACCCTGTGGAGGACGAACATGAGCACCGGGAGGAGGCTTTCCATGGAAGTGAGGAAGGCCATAGAGCAGGAGCGCCTCGAGGAGATAATCACATGATGGCGGGAAGGAAAGGCCTCTTCATCCTGCTGACCGCCGTCATGGCCCTGCTGACCGCATCCTTCGTCACGGCGGCGGACGGCTCCGAGGGATCGGGGGTCGCGACGGCGACCGCCGACGGTTTCAAAGACGGCAAGGAGGGGACGGTGTCCTTCTACGTGACCAACGATGAGGGACGCGAGATAACCGCCGTCTTCGCGGTATACGTCGACGTGTCCTACGGGGACATAGAATCGGCGACCCCGTACAGGACCGAGGAGCGGCAGCTGAGCGACGGGGTCAACAACGTGAGGATCAGCTTCTCCCTCGGATCCGGCAGCCACACGGTCATCGTGAAGGCATCCTCGGACGACACGGAGTTCACGCCCGACTACACCGTGATCAGCGTATCCGTGCCCGAATCCATATGGTCCAGCGCCGTGACCTACGTCACCATCATAGTGCTCGCGGTAATCATCGTCATAGGAGTGTTCTACTACATCCGCAGCAAGCCGAAGGCCGCCCCGACGACCACCTTCACCGAACTCGAGAAGGAGAAGAAGAAGTCCGAGAGCGCCGAGGCATCCCCCGCGAAGGGCCCGAGCACCGAGAAGAGGAGGTACGGCAAGGCGGAGGAACCCGCCGCTCCTGCACCCGCGCCCGCACCTGCCGAGGAGAAGAAGGCGACCTCCTTCACCGAGCTCGAGAAGGAGAAGAAGAAGAAGGAGAAACCCGAGGCCGCCAAGAAACTCAAATACACCTCCTCCAGAAGGAAATGAGGGGTCACCCTCCCTTTTTAAGGGGGTTTTGCTTTTTAAAAAGGTCCCGCCTCCCGGGCGGGACCGAAATATATATCTACGAACGGGCTCGTAAGCACTAAACAAGGCTGAGTCTTTCAGAATTCAGTTCCTGGAATCCCTGTCCGCGCTGATCGTATCGGCTTTCGGACTGGTAGCTGCACTTGCATGGAACGAGGCAATCAAGCAGATGATCAAGGCCCTCTTCGAATCCGAAGACGACCTCCTCGGTCTCACCATCTACGCACTGCTCGTCACCGTCATCGCGGTCGCCGCGACGATGCTGATCACCAGGGCCACCAACAAGGCAAAGGCAGCTCTTACCCGCGGAAAGAACGACGAGGAGTGAACTCCTCCCTCTTTTCCGGGAAACCTCTTACCCTTTTTACAAAAAAATCGTACCGGCATGCGGTCACGCACGCCGGCATGGGACTCAGAGCCTGAGCTTGGGGTCCTTGAGGTCTATGAGCGCCACCATGCGGCGGTCCATGAAGAACCCTATCTTCTTGTGGAGCATTATGGAGGGGGCGTTTTCCGGGGAGATCATGCTGTGGGCGGCCTCGGCTCCCTGGGCCTGACCGGCGCGCAGGGTCTCCCTGAGGAGCCTGTAGCCGATCTCGTTCCTCCGGACCAGGGGGTCCACCCCCATGTTCTCTATCCAGACCAGGTTGTTGCAGTCCGCCACGTGGTGGAGCATCTGGGCGAAGATGAACCCGTATATCTCCCCGTCCTCCTCGGCGACGAAGCTGAGCCCGCTGTCCAGGTAGGGGCGGAAATGGCTGGGGCTGCTGACCCCGAGGTTGTCCTTCCACTCCTGCGGGAGGTCGTCCCATTTGTTCTCGATGGTCTCCTGGAAGTACTCCCTTATGCAGGAGACCTCCAGTTCGCGGACCTTCTTCAGGTCCTTGAGCTTCATGGGGCGGAATTCCATCACATCGCCTCGGGGGCACCCATACCCAGACACCAGAGGACGTTGCCGAGCACGTACTTGGTGCACTCGACGAGCGTGAGCCTCGCGTCCCTGCTGGCACCGGCCTGCAGGACGGGGACCTGGGCGTAGAACTGGTTGAAGGCGGCCGCCACGTCGTGGCCGTAGGCCGGCATCATGTTGACCCTCTTCGTGGCGTCGATGTCGGCGAGGACGGACTCGAACCGGGAGAGGACCTTGGCCAGCTTGACCTCGTACTCGTCGGTCAGCTTGGACCCGTCGGTATCCCTCGCGAAGTCCCCGGCCTTCCTCAGGATGCTGCAGGCGCGGGCGTGGACGTACTGGAGGTAGGGTCCGGAGTTGCCGTCGAAGCTGAGCGCGTCCTCCCATTTGAAGACGAGCTGCTTGTCCGCCCCGACGCGAACGATGTTGTACCTGACGGCCCCGACGCCGATGTCCCTGGCGATCCCCATGATCTCCTCCTCGGTCATGTCCTTACACTTGTTGCCGTCGACGATGGCCTTGTAGGCCCTGTCGGTGGCCTCGTCCACCAGGTCGTCGAGGTAGACGACGACCCCCTTGCGGGTGGACATCCTGCCCTCGGGGAGGGACACGAACGCGTAGAACAGGGGCTCCGGCTTCTTCTCCTCGCCCATGATCTGCAGGGCGGATACCAGCTGCTGGGACCCCAGCTTCTGGTCCTCCCCGAGGACGTCGATGACCCTGTCGGAGCGCGAGAACTTGTCCTCATGGTACGCCAGGTCCCTCGTGGTGTAGAGGGTGGTGCCGTCGGAGCGGGTGAAGGTGAACTTGGTGTTCTTGCCGTGGATGCCGAAGTCCTTGAGGTCGACGTACCAGGCGCCGTCCTCCTCCTGGCCGGCGTACTTGCTGGCCTTGAGCCTCTCGACGATGTCCTTCGCCGCACCGTTCTTTATGAACTCCGACTCCCAGGTGTACCTGTCGAGATGCACGTTGATGTCCGCGAGGGTGGCGTTTATCCCGCCCAGCATCGTCTCCGCGACCTTCTTCACGTAGTCGATGGTCTCAGCGTCGCCCGCCTCGAACTTCCTGAGCATCTGGGCGATCTCCTCCTCCATGGGAGGGTTGTTGTGGATCTTCTTGGTGGCCACCCTGTAGTTGTAGACCAGCCTGTGGTCGACCTTGGGGTTCTCGTCGGGCTTCTCCGTCTCCTCGATCTCCCTGCGGACCTCCTCGGGTGTGACATGGGCCACTCCCCAGGACATCATGACAACCTGCTTGCCGACGTCGTTGACGTAGTACTCGGTCGTCACGTCGTGGCCGCGCATGCGCAGGCAGCGGGCGAGGGTGTCGCCGATGATCGGGTTCCTGGCCCTTCCCACGTGCACGGGTCCGGTCGGGTTGGTGGACGTGTGCTCCACGTTCACCCTTATGCCCGTCTCGGGGGACTTCCCGAAATCCTCCTTCCTGGCACTTACCTCCTCGAGCACGTCGCTCACGAGCGGCACGCTGTCGACGGTGAAGTTGAGGTACCCGTTCAGCGCGGAGAGGGACGATATGAGGCCCCTGGGCGTCTCGATCATGCCGGCTATCTTCTCCGCGACGGCGACCGGCGGCATCCTGAGCGCCTTGGACATCGTGAAACACGGAATAGCCAGATCTGCGTTGTCCGGGATCTCCTTGACTATCTTCAGGTCGGCGGGGGCCCCCATCTCGGCCAATGCCGCGAGCACCGCCTCCTCGCATTCCCTTTCGAACTCTTCCTGTACTTTCATTGGAATCACTCGACCCTGTACCTTAGCAGGGCGGCTATGCCTCCGAACGCCTTGAGGAGCATCTCCCCCTCCTCCGAATCGCCGGATATGAGCTGCATGTCGGAGTTGTAGGCCTCGGAGAGCTCGAAGAAGTCGTCGACCAGGTCCAGACTGCTGGCGACCTTGGCGTTGGTCCCGCACTCGGGGCACTTGACGTCGAGCTCCGGGTCCTCCACGGTCATGTCGAACTGGTGCCCGTTGGGGCACTGGCACTTGGCGCGGTACTTCCTCAGCTCGCTCGAGATGAGGAAGGTGTCGACGGCGCCGAGGTCGGCCATGCGGCGGACCATGTCCTCTCCGTAGGCGGACAGACCGCCGTCCGTCTTCCTGATCTCCCTGAACAGCCTCTGCACCATCTCCTTCTCGGCGGTGATCTGCATGTCGACTATGGCGCCCTGGGCGGCGTCGACCAGCTCCTTGAGCCCGGACTCGTCCGTGTAACCGGTGTCGAAGAAGGGCTTCACGACCTTCTTCTGGAGCTCGTGGTGCAGGTACTCGTTGTTCGCGAAGAACTCCTTGGTCATGCCGGGACCGCCGATGATGATGCCCTCGATGTCCATGATATCCTCGAGGAAGCAGGTGGTGCAGGCGTCCCCGACCTTCTTGAAGAACTCGTGGGCGGCGATCTCGATCAGCCTCTCGAAACGGACGGACGACTGACCTCCCTGGTGGTGCTTCGAGGGGACGAGGGAGTCGAAGTGCTTGAGCATCTTGATCCTCGTACCGGCCAGCATGCCTATGGTGGCCTCCTTCCTGTCTATCACGACGAGGCCGTAGTACCTCTTGTCGACCAGCATGCCGTCCAGCGGCTCGGTGAAGAACGATGAGTCGCACCTGTACATGAAGGCGGTGATGGACTCGGGGGGCTGGATGACGTACTGGACCATCTTGGTCTGGTCGCCGGCGCGGGGGACCTCCCCGCAGAATATGACCACCCCGTTCTCCGGGATCTTGGTGAACGTCTTCAGACGGGCGGCGATGGACTCGATGGCGCCCGTGACGTTCTTCATGGTGGTCTTCGATTTGATGTTCGATGCCTGGGACTGTTCGTCCCTCAGGTAAGCCATGACGTCGGAGATCAGCTTACCGTACGGAATGTACACCGATATGAGCTCGGTGCCTTTTCCTCGATAGTTCTTGATCTCTTCCATGGCTTTCTTGAAGTCATAGCGTGCTCTGCTGACAGAATTGTCGTTTGCCATGTTGAAACCTCAACAATGATTTTATCCCAATCCCCCTTCACTATAAAAGGGTTAAGAATGTCAAAGGACACTGTCGTCATTTCAATCGGCGGATCGATACTAATACCGGACAAGAACGATGCCGTCTACATAGGCGCCCTGGCGGATATGCTCAGGAGGGCCTCCGAGAAGGTCCGCATCGCGGTCGTATGCGGCGGCGGCAAGATAGCCAGATACTACACGAGCACGGGGAGGGACCTCGGAGGGTCCGAGGACAGCCTCGACATCATGGGCATCGACGCCACGAGGATAAACGCGAAGCTGCTGGCACTTGCCCTGGGGGACCTCTCCTCCATGGACGTCAGACCGACCGTCGGGGAGACGGCCGAGATGGCGAACAAGGTCGGCATCGCCGTCATGGGCGGTACGGAACCGGGACACACCACCGATGCGGTGGCCGTCATGCTGGCCGAGGAGATGGGCGCGGCGCGCGTCGTCAACGCCACCTCCGTGGACGCCGTCTACTCGGAGGACCCCCGGAAGAACCCGGACGCCGAGAGGTACACGGAGATGACGATCGAGCAGCTGGGTCATATCGTCTACGCCGACCACGGGGCGGGGAAGTCGAGCGTGTTCGACCCCCTCGGGGTGCGGATAGCGGAGAAGAACGGGATCGACATAGAGATAGTGGACGGCAGGAACCTGGCCGAACTGGAGAAGGCGGTGCTCGGCCAGCCGTTCTCCGGCACCCACGTCAGTTCCCGCCGAGGGGCTCGAAGCAGTCGCTCTTTATGACCTCGCAGCCGACGGATTCGGCCAGCGAGGTCAGCCTCGCGGCCGTCGGACCGTTCATCGACTTCCTGTGGAGGAATGCGATCCTGGTCCCGGAGCATTCGGCGGCGTTCCTTATCATGGCCGCGACCTCCTCGTCGGAACGCCCCTCGGTCTGATAGTTCGGCACCATATGGCCGAAGTTCACCCTGCGCGAAAGAGCCAGCTCCGTGAAACGCGGGGCGTAGTGGCCGCCTCCCAGACCTATCACCGTGGGATAACCGTTGCTGTCTGGCACATCCCTCAGGACCGACGCCTGGAGCGCCGCCGCGTCGTCCCTCCCCCAATGGCGCTCGTCGCTGCCGATCTCCAGGAAGAAGGCGGGGGCCTCCATGTAGGGACCGTGATGGGTGACCTCGAAGCATATGTTGAACTCGCCGTCCCCGCTCCTGCTCTTCATGAGGCGGAGGGCGTCGCTCATCGCGGAGGGGTACGCCTTCACCAGGGTGTGCGGGCGGCCGCCGAGGGAGGCGTCGTTGTAATTGCCCACCGGATGCACGGTCAGCGCCGGCATGCCGCTAGACGAGGCGTGCTCCGAGGGGAATATGACGACGTCCGGATCGAACCCGAAGGCCCTCGCCCTTGCGTCCAGACCGTCGCTGTATATGTGGAGGTCGGGGATCGACATCACCATGTCGTCGCCGCATCTCGAATAGTCGGCGTAACCGTCTCCGCCGAGGTCCTGCCAGACCCCTTCGCGCATGTAGTGTTCGACTATATTAACCGATGAGATGTCTTCCCTGCAGAGTACGATCAATCTTCTGGACACGATGCTGGCTTCCTTGATTTCGAGACTTGAGAACCTACATGTAGTGCCATCCATTTTAAAACCACTGATTTCTGGATTAAGCATGAAGATAGGAAAGGCAGAGGATGTGACAGTGAAACAGAGGATCTTGCTGCATCTGTCGAGGTTCCCGGGCTACGGCCCGGAGGGGAACTACACCGTCCCCTTCGACCTGACGCAGGACGGCATCGCTTCGGTCGTCGGCATAACCCGCGCCCATGCCTCCATAGATCTGAAGAAGCTGGTGGAGACCGATTACATCGTGGCGTGGCAGGCGCACATAAAGGGCTCCCGCGCCAAGAGGTTCGTCTACGCCGTGCAGCCGAAGGGGAGTCTGGAAGCGGCCTCCCTGAAGGAAGCCGTCGAGAAGGCGGGGATGACGGTGGAGGCCCTGCTGGATATGAAGCGCTGCGACCCGGACACCAGATGGAAGACCCTCAGTCCCGCGGACAGGGAGACCTTCGGCAAGGCCTGCGTCCTGCGCTCGCCGATCCCCAGGAAGGACCTGCCGCCGACCAGGACGGGCGTCGTGCCCACGGACTACGGCGGAATGATCCAGATACCCAGGGAGACCGCGGACATGTTCCTCTCCAAGGCCGACGGGGAGAGCCTGCGCAGATGGCACTGCTGGGCGGCCGACTACTGGCTGGACAGGAGGGAGCATGCGGAGAGGCTGTTCCACCTCATCAAGGCCGGCAGGAACCTGGAGGCCAACTGGCTGGCCGTCCGCATGAAATCAGACATCCTGTTCTCCCCCAACGAGGACCTGCTGCGTTCCCTCAGCCTCATCGTACCGGAGGACGGCCTGGAGAAGAACATAATCTGGCTCTGTGCGGAGGCCGCCTTGGGGTGCAGGGACATGGGGAAGGCGAGGGAGATGGCGGAGAAACTGAGGAAACTAGACTCCCCGGAGCACATGACGGTGATGTCCCAGATATAGATGATGACGGGGGACTACGAGGTCTCCGCCAGATGCGCCGAGAACGCACTGAGCCGGGTCGGGGGCGTGCTCCCGGCCATCGTGATGGCCGAGTCCCTCTCCCGCCTCGGGGACATAGAGCGGGCGGAGGAGTTCGCCGCCGTGGCGGGGAAGGAGATGATGCACGAGCTGGACGGGGCGTGGATCGACGAGATACTCAAGATCAGGGCCGGCATCGCCTACGCCAGAGGCTGCACGGACGATTGCCTCAACCTCCTGAGGGAGGCATGGGTCGCGGCCCCGGAGGTCCGCAGGAAGAACCTGACCGCCCTGGCCGGCGAGGTCAGGGCGGGGAGGGCCGTAATGTTCCGAATCAGAAGACCGTGTTCTTCCTGAGCGAGTCGATGTCGGAGATGTACAGGTCCCTGATGTCCTTGATGTTCCACTTGAGCATGGCCAGCCTCTCGAAGCCGAATCCCCAGGCGAGCACCGGGTATTTGACCCCGAAGGGCGCGAGGACCTCGGGCCTGAATATGCCGGCCCCTCCGAGCTCGAGCCATTTCCCGTTGAAGAAGACCTCGAGCTCGAGGGACGGCTCCGTGTACGGGAAGTAGCTGGGTCTTACGTGGATCTTGTCGAACCCCATCCTGGCGTAGAACTCCCTGATCAGCGATACGAGCATGTCGAGATTGGCGTTCTTGTCGATGACGATGCCTTCGATCTGACTGAACTCCGGTAGGTGGGTGGCGTCTATGGACTCCTTCCTGAAGATCCTCGAGATGGAGAACGCCTTCTGCGGGGCGTCCGGGTGGGCGGCGATGTACCTGATGCTGCTGACGGTGCTGTGGGTCCTCAGCAGGGCCTGGGAGGCCTTCTCCTCCGACCAGACCCCTCCCCAGCCGGCGGAACCGGTGTCCCCGCCGTTCTCGTGTATGGCCTTGACCTTGGCCACCAGCTCCCTGTCCTCCAGGGGCAGATGGTCCGGGTGCTCGAGGAAGAAGGTGTCCTGCATGTCCCTGGCCGGATGGTCCTGCGGGATGAACAGGGCGTCCATGTTCCAGAAGGCGGGCTGCACGTACTCCGACGACATCTCGGTGAAACCCATGTCGGTGAACAGCTCCCTCACCTCGCTGCCGAGGCGGGTGAGCGGGTTCTTCTTGGCGGCGTACACCGCGGGGGCGAAGGTCTGCACGTCGTACTTCCTGTACTCCACATCCTTCCACCTGCCGGACTGCACCAGCTCGTCGGTCACGTCGGTGACCTCCTCCCTGAGGACTATGCCGGAGCGGACGGCCTCCCTCCCGGCGTCGGTGAGGGCGATCTCCCTCTCCGTCACGAGGACCTCCCTTATCATGCCCTTGCGGCCCTTGAGGTCCTTCACGACGGCCGGGTCAGCATCCGCCTCGGCCACGGGGGCCTCGAGCATCCTAGCCACGAGGGCCTCGTCCGGCATGCGCTGGGTCATCATCGCCCTGCCGGTGTCGGTGAGGGTGAGGACGTTGTCCCCGCCCGCCTCGGACATGGAGGCGAGCTTCTTCCTCATGAGCCAGCCGACGGCGATCCTGTCCTCGCCGGGGATGGCCTCGGCCAGACCGGATATGGACATGCTCCCTCCCGCGGAGGAGATGGCCTCCAGGGCGTGCCTCTCGGGGAGACCCTTGGACGAGGCCTCCGGGTCGGTCAGCTCGTAGAACCTCTCGGTGCTCTCCCTGACCGTGACGAGACCCTTGGATGCCAGCCAGGAGGCCGACCCCATGATCTCCACCTCGAGGGAGAAATCCCCGCGGGCGATCATCCCGGCCGGGCTGTCCCTGCCTCCGCTCCTGTCAAGTGCCAGAAGGAGCTTCTTCTCGTTGTAGCTGAGGCCGTCGAGTACCTCTTTCATGTTCATGATTATCACCATTTGAAGCCGTCGAACGCCATCTTCTGGACGATCTCCTTGGCCTCCTCCCTCTTGGCCTGATGCGCCTCGAGGAAGACGTTTATCTTCGATGTCAGCGCGACCTTGCACTCACCGCACAGGATCTCGCCGGACCTGCATTTCTCCGCCATCTCGTTGAGCTTGGCGTCGTCGTGTTCGAACAGATAGTAGTTGTATTTGAACACCGCACAGACCTCGGGGTTCCCTCCCTTCTCCCTCTGCTCCTCCACGCTTACGCACCCGCCGGTGAAGGCCCTGCCGACCTTCTTCTTGACCTGCTTGGGCGTGTCGGTGGTGTAGATGGTGGCCATCTCGTCGGACGAGGACATCTTGTCTCCCCCGTTGAGGCTGGGGCACATCTTACAGTAGAGCATGGAGGGCTTGTGGTACCCGAGCCCGGGCGCCACGTCCCTGGTGACCCTGAAGTGGGGGTCCTGGTCTATCCCGCAGGGGATGAGCACGGGTGTCTTGACGCCTTCGATCTCCGAGGGGAGGAAGGCGGGGGCCGACTCCATGGCCGTGAAGAATATCTTGCCTATGTTGGAGGACCCCTCGAAACCGAAGACATCCTTGGCGGTGCTGAACGTGACCTTCTTGGCCACGCGGAGGGCGAGGGGGTACAGCCTGTCTATGTTCTCGGTGTCCACGATTATCTTCGTGTTGTCGGGGTCGAATCCGAGCGCCACGAAATCCAGGGCGTTCTCGTAGGCCATGCTCCTGGTCTCGTGGAGCGTCAGGTCCTTGAAGAGGAACTTCTCGTCGTCGGTCATCTGGAACAGCATCTTGACCTTGAAGGTGTCCTGCAGCCACTTGGTGAAGATCCACGGCATCATATGACCCAGATGCGTGTTCCCGGAGGGACCCCTGCCGGTGTACAGGTAGAACCTGTTCCCTTTCTCGTACTCGTCGAGCAGCCAGCCGAGGTCGCGGTGGGTGTAGAATATGCCGCGTCTGAGCATGGGGTGGACCTCGCCGTACCTGGCGAACCTCCCGAGCACAGCCTCGTCTATGGGAGTGGTCCCGAACCTCTTCATCAGAACATCGTAGTCAATATCTCCGGTCACTTCCCAGGGAGTGACCTTGAAATCCTCGGCCATTGGAACACCATATATCCGTTGTAGATTAAATTTTAGTTTCGTCCGCCTCCGGCCGATGCGCCGCGGCGGCATGCGAATCCCTATCTACCCGTTTCGCATTGTCTCGGACATGTGGAACATACTGGGAGAGGAAGCGCTGTACCTGGACATCCCCTACAAGTTTCAGAAGAACCTCCTGGCCCTGGTCGGGGAGGGGGAGAAGGGGGACAGGTTCAAGGAGTTCATGAAGGAGACCGAGGTCGAGTTCATGCTCAACGGGCAGACCGAGGAGAACTGCTTCATCCTGAAGGTGCCGGACAGCCTCGAACCCGAGGACATCCAGCTCATGGCCGACGTGGTCCTGGAATCGCTCAAATCCTTCGGCGGACCCGCCATAACGGTGGACAAGGTCGAGCAGGATTACAAGATAATCATCAGCAACAACAAGGAACCCGAGATCGTCGGACTCCGCAAGACCCCCGGGATGTCCTCCCTGGAGGTCTTCAAACCCATAATATACGGATGGGACGCACCCGGAAGGGCGAACCCCTCCATGTCCCGCTACTACAGCAGGGAATGAGGACTCATCCGGCGGGCCGTTTACGGGACCCGCCGGGCGTCAATCGCGGACCGAGATCTCGATATCGCCCAGATCGGACTCGTCCCTCTCGGGGGTCGAGGGGTAGTAGGAGACGTCCTCGGGGCTCTCCTCCTTCAGGCTCACCAGGAGGGGTACGGGCATGAACATGTTCCATTTCTTCCCTATGTCCGACACTATGTACGCCTCCATCATGTAGAAGTAGATCAGAGAGGTGATGAAGGTCACCAGGAAGATGGTGCCCGCGGAGAGCGCGATGAACTTGAGGACGACCATCAGGTCGTCCCCGTTGCCGATCTTGTAGAAGAGGTACAGGAAGACCGCCATGACCGGCACGGCCATCCTCTGGATGGTCGCCACCACGCCGTTGTAAAGTTTGAAGTCGCGGTAGTTGGTGCCTATCCTCGCATTCATGGATTTGAAGATGGAGAACGGCAGGATGATGACCGGCACGTAGAGTATCACGGTGAAGACCGACAGCGACGCCTTCGTCAGGTCGAGGTCGGAGAGGGCCGGGTTCATGGAGAAGTAGATCCACACGAAGAGACCGACGGACATGGAGAGGAGGACGGAGCTGAACATGTCCTTCCAGGGGAACTTCCTGCCCACCTGGTTGAAATCCACCTCCATGTTCCTGGTGTCCAGGTCCGGGGGCACGTTGAAGAGGAAGGCGACGGTGCGGTCGATGAAGTTAAGCTTCTCCTTGACGTTGAGGTACCTTATGATGTGGAGGCTCTTGTAGAAGATCAGCCTCTGCAGCACGCTCACGACGGTGGCGACGCCGATGGCACCGAATATTATGACGGCCAGGAAGATCACGGTGGACTGCTCGACCCTCAGATACAGGAGGGCGGCGACCAGGATGCCCACGGCCACCATCGGTATGAAGAACTTCCTGTAGAACAGGTAGAGCACGCCCACCAGTATGAACGGGGCGGCCAGGCACTGCAGGGCCTCGTACAGACCGATGTCCGTGGCCTGGACCAGATATGTCATCACGGCCGCGGTCCCGATCAGAGCCAGCACCCAAACAATAAGCACCGTTCTGTCGAACGAGCGCATAACCGAAATCCCCGCAGGCAGGGTGTCAGCCCAGAAGCTGTGCCTGCCGCCGTCTACAATATGCATCATTTGCTTTCCGCCCATACCTTTACGGAAACCGTGGCCTTGTCGCCCGGATACAGACCCAGTATGATTCCCATGGTCGCGTTCTTCGATGTCGGGAACGGTCCCACTACTCCATCCGTCACACCTTCCATGTGGCCGGCCAGGGAGCCGTCCTCGTTGGCGATCGCCACGTCTATGGGTGCGTCGGAATCCACTTTGGCACGTATCATGCGGTTCTTGGACACGCCGAACGAGTACGTCATGACGTTCCTGTATCCGGTGCCCGTCTCGTTGGTCGGATCGACCTCGCCGATGCGGACGGAATCAAGACTCAGCAATGTCTCGTTCTTCGAAAAGATTCCCATCGGGAAGGCATACACGTAGCACTAAAAAGACTTATTGCTGGTCTGGCAGACCCTCTATGTCGGTGGAGTATTTCCACATCCTGGGATAGTGCCCCGGCTCCATGAGGACGCGCGTCACCTTGACGGCAACCCCCGTATCCGCGGCCATGACCTTCTCGGAGGACATCTGCATCTTCCCCAGGGCGACCAGTTCCCCCCTCGCGGTCATAAGTGCCACAAGTGCGTTCTTCCTGATGTCCGGGTCGAGCATGTGCACGCCCTTCACGCTGAGGTCGGCACCGTGGCACAGGGCGTCCACGGCCGTGGCCTTGACTATGATCTTGGGCAGGGGGTCCACCAGGCACTCCATGGGCTTCAGGAGGCTCCTGAGCCATTCCCCGCGGCCGTCCTGCTGCCAGAACACGTATGCGTCCGTCAGGTCCTGGAGGGTGGCGGCGTTCTTCTCCGTCAGCTTGCCGGACCTGCTCCTCCTGAGCTCGGCCATCGACGCCCCGCAGAGGAGCATCTCCCCCACATCGACGCAGAGCGTCCTGACATATGTGCCAGCATCGCAGGATATGCGGAAGAGGACGTCCCTTCCCTTGATATCCAGTATCTCCATCTCGTGGATCGTCCTTATCCTGAGCTGCCTCTTGACGGCGGACCGGACCGGGGGGAGCTGGTATATCTTCCCGCGGAACTTGTCCATGGCCGCCCTTATCTCCTTCTCGGAACGGTCGGCGTGGAGCCTCATGAGGCAGATGTACTCCTTGTCCGAGGAGAGCACGATGTCGGTGAGACGGACCGCCTTGCCGGTGCAGATGGGCAGTATGCCGCTGACGTAGGGATCCAGGGTACCGCCGTGGCCGACCCTGTCCGTATGGAGCGCCCCCTTGACCCAGGCGGTGGCCTGGTGGGAAGTGGGGCCCGAGGGCTTGTCCAGGGCGATGACGCCGGCTTCCAGGAGCTCGCCTATGGTACGGTCGGAGGGGCGCTTGCCCCATCTGTCCGGTATGGCCTTAGGGTCCTTGACCAGCATGTTTCGTGCCTTGGCTGCGGAGACGATCCTGTCCAGGACCTCGTCGGGTGTCAGGTCGTCGGTGTTGATGATAAGGTCGTAGACGCTCCTGTCCCCGATGTCGATGCCGTAGTACTTCATGTAGCGCTTGGCCTCGGAAGCCTGACGGTCCTGGGTCTCCTTTATGGCGGTCTCGAGGTTCTTGCACTCGCGGTCGCCGATCCTGCACATCCTCACCTCGGGACTGGCATCCAGGTAGACACGCAGAGCGGGTATGCCGTTCCTGGTGAGCATGTACGCGGAAAGGCGGGACTCCAGAATTATGTCGGGATGGGTGCGTGCGATCTCGACGATCCTCGCATCTATCCCGGCATCTATGGAAGGGTCCTTCTCCGCGAGGGCTCCGAGTTCCCCCAGGGAGATGCCCTTCTCCGCGGCGAGCTCCCTGAACACCTGTCCGAAGACCACGGCCTTAAGACCCAGCGTCTCGGAAAGCTTGCCGCAGACAGTGGTCTTCCCGGAACCGGGAGGACCACTGATTGTTATCCTCATTGTACACCCTTGTTTATTTCCTCGAGGCGTCTTCTGAGGAAGAAGTAGTTGACCAGCTTGTTCTCCAGCTGTCCTATCGGAAGGCTGATGAGGGTGTAGACGACGATCCACACGGGCATGAACCAGATGTTGCTGGTGAGATCGGCAAGGCCCCAGGGCATGTTAATCCATATGCTCATGCTGGCTCCTCCCAGTGTGTCGTTGATGAAGTACCAGACCCAGGCGTAGACGGGCAGGATGACGATCATGGTTATCGGCATGGTCTTCATCATGGTGGTCTGCTGGTTCATGGAAGCGGCCATGATCTTGGGCTGCGCCTCCTGGAGCTTCTTCATCTTGTAGAGGTTGTTCTCCAGTCTCGCCTGGCGCATCTCCTTGCTGAACTCGCTCTGGATGTGCTGGCTCTTCGCCTGTCCGATGGGATCGGACATGTACGCCCTTATCACGGTGCTGATGGTGATCATTATCGTTCCGCTTATGACCAGGGTCAGGACCGGGTACTGCCCCCCGAAGTCGATGTACTGGAACACGACGTTGAGGGCCTTTCCGATCGCCTCCCTGAACTGCATGACGATCATCATGACGAACAGGACCACGAGCATGCCGATCATGGTGCCTTTCGGCATCTGGGGCATCTCCTGCTGCATCTGTCTCATCTGCTCTGGACTGCCTGGGTTTGGCATGGTTTATCACTCCTCTCCTCCGAAGAACCCTCTCATCATGGGGTTCATCTCCATCATCTGCTCGCGGCCGAGGGCCTCGTAGAAGCGGATGATGATTCCGACTGTAAGCAGCAGACCGGTTCCCGTCGCGTTACCCGTCGTACCGATCATGTCGGCGCAGGCCGCCAACAGACCGATGAGGGCTCCGGAAAGGACGGTGATCGTAGGAATGTACCTGTCGAGCACCCTCTTCAGGACACGGGGTTCCCTCCTGAAACCGGGGATCTGCATTCCGCTGCGCTGGATGTTCTTAGCCACCGACTCCGCGCCGAGATTGGTCGTCTCCACCCAGAACTTGGCGAACATGATGGATCCCAGTACCATGACGGACATGTAGATCGCCACATGACCCAGATTCTGTATCAGGCCATGGCCGTTGCCGTAACCGGACGGGTCGAGCATGGGCATCAGCCAATCGGTGATACCGGACGGGGTGGACAGATACCACGCCAATCCGGAGGTCGCGGTCGTGCTCCCGGCCTCGTAGTATCCTATCGAGGCGTTCCCTCCGAGGAAGGGTATCCCGCTGAGGAAATCGTTGGTGTACAGCAGGAGGCAGACCATGCTGATGTTGGCCAGCAGCGCGGACATGAGGATGACCGGGATGTTGCTCGCGTACATCAGTTTGATCGGGTACTTGCCTCTGGCACCCCTCACGTTGCCGTGCGATATGGGGAGCTCGATGCGGCTGGACTCCAGATACACCACGATCAGGAATATCACCAGCGTACCGACCAGTGCGATGAGCGGATTCGGCTGACCCAGGAGGATCATCTCGTATCCGCCGTTCGCCATGTCGGCGGAGTTGGTGTTCATGAGGACGTAGATCGCCTTCGGTATGGTACCGGCGGGCGGGTTCGAGATGGACATCGCCGAAGCGCCGTCCACCGCATACCAGTTCAGCGCTCCGGTGAACACGGCCTGCGACACACCCGCCGCGATGAACAGCGATATACCGCTGCCTATACCCCATTTGGATATGACCTCGTCGAACAGGAACACCAGGTAGGATCCGACGAAAAGCTGCAGGATGATGAGCAGCTTGGAACCGACGCCGCCGAAGGTGCTCGTGAACGTGGACGAGGGGACGAGATAACCGAATACCTGCGGCACCGCCTCCACGAATATCATCACTATTACCAGGAGCTTCAGGACGGACTGGTAACAGGCCTTGTCCCTCTTATTGCTCAGGTCGAGTTTGATTATCTTCGCTCCAACGAAAAGCTGCATGATGATGGAGGCGGTGACGATCGGGCCGATACCCAACTGCAGTATCGTACCCGAAGCGCCTGCCATGATGGTCCTGTACTGGGCGAATATATCCAGGGACTTGGTCTGGTCAAGTCCCCAGATATAGACGTTGGACATCACGAAGTACAGGATCAGGATGACCGCTACCCACATCATCTTGGTCCGGAAGTGCACATGCCCTTCCGGACGTTTGACCGCGGGAAGCCTGTCGCCAAGGGGTTTCACCTTGTACAACAGGCTCGGTTTTTCATCATCCATCGGAATTACTCCTCCCGGGTTCACTCGGCAATGCTTCCGCCTGCGGCCTCGATCTTCTCTTTGGCCACGGCGGAAACCTCGGCGACGGTGACGTCGACGGCTATGTCGATGTTGCCGCAGCCGAGCAGCTTGTCGATGCCGGCATCGGTCAGGTTGATGGTGTACTTCTCTCCGTCTTTCTTGGCGAATCCCTCGGCGATGAACCTGTCCATGCTCTTCCTGAGCTCGGACACGTTGATCGTGGAGTTCGCCCTCACCATGGACTGCGGTCTCTTGAAACCGCGCCTTCCATAGTGGTTCCTGTCGTATTTGAGCATCCAGATCTTCCCGGTCTTGCCGATACCAGCGTTTCCGCGGCCACCGATCATACCGGCACCACGGCCGGATTTCTTTCCGCGGCCGTGGGTCCTGGATCCTCTGAATTTCTTGGTTCTGCTTGGCATTTATGTCACCTCAGAGCATCCTCTTGACAAGCTCGTTGATCTCTTCTCCCCTGTTCCCGAGCGCACCGCCGTTCTGGAAGGAGCGCTTGTTTCCGCCGTATCCCTTGACGGGGGGGTGGAGGCGGATGACGGGCTTGAGGCCCTCCACGTCCTTGAGCTTGTACTCGTTGGCGACGATGGCCTTCGCGAGGTCGTCGATGGTGGCGAACTCGGTCTTCTCCTTGACGTACTCGTCGGTGAGGGGCTTGTCTCCGACGAGCTTTCCGCGTGCCTTCAGCATGGCGGAAAGGGTCTCCTCGTCGATGAGGCCGAAGGTGCAGTAGTCCTTGACCATCTGCAGCATTCCCTTGTAGCTGTCGGTCTCGGGGACCACGGTGGCGTGGTTGACCCTGAAGAGTCCGAGGAGCTCCATGGTCATGCGGATGTCGCGGGCGACGTCGGCCTGACCCAGAGCGCGGATTACTACGTATGCGCACATGTTCACTCCCTCCTCTGGTCGTCGAAGTCGATGGGCTCGTCGGAACCGGCCAGCCCTACGGGGCCGGTGGCGATCTTGAGCCTCTCGGCCTGTTCGCTGGTGACCCTGATCTTGGCGGTCTGCCTGAGAGCGTCGAAGGTCGCCATGCAGTAGTTGACCTTGGTCTTGGTGTTGCCGGTGGCGAATCCCCAGGAGTCGTGTACACCGGCGAGGGTGAGCAGGCTCTTGGCGACGTCACCGACGGCCAGTCCGATACCGCGGGGTGCGGGGCGGAGGTAGACGGTGACGGATCCGGACCTTCCGATTACCTCGAAGGGGAGCGAGTGCACGGTACCGCATCCGCACTCCCAGGATCCGCATCCTCTCTTGATCTCGATGATGTTGAGCTTGGCGTTGTCGATGGCCTTCTTGATGGAGGGTCCGACTTCCTTTCCCTTCGCCCTTCCGACACCGATGAACCCGTCGCCGTTTCCGACGATGCAGGTCACGGCGAACCTGACCCTCCTTCCGGAGTCGGTCATCCTCTGGACCATGTTCATGTCGATGACCTCGTCCTGAAGGTCCGGCAGGAGGATGTCCACTATCTCGGGCTCGCGCAGGGGCAGCTTGGTGGCCAGAGCCTCGCTCATGGTCGTTACCTCTCCGTTGAGGACCATGTGTCCCAGCCTCGTCTTAGGTATCCAGTCGACCATTTCACTCAGCCTCCAGTTTCTGTTTAATGCTGTTTATGTCAGCTTCGATCTTCTCGTCGATGTGCTTCCCGTTGATCCTGTCCTCGGCGGGGAGGACGTCCTCGCTGACGGGGACCTCGAGGCCTGCATCGATGATTCCCTTTGCGACGGCGAAGAGCACTCCTCCGTGCTGGGGGTTCTGCATGCCGATGTCGAGTACGGCGTACTCTATCTCGGCCTTCTTTGCCCTGAGGCCGGCGGCGTACCCAATCAGGTAGGCGGCGGGGATGGAGGAGCAGGAGTGCTCCCATCCGAGCTTCTTCAGCTGTTTGGTGTCCGCTGCGGCCACGACGACATCGCCCTCCATCGTGAAGTCCACGAACTGGACGGTGATGTTCCTGTTGGACCTCCTGACTACCGCCCTGGTCTCCTGGCTCGAAAGGAGCTTCTTGCGGGTGTAGTAGTTGGTACGGCCCTCTCTTCTTCTGCGGAACGCAACTTTGTATCTAGGTCCTGTAGCCATCAGATCTCCTCCTCTTTCAGGTTGCCGTCGGCGACCATGTGCTGCTTCAGGTTCCTGCGGGAAGTGTAGGATCCTCCCTTGGCCTTCCTGTAGTACAGCCTGTACACGGAGGGACTGATCTTGCCGTCCGCGCGGAGCTGCTTGAGCTCGTCGCGGATGGGCCTGATGGTCTGTATCCATGCACGCTTGGCGGGAACGCGTGCGTTAGCTGTTCCCTTCTTGCTTCCGGGTCCCTTGCGCTTGCCACTGGCTTTCTGCTTAGCCACGTGTCTTATCCTTCCTCTGGACGTGCCGGACTTGGGCTTGGCCTTGATCAGGCCGGAGTCGATCGCCGTGCGGATGTCTCCGCGGGTGATGCACTCCTGGACCTCGTCCTCCTTGGCGGGGTCGATCCAGACTCTGTTAAGTCCGCATTTGAGGATCTCGGATGCCATCCTCTTCTGGTTTCTAAGGTCTGACATTTATCACACCATCCTGTTGAGAACGCGGATACCGAGCTCCTTCGCACGGTCCTCTATGGTAATCCTCTTCTTGGTTCCGACGGTTCCGCCGATGCGGACCGCCTGCTTCTTCGGGTCGATGTTCTCGAGGTCGTCGACGTTGTAGACGAGTACCTCCTCGAATCCCGACGGGTGCAGACCCCTGGTCTTGGCGGGTCCGCCGTATCCGATCTCCACCATGGGGGGACGCCTCTTGAGGCCCCTCTTCATCTTGGAGTGGATTCCCTTGGGTCTCCTCCACTTCTCCCCGAGCATCTTGTATCTGAACCACTCCTGCCTCTTGAAGGCAGGGCGCTTGCCGGAGATTATGGCCCTCTTGGCGAGGGTCTCTACGGTCTCGTCGTCCAGCTCGGGCTTGGGCTGCACGGTGTAGGCGTCGGCCTCCACCACTTCGGTCTTCTCCTCGGCGGCCTCTTTCTTCTCCGCCTTCGGTGCCTTGGGGGCCTCGTTGGACGAGAAGATCTTCTGCCAGTTCTCGACGGTCTTGGGTCCGACGCCGGAGAGGGTCTTGATGATCTCCTTGGCCTTGGCCTTGTCCATGACGGCCTCTTTCAGCTGGTCCACGGTGGTGATTCCGATCGACTCGAGCTCGGCGACGTTTGCATCTTTGAACCCCGGAAGGTCCTTGAACTCATTCACGGTCATTCTTTCACCTTGTGAGACTTGAGCGTTATGTATATTCCGTCCTCGAAGACCCTCTTATCGAATCCGCCCCTGGTCGTGGATTTCTCCATGTTGGCTGCGGTCTGTCCGACGTCCTCGATGTTGATCCCGGTCACGGTTATGTCCTGACCGTTGATCTTTACCTTCGTTTCGCCGATGATGGCGGCGTAGCGGGTAGCGTGGCCTCCCATGTAGTTGTTGACCTCGACCCTCTTCTCTTTCTCGTTAACGGCGACTTTCATCGGGAAGTGGGAGAAGACAACCTTGAGGTGGTAGGTGAACCCCTCGGTGACGCCCTTGAACATGTTCTTCATGTGGGCGGCGTAGGTTCCGACCATTGCCTTGTCCTTTATCCTCGGGTACTCACAGGTTACTGTGACCTTTCCGTCTGCGACGGCGACGTTGACGCGGGGGTGCGAGAAGTTTCTGCTCAGTTCACCTTTGGGTCCTTTGACCTTGAAGGTGTTCCCGTCCATTGTGACGGTGACCCCATCGGGTATGGCGATGTGGCTTTCGATTATCCCTGCAATTGTCATATTTATTCCTCAGTATACGTACGCTAACAGTTTTCCGCCGATGCCAAGGTCTTTGGCACGGTCCTGGGCGACAACGCCGTTGGTGGTGGTGAAGATCAGCACACCGAAGTCCTGGGCGGGGAGGAACCTCGCCTCGTACTTCTCGATGTCCGCTACCTTCACGGAGTACCTGGGCTTTATGACGCCGCAGTCGTTGATGGCTCCCTTCAGCATGACACGGAACTTGCCGGCCTTTCCGTCCTCGACGTACTCGAACTGGTTGATGTATCCGTGGTCCTGCATGACCTTGAGCACGCGGCCGATCAGCTTGGAGGAAGGTGCTATCTCGCACTCCGCCTTTCCGTTGACCGATGCGTTTTTTATGACGCACATTGCGTCGTTGAGTGGATCGCTCTGCATTTATGTCACCTCAGGAGTATTTCTTGAAGCCCAGCTCCGGGGCCATGTCTCTGAAGCACTGGCGGCAGAGGTGCATTCCGTACCTCCTTATAATTCCGCGCCTGCGTCCGCAGCGGTCGCATCCGACCTGCCTGCCGTACTGTTTCTTAGGTTTCACTGGATCACCTCGACCTTGTATTTGTCCTGCATGAACTGGATGGCCTCGTCCCTGTCGACACGGTGCTCCTTGGGGATTCTGCGCTTCAGGAGTGCTCTCCTCTCCACGCGGGCCCCGCCCATGCGGCGGAGGACCACGTTGACGTCCATTCCGAAGATTCCAATCTCGGGGTCGTATTTCATACCATCGAAATCGGTGTAGTCGGAGATACCGAAGGACATGTTCCCTTCCTTGTCGAAGGAGTAGGAGTACACGCGGTTCTCCCTGATGTTGAGAGCGCGCAGGAGGAACTTCTCCGCGTCCTCTCCCCTGAGGGTGACCTTGCATCCGAGGGGCATGCCCTCACGGATCCCGAGGTCCCTGTTGACGGTCTTGGAAAGGGTCTGGACGGACTTGTGTCCGGTGACCATGTCGAGGACCTTCTGTGCCTTGACGAGCTTCTCTCCGGCCTCGCCGACACCGATGTTGACGGTGATCTTCTCGATGCGGAGCTGTCTCATGGGGTTGTCGGAGTTCATTCGGAAGCCTCCGGCAGGGTGATCTCGGACTTTCCGGTACCTATGACGAATACGTTTTCCTTCACGGTCTCGTACTTGTTCTTGAAGGATACGATGTTGGCGGAGGACGCGCTGCTGATGGACACGGCCTCGACGGTCTCGACCTTACCGGCGTGGCGTCCGTTGATGATGAGGACGGTCGCGTTCTCGGCGAGGGGGTAGGAGCCGATGATCTCGTTGCTCTCGAGGTTCAGCTTCACGGAGTCCCCGGTCTTGTACTGGTTGGCGTCGAGGAGGACGTTCCTTCCGTTGCTGAGGTTGAGCTGGAGCTTGCCCCCGGCAACCCTGGTCTTGTTCTCGACCCTGCAGAGGATCCATTTGGACTCCTCCTCGGAGATCGGAACGGTCGTAAGCTTTCCCTTTCCCGTGAGGAGCATGCGGCAGCATATGTTCATCTTGGGGATGACGATGGAGTCCATGATGCCGATGGGCATCTTGACGTCCTTCACTTTCTTGCCGTTCACGATCATGTCGCGGTTGGCGACGATCTTCTTTGCTTCCCTGGCGGTGTCACATACTTTCAGCATGTCCCTCAGGACCATCCCCGCGGGCATGGACTCCTCGATGGGGTGGGCTCCGGGGGACTGTTTGGTTGCCCAGACGTGGGTCTTCCTGGGGATCGCCCAGGATCTGGGCATTGCCAGTCTCTTCATGTGGTCGCTCATTCTGCAGCCTCCTTCTTGTTAAGCGCCTCGGCCCTGAGAGGGTCCTCGAGGTTCAGCTTGGTGATCACGAGGTTGGATGCGTGGATGGGGCGGGCCACGGCGGTTCCGTCGGCCTGCTTTATGGTGACTCCCTCGATGGATACGCGCCCGGTCTTGGTGAAGACCTCGAGCACCTTCCCCTCGGTTCCACGGACGTCCTCGTCCCCGCGGAGTACTGCAACGGTGTCTCCCTTGCAGACCCTCGCGGTGCGTTTTCCGTATTTCTCGGCAAGGTCCTTGCTGAGGTGTGCGGAAAGCATCTTTCTCTTTGCGTGTGCAGGGGCGTGGGCCTGTGCCTTCCTCTGTACTCTTGCTTTGCTGCTAACCATTCTATTTCACCTCAGACGATCGTGTTGGCGGTGGCCGCGATTCTGGGCCACCTGTCGGCGGCTTCCCTCGCAACCGGTCCCTTTATGTCGGTTCCCTTGGTCTCACCGGTGTCGGTGACGAGAACGGCGGCGTTGTCCTCGAAGAACACCATGGTTCCGTCGGGGCGCCTGTAGGGGCGCCTCTGGCGTACGATGACGGCGTAGACGATCTGCCTCCTCATGGCGGGGGTTCCCTTCTTGACGGATGCGATGACGAAGTCACCGACTCCCGCCTTGGGGATCCTCCTGGAGACACCGTGGTAGCTGGGCACGGTGATGATGGAGATGACCTTCGCTCCGGTGTTGTCGATGACGTTGATCTCCGACTCCTGCTGGAGTCCCCTGATCTGATGACCTGCGATTCCCTTCATCGTTCACACCTTCTTCTCGATGGCCACGAAAGCCACGGTCTTGGATATGGGGCGGCACTCCATGATCTTCACGGCGTCGCCGACCTTCAGTCCGAGGCAGGGGGCCGCGTGTACCGCGTACCTTGCGGACCTCTTCTCGTATCTCTCGTATTTCTTCTGATATTTGAGGTAGTCGCGTTTGACGATGATCGTCTTGCTCATCTTGACGCTGTCGACGACTCCGTCGATTACCTGTCCCCTCACGGAGAGCTTCCCGTGGAAGGGGCAGTACGGGTCGTTGCACTCGCCCTGGGGAGCGGCAACCTCGATTCCAATGTTCCTTACATCTGCTGTCATTTTTTTCACCTAACCTTCTTCATTCTGTCTTCGGGTCGGTGAAGGAGTTTGCTTCCTTCGATGTCTATCTGCTCGTTCTGATACGTGAACCTGAACTCATTCCCCGACTTGGGGACCATTCTCTCAGTTCCGGCCGATTCAATGGTGAACGTGTTCTTCGTCTCGTCGACCACTCTCCCGGATATTCCGGAGAACGGTGCTGACAGCACACTCACGTCGAGGCCTATGAGTTCGGATCTCATGAAATCGGATACGTTCATCTGCTTACCTTACTTCGGTGCGGAATCCCATCTCCTCCAGCACGGCTTTCACTTTCTTCTTGTGATCGCCCTGGAGTTCGATGCGTCCGTCTTTGCAGGTTCCGCCGGCCGCGCATCTGCTTTTCAGAGTCTTGGCGAGGTCGGCGATGTCGATATCATTACCATCGATACCGTCGATGACGGTAACGGTTTTTCCGTATCTGCGGCTGTCGATAGAGATTCTTACACTCTGCTGCTCGCGTGCGATCTCCTCGCACATGCACAGCTCCTTCGGCAGTCCGCATATAGGGCAGATCTCAGACATCAGAGCTTCTCCTCCTCCTTCTGGACGGTCAGAATGCGGGCGATACTGGTCCTGATGGAACGGATTATTCCGGGGCTGGAGGGGGCTCCGCCCATGGCGGATACTCCCCTCTCGTGCATGAGCTCGTTGCGGAGCTCCTTGAGCTTCTCGTTGCGCTCCTCGGCGGACATGTTCCTGATGTCGACTATCTTCAGTGCGGCCATCTCACTCGACCTCCTGTGCGGGGGCGCCCTCGGCGGCCTTCGCGGAGGCCTCGGGTCCGAAGAGGTCGGGCAGCTTCTCGGCGGCCTCGGCCTTGTCGGCGATCCTGATCTCGGCGGGCAGCTTGGCGTCCTTCTGCATGATCTCGACGGTGACACCGATGACACCCATCTT
>DARY01000016.1:50716-53299 GCA_002503545.1 Candidatus Methanomethylophilus sp. UBA78
TTCTCGGTCCTGTGCCTCTGTCCGCTCAGCTTGCCGGCGACGATGATGTAGCATCCGCGGGCCCCGGCGTCCATGACCCTCCTCAGGGTGGCGTGTCCGGCGCGGCGGAAGTGCCATCCCCTCTCGAGGGAGAAGGCGAGCTTCTCGGCCATGATCTGTGCGTTGGTGGAGACGTCCTCGACCTCGACGACCTCGATCTGGGGGTTCTCGAATCCGAAGCGCTCCTCTATTACGGTGGTCAGGTTCTTGATCGTCTGACCGCGGCGGCCGATGACGAGTCCGGGCCTCTCGGTGGACAGGATGATACGGGTCCCCATGGGAGTCCTCTGGACCTCGAGCCCGCCGAATCCCGCGCGGGAGACCTCCTTCATGAGGTACTCCTTGAGCAGGACCCTGCGGACGTTCTCGGCAACAAACTTCCTTTCTGATGCCATTTCACTCAACCTCCGAGATGATGATCTCGATGTTCACGGTGTCCTGGTTCCACTGGGTGGCGCGGCCCTGGGCCCTCGGCCTGTGGCCGGGGATGACCACGCCGCGGGACACGGAGATGGTGGAGATCGCCATGTTGGCGGAGTCCAGTCCCTTGTAGTCCGCGTTGGATGCGGCGCTGTTGAGGGCGGCAAGGATGGCCTTGGACGCCTTCACGGGGTATCTTCCGGGTCCGACTCCCTGCTTGTGGGAGACACGCTTGTTGTATCTCTTGAGGGGGACGGGGACTTCTTTCGCTATGACGCCTTCGAGGGTCCTCTGGGCATCGGAGACCTTCATGCCCCTGATCAGTCCCGCGACCTCGCGGGCGAACTTGGGGGACACGGGCTGCTCCTTGCTCAGGGCCTTCGCGGAGGTGTCGGGGTCGGATACGGTCGTGTAACCTTTGTTGGTAGCCATTTCTTAACACCTCACTTCAGCGGCATGAACTTGGAAGACCTGGTCGCACCGACTCCGGGTCCGGAGTGCTGCGGCATCTTCCTGTTGATCACGAACTCGCCGAGCATGCAGCCGATCATCTCGGGCTTAATCTCGACGTTGACGAACTCGTGTCCGTTGTAGACGGCCACGGTCTTCCCGACGAACTGGGGGATGATGGGCAGGTCCCTGCGGTGGGTCCTGATGGTCCCGGTCGCCTCTCCCTTGAGCTCGTCGAAGAGGAGCTGCTGCTCGTAGTTCAGACCGCGGAGGTAGGTCCTCCTCGACCTGGACGGCAGGAGCTCGAGTACTTCTTCGAAGGGCATAGCCAGGAGCTGTTCCATGTTGTAGCCACGGAACATGAACTCCTTCTTTCTCCTCGCCTGGATCGCGGATGCCTTCTTCCTGGATTTTCTCCTAGAGGCCTTTGCGGATCCCATAATCTTCTTTGCCATTGAGATCACTTCCTCTTAACTTTCTTCTTGGGCGCAATGAAACCGGCCTTCTGTCCAGGGGGTGCGTTCCTGCCGTGGCAGTTCGGTCCTCCGACATGCGGGTGGCTTCCTCCTCCGTGCGGGTGGTCGACGGCGTTCATCGCGACTCCGCTGGTCTTCTTGTTGGCGACGGATCTGGACCTGAGGGTGAGGTAGTTCTTACCTGCCTTTCCGAGAGGCTTGTCGATGCGTCCTCCTCCTGCTACGACTCCGACGACTGCGCGGCAGTTGGGGTCGAACTCCTTCAGCACGCCGGAGGGCATGTTGAGGACCACGAACTTACCCCTGCTGACCACGAGTGCGGAGGTTCCGGCGGTCTTGACGAACTTTCCTCCATCTCCGGGCTGTCCCTCGACGTTGTGCACGAGGGTACCCTCGGGGATGGATCCGAGGGACAGGATGTTCCCGACCTCGATGTCCTTCCCGCCGATTGCGATCTTCTGTCCGACCTTGGTTCCCTCGACGGCGAGCTGGTAGCTCTTCTTGCCGTCGAAGTCGATGACTGCGAGAGGACTGGTCCTCCCGGGAGCCTGAATGAGGTCCTTGATCGTTCCCTGGGCCTCAACGTAGTGAGGTATCCTGACGTCATCCACATGCCTGTGGGACGGGGAGCGGTAGTGGGAGCCTCCGCGGCCCCTTCTCTGCGGTATCAATCTTTTTCCCATATTCTCACCTCAGAACACTCCGACCCTCATGCCGACATCCTCCGCGGAGTATCCCTCTGCGAGCTGGATGATGGCGTGCTTGCCGTCCTTCTGGATTCTGGTCCAGACCTTCTCGACCTTGACCTCGAAGTACTCCTCGAAGGCGGTCTTGATGTCCTGCTTGTCTGCGTCCCTGTGAACAAGGAACTCGATCTTGTTGCCGTCCTTGAACTTCTGCTTGGGAGTCCCCGCCATGAGGTTGAGGGACTTCTCGGTGACGTACGGCTTGATGAGTATGTCGCTCTGCTTCATTCTGTCCACTCTCCGATCTTCTCGATAGCAGACTTGGTGTACACGGTAAGCCTTCCCGCGTCTCCTCCGGGTGCGAGCAGGGAGGTGTTCACGGTGCCGATCTCCTCTACCTGGACTCCGGGCAGGTTGTTGGCACCGCTGAATACGGCGGCTTTCCTCTCTTTATCAGATACTATAATAAGGACAGATACAGGGGTCCTGTACTTCCTGTTCCTCATCTTTCC
>DARY01000034.1:0-10890 GCA_002503545.1 Candidatus Methanomethylophilus sp. UBA78
AAGGGCGGGGGCCTGTACTCCTCCCTCATCCCCTTCTCGTAGGCCGAGACGGTCGCCTCCTTGGCATCCTTGGTCCTCGCGAAGATGTCCTCCGCGACCTCCCTCTCGAATATCTGGCCTTTGCTGTGCTGCCCCCTGAAGGCCAGCATGCCGAACCTGCCGTTGATCTCCCAATAGGGCTGCGGCACGAAGTTCTCGATCTCCTCGTTCTTGTCCACCAGAAGCTTTAGGGTGGGGCTCTGCACGCGTCCGACCGACATGAAGTTCTTGCCCACCTGTCCGGCGGACAGGGATATGAGCCTGGTGAGGACCGCTCCCCAGGAGAGGTCCACGATCTGCCTCGCCTCGGCGGCGTTGGCGAGCTTCTCGTCGGGCTCCACGAGGTTCCTGAAGGCGTCCTCTATCTCGCCCTTGGTCAGGGCGCTGAACTTCGCCCTCTTGACCTTGGACATGTCGACGCCGGCGGCCTTGACGGTCTCCATGCCGATGAGCTCTCCCTCGCGGTCGTAGTCGGTCGCGATGATGATCTCGTCCGCCTCCTTGGAGAGCTCCACGATCTTGGAGAGGATGGATTTGACGCGCACGGTCTTGATCTGCGGCGCGCTGACGAGTTCCACCGGCGAGGTGGCCCTCCAGTCCCCGTACTTCTCGGGGTAGTCGAGTTCCATTATGTGTCCGCGGAGGCTCACGACATTGTAGTCGTCCGTGTCCGTGCTGAACGTAAGGGAGGTCACGCCTCCCGCGGATGCCGAGTGCGATTTCCCGTCGGAGAGGATCGTGGCGATCCTCCTCGCGGCGTTCGCCTTCTCGGTGATGATTAGCTTCTTCATTGCTCTCCCCCAGTCGGTACTTTTTATTTATTGGTTGGCGTGGATGGGTGCGGTCCCTTTATTTTTAAAATTATAAATAAACGCCCGCGGCAGGCGGAGGAGGTCCCGCCGGCGGAGAGTTGCCGAATCCATCCGGCGAGAGGTTTATATCTATGGATGGATGTATAATCCATAGATGGGAACCGAAGAAGTCCTCAGGAAACTGAAATCTCGCAGGGGCGTCCTGGACGCCTTCGTGATCGACGGAGACACGCGCTCCATGATAGAACGCGAGGAATCCGGCATAAGGGCCTCGGGGGGACTCGTCTACGAGAATCTCGGGATAGACCGCAGCAGGGGCATGGACACGCACGTGTGCGTGTTCTCCGAGGGCTTCATAACGGAGCCGCGCGGCCCCCTGGTCGTCATGACCGACGATGCCGGGACCATATACGGCCACAACGTTCCAATGAAATGCAAACTCTCTTCCTCCGCAGTCAGGAACGGCGCCGTATGGATATCCGACGACTTCGTGGTCTATCCCGACAGGGTACCGCGCCGCGAACCGAAGTTCGTGGTCCTCCCCTGCAGACTGGATTTCCTGGGGACGGATGCGACCTCGTACAACCCGGCCCTCTCCACGGACGGGCTGCTCAAGGAGAGGTTCGGGTTCGGGGGCCGCGGCGACCTCATGACCACCATCGTGTCTTTCAACTCATGTTCGCGGTTGCTTTAATTAATCCGACTGCGGTATCGATATCCATGTTCTCCCTTTCCGCCGTGGCCTGCAAGTTTCAGTCGATGCCCAACATGATATACGTCGGCATCCCGGAGGAGTCGGACCTGATGGATTTCTATGAGGAAGAGAGCAAGGTTGCCGGCATCTCCGACATGCCCATGGAGAACGAGGCGATGACCGTCTCCAGATCCAGGAAGCACCATCTGGTGGTCGCGTTCTCCGGTGCCCTGGACACCGTCCCGCACCACGAGGTGGTCATGAAGGACGAGGAGGACAGGCTCGTCGGCTGGGACGTCCCGCCGGGGCTGGCCCACGAGGTCGAGGGCAGGACGGACCTCACGTGGCTGAGCGACGATTTCGTCATAGACCCCAACGCCATGTGCGGCGAGATCAGGGTCGTCCTCGTCCCGCAGAAGCTCTCCTTCATCGGCGAGGAGGACGGGGTGGCGGACCCGGTGGCGATGTACCCCTCCCCCACCACCGACTCGATGATAAGGTGCAGGTACGGGATAACGATGGATTCGAAGTACGTCACCGTCATCGTAGGTTTCGACGAGCTCTCGTGCCGAAGTCCCGGTCCGGGCTGTAATGGCCTTCCCTGATGCGGCCCTGTATGAGCGGCGGCAGTCTCTCCAGCATCTCCGTCCGGAAATAGCCCGAAGTTATGCTCTTGGAGCCGACGGTCGAGAGGAGGTACACGGTGCAGTGGGACACCCCGAAATGCCTCGAGATGATGTCCCCGGACACCTCCGTTATCTGTATCCGGTCGTACTGTATCATGACCCATTCGCGGTCCAGGAGCCCGTTGCGCATGACCAGCTTGTCCTCCCCGAAACCTATGCTCCGGAGGAGGAACGAGCGCCATCCGCGCCAGAAGGCGTACACGGCTGCGAGTGCGGTCAGGACGGCGGGGGAAAGGCGCACGGCGTCGGCCAGGATGCCGCCGGTGTCCATCTCCTGGAACACCCACCAGCAGGGCCACGCCATGACCGCGATGAGCACGGCGTCGAAGACCAGCGCCTGGCAGGCCATGGTCTTCCACGCCTCGCGGGGCGGGGATGTCTCCTCAATGTCGCATGCGAACTCCGGCAGTATCTTCCCGATGAGGGCCTCGGCCTCCCTGTCCGGCATGAGCAGGCACAGGAGGGGCGTGGCCGTGCTGGTCGCATCGATCCCGACCACCTCGGCCTCCAGGCAGGACATGCGGAAGAGCCTCGCCAGGAACGGACGCCTGAGTCTTATGGCGTTGATCCTCCCGACGTCGAACTCGGTGCGGTAGTTCTGCACGGCCCCGTACTGGAGGCATATCGCATCGCCGTCGCGGTACATCCTGAACCCGAAGTACCTGAGCAGCACCGATACGAAGGGGAGGCCCTCCTGCAATGCGAAGAGGGTGAGACCCACCAGTATACCTCCCGAGCTCTCGGTGAAAACGGAGACGACGGCGATCAGCAGGAAGAACCCGGCCACGAGGACCTGCAGGGTCGGCTGGGACAGTATGCTGTGCATGATGACCTGCGCGGGTCCGAAGGAGACGACGGACTCGTGCTCCTCGTCGCGGTCCTTCTCCGACTCCGTCTCGAAGGTCAGGGAGTATATGCGGTCGCGTATCCTGTCCGCGAGATCCTTCCTAAAGGTGAAGGAGGCTTCGGGGGCGGTGGCGTTCACGGAGGAGTTGACGTTGAACTTCAGGGTCTCCGTCCCGGCAATCCTGTCGAAGATGCTGCGGGTGACGTTCACCGAGGCGATCCTGGGGTACGGTATGACATGGGTCTTGCGGTACAGGAAATCGTGGCGCACCGTGATCTCCTGATCCCCGAACTCTATGGAGGTCCGCTTCCAGGACATCACTATGAAGACGATCAGGACGGCCAGTAGCGCGGCCGCCCCCATGAACAGTTTGGACGATCCGATCTGATTGATGAAGCTGGCCAGCATCACGAGCAGCAGGAACGCGGCCGTGACGGTGTTCTTGACTATCACTATGGGGTGGTTGATGTAAGGCCCTCTGATCTCGCCGTTCATGCGCTTTCCCTGGCCCTCATTATCCTGTTCACGACCTGTCCCAGATAGTTGGCCACGCGCTCGGCCTCCTCGGGGTTCAGATATTGTATGTCGGCCGTCCCGCCCGCAGTCGTCACGACGACGTCCGCCAGGCCCCATATGCGGTTGATGGGCCCGCGGGTGACCTCGACCTGCATGACGCGCTCGATGGGGACGAAGGTGTGCCTTATGAAGATCACGCCGCGCCTCACATCCAGCTTCTCGCCGTCGATGAGGTAGCGGTAGTGGCGGTAGAACACCGGAGGCGCAACGATGCAATATGCCAGCAGTATCAGGTATAGGGCCGCGAGGGGTATGCGCACCCTCTCCGGTCCGTCTATCTCGCCGACGGCCGAGTAGACCGCGGCGACGATGGCGCCCGTCACGATGAGAAGCACGGCATAGCCGGTGTACATGGAGGCCATGCATCTGCGGTTCAGCCTGCGGTACTCGGGTTCGTCCATATTATCGGACATGTGTATAACATCCGTTTATTTATATCATGTTCCGCAGAGCGCCGCGGTGCTTTACAGAGATATGTGCCAGTCAATCTTTTCTGACACCTATGTAGTGCACGTGGGCGGTGGCCTTGGACGCCATGGTGAGCTTGCACCTGAGCACGCCCTTGAGCGATCCGATGTCGTTGGTGATCTGCTTGAGCTTCCCGAGCTCGCCCTCCAGGGCGATGACCTCCATGCAGCGGTCGTGGTCGAGGTGCATGTGGATGGAGGTCCTGATGTCCCCGATGGAGGCGTGCTGGATCTCCGTGATCTTCTCGCTGAGGCCGGTGGTGTCGTGGTCGTAGATCATGGTGATGACGCCGCACATGTACTCCTTGTCGTTCTTCCACTCGTTCTCCGCGAGGGAATCGCGGACGAGGTCGCGGATGGCCTCGGACCTGCTGACGTACCCTTTCTTCGTGATTATCTTGTCGAACTCCGCCAGGAGCTCGGGTTCCAGGGAAACACCGATGCGCGTTACGCCTTCCATGCCTGCAGTATGTCCCCGAGGATTATTAAATGTGTTGCGAGCGCATACGATATGGATATGAATATCCTCCGAAGGTAATACCGCACCCCAGTCAGATTTAAACGGGGCACCGCCATCTGCCCATCCATATGACCGAACTGTCCGAAAAAGTGGCCCGCATGCTGGATTCTTCCGCACAGAGACTGCTGGGCGGTAAAGACGTGGCGGTCGCGTTCTCCGGCGGGATAGACTCCGGCATAGTCGCCGCCCTGGCCTCCAGACACGCCAGGGGCGTCAGGCTCTACACCGCCGGCACGCCCGGCTCCCATGACATAGAGACGGCCCTCGCCACCGCCCCGCTCCTCGGCATCGACATCGAGACGGTGGAGATCCGCGACTCGGACATAGTGGACTACCTCAGGGAGGCGATGACGGTGACCGGGACGGACAGCCCGCTGACCCTGGCCTTCGAGATGCCGCTGTTCTGCGTGCTGAGGACGTGCAGGGAGGGATGCGTCGCGGGGGGACAGGGTTCCGACGAGCAGTTCGCCGGCTACTCCAAGTACGTGGGCAAGCAGGACGTCCCCCTCAGGGAGGAGATGGCCGGGGACATGGCCAAACTCTACAAGGAGACACTGCCCCACGAAAGGAAGGCGGCGGCCCATTTCGGCAAGGAGATGGAGTACGTCTTCCTGGACAGGGAACTGGTCTCGTTCATGCGGAACGTCCCGACGGCGGCCCTGCTCCCCGCCGGGGAGGAGGTCAGGAAGAAGCTCCTGGGCGATGCGGCGATGGATCTGGGTCTCGAATACCTGGCGGGAAGACCGAAGAAGGCGGCGCAGTACGGGTCCGGGGTCATGGACGCCGTCAAGCGCGTCTGCAGGAAGAAGGGCGTGACCTACAACCAGCTGGTGGCCGGGCTGAAGAAGGAGATCGACGGCTATTCGAGGATGTGACGGACGTGTCCGGCGGCAACATGGCGGAACGCCATCTGAAATGGCTCTACGGCCTGCAGATGAACGGTATAAAGCTGGGACTCACGAACATAAAGGAGATGCTGCGCCGTCTGGGCAACCCGCAGAACGCCTACCGGTGCATACATGTGGCGGGAAGCGACGGGAAAGGCTCCACCTGCGCGATGATCGCCTCCGTCCTGAGGAAATCCGGGTACTCCGTCGGCCTCTACACGTCCCCCCACGTGCTCAGGTTCAGCGAGCGCATCAGCGTGGACGGCGAGGACATATCCGACGGCGAGATCGCCGACTTGGCCGGATACCTGAGGCACATATCGGACGACATGTACGAGAGCGGGATGCTCTGCACCTTCTTCGAGGTGACCACCGCCATGGCCATGCAGTACTTCAAGGACAGGAAGGTGGACATAGCGGTCTTCGAGGTGGGCATGGGCGGGCGTTTCGATGCGACCAACGTCGTCGTCCCGGACGTATCGGTGATAAACAACATCAGTCTGGAGCACACGGCCTTCCTGGGGGACACCATCGAGAAGATAGCCTTCGAGAAGGCGGGGATAATAAAGGAGGGGGTGCCGGCCGTGACCGTCAACCCGGAGCCGGCCTTCGGCGTGATATCCTCCGTCGCCGCCGAGAGGCATTCGAGGCTGGTGCGCGTCGATCCCGGCGCCATAGAGGTGTCCGCCAGCACCTCAGATGGTCTGGATTTCTCATATCTGGGTCATAGGTACCGTGTATCGATCCCGGGGAGGAACGAGGCCAAGAACGCGGCCCTCGCCATAGAGGCCCTGAGGATGCTGCCGGAGTTCGGGGAGAGGATAGAGCCCAATCTGGAAGCCGGCCTCTCCTCGGTCAGGTGGCCGTGCAGGCTCGAGAACCTCGGCAACGGGTTCGTGGTCGACGTCACGCATACCCAGGCGGGTTCAGAGGGCCTCGCCTCCGATGTCGCGGAGATATACGGCAGGGTGATCCTGGTCTTCGGCATACTCTCGGACAAGGACGCCGAGGACATCTGCCGCAACCTGTCCAGGGTGGCCAAGGAAGTGGTGGTGACGCAGCCGTCGTGCGGCCGCGCCATGGAGGCGGAGAAGGCTGCCGGGATCATGAGGAAGTATGTGCCAGATGCCGAAATCAGAGCCACCGTGGGAGAGGCGATGGAGAGGGCTGCCGAGCTCAGGGGCGAGGGGGACATCATCCTCGTTACGGGTTCGTTCTACATGGCCGAGGAGGCGCTGAGATGGATGGGCAGGACATCACTGTGATCCTCGACAGGATGTCGGGGGTCTACAACCGCGGAGCGTACCCCGGGAGGAACTCGGAGGGTCTGAACCCGGAGTGGCCGGCCGATCCGTTCCACGTGCTGGTGGCGACCATACTGTCGCAGAGGACCAAGGACGACAACACCCGCAAGGCATCCGACAATCTCTTCCGCAGATACCCCACGGTGGATGCCATCGCGGAGGCGGACCCGGAGGACGTGGCCTCCCTCATACGTCCGGCGGGGTTCCCGTCCCAGAAGGCCAAGGCGATAGTGGAATGCTGCAGGATACTCCGCGACGAGTACGGCGGCGACGTCCCGCGGTCCACCGAAGAGCTCTGCTCCCTGCCCATGGTCGGCAGGAAGACCGCCGCCTGCGTGCAGAGCTATGCCATGGGCATCCCCGCGGTCTGCGTCGACACCCATGTGCACAGGATCTCCAACCTGATGGGGCTGGTGAGGACCAGGACCCCGGAGGAGACGGAGTTCGCCCTCATGGGGATCACGCCGAAGGAGCGCTGGGCCGACATCAACAGGTACTTCGTGCGCCACGGTCAGGTCTGCTGCCTGCCCCGCCGTCCCCGTTGCGAGGGCTGCATGGTGCGCGACCAGTGCGAGTACGGGACCCGGCGCGACGCCCCGTGACGTCCGCAAGCGCATCGCTGGGACATTTCATTCATGTACGGGTCTCGGCCCTTTGGTCCGAGGACGGGCATCCTACACGCTGGCACATCAAGAGAGACGTCCTCCGGGAGGGGATCCGGACCGCCGGATTGTCCGGTTCCGGCGGACCGCGCCTTTGGGACAGTTTTTATTCCCTTCCGATATACCGTGCACGATGCATGAGGCTTCGGTGGTCGCGAACATCGTGGACGCCGTTCTGGAAGAGCTTGGGAAATACGACGTGGTCAAGGTAAACGCCGTGACCATCGTCGTCGGAGACCTCACCCAGCTGGGTTTCGAACAGATGGAGTTCGCCTACGGGGTCCTCTCCGAGGGGACCGTCCTGGAGGGTTCGAAGCTCGTCATAGAGCCGGAGCACGTGGTGCTGGGCTGCGACGCCTGCGGGTACGAGGGTCCGGCCAGAACCGTCGATTTCGGGGAGGACAGCTACGAGCACAACATACCGGTCCTGAGCTGTCCGAAATGCGGAGGCCCCGTCAGGGTCGTCGAGGGCGAGGCGTGCCGCGTCAAGAACATGGATATCGAAACGAGGGATGACTGATGTTTAAGTACAGGGACGAGGAGACCGCCAAAAAGATCGTCGCGGCCATAAAGAGCACGGGGGTCAAGGGCAGGTTCATGCACATCTGCGGGACCCATCAGGATACGATCGTGCAGTCCGGGCTGAAACCTCTCATGGACGAGGCGGGGATCGAGGTCCACCAGGGGCCGGGCTGCCCGGTGTGCGTCACCACCAGCAAGGAGATCGCGGACGCCATAACCCTGGCCAGGAACGGCGTGACCGTCACGGCGTTCGGGGACATGATGAGGGTCCCGACGACGGTCGGTTCCCTCTTCGACGCGAAGACGGACGGCGCCGACGTCAGGATCGTCTACTCCGTGGAGGACGCGGTGAGGATGGCCCGCGAGCAGAAGGGGCCGCTGGTGTTCGTGGGGGTCGGTTTCGAGACGACGGCCCCGTCCACCGGGGTCCCCCTGCAGAAGGGGCACCTCCCGGAGAACTTCAGCATATACAGCTGCCACAGGTACACCGCCCCCTGCGTGGAGGCGCTCCTCGACATGGGCGAGAGCAGGATAGACGGGTTCATAATGCCGGGCCACGTGGCCGCCATAACCGGGACCGAGCCGTTCGAGTACTTCTCCGACAAGTACGGCATACCGCAGGTGGTCTGCGGGTTCGAGCCGCTGGACATGCTGATGTCCTGCTACATGCTGTGCAGGCAGATCCTCGAGGGCCGCGCCGAGGTCGAGAACGAGTACTCGAGGCTGGTGAGGCCCCAGGGGAACGAGAAGGCCCGGAAGATCATGGACGAAACCTTCCGTCCCGTGGACGTCAAGTGGAGGGGATTCCCCGTCATCAGGAACTCCGGCATGGCCCTCCGCCCCGAGTTCGAGGCCTACGACGCGAAGAAGGTCTACGAGGACATCCTCCGCAAGACCCCCGACGTGGAGGAGGAGGCGAGCGGGTGCAACTGCGGCTCGGTCCTCAGGGGGCTCATCGACTCGGAGCAGTGCCCCATGTTCGGCAGGGGCTGCAAGCCCACCTCGCCCATGGGTCCGTGCATGGTCTCCTCGGAGGGGAACTGCAACATAGCCTACCGTTTCAGGGGGAAGCTCTGATGTTCGAGAAGGCCTACCCCCGGGCGCCGACCCTCGTGCTGGTAATAACCAACGACTCGACCGTGATGCTGAAGGACGGCATCTGTAGCGCCTTCGAGCTGTTCGGCGGCCGCGCCCAGGAGGTCAAGAACCTGGTGGCCAGATTGGACACCGCCAAGAAGAAGGACGGCACCAAGCTCTGCGAGGTCTCCTTCGGCATCGTGACGAGCCATTTCGGGTACGTGCCGGCCGACTACACCGTCATGAAGTACCCCGTCGAGGAGGTCATGTCGAAACCGGAGGATTACGAACGCGTGCAGGCCCAGAAGGATTTCCTCGGGAAGATCGAGTACACCTCCAAGATGTTCGACAGGATAATCGTGTGCGTCCCCAAGCACATGATGGAGATGATGATGGAGAAGAACGTCCTGCCCAAGGGCAGGGTCATGGCCGTCACCAGCCCCGACCTGAAGGAGGAGTGCGAGGCCAGGGGATGGATGTTCCTCGAGAGGCGCGGTCCCCGCGTCGGCTCCGGGAACTCGGACCTCATCATGGAAGAGATAGTCAGGATCTCGCCCTGAGCTCCGCCAGCTTCTTCTTCAGCCTCTCCTTGTCCACGGCATCCACCCTGAGCGACTCGCGTATCTTCCTTACCGTGAGCCCTACCAGTCCTACGCTGGCACATCCGGAGAACAGCGCCTTCTCCGTCAGCTCAGGATAGGAGATGTAGCAGTAGGAGAGGGCCCATGCGGCCCCCATGTCGTAGTAGTACCCGGAACTCTCCGTCCTGCAGAGGATGCCGACGACGTCGGCGATGTGGCGGTCGTCGATGAAATGGCTCAGCATCATGACGGCTCCGACCCTCATGGGGAACTCCTCACCCGTCCCCAGCAGTTCCGTGCACATGTGCCAGAGTTTGTTTCCGGCTTCATCCGAGCCGACGGTGTATGCACCGCAGACGGCGTCGCAGACGGCCCAGTTGTCGATCTCGGGTATGAATCCGGCCAGCCTGTCCAGCCTCTCGTCGGGGCCCATCTTCGCCGATCCGATGACGAAGGCCCTTATCATGGTCTGCTCGAAGCTCTCCGAGCGCTACTCCAGGAAGGAGCGCCAGTCGCCCTTCATGATCGTCTTGGCTATCGTCCTCAGCACCGGCATCCTCACGCCGTACATCCTGCCCTCGTAAGGGACCAGTCCGGCGTTGAAATCCCTGTATTTCGGGTCGGAGTTCTCCTCCAGTATCCTGTTCAGGTCGGGGAAGCTCATCTGTACTCCCTCTCTATGGTCAGAAGCCTCACCTTGAGGGCCCTGCCTCCGGCGTAGTTCCCCGTACCCGTCTTCGGGACCACCCGGTGGCACGGTACGATTATCGGTATCCTGTTCAGGCCGCAGGCCGTGCCCACGGCGCGCGACGCCCCCGGATGGCCTATGCCGTCCGCTATCTCGCCGTACCCCCTCGTCTCGCCGTACGGTATGGCCCTTATGGCCTTCCAGACCTCCATCTGGAACTCCGTGCCGCTCTGGGATATGGGGACGTCGAACTCCTTCCTCCTGCCGGAGAGGTACTCGCCGAGCTCCGCCGAGGCCTGTCTGAGTATGTCGTCCTCCCCGTCCTCCATCGTCGGGAGGTTCTCGCAGGGCAGGTACACCGCCGTCACCCCGTGGCCGTCGCTGCATATGCTGACCATGCCTATGGCCGTCATGTACGTGTGTATGATCTCCTGCCGCATAGCGGCATGTCATCTCCTGAAAACTACTTATGTGATTCCACTGATGGGCGTCTCCGATGATAATCTGCGCCAGCAGGCGTACCGACAT
>DARY01000034.1:10960-68511 GCA_002503545.1 Candidatus Methanomethylophilus sp. UBA78
CCCGCCGCAACGTGGATGCCATCGTGTTCATCTCCAAGGACCCCCGGCCGCTGGTCCCGTATCTGCGGGAGATCGGGTCGATGGGCCACATGTCCATGTTCCAGATCACCATAACGCCCTACGGGAGGGACCTCGAGCCCGGGGTCCCGTTCAAGGCGGACGTGGCCGATTCCTTCAAGGAGATCTCGGAGAGGATAGGCCGGGACCGCATGGTCTGGCGCTACGACCCCGTCGTCCTCAACGACAGGTACACGGTCGACTGGCACAGGCGCAAGTTCGAGCTGCTGTGCAGGGAGCTGGAGGGGTACACGGACCGCTGCACCTTCAGCTTCATCGACATGTACGGCAAGCTGGGCAGGTTCGGCGACCTCCTGCGCACGGTGACGCCCGCCGAGATGGACCGCATGGCGGAGGCGATGGCGCCCGTGGCCGAGAGGTACGGCATGAAGCTCGGCTACTGCTGCGCGCACCGCGACCTGTCGAAGTACGGAATAGAGCCACGCGGCTGCCTCGACAGGCAGACCATGCGCTCGCTCGACATCCCCTTCGAGGAGATGGACACCCCGCTCAGGGAGGGATGCAGGTGCGTGAGGAACATCGACATCGGGGAGTACAACACCTGCGGCCACGACTGCATCTACTGCTACGCCAACAGGAACGACCCCTCGACCAGGGAGAACGCCGTCTACGACCCCGAGGGCGAGCTCCTGTACGGGACGCTGGGTCCCGACGACGAGGTAGTCCCCCTCAGGGGGAGGGAGGCGCCCCGCCTCTCCGACTACTTCGATTACCGGCAGTACTGACTCATTCCCACGTCTGGGATATGCCGGCTTCCCTGTCGGATTCCAGTTCCCTCTCCATGCGCTTCCTGGAGAACAGGACGGAGTCCATGAACGCGACCCAGACGATCTCCACGACGATCGATGCCGCTATGGGGACCATCGCGCTGCCGACGGCGGGCCCGCTCAGGACCGATACGCACAGGGCGATGGCGATCCCCTTGTTCTTGTAGGAGATCATCAGGATGTCCGTGACCCTCTGCGACCAGGGCACCCCGTACCTCTTCTCCGCGACCTCGGTCACCGTCCCGAGACCGAAGTCCCTTAGGAACGCGACGAACATGAAGACCAGGAGGATGGCCGCGCCGCTGGGGAAGTTGGTGGGGCTCACGGACAGCCACACGAGGAAGGCGATGACGCAGTTCAGGACGACGGACATGACGGTCTTGTCTATCCTGACCCTGGTGATCAGCCTGGAGGCCACCAGGGGGATGCCGATGAGCTCGAAGACGGTTATGACGACATCGGTCATGTCGACGACCTCGCCGAGCGTGAGCCAGATTATCAGGGGGATCCATGCCAGCGAGATGATGTACACGATGATGGTGGACCGGAGGGCGTGCTCCATGTCCCCTCTGAGGATGAGCGAGAGCGGGCCGACGGAGGCGGCGAACGGGGTCGCCGCGAGGAATACCAGCCCCTCCGCGTACCTCTCGTACCCGTCGAGGCCGTTCAGCACGTAGTACGCCGCCAGCGGGATGACGGATGCGAACACGAGACCCAGGAGGACGGCTCTTGCGACAGACCTGCGGTTCCTGACCGGGTCGAGGTTGCGGAAGGGGATCCTGGAGAGGGTCACCGTCAGCATGACCGCGAGGAGCAGTATGGTGACGTTGCTGCGTACGTCGGACGTCAGTACGTCGCCGGGGAAAACACCGGAGACGTTCGTTATGAGGGACAGGACCAGTGCGGCCCCCATCATGAACGCCGTGCTGCAGACCAAGTCTATCGCTTTCATCGGCTAATGTGAATAGGAAATCGATATAAAACGTTCGTCAGCGCCTTTTGCACACTGTCAATCGTATTCGGCGCAGTCCCCGATGCAATGTGGGTTCATGTACTGCCCGTGGTCCTTGGTCTTCCCGCCGTACTGTATGGCGAAGTTCGGGCAGCGGTGGAGGCATCCGAGGCACATGACGCATCTGTCCAGGATCCATCTCGGTCTACCGTTCTCCATCATTATCGCATGCACCGGGCAGTTGCCGGCGCATGTCCCGCACCCTGCGCATTGGTCCTCCACCATCAGGTTCTCGGTCAGACGGGCCTTGTCGTACATGTCGTGGAACATGTTCGAGATGAACTCAGGTATGCAGTCCGACATGAACGATCCCTTGGTCCTGGACGAGATCTGGGTCTTCACTTCCTCGATCTTCTCGTCGGCCACCTTCACCCTCCTCTGCACGTTCGTCTCGTCGGTCAGGTCGAAGACGGGCGTCCAGCTGTCGGGCATCCTGACCTCGTAGAAGGCGTCTATGGCGATCCCCTTCCTGCTCAGTATCCTCTCCGCCGACTGGGATATGCAGCCGTTCTTCGTGCCGTACGTCGCCACGAAGAACGTGTAGGGTCTCTCCCTGAAGGTGATCTTGATGTTCTCGAGGAACTTCTTGACGACGGAAGGCAGTCCCCAGTAGTAGGTGGGACTCACGAAGCCCAGCATCTTCTCGCCGGAGACATCGAATGACATGCTGCCGGAATCCAGCAGCTCGGGCATGTAGAGGATCTCGTCGCCGTTGGCATCGGCGATGGATCTCGCCACGTGTTTGCTGTTCCCGGTAGCAGAGAAGTAGAATATCATCACGATCTGCCTTTATTTTGCCTACGTTAAGTGCACTGCATATATCTCCCTTACGCCATTATTTAACTTAATTTAAGTTATTATGGTCTGGGTCTAACCTTTATCTATCATCCACGTTACGGTACCCCATGGAGGATGTCAAGCCGGTAAAGGCCGGTTGGTTCAACGTTTTCAGGCCGTGGACTCTGCACGGGGCAGTCGTCCCGGTCCTCATCGGCGGAGCCGTGGCGTACGCCGACGGGACGTTCTGCTGGTGGATATTCCTCATGGTCCTGGTGTGCGGGTGCCTCCTGCAGTCCGCGGCCAACATACTGAACACGTACGGCGACTTCGTCAAGGGCACCGACACCCCGGAGAACGAGACGCGCTCCCCGGAACTCGTCACCGGCACCCTCACCCCCAAGAAGGTCTTCTGGGTCGGGATGGCGTGTCTGGGTATCGTCGCCCTGTGCGGGCTCGTCTTCATATGGTACATCGGGTGGGGCATACTGATCTTCGGTCTGCTGGGTCTTGCGGGCGCAGGGCTCTACACCGTAGGCGCGTCCTACAAGTACCACGGTCTGGGACAGTTCGGGGTGTTCGTGCTCATGGGCATCCTGATGCCGCTCGGGACCTACTACGTCATGTCGGGGGAGCTGTCCGCGGAGGTGTTCCTCATGTCCCTGCCGAACGCCTTCATGATCACCGCCGTCCTCAGCGGCAACGAGACCCGCGACTACCACGAGGACAAGAAGGCCGACGTCGGGACCCTCTCCAGCCACCTCTCCTATGAGAACAGCATGCGCCTGTACCTCTTCGAGAACTCGGTGGGTTTCGTCATACTGGCACTGCTGATCGCCGCCGGTGTCCTCCCCTGGGTGTGCGCCATCGCGTTCCTGACCCTCTACGACCTCCGCAGGCTCTACAGGAACAGCAGGCTGGCACCTTCCAATCCCGGCAACAGCAGGCTCCTGGTCCCGATGTCCTTCGACCTCAACTGGCACTTCGGGGTCCTGCTCGTAATCGGATATATTATAGCACAATACGCACTGTGAGGGAACTCAATGGCTGATGAAGAGGTTAAACCCAACGGCACCCAGTTCGAGGGCAAGGAAGTCTACGTGAAAGACGTGTTCACCGAGATCGCCGGATACTACGACGAGATGAACGAGATAATGTCCCTCAGGATGATCCAGGGCTGGCACAGGTACATGATGAAGCTGGCCGGGGACATAAGGGGCAGGAGGTGCATCGACATAGGCACCGGGACGGGGGAGATCGCCTTCCTCGTGAAGGAGCGCGCCGGTCCGGAGGGGGAGGTCGTCGGTCTCGACATCACGCCGGAGATGCTCAGGTACGCGGACATGAAGATGAGGGAGGAGCACCGCCCCGAGGTGAGGTTCGTGGAGGGCAACGCCCTGGCCATGGATTTCCCGGAGGGCTCGTTCCACCTCGCGACATCCGGGTACATGCTGCGCAACGTCAACGACGTGCAGAAGGCCATAGACGAGATGTACCGCGTCCTGGACCACGGCGGCAAGGTCGTCGTCGCGGAGATGGCGACCCCTGACAACCGCCTCATCCGCTATTTCTACAACCTCTACATGAAGAACCGCGTCCAGAAGATCGGCCGCAAGTACGACAAGGGCAAGAGGATAGACGGCAGGATGCCGGCCTACGACTGGCTCGTCAACTCGATAAGGGGCTTCCCCCACGGCGAGGTCATGGCCGAGAAATTCAGGAAGGCCGGCTTCAGGGACGTCAAGGTCCACTCCAAGAACTTCGGCGCCGTCAACATATACGAGGGCACCAAGGAGTGATCCCGGCACATCGTTCCTTCATCCGCCGAAACGGTTTCCGGGAGGGGGAGGCCCCTCCCGTCCGGCGTCAGAACGCCTTGGGTTTCTTGTAGTTGAAGTACGCGAGGACGGCCTTGTAGAGCATGTAGTCGTCCGCCTTCGACGTCACTTCCAGGGGGGCGTGCATGGACAGCACCGGTACGCCCATGTCGACCGTGTCGAGGTTGTGCACCGATATGTCGACCGCGATGGTCCCTCCGCCGCCGACGTCGGTCCTGCCCAGCTCTCCGACCTGCCACGGGATCTTCGCGTCCTCCAGTATCTCCCTGAGGTACCCCATGACCTCGGCGGAGGCGTCGTTGGTGGAGTACTTGCCGCCGCTCCCGGTGTACTTGGACACGACGGGTCCCCTTCCGAGGAAGGAGCAGTTGGACATCTCGAAGGCCTCGGGCCAGGACGGGTCGACCGCGGCGTTGACGTCGCAGGACAGGCACATGGAGCTCCTGAGCACGTGGCGGATCGGATAGTCCCAGGCGGACGCGACGTCCTCCAGGAAGTCCTTCCAGAAGACGGACCTCATACCGGTGGGCCCGTCCGAGCCGGTCTCCTCCTTGTCGGCGAAGACCATCATGGTGGTGTACTCGGGCTTCTTGGTGTCCAGCTCGGCCTTGAACTGGGCGAAGGCGCACACCTTGTCGTCCTGTCCGTAGGCGGCCACCATGGACCTGTCGAAGCCGAGGTCCCTGGGCTGGAACGCGGGGCAGGCGCAGAGCTCCGCCGAGAGGAAGTCCTTCTCCAGGATGCCGTACTTCTCGAACAGGATGTTCATGATGTTCAGCTTGACCTTCTGGGACACCTTGTCGTCCTTGAAGGGCCAGGACCCGATCAGGATGTTCAGCTGCTCGGCGTCTATGAGCTTGTTCCCCGGTTTCGAGACCTGGTCGCGCGCCAGGTGGGGGAGCAGGTCCGTTATGCAGAACTGCGGGTCCTCCGGGTCCTCTCCGACCCTGACCTTCACCGTCTTGCCGTCCGACAGGGTGACGACCCCGTGGAGCGAGAGGGGGATCGCGGTCCACTGGTACTTCTTGATGCCGCCGTAGTAGTGGGTCTTGAAGTACGCCATGTCGGTCGACTCGAAGAGGGGGTTGGGCTTGAAGTCGAGGCGGGGGCTGTCGACGTGGGCGACGCTGATCCTGACGCCCTCTATGAGCGGCTTCTTACCGAACGTCATCAGTATGAGGTTCTTGTCGCGGTTGTTGAAGAAGACCTTGTCCCCTGCCTTGTACTTCGTCCCGAGGACGAACTCGGTGTATCCGTTCTTCTTCACTATCGGGAGCGTGTAGTCGAGGATCTCGCGTTCCGTCTTGTGCTTGAGGAACTCTTTGTACTCCTCTCCGTAATCCATGGCCTCTCCGAGAAGGTCGTTCTCGGTCTCCCCAAGGGTCTTGGGTTTAACCAGAAGCTTCTCCTCCAGTTCCTGGCCAGCGCTCTTTTCCGCTTTTTTGCTAACCATGGGTTCACCCATGATACGGCGGATATTTTACCTATTCGTACCGACTGTTTTCTTATTTGTAATCGGTCCTTCGGGTTCTGCAAACAAATTCATATTTAAGTCTACTTGCGAATGATGTATAGTTTCCCATCATTGTATTTTAATGTTGACTTTTTGTAATCCTGCCAAATAAAATCATATTTAAATATTTTTACTTACAATATGAAATATTTAAATATTATATTTTCAGGTTTCATTATCAACAGCGAAACTTGGGGTTACAGCTCTTCCAAAGTTACTCAACTCCTCGCTGCCGTCGGTCTGACGACCGGCTGTGTCTGCCCTCTTACTCTCTGGCAGACACAAAATCTCGTCAGGGATGCAAAAAGTGATTTACAATGACTGAGGAAACAGGTGTTTCGGATACTAGCTTAAAGCGCTCCGTCAGTTGGAAACAGGGGATGTTCATCGCCTTAGGCGTGCCCCTGTTGATCCTTCCTTCTCTGTATGATGTAAGCAGTATAGTATGGGGACTGTGCATCGTGGTCTGGTCTCTCTCCGTCGTCCAGGGGTTCCTGCAGAACCTCGCGTACGGCGAGATGGTCACGGTCTTCCCCAATGCGACCGGTCTCCCGGGCTGTGCGCAGACGGTGTTCAGACCTAAGAACGAATCCAATCCGCACGACTTCAGGAAGTTCGTCGGAGCCTTCAGCGCCTGGTGCTACTGGTTCGCCTGGTGCCCCGTGGTGGCCATCTTCACGATGCTCATCGGCGACTACCTGGTGAGGATGTTCGAGATGGACCTTTCCGGATGGGCCTATCTGGGTCTTTACCTCGCCATAGGAATATGCATAGTGGTGCTGATGTACGTCCTCGGCTCCCGCGGTCTCGAGGGAGGGGCGACCTTCGGAACCATCCTCGCGATAATATCCATCGTCCCCATCGTCATAATCATCGCCGGCGCCTTCGCCGTCGGCATGTTCGACCTGAATCTCATAACCGAACGCATGACCGCCCCGGAATGGAGCTGGAGCTTCGGCGACTTCGTGCTGCTGTTCGGCTGTTTCGCTCTGGCACAATGGAGCGCTTGCGCCTGGGAGACGGCGGCCATCTACGGTCCCGAGTACAAGGAGCCCGGGAAGGACGTCCCCAAGGCCCTGTTCAGCTGCGGGATAATCTGTCTGTTCATGTACTTCTTCGTCTCCGTGGGAGTCTACGGATCCGTCGGGGACCTCGACGTATACAAGAACGCCGCCCTGGTGCCCATCGCCCAGTTCGTGTTCGGCGACTTCGGGAAGTACATCGCCCTGTTCCTGCTCATCGTGGCGATGGTCCTCGTCATCCAGACGGGATTCCTCGGATCCTCCAGGACCCTGTTCTCCATGGCCACGGAGAAGAACCTCCCCGGCTGGTTCCGCAAGGTCAACAAGTTCGGCATGCCCACCAACGCCATGCTGTTCGTCAGCATCTTCAACATGCTCCTGGTGCTCATAGTCGGATACAGCGGCTGCGTCGCCGAGTCCGGAGACACCAGCATGACGATCCTCTCGGCCTCCGCCATGGGATACTGCATCGCCAACGGCATCGCCCTCGCCGCCTTCGTGAAGACGAGGAGGAGCCCGGAGTTCAGGGACCTGGAGAGGCCGTTCAAGGCACCCAGGGGTTGGCAGTATGTGATGGCTGTCATGACCGTGGTGCAGTTCTGCGTCTGGCTGCCCTGCCTCATCTACTGGAGTTACGACCAGTCGGGAGGGTTCATGCCCGCGATACTCGGTACAGTCATACTCCTTCTGTTCGTTCCGCTCTGGTGGTACGTGCAGGATCACAAGGGGGACGCCGCCGCGGACAGCAGCTGAGAAGGTTACGGCCTTTATAAGCAAAAACTCTACAAAGGGGGCGTATAGCCCCCAACATTTATAAATTATTTTACAAACATAGACGATTATGATGGATGTATGTTACATCCAATAAGCCGTTTTCGCTGGGATGTAATTGGTTGCGGCGCTCCGACGTTTCATCACGGTTCCTCCCGCCGGTGCCGTTCCCGTGCGGAACGACCGTCCCGGCCCCGTTTGTCTGTTTATAATATATTATATGGAGAGAAATAACCACTATATTCGTGCAACAATGCGGATTTCCAGGCATATTTAGTCCGCATCCGTTGTCGGTGCATGTTCCGATCATTCTGGCATGATCTTTTGCCGCAATTGTTCGGGATATGTAGTTTTTAACCATTTGTATTTAAATATATCCATTCACGGTCAGAAACATCTTAAACATATTATATTTAAATGTATGTTTTTTCTTCTGATTAAGGTTAAATAGATTCAACGTCTTCCTCGAATCAACGGTTGCATAGCAGCCGATTGTGAGGAGAGAGAAAAATATGGCAGGATTTGAAAACGAGAAAAAGGCCCTGCAGGATGCAATGGTTGCATACAAAGTGCCTGGAATTCTTGACGCGGTCGAGAAAGCCAGGGCAGCCAAGATGCCTGCGAACGACATCATCAACGCCATGGGAGACGGAATGACCGAGGTCGGAGTCCTCTTCGAGAGGGGAAGACTCTTCCTGCCCCACGTTCTGTCCGCTGCGGCCGGTATGACCAAGGCCATGGAAGTTCTCGGTGAGGATCTCAAAGCCCAGGGAGGAGCCGCGGCTGCGAAGAAGGCCTCCGTCGTCATGGGAACCGTCGAGGGAGACGTCCACGACATCGGAAAGTCGATCTGCTCCACCATGCTCCAGTGCGCCGGTTTCGATGTCCACGACCTCGGACGCGACGTGCCCAAGCAGAAATTCATTGACGAGTGCAACAACGGGTGCTCCATGTGCGGGATGTCCGCCCTCATGACCACCACCATGACCGTCCAGAGGGACGTCATCGAGATGATGAAGGAAGCCGGCATCCGCGACAAGATCGTCGTCATGGTCGGAGGCGCCCCCGTCACCCAGTCCTGGTGCGACAAGATCGGCGCGGACGTCTACGGAGAGTCCGCTTCCGAGACCGTCTCCAAAGTGAAGGACCTTTGAAATAACTTACAATCTAAAGAAGGAAATCCAATGGCAGCACAGGAATTCTACACAAGGATGGGCGACGGAAAAAGAGTCACCATGACCAAAGAGAAGATCATGGCCGACCTCCAGGCCGGAACCGCCGATGCGGCGGACATGGGAACCATCCCCGCACTGACCGCCGACGACCTCGAGAGACTCTTGGACATCATCTGCGACAGGAACAGGGTCGTTGCAGTCGAGCCCGGAAACGAAGTCGTCCTCACCTACGACATCGGACAGCTCGACTTCACCGGAGACAACGGAAACTCCGGAAACGGTGTCGACATGGGCAGGCTCGAGGCCGCGCTCATCCACGAGAGGGCTCTCGGCGCGGACACCTTCGAACTCGCCCACTCCGACTACTCCATCAAACCCGTGAAGCCCGTCATCTCCATGGAGATGCAGACCATGGAGGAGATCCAGCAGGAGATCATCGCGCCCTTCTTCTACGGTGCGATGCCCAACATGGGACTCTACTACGCCCCCGACGGACCCTACGGAAACCCCGCAGACCTCATGAGGGAGTTCAAGATCGACGAGTCCATGCAGCAGTCCGAGCTCGCCGCCGAGCACCTGGCGAGGGACATCGAGTACGTCGGAAACAAGATCATGGCCGCCGGAGCCGACGGTTTCGACTTCGACACCATGGCATCCGCGGGAGACGCCGACTTCGTCGGCGGACTGAAGGGAGTGGAGGCACTCAGGAAGGCCAACCCCCTGGCATACATCAACACCGGAATGGCAGGAGAGTCCGTCATGGGTATCCACGGCGGAATCGAGTTCCACGGCAAGACCGTCGCAGGACTCTTCCCCCACCAGCAGGTCAAAGTGTGCGAGGAGGCCGGAGCCAACGTCTTCGGTGCCGTCTGCAACACCAACACCAGCAAGTCCCTCGCCTGGAACATGGCAAGGGCCGTCACCTTCGTCAAGGAGTGCGTGAAGCAGGCCAGCATCCCGGTCCACTGCGACCTGGGTATGGGAGTCGGCGGAATCCCCATGTTCGAGACCCCGCCGATAGATGCGGTCACCAGGGCCAGCAAGGCAATGGTCGAGATCGCGAAATGCGACGGTGTATAGATCGGAGTCGGGGACCCTGTCGGAATGGACATGGCCCACATGATCGCGTCCGGAATGGGCGGAATCCGCACCGCCGGAGACCTCGTCGCCCGCATGGAATACGCCAAGAACATGAAGATCGACAAGGCGAAGGAGTACGTAGCGAAGAAATTAGGCTTGTCGACGCTCGACATAGCAGATGAGCACATCATGAGGGATCTCAGGGAAGAGCTCAAGATCGGCGTCGTTACAGGACTCCCCGGAGCACCCAGGGGAATCGCGGCGAAGATGAACATCGAGAAGCTGCTCGACATCAAGATCAACAGCTGCGAGAAGTTCCGCCAGTCCCTGAAGAACTGAGGAGTTAAATCACTTATAAAATACAAAGGAGGAAGAGAGTAATGGGAGTAACTACACCCGAGTATCCCGCTCAGAAAATTCTGAACGGAATCAAATTCGAACTGTTCAGCAACGATGAGATCCGCAGGATCGACATGGCCACCAGGGATGTCCTCGAGACATACGGTGTCCAGGTCTCCGATGCTGAGGGAAGGGAGATCTTCAAGAAGGCGGGATGCCCCGTCGACGAGAAGACCTGGATGGTCAAGATCCCCGGATACGTCCTCGACAGGGCGCTCGCCACCGTCCCCAAGAAGTTCTACCTGTACGGACGCGACGAGAGCAGGACGTTCACCCAGGAATGGATGGGCAAGGTGCACTACACCTGCTTCGGAACCGGTATCCAGGTCTGCGACTACAAGGGACACGGAAAATACGAGACCAGGGACTCCAACGAGGAGGACCTCGCCAACATCGCGAGGCTCTGCGACTGGTGCGACGGACTCTCCTACTTCTCCCTGCCCGTCTCCGCAAGGAACTGGGCCGGAAAGGGAGCAGAGGATGTCCACGAGTGCCTGACGTCCATGATGAACACCACCATGCACTTCCACCACATCGACCCCGTCGCCGGGAACGTCGAGTACTACCGCGACATGGTTCTCGCCTACTACCACGGCAACGAGGAGGAGGCAAGGGCGAAGCCCATCATGTCCATGCTCGTCTGCCCGACCTCCCCGCTGGAGCTCTCCTTCAACGCATCCCAGTGCATCATTAAGGGAGCCAGGTACGGAATACCCGTGAACGTCCTGTCCATGGCCATGGCCGGCGGATCCTCTTCCGTCTACCTGGCGGGAACCCTCGTCACCCACAACGCCGAGGTCCTCTCCGGTATCGTCCTGTCCCAGCTGGCCTGCCCCGGCGCGAAGGTATGGTACGGATCCTCCACCACCACCTTCGACCTGAAGAGGGGAACCGCACCCGTAGGATCCCCCGAGCTCGGACTCATCTCCGCATCCGTCGCGAAGCTCGGACAGTACTACAAGTGCCCCGTCTTCACCGCAGGCATGTAGACCGACGCCAAGGTGCCCGACGGACAGGCTGGTCACGAGAAGACCATCACCTCCCTCCTCGCGGCGCTCGCTGGCGTCAACATGATCTACGGATCCGGTATGCTCGAGCTCGGTATGACCTTCTCCATGGAGCAGATGGTCATCGACAACGACATCATCAGGATGGAGAGGAAGGTCATGGAGGGTGTCCCCGTAACCGACGAGACGCTCGCCATCGACGCCATCAAGGAGATCGGAGTCGGAAACGACTTCATCGCCCACCCCTCCACCATGGAGAACATCGACCTCGCGTCCGACCCCCTGGTCTTCGACAGGCTCATGCTCGGAGACTGGAGGAACAACGGATACAAGGATGCAGCCGACGCCGCCCACGACATCGTCGTCGATGTCCTGAAGAACCACGTCGTCAAGCCCATCGATGCTGACGTTCTCAAGGAGATGCAGGCCATCGCGAAGAAGGCCGACAAGGCATACCTCGACCGCGCAAAGGCCGAGGAGAACCAGTAAACTCCGTAGCAAACACCTTAACTGCCCCGGCACCGCGCCGGGGCGACAATTGAGGAGAAGAGTGAAATGACCCAGGAAGAGCTTAACGAGAGAGCGAAGAAAGCAGTTCTGACCTACAACATCAACGAGTCCAAGAAAGTAGCGCAGGACGCACTTGACCAGAAAGTAGACATCGTCGACCTGATCCAGAACGGTTTCACCGTCGGAATCAACCAGGTCGGAGACCTCTACGAGCAGAAGAAACTGTTCCTGCCCCACATCATGGCGGCAGCCAACGCGATGAACGCCGGTGTCGACATACTGACCCCCCACCTCGGGGACAAGGCCAAGACCGCCGACAACCTCGGAAAGTTCGTCATCTGCACCATCGAGGGTGACATCCACTCCATCGGAAAGGACATCGTCGCCATCATGCTGAAGGTCGCCGGGTTCGACGTCGTCAACCTCGGCCGCGACATCCCGCTGAAGGACATCGCCAAGGCCGCCGCGGACAACAACGCCGTCGCGGTCGGAACCTCCGCCCTCATGACCTCCACCATGGTCAACCAGAAGGCGTTCGAGGAGATCATGAAGAAGCAGGGCCTGAAGGGCAAGTGCCTCACCAACGTCGGAGGCGCCCCCGTCACCCAGCAGTGGGCCGACGAGATCGGAGCAGACGTCTACTCCGAGAACGCCCAGGACTGCGCGGCCAAGATGGTCAAGGCCGTCAAGGGCTGATTTCTTCAACAAGGCCGTACCCGGTGGGTACGGCCTCAACTTCCCTTACATAACCCGCCACACTGTTGTGTGACGGAGGTGGTTAGTAGTGGATGCAATAAACGAAGTTTCGGCAAATGTGCCGATGAGTGTAGAAGAATTCAAGAAGGCGGATCACAAGAAGAAGGTCCGCTTCGGAATAATCATGGGATTGTTCTGCGCACTGTATTGGGGTGTATGGTACGTTCCCGGTTACGCCATTTGGGGATTCGACAGTTTCCTGTACCCGGATATGTCCTCGACCGGCGTAAGCGCTGAAATGGAGACCCTGCTCGACTGTCTGCTTTTGACCTGCATAAATGCGACAGCCTGTGCTGCCGTTCTCTTCATATGGAACGGTGCCCTGGGCAAGCTGCGCGAGTGGAAGAGGACCCTTCTCGAGGTCAAGGCCGCAAGCAAGTACTTTATGCTTGCCGGAGTGTGCGGCGCCATCGCCGTTTACGGTACTTACATAGCAGCAACCTTCCTCAGCCCCGGATTCGCCGCCGTAGCCGGATTGCTGTATCCGATTATCGGAACTGTCATGTCCGTCCTCTATCTGAAGCAGAAGGTTTCTAAGAGAGGATATCTGGCAATCATAGTTCTGCTTACCGGAGGAATAACTCTGTATGCCGGATCCATGATCACCGGAGGTTCCGTCGGAAGCAACGCCGGACTCGGTGCTCTCGGAGGCATAATGGCCGCCGTCGGATGGGGATTCGAAGGAGTCGTCGCCGGAAAGGCCCTCGACATCTGCGAGCCCGATGTGGGTCTCCACCTCAGGTTCTGCTTCGAGGCCGTGTTCTGGTGGGTAATCATGATTGTTCTGGTCATCATGGGATACCCCATGTTCGACACTCTCGGTCAGATCGCCAACCCCTCCGTGTTCGTGGCAGTTCTGATGATCGGATTGTCCTTTGCCTGGTGCTACGTCACGTGGTACAAGTCGTTCCCGTTCCTGGGGGTTGCCAGAGGACAGGCCGTCGGAAGTCTGTATGCGGCATTCGCAGTCATATTCCTGATCATATTCTTCGGTCCGGTAGATGCTCTTGGATACACCGATGATTCCATGTGGATTATCATAGGCTCTACCATCGCCGGTCTGATAATCTGTCTCATCGGAAGTTACCTCATCGCAACCGAGGATTCCGAGGGAATGGTCAGTCTGAAGGACACGTCCATAGTGCTGGGAGGCGGTAAGGAATGATAAGAGACGCCCCCATAAAGTTCCGCCTCATGGAGATATTCCAGGAGGGAGGTCCCCAGTGGAACTACGAAGTGGTCCCCAAGCTCATGGAGGAGTACGGCATGCACTCCCACCACGAGCAGCAGATGGTCAACTACGACATCATCGAGATGGTCTCCGCAGGGTTCCTCACAGAAGGTGAGTCCGTGATCGACGAGGAGGGGAAGTTCAACAAGGGACACCTCCTCACCAAGTATACGATCACCGCCCTCGGCATAGCCACTGTGGATGAGCTCAAGAAGAAGGTGAGATTCTATGAATGATTGGAGCGGATACGCCGATTACTTTGCGAACGGCATACCCGCCGGGGACATCATCAGTTCGATATTCATCATCGGACTGTGCGCCTTCGGTCTGTTCGTCGCAAGGTGGATGTACAACCAGCTCTGAAAGAGCTGGGAGACGTCTCTCCAGATAAACAGAGGGGCCTTGGGCCCCTCATTCTTCTTTTAATCCTGTTCTTTTTCCACTGTTTATTCCCGGAACTGCTGTTTGCGGCCGTTCCGCACGCTTTCACCCAATCGGATCCAATCGAAAAGAGGGGAAATCCGCAGAATCTCTTGTTTTTCTATCCTCTTTGAGGGGGTTGAAGTGCTTCTTTTACATTTATTTATAAATTTTTCTACTAACGACATTGAGCGATTTGCAACCTATATTTAAACATAACTATTATGATTTTTTAAAAAATTATATCGAATGTCTTATTTAATTCACTTTTTTCGATTAAATTGGTACAAATAAATTATTAATTTTTCATTTAATTAGACATTTATCTATCAAATCAAAATTCAATTAGAAAAATAATAAAAATAGTAAACTATAAATATAGAATTAAACAAACAATCTTTTTTGTAGAAATCATTAAATAGTGCACATATGTATCAATCTTCAGACAGGAAAAAACTGCAACCGCAGCAAGATGGTTGCGGTGCATCATGTCGGCTGGAGTGGTATAATATGGCAAACGATGCAATAATTGCTGATCTGAAAAAGTCCATCGAGACCTGGAACATCGCTCTCTGCAAGGAGGCTACCCAGAAGGCCATCGATGCGAAGATGACCGTTTCCGAGATCATGGACAAGGGTCTCGGAGAGGGAATGGCCGTCATCGGTCAGAAGTTCAACGATGCTGAGATCTTCCTCCCTCAGGTTGTCGCTGCTTCCAAGACTATGGAGGTCGCCCTCAAGATGCTCGAGCCCTTGATGACCGGCGGCGCCTCCGCCAACAAGGGAACCGTCGTCATGGGAACCGTCGAGGGAGACATCCACGAGATCGGGAAGAACGTGTGCTGTGCGATGCTCCGCGGAGCCGGATACAGCGTCATCGACATCGGACCCGACGCAGATTCCCAGGCCTTCCTCGATGCGGCCGAGGAGAACGACGCGAAGATCCTCGGAGGATCCGCCCTCATGACCACCACCCTCGAGGCTCAGAGAGAGCTCGTCATAGCGAACAACGAGGAGGGGAAGAAGTACAAGTGCATCTTCGGCGGAGCCCCCTGCTCCAAGGAGTGGTGCGACGAGATCGGCGCGGACGGATACTCCGCCACCGGATCCGAGATCATCGAACTCGTGAAGTCCCTGATGTGATCGGGAGATATCTCAAATCCATTTAACAAGGTGATAGAAATGGCAGCGACAAGAGCACTCACTATCTGCGACACCTATGACAGGTTCGTAAAGGGAAAGAAAGTGGACGAGGCCGAGTGGGATTACACCATCATCCCCCAGAACGCCACCGAGCTGAAGAAGAAGTACAAGCTCGACTTCGGCAAGACCTTCATACCCGAGGACAACAAGACCAAGAACGACCTGTTCCAGGCCGGACTCGAGATGCTGGTTAACACCGGGTTCTACAACATGGACCTCAAGAAGGTCATGAAGGTGACCGAGGAGGAGGTATGGGAGGGGATAAAGAAGACCCCCACGAAGCTGATCCTCGGCGAGGGAAGGGACATCGCCCGCTTCTACCCGAGGCACGGCAACAGCCCCGTCAAGCCCATCATCCAGGGAGGACCCACCGGATCCCCTATCTCCGAGGACGTCTTCGTCCAGGTCATGCAGTCCTACGCCCAGGAGGGCGTCGTCGACGACCTCGTGAACGGAGTCATGACGACCATCGAGGGACACCCCGCCAAGGCCGGAACCCCCTACGAAATCCGCGCCACCATGGCGGAGCTCCGTGCGACCAGGGAAGCGCGCGAGAGGGCGGGACGCCCCGGACTCGGCGTATAGGGACCCGAGACCCCCCTGACCGAGGCGGCCAGGCTCGCCGCGGACATGGTCCACGCGGGACACAGGGTCACCGACGCACACGAGTGCTCCCAGCTGAACGAGCTCAAGATGGACATGACCGGACTGAACATGCTGGCCGGCTGGACCGTCAACGGCGACACCATCATGGTCGAGCAGATGCCCATCTTCGGCGGGTACTGCGGCGGACTCGAGGAGACCGCCATCTGCGACGTCGCGACCACCCTCGCCTCCTTCGCCCTGTTCAGCGGAAACTTCCACCTCGACGGACCCATCCACATAAGGTGGGGAACCACGACCAACAGGGAGTCCCTGCAGATCGCCGCCCACGCGGCCGCCGCCGTCGACGCCAACACCGACCTGCTCCTGGCCAACCAGTACTACCCGATGGCCGGCCCCTGCACCGAGATGTGCCTCATCGAGACCGCCTGCCAGGCAATCTGCGACACCGGTTCCGGAAGGGAGCTCCTCTCCGGTTCCGCCGCGGCGAAGGGAGTCGTCCAGGACAAGACCACCGGAATGGAGGCCCGCGCCATGGGAGAGGCTGCGCTCACCGCCGCCGGCATGAAGGTCTCCGACCTGAACGAGATCATCGAGAAGCTCGTCTCCGGATACGAGACCCGCTACAACGATGCGCCTGCCGGCAAGAGGTTCCAGGAGTGCTACGACGTCAAGACCGTCAAGCCCACCGAGGAGTACCTGCAGGTCTACGACAACGCCATGCAGCAGCTCCGCGACGCCGGACTGCCCATAAAGCACTGATCGGGAAATCCCCTCACTCTCAAACAGGGGGACGCGAGTCCCCCGTACTTACCCCTCCGGGCCGCCGGATGCGGAACGGCGCCCGGACAAATACATTGCGGTTCGCAGCAGTGGATGCTTTAAACGACTTACGCCAAACATTTTATAGCAAACTGGGAATTGATTTAACATGACTGCGTCGAGGCCTGTGGATATCTTCGAAGCGTATTCTCGTTTCAACACGGGCAAGAGGGTCCGTGAGGATCAATGGGACTACATAACCATCCCCACCAACGCCCTGGCCATGAAGGAGAAGTACCAGATCTCCTTCGATGACAAGATCATACCGGAGGACGACGACCTTTCGGACCGCCTCTTCCATGCGGGACTCGACATGCTGGTGACCACCGGCTTCTACAACACCAACCTGGGAAGGGTGATGTATCTCACGGAGGACGAGGTCCTCGAGGGTATAAGGAAGGCACCGCGCAAGATAACCATCGGTTCCGGGAAGGACAAGGTCAAATGCAAGGCCCGTCACGGTAACACGAACCGGGCCCCCATAATCGAGGCCGGTCCCACCGGGGCCCCGGTCTCGGAGGACATATTCCCGGCGATGATCCAGTCGTACGTCCAGGAGCCGGTCGTCGACGCCCTGGTCAGCGGCGTCCTCAACACCGTCTGCGGGGAGTCCGCCACCACCAACACGCCCTGGGAGATCCGCGCCACCCTGGCCGAGATCAGGTACGTCAGGGAGGCCTGCGCCATGTGCGGAAGGCCCGGGATGGGCATATAGGGTCCCGAGACCCCGCTTTCTGCGGCCGGACGTCTTTCCTCCGACCTCACGGACTACGGGCTCAAGAAGCACGACCTCCATGAATGCTCGCAGCTGAACGAGATGAAGGTCGACATGTCCCTCATGAACATGATCGCCGGGTGGAAGACGGCGGGGGACCTCATCATGGTGGAGCAGATGCCGATGTTCGGCGGGTACTGCGGCGGACTCGAGGAGACCGCCATCTGCGACGTCGCCGCGACCCTGGCCTCCTACGCCCTCATGGACTGCGACATACACTTGGACGGACCGATCCACATAAGGTGGGGTACCACCACCACGAGGGAGACGCTGCAGGTCGCTGCGCACACCGCCGCGGCCATCGACCTCAACACCGACCTGCTGCTGGGCAACCAGTACTACACCCTGGCCGGCCCCTGCACCGAGATGTGCCTCCTGGAGACCGCCGCCCAGGCCATAACGGACACCGTCTCCGGGAGGGAGCTGATCTCCGGCGCCGCCTCCTCCAAGGGCGTCGTCAAGGACAGGACCACCGGCATGGAGGCCAGGATGATGGGCGAGGCCGCCATATCCGCCGCCGGCATGAGCGTGCACGAGGCGAACGTCGTTCTGGAGAACGTCATCTCCCTCTACGAGAGGAACTTCTCCCGTCCGCCCATGGGGAAGAGGTTCCAGGACTGCTACGACGTCACCTCCGTGACCCCCAGCAAGGAGTACCTCAAGGTGTACGAGAAGGCCATCGCGACCCTGAACGGCTGCGGTCTCAGCATATGAGCCTGGCACATGTGCCAGATGCGTCGATTTGGGAAACTTATTTAGATGATGTTACGGTTTACATGACAAGGGGGGACGGTCCGGCGACCAGCGGGTCTCTAAAACCTAGCCAGCGGGGTTCGACACCCCGGTCTCTCGCCATTCTCACATTCAAAGGGATATCATGACGGTAAAATACACGGACGCGCAGATACAGCGCCTCAGGGAGTATGGCAACGGAACCTACGAAGAGACGGTCTTCGAGGACCTGGCTTCTAGGGACGCGGCCTTCTCCAAGGAGATGTCCGCCGCCTCCTCGGACAATGAGAGGAAGATCAGGGGGATGATCTCCGAACCGTCACGCTACGGACTCGTCCGGATGATGAATGACATCGCGGAGGCGCTGGTCGCCGACGGTTTCATCGAGGTCCGTACGCCCATATTCGTGTCCAAGGACGCGCTGGCACGTATGACCATAACCGAGGACAAGCCCCTTTTCAAACAGGTGTTCTGGTTGGACGACAAGAGGGCCCTCAGGCCCATGCTGGCACCCAACCTGTACTCCGTCATGAGGGACCTCAGGGACCATACCGACGGCCCCGTGAAGATCTTCGAGATGGGGCCCTGCTTCAGGAAGGAGTCCCACAGCGGGATGCACCTCGAGGAGTTCACCATGCTGAACCTGGTGGACATGGGCCCCAACGGGGACGCCACCGAGACCCTGAAGAGGTACATATCCATCGTCATGAAGGCGGTGGGACTCCCCGACTACGACCTGGTGCAGGAGGAGTCCGACGTGTACAAGGAAACCATCGACGTGGAGATAAACGGCCAGGAGGTATGTTCCGCGGCCGTCGGACCCCACTATCTGGATGCGGCCCATGACGTCCACGAGCCCTGGTCCGGGGCCGGTTTCGGCCTCGAGCGCCTGCTGACGATCAGGGAGAGGTACAGCACCGTCAGGAAGGGGGCAGCTAGTCTCAGCTACCTCAACGGTGCGAAGATAAACTGATTACGGCGCCCTCCGGGGGCACGGCAAAACCGAGAGAAGGAAGTAAAAGACATGACGGCGAGGAGGGAGTAGACTGAGACTGGGTATTGTCGGAGGTGCCCTGCAGGGTATTGAGGCGGTCTATCTGGCCAAGAAGGCCGGTTACGAGACCGTGGTTCTGGACAGGAGGGAGGATGCGCCCGCACGCTCCCTCGCGGACGGTTCCGTGACCGTCAACGTGGTGGACGAGCCGGAGAAGGCCAGGAAGGTCCTGGCCGACTGCGATGCGGTCCTGCCCGCACTCGAGGAGATGGACGCCCTCACAGTCCTTGAGTCCATGAAGGGCGATTTCGGCGGACCGTTCCTTTTCGACATGTCCGCCTACAGGATATCCTCGTCGAAGCAGAAATCGAACGAGATCATGGGAAAATTCGGCGTGCCGATGCCCAAACCGTGGCCGGAGTGCGGTTTCCCCGTCATAGTGAAGCCCTCCTGCCAGAGCGGTTCCGTCGGAGTCTCCGAGGTGGAGGACGAGGCGGGTATGGCCGCCGCCCTGAAGAAGGTGGAGGACCTGAACGACACCCCCATCATCCAGGAGTTCGTCCACGGCAAGAGCATATCGATCGAGGTCATAGGCAACGGCGGCTCCGCCCGCTCCTACATAACCACCGAGGTGGTGCTCGACCGCAACTACGACTGCAAACAGGTACTGTGCCAGCCGGGTATTTTATCGGAGGAGGAGGACACCCGGTTCGGGCTCTGTGCGAAGATGACCGCGGAGGACATGGGTCTCAACGGACTCATGGACATGGAGGCCATCAACACCCCCAAGGGCTTCCGCGTCCTGGAGATCGACGCGCGCATACCCAGTCAGACTCCGGCCTGCATCCTGGCGGGTACGGGCATAAACCTCCTGGACGAGCTCTACAGGGCCTGCAGCGGCAGGGAGTCCGCCGCCAGGAGGCGGCCGGGGGCATCATCCTACGAGCACTTCCACATCGTCGGAGACAGGATGTACACCACCGGAGAGAAGGAGTTCTCCCACGTACGCAACCCCGCCATCCGCAAGGGTCTCTTCGGATCCGACGAGATGATAACGGACTACCGCCCCGGTGCCAGCGAGTGGAGGTGCACGATGATCACCGGCGGGAAGGACAAGGACGAGGTCTTCTGGAAGAGGAAAGACGCCATAAAGGCGATAATGGACGAGTGCCAGATAGACGAATTCATCGACCTCTCCCCGGAGGTGGTCTGAACGACCAGGCTGACCCCCAACATGATCTCGGGGCTCTCGGACGGGCTTAGCGACATAGACAGGGCCCTCCTGAGGGACACCGGGATGAACCTCCTCACGCTGGGATTCCGTGCCATAGGTGCGGACGCCTCCGGCATCGACGTGAGCGGGTTCAGGGCGGCCTCGGTACCCATAACATCCGGTCTGGGTATCATCGGCGGGTTCTCCCGTTCCGTCGCGGACATCGTCCGTGACATGGGGATCGAGTGCTTCGTCACCGAGCACACCGACGTATGGGGGTTCGGCGAGGCGCTGGACAGGGGCGCCGACATAATCCTGATGGCGGACGACGAACAGTACATGGCGTACAGCGTCGCCGCCGGGAAGTACGCCAACAACTCCTTCTGCACCGCGGCCGGCTATGTGGAGGCCCTCAGGGGCGCCGCAGGCGGTCTGGACGGGAAGGCGGTCCTCGTCCGCGGTGCCGGCAGGGTGGGCAGCAACATGGTGTCCATCCTGTGCAGGCAGGGAGCGAAGGTGACCGTCGCGGATGTGGTGAGGGAGAAGGCGACCGCCGTCGCGGCCGCCAATCCTGGCACAGTCGCGGCGGACGACATAGAGGAGGCTACGGCGGAGGCGAGACTGATACTCAACGCATCCCCGTCCCCCATCCCGGGGGACCTCATAATGGAGGGGGCGGTGGTGTCCACGCCGGGGATCCCGCACGTATACGACGAGGCCACCCTCGCGAAGGCCAAGTTCATACACGACCCCCTCGCCATAGGTACGGCGCCCATGGTCGCCCAGTGTATCGTCTATTCCATGGAAAAGGAGAGATGCAAATGACAGAATACGCAATAGCATTGGATATAGGGACCAGCGGTCTGCGCTGTCAGGCTATAGACATGGCCACCGGGGAGACGGTCGCCACGGCGATAACCCAGCGCCACCCCATCCCTGGCATGAACGTCATCGACCACGTCAACTTCGCGCTCAAATCGGGGGAGGACGTGGCCAACAAGCTCCTGATGGGCTGTGCCAACCAGCTCTTCGCCTCCCTCGGCATAGACCTGTCGAAGGTGAAGAGGGTGGGGGTCTGCGGGAACACCTTCCAGCTGTCCCTCTTCCAGAACATCGAAATCCGTGATCTGGCATATGCGGGCGAGAACATGCTCAAGACCCTCGGCGTCGTTCCCCCCAAGAGGGACGGCGCGGTGCTGAAGGCATCCGAAATGGGTCTTCTGGGTATGCCGGATGCGGAGGTCATAATACCTCCCGCGGTGAGGCACGAGATCGGTGCGGACGCCATCGCCATGCTCCTCATAACCGGGGTGGCGGATTCCAAGGAACCGTGCCTGGTCGTCGACTACGGGACCAACGCCGAGATGGCGCTCATCTGCGGCGACGGCAGGATCATAACCGGTTCCGCCGCCGCCGGTCCCGCCATGGAGGGACAGGAGATCGAGAGGGGCATGCTCGCGGCCCCCGGGGCCATATCCGACGTCGACATCAAGGGAGACGGATGGATGTGCACGGTCTTGGACGAATCCATGATTGACCGGGAGGGCGACATCGTCGACCCCATGACCGGCGAAGCGCTCGAGAAGGGCCCCGTCAGGGCCATCGGCATAACCGGCACCGGTACCGTCGCCACCCTCTACAACGGTATAAAGACGGGCATCATCGTGCCCCCCAAGATAAACACCGAGGACGGCAAACTGCATCTGCAGGACGGCATAGACATATCGTCCCATGACGTGGACGAGGCCGGCAAGGCCATCGGCGCCATGAGGGCCGGGTTCCTCACGCTCCTGCACGAGGCCGGCATGTGGACCGGGGACGTCAAGACCGCCTACATGTCGGGCGCCTCCGGACTCTACGTCGATGCGGTGAAGGCCCTCGGGATAGGCATGGTGGTGCCCGGTGCGACGCACCTGATACAGTTCGGGAACACATCCATCGAGATGGCCAGGCGCATAGCCCTGGGCGAGATGGACATGGACGGGCTGAGGTCCTTCGCCCAGAAGCTGAAGGCCGAGCACTGCATGTTCGCCACCTCCGAGACCTTCAAGCAGCTGTATTCGATCGAGTACGCCGTATGGTGCACCAGCATGCCGATGAGCATGTACAACGACATGCTCGACGTGTACCAGCTCCCGCACATCAGCGAACCGTCCGAGGACGTGACGGTGGAGAGGAGGTCCATGACCGACCTGCCGGACACGGACAAGTGCCCGGTCAGGGTCATCGAGTCCGGGACCTACCTCACCTACGAGGTCGAAGGGTGCAGGTTCTGCAAGAAGTGCGTCAGGGAATGCCCGGAGAAGGCGCTGGAGATGGTCAGGAAGGAGGACGGCAGGATCTTCTGCCGCGTCAGCTCCGACCGCTGCGGCGGCACCGCCTGCAGGCGCTGCGAGCGCATCTGCCCCGAGAGCGTCCTGCATCTGGACCTTGCGAAGGTAGAGCAGTGAGGGACCGGAAAGGCCGTCCCCGCGGGGACGGCTCCCGTGTTCCCGCAGGACCGCCGGGAGCGGTCCTGTCGGCCTGCTTTAAAAGTATTTATAAACAGGTTCTTAATATACGAACAAGAACGTTAATGGCGCCCGTGGCCGTCACGGGCCGTTTTAATTTTCTATCCATATCGGAAAAGAGTGAATGCAATGAAAGAAGGCAAGTTTGAGGACCTAGGCATCTCGGCGGATGTCCTGAGAGCCGTCAGGTCCATAGGGTGGGTGGAGCCCACCCCGGTCCAGATCGCCGCCATACCGGTGGGCCTGGAAGGAGTCGACCTCCTCGCGCAGGCACAGACCGGCACCGGCAAGACCGGGACGTACGGCTCCATCATCCTGAGCAAAACCGCGCCGAACGGGACCGACCCGTCGGCATTGGTTCTCGTGCCTACAAGGGAGCTCGCGACGCAGGTGTGCGACCAGATCGACGCCTTGGCGCAGTTCAGCGGACATAAATGTTTCCCCGTTTACGGCGGAGTGAACATAGAGAATCAGGTGAAACAGCTTAGGAAGGGAACGGATATCCTGGTCGCGACCCCCGGAAGACTGAAGGACCTGCTGGAGAGGAAGGACGTCACACTGTCGTCCGTCTCCATAGTGGTCCTCGACGAGGCCGACCGCATGCTGGACATGGGTTTCGCCCCCAGCGTCAACATGATCCTCTCCAAGGTGCCCAAGAAGAGGCAGACCATGATGTTCTCCGCCACCATGGAGGATGACATCAGGAAGCTGGCCGTCAAGCACATGATCAACTACAGGGACCTCTTCGTCTCCAAGGACGAGCCCACCCTCGACCTCACGGCGCAGTACTACATACTGACCACCCGCGACTCGAAGAGGGACGAGCTCATCCGCCTGATCAAGGACGGGTACCCCAAGATGATGGTGTTCTGCAGGACCAGGAGGAAGGTGGACTACCTGGCGCGCAAGATGAAGAGGGACGACTTCAGCGTCTGCGAGATCCACGGGGACATGGTGCAGAACAAGAGGGAGAAGACCCTCCGCTCCTTCGCGGACGGGGAGGTCGAGGTCCTCATAGCGTCGGACGTGGCATCCAGGGGCCTCGACATCGTCGACGTCGACGTGGTCGTCAACTACGATGCCCCCGCGGACGTGGAGACCTACATCCACAGGATCGGAAGGACCGGCAGGGCCGGGAAGACGGGGAAGGCCGTGACGTTCGTCACCGAGGAGGACATAGGCATCCTGAACGACATCGAGAAGAAGATCGGCAGGAGGATCGTCGAGATCGCCCCCATATCCCCCCAGAGCATCCCCGCCAAGTCCGAGGAGACCCCCAAGACCCGGGCCAAGCAGATCAAGCAGAGGCAGGCGGCCAAGAAGGTCGCCGCCGAGACCGTCAAGAACGCCGAGGTCCAGAAGAAGGAACCGAAGATCGTCCCGGTCAAGAAGAAGTTCCAGGACGAGGGGGCGGCTCCCGAGCGCACCCTCAGGGGCAGGCTCGACAGGAGGCGCACCAAGACCGAGATAGAGGACGGCGCCGTGGCGGCCGCGAAGACCAAGCCCGCCGCCAGGAAGCAGCAGGCCAGGGAACCCGCGGCCAAGTCCGCGAAGGAGGAGCCCAGGGAGAGGACCCAGTACCCCAAACCGCAGGGCATCCCCGAGAACCCCAAACCGCTCCACTCCTACGTCAAGATCGACAGGGCCCTCCCCCCGGAGAAGGACATGTCCTTCGACAGGATAGAGATCAGCATCGGTTCCGCGGACGGCGTGGACCAGAACAACCTCGTCAGGTTCGTCACCAAGACGTCCGGCATCACCAAGCAGGACATCGGCAACATACACGTCTACGAGAACAAATCCAGGGTGCAGGTCGTCAGGTGGAGGTCCCAGGAGGTCGTCGACGAGCTCTTCGGACAGAGCTACAACGGCAGGCGCGTGATGGTCTACAACCTCAGCGACAAACAGTGACGGCGGGTCCGGGGGTTCCCCCGGACCTCAGTCCTCCTTATCCTCGAAACGGCCCGTGAGGTCGTCGAGGACGAGGTACCGGGCATCAAGGATGTCGGCCAGCTTCTTCGCGTAGTTCACGCGGCGGTACCTCTTCCCGTTGTCTATCATGATCCACTCGGTGTTCGGTATCCTGACGGTGGCCGCTATGCGCCTGAGCTCCGCCCAGGGCTCGTAACCCTCCACCACCGACCTGTCGGCCTCCGCATCCGTTATGAGGATGACGAAGCACTTCTCCTCCGGGTTCTTCCTGACGTAGTTCGTCATGTACTTGTTTATGGTCAGCAGGGCCTCCCCCAGCGGGGTGGACCCGCCGGTGACGGTCCTCCTGAGGCTCTCGAACACGCTCTCGACGTTGCGGGTGAAGGGGACGGCCAGGTTGATGACGTTCTGGCCGAAGGTGAGCAGCGCCACGCGGTCCCTGCGGACGTATCCGTCCTCCAGCATCGCCCGCACGCCTTTGATGGCCTCGTCGAGGGCGCCGGTGTTCACCAGGGAACCGCTGACGTCCACCGCGAACAGGAAGGAGCAGGAGCTCTGCCTGGTCCTGATGTTCTCGCGTATGTCGCTCGGCGTTATGGCTATGCTGAGTCCGCGGGGCTGCCTCGACCTCTGATACGGGGCGGCGGCGCGGATGGTCGCCCCCAGGGCCGGGTCGGAGGTCTTCCCTTCGGGTATGCGGAACCCGCTGGTGCGCCCGCCGCGTTTGCTGCCGTCTATCCCTCTGGGTATGTGGCCGACGACGCTGTTCAGGCGGATCGACTCTATGCGGTCGATCTCCGCGAGGTCGTTCCGTACCTCGTCCAGGACCATCGTGAGGACGTCCACGTCCGGTATGGCCGCCTCCTCCTCCGGTTCCCCGTCCCCGGCCTCCTCCCGGTCCGGGGCCCCGTCCCCGGAACCTTCCGCCTTCTCCAGACCCTCCACCCTCTCTATCTCCTTCTGGACATCCAGGCTCTCGTCGTCGGACATCTTCGCGAGCTGGGCTATCTCCCTGTTGGAGATGTCCTCGAAATCATCGGAGATCTCCGCATCTGGCACATCGTCGGACTCGACGGCGGCGTCGCCGGCGGTCCTGGCCTTCAGCTTGGGTTTCCTCCTGTGCAGGAGGCACATAACCGACGCATCGCGTATGTCGTCGGCGGAGATCCTGTCCCTTCCGTCCAGGGCGCACAGCGCCCGGGCGGTCCTGGCACATGCGATGTCGCCGCGGTGTCCCACCGCGTTCATCTTCGTGCAGATGGCGACGATGTCCTGTATGTCGCGGCGGGTTATCCTTATGGTTGGTATGAGCGATCTGGCACTTTCGATCTTACGTCTCGCCTCCAGGTCGTCCCCCACGAACTTCTCCGCGAAGGACCTCGGGTCCCTGTCGAACTCCAGGACCCTCTCGACGACGTCCCCGCGCCTGGAGGCGTCTGTCTCCACGGTCATAGAGACGCAGATGTCGAACCTGTCCGCGACCGATTCCGGGAGGTCCCTTTCGAGGGGGTCCATGGTGGCCACCACCGATGCCGAACAGGAGTACTCGGAGGATATGCCCTCCCTCTCGATCCTCACAGTGCCAGACGATAGGGACTCCATGACGGAGTTCAGCGTCCGGGGGTCCATGACGTTGATGTTGTCGATGCAGAGTATGTTGCCGTCCGCACGGCAGAGTATGCCGCCCTTCATGACTGACGTCCCGTCCACGACCGCCCTCTCCAGGTCGATACCGCCGAATATGTCTTCGTCGCCGGTCCCGGCGGGCAGGTCGACCACCTTCCTGTCGGTGAGGGATGCCAACGACCTCACCAGGACGCTCTTGGCCGTTCCGGACGGACCCTTTATCAGCACGCCGTTGAGGTCGTCATCCGCCAGCAGGCACATGAGCGCCCTTTTCGCCGTGGTCTCCCCCAGCACGGCGGAGAACGGATAGGTCAAAATTCCTCTAGGCATCTGTGCACGTCACCCAGGTCGTAGTCGGAGGTCCTCTCGAAGGGCTTCTTCTTGAGCCTATGTGCCAGCACCAGGGGCGCTACCGCCTCCAGGTCCTCCTTGGAGACCTGCTCCCTCCCTTCGTATGCAGCGTTGGCCCTGGCGGACCTGATCATGGTTATATCCGCCCTGTGCCCTTCCATGCCGAAGTAGACGGAGAGGTAGGCGGCCGCATCGATGATCTTCCTGTCTGTTCTCACGCCGCCCAGGGCGGCGCGGGCCCTGCGGATCTTCTCCCTCATCCCGTCGGTCTCCGCCTGGTAGGAGGCGGTGAACGCCTTCGGGTCGAGGTCGAACATGAGCCTCCTGGAGACCACCTCGCTGCGCTGTGCCAGATCCCTCTCCCCTTTGACCTCCACCGACATGCCGAACCTGTCGAGCAGCTGGGGTCTTAGGTCGCCCTCCTCCGGGTTCATGGATCCGACGAGCACGAAGCGGGCGGGATGGGTGAATGATACCCCCTCCCTCTCCACGTAGTTCACCCCCATGGCGGCGGAGTCAAGTAGCATGTCGACGATGTAGTCCTCGAGGAGGTTTATCTCATCGACGTAGAGGAGGTTCCCGTTGGCCTGTGCCAGTATGCCTGGTTCGAACTTCTTCTTGCCCGTCTGGAGCACGGCCTCCAGATCCAGCGTCCCCGCGACCCTGTCCTCGGTGGCGCTCAGGGGCAGTTCGACGACGTCCGTGGGGACGGTCTCCGTCTCCAGCACCTCCCCCTTGGCAGCCCTTTCGGAGCAGTAGGGGCAGAAGCTCTCGGGACGTCCAGGGTCGCAGTGGAAGGGACATCCCTTGACGACCTCCTTGCTTGGAAGTATCTGCTCCAGGGAGCGGATGGTCGTCGACTTGGCGGTGCCTTTCTCCCCTTTTATCAGCACGCCGCCTATGCCGGGGTCTACTACGTTCAGTATCAGGGCCTTTTTCATGAGGTCCTGGCCGACTATGGCGGTGAACGGGAACATTATCGCATGTCTGCTAGCCATTTCAATCACATTGGTATTCCGAAGGTCTCTCGCTGTGTGTTACTATGCCTGTATCCATAATAAATTGTTGTCCGTACGGGCGGGGCTGCAGAAGGAGAACAGAAGACGCCGTATCAGGCGGTAGAGGTTCGGATGTACTGGAACCGTTCTCTTCGGGACTTCGAAAGGCGCTTGCTTCTTGTCGGATCTGCACAGTCTGAGTTTCAGTTCCTCTGCTGGTGCATTTGCGGTCGCGGACAGGGAGACAGTGGTCGCGGCGGCCATGTATCTTATCATTTCGAATCGACCGAATCCTTGGGTCTGTCCTTTTTCCGGTGGAACAGTCCGTCCTCGGGGCAGTACTCGTAGTCATGCTCGTCCCAGTCCTCGTCCAGCGGGAATACGGCAGGACGGCCGCCGCCTATCCGCTTCATGTAGACGGCATCTTCGCGGAGTTCCGCAAAACTGCCGACGAAGTAATCATTTTCCCCCGCGTCGACGATCTTCTTCAATCCGGAGTTCATCGCCCGCACGAAATCCTCCGGGGTCTTGTTGTGGCCTCTCGTCCATCTCAGCATGAGGTTGCCGCGGGGGTCTATGTGGATCATGGTGAAGATGCTGGCCTCCTCCTCGGTGAGACCCAGACTCTTGTATGTTTCGCGGCATTCCTTCTCGATCTCCCTGGCTATGTTGATGTGAAGACTCATTTACCATCACCTACTTTGGAATCCTTTTTCGGCATTATTCTATTTTTCGTGTCGATTGCCTTCGCGCTGCCCTTCAGGGAGAGTTCCTTGATGTTGGTGTCGTCGAACCTGTCCAAGGTGTCCTTTTGATAGGAACCTCTCCTGACAGTCTCGGGTTTCCTGAGCAGTCCGAGACCCTGTTCCTTTAGAACATATGGCTTTCCGAGGGCTTCAAAAACACACAGGATCCATCTCGTGTGATGCTTATTTTATCCACATATGGAGAGGGCCCTGTCTCAGTCAACAAGTGAAAATCGCCCCCGTCCGTAGGCGTCAAACTCTACAGTCCATACACTTCGGCCGTGGGACCGGTGCACGAGGGCTTAATGGTCATCTGTTTAATCTCTATTTATATTTTTTTCGCCGATTCTTTGGGGTTTACCGTTTTGAATCGGATCGGGAGTCGGGCGAGATGAGACCGTATCCGAGAACCGGCGGAGATTGTCCGTGCGCTCCACAATCAGGACTTTGCCGAACCCGTCACGCCGCCCTCGATCAATTTGGTGACAGCATGGTTCATCGAGGTCCTGCAGCGGACCAGGTGATTCACCGGCAACGTGCGCCCTCGCATCCGCCGTCCGGATCCGAAAGGCCGCGACGGCACCTGGCATACGATGGCTGGTGATGCACGGAACACATATACGGTAGCGGATGCCATGTGCGAACCCGATGAGAATCGACACGGACTACGGCTCTGCGAGTTCGATTTTAATGTACTAATAAGGGATGGTGCGGACGCCGGGATTCGAACCCGAGTTCTAACCTTGGCAAGGTTAAGTGATAACCAGCTACACCACGTCCACACTGGTAGATGAGGGAACCGCTGATTGGATATAAAGTTTTTGAATGGCCCGTCCGCCTCGCGGCGGACTCTGGCACATTCAGTTCCTGTAAAGTATCCTGTCCTGGTACACCGGTTCGCAGGTCACGTTGATCTCCAGTTTCCTGAGGATGGAGCTGTCCTGCGGGTAGAGGACGACGGACCCGTGCAGGTCGCATCCCCTAAGCTTCTTCAGCTTGCTGAACGCCCTCTCGGATTCGGGGCTTATCTTGGCGCTGATGGCCAGCGCCACCAGCATCTCGTCCGCCCTCAGCTTGGTGTCGTTGCCCAGCACCTCGGTCCTCAGGATCTCGACCTGCTTCAGCGTCTCCGGCGGGATCGGGTTGTACGCACCGTCCACGGCCGCGATGACCTTGATGGCGTTGAGTATGGCGGCGGAGACCGCGCTCAGGTTGCCGGTGGCCTTGCCGGTGACCACGGTCCCGTCCGGCAGCTCTATGCCCGCCACGGGGCCGTCGGCTCCCACCGCCTGCTTCCTGACCTCCCTGTAGAGGAGGAAGTCTCCGGGGGACGTCTGCGCCTTCTTCATCAGCAGGTCCACCCGGGAGACGACGTCCGCCGGCACCTTGCCGTCGAGGTGGTCGCAGGACACGTGGAAGTACCTCCTGACTATCTCCCTCCTGGACGCCTCCTGCACCGCCCCGTCGTCGGATATGCAGAAGCCGACGGTGTTGACGCCCATGTCCGTCGGCGACCTGTAGGGCGACTGTCCCATGACGCCGTCCAGGATGGTCTTCAGGACGGGGAAGGTCTCCACGTCGCGGTTGTAGTTGATGGCGCTCTCCCCGTAGGCCTCCATATGGAAGGGGTCGATCATGTTGACGTCGCCCAGGTCGGCGGTCGCCGCCTCGTAGGCGAGGTTCACGGGATGGTTCAGGGGCAGGCTCCACACGGGGAACGTCTCGAACTTGGCGTAGCCGGATTTGACGCCCCTCCTCCCGTCCTGGTAGATCTGGGACAGGCAGACGGCCATCTTGCCGCTGCCGGGGCCGGGTCCCGTGACCAGGACGATCGGCATCTCGGTGCGGACGTAGTCGTTCCTCCCGTACCCCTCGTCGCTGACAATGAGGCCCGTGTTGGTCGGGTATCCCGGGATGGGGCGGTGGAGGCTGACCGAGATGCCCCTCTCGTTGAGCAGTCTGACGAAGGAGTCGGCCGCCGGCTGTCCGGTGTACATCGTGAGGACGATGTTGTCGGCCCTGATCCCGTAGCTGCGGTAGAGGTCGACCATGCGGAGCGCCTCCAGGTCGTAGGTTATGCCCAGGTCTCCCCTGATCTTGCTCTTCTCGATGTCGTTGCAGTTGACGCATATGACGGCCTCGAGCTCGTCCTTCATGGTGGCGAGCATGCGGATCTTGCTGTCCGGTCTGAAACCGGGGAGCACCCTGGCGGCGTGGTAGTCGTCGAAGATCTTCCCTCCGATCTCCATGTACAGCTTGCCTCCGAACTTACCGAGCCTGTCCCTTATCTCGTCCGCCTGCATCCTGGCGTATTTCTCCCCGTCGAATCCGGCCGTCAACATGGCAAATACCGACCCCTCCGCAGGTCTTCCTTGAAAATATCTTTTGCTGTCGGGGGCGTCCGTGCAAACAATGAATAACCTGCGGGTGCTGGGTCACGTCATGGAGAAGACCAATCCGATGAGGATCCTCGACAGGGCGGGGGTGGCCTACAGGGTGCACGACTACTCGGCGACCGGCGCCGTCTCCGGCACCGAGGTGGCGGCGGCGCTGGGGGAGGACCCGGACGACGCGTTCAAGACCCTGGTGGTCCAGGGGACCTCCGACAGGCTCTACGTGTTCGTCGTCCCCGTGAGCAGGGAGCTCGACATGAAGAAGGCGGCCGCCGCCGTCGGCGAGAAGTCGGTGGAGATGCTGGAGTCCAAGAAGCTGTTCCCGACCACCGGGTACGTGCACGGGGGCTGCTCGCCCCTCGGGATGAGGAAGCAGCTGAAGACCGTCGTGGACGGGTCGGCCGCCGGCCGCGGGAGGTTCTTCTTCAGCGGAGGCAAGGTCGGTCTGCAGATAGAGATGGACTTCGCGGACCTGCGGAAGGTGCTGGATTTCCGCCTCGCCGACGTCTCAAGGCGATCGGTCCCTCTCGAGGACCCTGACCGAGACCTTCTTGCTGCGGTACTTCATCTTGGGGACGTCCATGAGCATCCTGTTGCCGAAGTCCTTGTGGACCTCGACCGTCGAGGACCTCTCCCCGACGTTTATCCTGCCGATGGCGGCGTCGATTATCCTGCCTGCGCGCATGATGTAGTCGGCGAGCTTCACCTTGCCGATGCCGTCCTCCTTCCCGAGGTCGATCTCGAAGACGACCATCCCGAACGGGTCGGAGAGCTGGTCGTAGTCGGTGACCTTGCGGATGGTGTCCTTCGAGCCCTCCTCGGCCTCGGGGACGTCCCTCTTCTCGATCTTCATGCCCGTCCTGAGCTCGAACTCGCGGATCAGGTACTCCTCCTCGGAGGTGACGAACGAGACGGCGATGCCCTCCCTGCCCGCGCGTCCCGTCCTGCCGATCCTATGGATGTAGGTGTGGATGTCGTCGGGCATGTCGTAGTTGATTACGTAGGAGATGTCGTCGATGTCCAGCCCCCTGGCGGCCACGTCGGTGGCGATGAGGAGGTCGGTCTTCCCCTCCTTGAAGTCGTCGACCACCTTCTCCCTCCTCTTCTGGGGCATGTCGCCGTGGAGCGCCTCGACCTTGTAGCCGTGCTCGCGCAGCCTCTGCTCGAGGATGTCCACCATCTTAATGGTCTGGCAGAAGATGAGGGCCTTGGGTTTGTCTATGTCGAGGATCCTGGTCAGGGCCCAGGACTTGTTCCTCCTCCCGACGGAGATGTAGTACTCCTTGATGAGGTCGAGGACGACCTCGTCCTGGGAGACGTTGACCTCCTTGGGCCTCTTCATGTAGTCCGATGCCAGGCGCTTTATGTCCTCCGGCATGGTGGCGGAGAACATCAGCATCTGCCTGTTCTCGGGGCACTGCCTGAATATGAACTCGATGTCGTCGATGAATCCCATGTCGAGCATGCGGTCCGACTCGTCCATGACGATTATCCTGATCCGCGACAGGTCGAGGTACTCCCTCTCAATCATGTCCTTGACGCGTCCGGGGGTGCCCGCGATGATGTCGACCCCCTCCTCCAGCTCGTCCACCTGCTTCTCCATGCTCGCCCCTCCGTAGATGGGCACGCACACGTGGCCGCTGAAGTCGGACATCCTGCCCAGCTCCTCCGAGACCTGCACCGCCAGCTCCCTGGTGGGCTCCAGGATGATGGCGGAGGGGACCTTCTGCCCGCTCGGCACGGTGCTGAGGATGACGGAGCCGAACGCCCCCGTCTTCCCGGTCCCGGTCTGCGCCTGCGCTATGAGGTCGTACCCCTTCAGTCCGGCGGGGACCGCCGCTTCCTGTATGGGCGAGGGTTCCTCCCAGCCCATCTCGTCAATCGCTTTTGCTATGTCCTCGGCTATGCCGAGTTCCAAGAACTTGGAGATCATTTGAATCACGTGATCTGACCTTACGGCCTGCGACATCACCGCAGACAACAGTCATTTTCTGGAATCGGTATTGCCGGAGTTTTTATATACATATGCACGGGGGACGGCCGTGCTTTGCATCGTCTCCGTACCGTTACGCATACCGCATCCGGCGGTACGCATGTGTTAAATACGGAACGCCCGTCTGGGGGGCATGGCTAAATATGAATGCACCATGTGTGGTTACGTCTATGACGAGGCCAAAGGGATTCCCAACGCAGACATCCCCCCGGGGACCAAATGGGAGGACCTCCCCGACGACTGGACCTGTCCCATGTGCGGATCCACCAAGGACATGTTCAGGAAGATCGAGGACTGAGCGTGGCCGAATTCGTCTGCACCATGTGCGGTTTCTCCTACCGCGAGGAGAGGGGGAGACCGGGCGAGGGCATATCCCCCGGGACCGTCTGGAAGGAGATTCCCGGCGGCTGGGTCTGTCCCATGTGCGGGTCGCCGAAGAACATCTTCAGGCTCCGCGGGGACGGCCGTTCCGGGGGAGGGGCGGACGGGACGTCGGACAGGAGAGATACCATGGCTAAATACGAATGCGGCAACTGCGGGTACATCTACGACGAGGAGAAGGAGGGCGTGAAGTTCGCCGACCTCCCCGACGACTGGGTCTGCCCCGAATGCGGCGCCGACAAGAGCGAGTTCGAGCTCGTGGAGTGAACCCTCCGCCCGGGCATGCCCGGGAAAACATCCTTAACCCGCATGCGGTGCTTGTCCGCATCGAACTATACTATTGATAGCATTAAATACGGGCCAGACGCTACTGTTTTCCACCATGTCTATAGTAGCCATAGTATCGAGCCCGCGCAAGAATGCGAACACCGACACTCTCGTGACCGCCGCGGCCGAAGGTGCGAAGGAGAACGGCAAAGACGTCCAGATATTCCACCTCAACGTCCTCCGGGACAAGAGGGGATGCCAGGGCTGCAACTCCTGCAAGGCGAACGGCGGTAAGTGCGTGACCAGGGACGACCTGACCGCGGTCCTGGACGCCGTCAGGGATTCGGAGGGAGTGATCCTGTCCTCGCCCGTCTACTTCGGGGAGGCCTGCGGACAGTACAGGATGCTGGAGGACAGGTTCTACGGCTTCCTCACGGCCGACTTCGGTGCCAGTTTCGCACCCGGGAAGAAGGTCGCCGTCATAACCACCGCCGGTACGGCCGGGGCCGACAAGCTCGCCGACAAGATGGAGGGCACGATGAAGAAGTACTTCAAGTGCGAGTCCGTCGGTAAGCTGGCCGTGGTCACCAACAACGAAGCGGAATTCTCGGCCAAGCACGCGGACGTCCTCGAGCAGGCCAGGGCCCTCGGGAAGAAGTTCTGAACGCGGAGGGGGCCTGCGCCCCCTCCTTTTGGGGATCTCACTGCTCGATGACGAGCAGTGCGTCCCCGCACTGCACGGTGGAGACCTCCCTCCCGTCGAGGGACAGGGATTTCCGGACCTCGAAGAACTCGGGCCCCATCTTCACCTTCTGGCCGTCCGCATCCAGGGTGACGGCGCCTTCCGCGATCATCGCGGCCAGTTCCCCGGCGGGGATCCTGCCGAGGGCCGCCACGATCGCCTTCGCCCTGTCCTTGAAGGCCGGTCCCAGTTTGGCGTACACGGGTTTGACCGAGGTGACGGTCTCGACCAGGTCCGCCCTCTCGGCGATGGCCAGGGTCTTAGCCCTGACGCCCTGCCTGATGTCCTCCCCGGACATCCTGTACATGGCGGAGTCCCCTCCGACGATCTCCAGTCTGGATATGTCGGCTCCGACGCCGATCTTCCTCTCGGCCTTCCAGGCGCGGACGGCGGCGATGAACCTGGCCGCCGTGTCGCCGGCCTCCACCGCCTTTTCGTCGACCTCCTCGGGCTCGGGCCAGGAGGTGAGGTGTATGGACCTGGCGCCGTTGAATGCCGCATAGCGGGTCTGGTAGATCTCCTCGGCGATGTGCGGCATGAAAGGTGCCAGCATCTTGACCGCATCCAGGAAGACGGTGTAGAGGGCGTACCTGACGGCCTCGTCGTCCCTGTTCTTCACCATCTCGACGTAGTCGTCGGCGAAGACGTGCCAGATGAAGTCCTCGATGTACTTCATGGCCTTGTCGAACTGGTAGACCTCGAAGTTCTCGGTGACGTTTTTGATTGTCTGGGACAGTTTGCTGAGGATCCACCTGTCGGAGCTCCTGAGCTCCGCAGGCCTCTCCGGGGCCGCCTTCAGGCCCTCGAAGTACCTGCCCACGAACTGACCCAGGTTGTAGACCTTGATGCAGATCTTCTTGCCGCGGACGACGTCCTTCTCCCTGAAGGCGTGGTCGATGCCCAGGGAGCAGGTGGCCGCGTAGTACCTCAGCGCGTCCGCGCCGTAGTTCTCAAGGATGGGCAGGGGGTCGATGACGTTGCCGGCGGACGTGTGCATGGGGGTCCCGTCGGGGGCCATTATGAAGCCGTGGATCATGATGTCGTTCCACGGTTTCGACTCCTTGATCTGCTCCGACCTGAGGATGGAGTAGAAGGCCCACGTCCTGATGATGTCGTGGCTCTGCGGCCTGAGGGACATGGGGAACAGCCTCCTGTGGAGTTCTGGGTCCCTCTCCCAGTAGGTGTTGTAGAGGGAGGACCCGGACGAGTCCATCCAGGTGTCGAACACGTCGGTGCAGCCGACCAGCTCGCCGCCGCACTCGGGGCACCTGTCCGCCGGCGCGGCGTCGGTAGTGGGGTCCACGTACCTCCTCGCCTGCTCCTCGGTGGCGCAGACCGCATGCCCGCACTTGGCGCACTCCCACACGGGGATGGGCGTGGCGAAGATCCTCTGCCTGGAGAGGACCCAGTCCCACTCCAGGGACTTCGTCCAGTCCTCCAGCCTGACCTTCATGAACTCGGGGTACCAGTTTATCTCGCCGGCCCTCTTCAGAATGGCGTCCTTGAAGGTGGTGGTCCTGAGGAACCACTGGGGGACCTGCAGGAACTCNNCTGCTGGGGGTTGTCCTCCTGCTTCACGAGCACGCCGGAGGCCCTGAGGTCCTCGATTATCCTGGCGCGGGCCTCGGCGACGGGCATGCCGGCGTACTTTCCGGCGAGGGAGGTCATCCTGCCCTCCTCGTCGATGCCCTTCTCGAGCTCCAGGCGGTACTTCATGATCCACTCGAGGTCGCTCTTGTCCCCGATGGTGCAGATCATGACGTTGCCGGTGCCGTAGGCCATGTCGACCTTGGGGTCGGCGATGACCTTCACGTGCCTCCCGTAGATGGGGGTCACCAGTTCCTTCCCGACCAGTCCCGCCTTCCCCTCGTCGGCGGGGTTGACCGCCACGACCTTGCAGGTGCAGATGAGCTCGGGGCGGGTGGTGGCTATCAGGACGTGCTCGTCGGTGCCGGCGACCTGGAACTTCAGGTAGTTGAGCTTGTTGACGTTGTCGCTGTACTCCACCTCCGCATCGGCGAGGGCGGTCATGCATCTGGGACACCAGTTGACCGGGAAGTTCGCCTTGTAGACGAGGCCGCGCTCGAACAGCCTGACGAAGGACAGCTGGGTTATGCTCCTGTAGTAGGGTGCGTCGGTCTGGTAGTAGATCGACGGGTCCATGCTCTCGCCGAGGATCTCGAAGTGCTTGGTCATCTGCTCGATGAACCCGTTGGCGTAGTCGGAGCAGAGCTTCCTGTACTCCTGCCGGGGCAGGTCCAGTTTCGTTATGTTGTACTTCTTCTCCACGCGGACCTCGATGGGGGTCCCGTTGACGTCGAAACAGAGGGGGAAGAAGACGTTGTACCCCTTCATCCTCTTGTAGCGGGCGGCGAAGTCGATTAGCGAGTATCCGGTGGCGTGTCCCAGGTGGAGGTTCCCGGAGGTGTATCTGGGCGGGTTGTCGATACTGAAGACGGGTTTCTCGGATTCGGGGTCGAAGCGGTAGATCTCCTCCTTCTTCCACATCTCCTCCCATTTTCCCTCGATCTCTGATGAATCGTATGCCATGGTAACTGTGGCTGGGTAAAATGCGAGAGTATAAATAGAAAACCGTTTAGGGAGCGCGCGCCTTAGTATTAAGAGGGTTGGCGGGGGCCCGCGGGCCCCCCTGTGTCAGGGCTTGACCTTCTTCCTTCTGGAGACGTGGTTGTCCTTCTGGTCCTTGACCAGGTCGCCGAGCTTCTTGATGAGCTCGTTGTTGACCTGCACGAGGTCCCAGCCCGTCTCCTTGGAGTTGAACGTCCTGCCGTTCACGAACAGCTTCCCGGTGAGGCTGTACTTCTTCTTGTCCCCGGCTTCGTTGTACCTGGAGACGTGGATGGTCAGGGACTCCGGCTTGTAGATCTTGCTGATCTTGGCCATCTCCGTCGCTATGTCGGAGTACATGGCGTCGGAGTAGATCTTGTCCTCGTCGTCGAGTCCGCTGATCTGCACGTACAGCTGGTCCCTCTCCCTGCAGGCGGAGATCATCTCGATGATGTCGTATTCCGTCAGGATGCCGACCATCTCGTCCTCGTCCATGACCGGCAGGGTGGAGATCTTCTTGCTGGCCATCACGTTGGCCGCGTTCTCCATGTTGTCCTCCCAGTCCACCGTCATCACGTTGGTGACCGCGACGGACTCCACGGGGATCTGCGTGCTGGGGCTCTTGGATATCCCGGCCACGGATCTCTCGCCGGCCTTCCATCCGTTGTCTATTACCTCCTTCATGCCGACCACGCCCACGAGCGCGCCGGCGCTGTCTATGACGGGCATGGTCCTGATGTCGAGGTTCCTCATGGTGTCCACGGCCTCGGAGAGCATCGTGTTCTCCCTCACGTACTCGACGGGGGTCGTCATGATCTCCCAGACCTTCACGTCCTTGAGCGACTTCATGTCCGCAGCGATCCTGATCAGAGCCGTCCTGGAGACGACCCCGGCGACCTTCCTGCCGTTCACCACGGGCAGCTGCCTGCAGTTGTTGGTCACCATGTATTCGGCGATCTTCGTGATCTCCGTGTCCTCCGACAGGGTCGGGAGACGTGACACCAGGGACTTGATCTTGGTCTCGGGAGTGGCGCTCTTCTTCCTCAGTATGGTGCTGTAGCGCATCATGCCGGCGTAGCCCCCGTCCTCGACGACAGGTATCTCCTGGTATCCCGTCTTGCGCATAAGTGCCAGACTGTCGGATAGGGTGTCGTCGGGTCCGAGCGTCGGAAATTCCAGGTCCACGATGTCCTTGACGGATATGGAGTCGATCTGGGACTTGAGTATAGAAAGCTTCTTGAGATCTTCGAGATCCTTGATTCCCAATTTTTTTCACCCGTATGAAATACCGTGGGCTGACCATATAAAACTACCTTAATCCGCACCGGATCGGACGGTTTCCGATACCGTGGGATGTCTGGATGGGGTAAAAACGGAATCAGAACGGGGTTTTCGTTCCCGTTCTGAAAAAGAAATAAATAGATTCAGAGGTCGGCGAACTTCCTTCCCGCCAGAAGGTCGGAGACGACCCTCCCGGCGTCCTCGGCCCTTATCCTCTTCTGCTCGGCGGAGTCCCTGTCCCTGATGGTGACGGTGCCCTTGTCCGCCCCCTCGAGGGTGTCGTAGTCGACGGTGATGCACCAGGGCGTCCCGGCCTCGTCCATGCGGGCGTACCTCTTGCCGATTGTGCCAGATCCGTCGTAGTAGGCCTCGACGCGATGGGTGTGGATCCTCTCGCAGAGGTCCCTGGCATATGTGTCCAGACCGTCCTTCTCCATGAGCGGGAACACCCCCACCTTTATCGGGGCGACCTCGGGTGCGAGCCTGAGGGTCGTGTAGTCCTTCTCGGGATCGTGCGAATACGCATGTTCCAGAACGGTGTAGAGTATCCTGTCCAGTCCGTGGGAGGGCTCGATGACGTGGGGCACGACCCTCTCGCCGGCCACCTTCTCCTTCACCTTCACGACCTCGAACATGTCGGACCCGAGGACGACCTCCTCGCCGTCCAGCTCTACCGCGAGCTTCCCGTCGGCTATGTCGGAGGGGTTCTTCGCCGCGATGGCGTCGGAGACGGCCTTGGCTTTGCCCTTGAAGGCCGGACCCACGTTCTTGGAGTTGGCCCTGACCCTCTCGACCTCCTCCTCGCGGGGCTCGTCGAACCTCTTGAAGTGGCTGAGGTCCGTACCGGAGAACTGAGAGTGCCTGGAAAGGTCCCAGCATCCCCTGTCCGCGATGCCGGTGATCTCCGTCCATCCGAAGGAGAGGAGGGCCTCGGCGTCCCAGCAGTCGGCCGCGTAGTGCGCCATCTCGTCCTTGAGATGCTGTCTGAACCTGAGCCTCGCGGGGTCGACCCCGGCGCGCACCAGCAGTTGCTTGGTGGTCCCGACGAAGTATCCCAGGACCTCGTTGGCGATGACGTGCTTCTCCACCGCCTCGCCGACGGTCATGGTGACCGTCTCGGAGCCGGTGTTGGGCAGCAGGGTGAGCACCTCGTCCCTCATCTGGCCGAACCTGTCCCAGTGCTTGTCGTCCGGGTCGACGAAGAGCTCGACCTCCATCTGGTTGAACTCCCTCATCCTGATCATGCCCTGCCTAGGGGCGATCTCGTTCCTGTAGCTCCTGCCGGTCTGCATGACCCCGAGCGGGAGCTTCTCCCTGTTGTACCGGTATAGGTTGAGGAAGTTGACGAAGATGCCCTGCGCGGTCTCCGGCCTGAGGAAACCCACGCGCGAGGACCCGGGACCGATGCTGGTCCTGAACATGAGGTTGAAGTCCTCGACGGGACCCAGTTTGCCGCCGCATTCGGGGCACACGATGCCCTTGTCCACGAAGGCCTGGTCGAGCTCCTTCTCCGTCATGGTGTCCGGGTTCTCGCAGAAACCCTTGACCAGGTGGTCGGCGCGGAAGGGCGAGCCGCACTTGGTGCAGTAGGTGATCTTGTCCGCGAACTTGTCTAGGTGGCCGGAGGCCTTGAAGACGTCGCGCGGGTTGACGGTCTCGGTGTCGATCTCGACGAAACCCTCGCGGCCCTTGTAGAGGCTCCTCCATATCTCCACGATGTTGTTCCTGAGGCTGAACCCCAGGGGCCCGTAGTCGTACATGCCGGCCACGGAGCCGTATATCTCGCACGAAGGCCATATGAAGCCCCTGCGTTTGCAGAGGGCCATCAGGTCGTCGGACTCGTCGCTCAATCTACCGCCCCGATGATGGCGCGGAGCACGTCCACATCGTAGATCATGCCCACGAGTTCGTCCTTGGTCCCGTGGACCGGGACCTGACCGAAGTCGTTGACGACCATCAGACGGGCGACCTCGCTGAGGGAGGTCTTCCTGAATACAGTTGTGGGGTGGGGGATCATGTAGTCCTTCACGGTCTTGTCGTTGGCCCTGTACTTGTCGGTAGCCGTGTAGAACAGGGGCATGACGTTCCTCAGTCCGATGAGCTTCGGGTCCTCCACCCCGAGTTTCAGGGCGGCGTCCGCGTCGGAGATCTGGTCGCTGAAGAGGTCACGGTCGGTGAGGATGCCCACGAGGTCGCCGCTGGCGTTGAGGACGGGCAGGGCCGCCACGTCGCTGATCCTCATGGCGCTGACGATGTAGGTGAGGGGGTCGCCCTCGTAGGAGGTGACGCAGGTGGTGCGTATGACGTCCTCCGCCTTCATCTCCGTCTTGAGGTTCCTTATCTCCCTCAGGATGTCAGTAGGGGTGACGATGCCGACGAGCCTGCCTCCCTCGATGACCGGGAGCCTGTGGATCCTGCTGTCGGACAGGATCCTGGCGGCTTCGGCCAGGGTCGCATCGGGGCCGATGGTGATGCAGTCCTTCTTCATGATCAGGGAGAGCTGGTCCTCGTCCAGTTTCCTGAATATGTCCCTCCTGGAGACTATCCCCATGAGCTTCCCGTCCGAGGAGCGCACCACCGGGAGACCGGTGAGGTTGTTCCTGACCATGATGTTGATGGCGTCGTTGCGGCTGCCCGGGACCTCCACCACGATGGGGGCCGGGGTCATAACGTCTGCTACTGTCTTCATTTCGATTTCACTCCGAGTTCCTGACTACGATAACGGGGCATTCCGCTAGTTTGGTGACCTTCTCCGCCACGCTTCCCACGAGGATCTTCTTGAGGCCCGTCCTTCCGAGGGTCCCCATGACGATGACGTCGAATTTCCCGGATTCCCCTGCGATTACCTCCGCAGGCGTTCCGGACATGATGCACTCCTCGACGGGTATGTTCCTCCCCCTCCCCTGTTCGGAGACGTATCCGACGGCGGCCTTGGCCGTCTCGTCGGTCGAGTACTTGTCTTTGACGTACAGGGCGGTCAGGTGTCCTCCGGTGATCTCGGCGAGTTCTAGGGCCTTGGCGACCGCGGCCTTGGTGAATTCGCTGCCGTCTGTCGGTACGAGGATGTTCTGGAAGCTCATTTCGTTACCTTCTGATGGTTGTTGCTTATTCTCTCATATTATATCTATGATTGCTAGGTTCCGCGTCACTGCTTGGACGGCGACGACCTGACGACCATGACCGGGCACTGGGAGCCCTCGATGACCTTCTCCGCCACGCTCCCCATGAGGACCTTGCTTATGCCGGTCCTCCCCAGGGTTCCCATGACGATTATGTCGTAGTCCTTGGAGACGGCGTTTATGGCGCCGGCGGGGACGCCCTCCACTATCCTCTCCTCGAACTTCACCCCGGCGGCGGCCGCCCTGTCCCTGACGTAGGCCACCGCCTCGCGGCCCTCCTTCTCGAGGGTCTCGTACACGTTCACTATGGCCGCATCCATGGGCATGTTCGAGTACACGGACTGGTCGACCACGTACAGGGCGGTCACGGTGCCCCCGGCCGCCTTGGCCAGTTCGAGGGCCTTGTCCACGGCCGGGTTGGTGAAAACGCTCCCGTCGGTCGGGAGCAGGATCTTGCTGAAACTCATATCTGGGACTCTCCTTTCACGGAACGAATACCGGTCCGTCGGAGTCCAGGGCGGCTTCGGGTGTTTTGCCCGGGCACGGCAGGACGACCGCGGTGTCGGCGGTTCCGAATGGAGCGGGTATCCTTTTCGTGCGATTTAATATCTTCCAGCCCCCGTCCACGAGACAATGCCAGACGTCGGAGGGGTCCCCTCCCTGCGAGGACAGGATGTCCGCCAGGGCCCGCGCCTCGCCGCGCATGTCGGGAGGGCACAGCATGGCGTTGTCGGTACCGAGGGCGACGTCCGCCCCCAGTTCCAGCATCCTCGCGGCCCTGGTGGTCTTCCCGAAGAAGCGGTTGGAGCGGGGGCAGACCACGATCCCGATGCCCCGGTCCGCGCATTCGGAGATGTCGCGGTCGGTGGCTTCGACCATGTGGACCACGAAGGCCGGTTCCAGGGAGACCGCCAGGTCGATGTCCTCGCGGACCCTCTCCGAGACGTGGAGGGCGAATGGTCTGCCGGCCCGGTGGCACTCGTGGGCGATCCTCTCCGCGTACCTGGGGCCCACGTCGGTGACCGACGATATCGCTATCCCGTCGGCCGCCGAGAGGATGTCGGCTATTTCGGCACCGTCGAACTCCCCGGATACCGGGCGGCCGAGTACCACCGCATGCGAGAGGGCCCTCCTGGCGAGCAGGCATCCCCTGAGTCCTCCCTCGCGGAAGTCGATGAACGTCCCGATCCCGTTGGACAGGGCCGTCCTCTCGAATCCTCCCATGTCCCTCTCGAGCGTCCCGTCGGAGGCCTCCCTCAGATACCTGTGTTTGAGGCCGTCCGGCGGTGCTACGAGCTCCTCCAGGGTCATGCCCGGTTCGGCCTTCACCCCGGCGTCGGCGCAGTGGGTGTGCGCATCCACCATCTCCGGGACGATCACTCCGACGGAATCCGGTTCGGCGGGAGGTCTCCCCTCGCCCCTCTCGACGACCCTGCCGCCTTCCCAGAGGACGTAGCCGTCCCGGAAAACCCCTCCGTCGTAGACCTTGCCGGCCAGGCATTTCATGGGCAGGTCACCGTTTCGGGGATATAAAAACGGCCCGAGATTACCAGACATCCGTACGGTGGGAGGACGCGGGTTGAATCCTGGCCCTGCGGCAGACCGCAAAGCTTATAATTGAATTAGTCCCCCCTAATTTAGGCATATAGAAACACACCCAATCCCTAAATACTACATTTCGAATTTTTCGGATAAGGTGTAAAAAATGCCTAAGATTGTTGCTGACAACTGTGTTGCCTGTGGCGCTTGCGTCGACGTATGCCCCGAGGGAGCCATCTCCGTCGGAGATGTCGCCGTCATCGACGACGGCAAGTGCGTCGACTGCGGAGCCTGCATCTCCGAGTGCCCCTCCGAGGCCATCGAGAACTGAATGCCGACAGTAAGGTGAATCTAATGCCGAAGGTAATTGCTGACAACTGTGTAGCATGCGGGGCCTGCGCTGACGCCTGCCCCGAGGGAGCCATCACCATCGAGGACGTCGCCGTCATCGACGATGGCAAGTGCATCGACTGCGGAGCCTGCGTCGACGCCTGCCCCTCCGAGGCCATCGAGAACTGATTCCCCTTGGCAAACCATTTCCCGGACGCATTCGGATCGGATGCGTCCGCATTGTTTTATCATTCTGATTGATGAGTAAATCCTGTATCTGGCACATCCGCATGTCCGGAGTGCGTCCAATCCTTCGGCAGGTTTTGTAAAACGGAATGGGGTGCCGGACCGTGAGTCTGGCACATGCGGTCCCCCGTATTCCCCGGGGTGCGGCAGAAGAACACCGCAGTGCCAGAATCGCATATCTGGCACATATGCCGGGCCGTTCAGGCCCAGTAGGGTTTCTTGACGAACTTGTAGGCCATGAGGCAGGCGGTGGCGGCCTCGCCGCATCCCGTGATGATCTGCTTGTACTTACCGGGATAGTCGACCACGTCGCCGCAGGCGAAGATGCCGTTGCGGTTGGTGCTCATGTCTATCCCGACCTTGATGAGCCCGTTCTCGGTCAGTTCGAGGCCCCATCTCTTGAGGATGTCGAGGTTGGCGGTTATGCCTATGTTTATGACGGCCAAATCGGCCTCCAGGACGATCTCCTTGCCGTCCTGGTCGAGGGTGATGCTCTCGAGGTGGTCGGTCCCGTTGAACGACTTCACGTTTGCGTTCATGATCTTGTGGATGTTGCTCTCGTTCAGGTTCTTGACGTTTATTTCGTCCGCCCTGAACTCGGGTCTGCGGTGCACGATGGTGGTGTCGGTGACCTGGTCGGCGATGAGGGCCATCTCGATCGCGGAGTTGCCCCCGCCGAACATGACGACCTTCTTGCCCACGAGGTCCTCCTTCACGGGGAGGATGTAGTCTATGCCCTTCCCCTCGAGCTTGTCCTCGCCGGGCGCATCGAGTTTCCGGGGGGTGAACTCGCCCATGCCGATGGCGATGATGACGCTCGTCCCCTCGTATTCATGGTCCTGGGTCTTTACGATGAGCTTCTGGTCCCCGTCGAGGATGTCGACGACCTTCTGGTTCTCCCTTATGTCGCACTCCATGCTCTCCGCCTGCGCGTAGAGCTTGTCGGAGAGCTTCCTTGCCTGGACGGTCTCGAATCCCGGGTAGTTGTGGATACCTTTCTCGGGGTACAGCGCGACCAGCTGTCCGCCGACGCTGCCAGAATCGAGCACGAGGGTGCTGAGCATCTTTGACCTGGCATAGATCCCGGCGGTGAGTCCTGCGGGGCCGGCCCCAATTACAATCACATCGTAGACCATTGCACGACCCCATCGTATCACCCTATAAAAAAATTTAGCCTGTGCGGAACGTAATTATCAGTAAATGTCTGTTTATATGATGTTTTGCGTAGATTACTCTGCGGTTTTCGTACAGTTCCGAAGGATGCGCCGTTCCGCCGTGCGGGTGCGGACCGACGGCCCGCACAGGTCGGTCATCCCGCATGCCGGAACACGGCGGGGATACCGTCAGGATCCGCAGCGGCCGCGCATCTGGTACATCGCGGCAGGGGGCCGAGGGGGACGTTCCGCCCGCCAGGCATGCGGATCCCTGTCCGCAACCGGGTATCCAGGGCCAACGGCTATATAGATTAAAACGATTCAGACGAGCATGGATCTAGTCTACGGATCGTTCACGGCATGCCTCGTATGCGTAGTCGCATATGCGGTGGCACTGTTTATCGTCGACCACAGGAAGAAGAGCGACGACTGAGGGAAACCATTTAGGGGCACCGCCCGCCTCTGCCGTACCAGGCAATGTGCCAGATGTGCAGAGTGCATAGGTGCGGCGGGCGGTTTCCGCAGCCTCCGGATCCGAGCCGGTCCGGATTCACGGTGGTCGTCGCTTGTCGTGTTTTCGACTTCCTCACGGTGACAGTGAAGTCTTAAACTGTGTCTCTGATACCAAAATCCCATATAGCTTGCGCTACATTTTAATAAGGCATATTGCACATGGCCGTTAATTGCAAACCGGCGGGAATGCGGCCGGCCCGATTCTATGAAAACTTTCGATTGGGGGTATGATGTCCATGCAGGGTTACGCTAAACCGTCCTCGTACAGCAGGAAGGCGGTAATAGCGGCGGCTATGGTGGTCATACTCCTGGCGAGCTCCCTGGGGCTGGCGTTCATGGGCGGCTCCGACATCTCTTCCGCCGATCCGCAGGAGATAACCTACAACGCCAACAACGGCACCGGTGCCTCATATGAGGTGGAATACAGCGGGATCGCCTCCTCGGAGTACAACCCGGAGTACTGGGAGGGGACCGTGGATGGTGTCAGCGTCGAGAACTGGAAGGGGGCGAGTACTTCCGCCGCCCTGTCGTCGGTTCCGATAACGATAGGTGTCACCAGCATAAGGGTAAGCTCCACAACCCCTACGGTTTTCTATCTGGACGGACCTTTCTCATACAGTCTTTCGAGCTCCTCCCTGACTTACTCGTACAGGTCTTGGAACAGGACGTATACCCAGGTTGATAACAACGCGGTGAGCATCACCGAGAACAACAAAGTGAGCATAACCCCGTCTAGGACAGGCACGGGCACCGGTTCGGCTACCATCAATCTGACCTTGAGCGGCAGCGTCTCCGTCGAAAAGGTCTTCGCCGGATGGAGGGACGAGGCAGCAGGCAAAGATTACCTTCCTGGGGACGTGGTCCCGTCCTCGGTCGGCACGCTTTCGGCCCAGTGGGTCACTCCGGATATTTTCGTAACAGACAGTTACACTTCCGTAAGCGTGCCTAACGGCGGCGGTTCCTCATATCATCTCAATATGGCATGGTCCGTAGGCCTTCCTATGAAGATGTCCAACAATCTGCTGTCTCCGTATACCCCAAACCTCTATTCGGAGTATGCGGTGGTGTACGGGGACGGCCGTACGGCCCCGTCCATGTACGGCACCCTATACTGGCTCTCCTCCGGTACCGCATACAATGTGAACGGTGTCATGCTGACGTCAGGAACGTACCGCTCCGCCAACCTCAGCAGTCTTGCGACGCTGAACACCCAGAGTGGCGCATGCACCCTGGGCGGCGATGCGGTGATCGACAACGCCATCCTGCGGGCCGCGTCGGCCGGGACCGATCACGGCGACGGCTCCAACGGGATAGTGGCCAATGGGAAGATATTGATAATGGGCACGGGACTGAAGGGGGTTGCGAACTCCACCGCCGTTAGTAGTACTAATCCGGTCGGCCCCCAGGTCATAGGCGGCTCCGTTTCTGCCACCCTGAGCAGCAACATAAGATCCAAGGAGATGGTGTTCGGTACCACGGACATCGACGGCAACGAGAAGACTCTGACCGTCAGCACAGCCACCTGCGTCATAATACACAGCGGGGTGTACTACGCGGTCATAGCCGGCAGCGTCGGAAGGGATATCGGCAGCAGTGCCAACAGCCTGTCTACCTACCTGGTGATGAAGGGCGGCACCGTGCTGGATACCCTGGTGGGAGGGAACGGGAGCTCCGGCGTGATATACGCGGCTGGCCAAAGCAGTTCCGATAGCGACGAGGAGATGCAGGGAGGGACCTTCGTGTACATGCTGGGCGCCGACCTCCCCGGAGACGACTACGAGGACAGTGCGTCCGGGTACTACAACTACCGTGCGGACAGGGGCAGCTACGTGCTCAGGGAATCGTCCATCCTCGAGGGAGGCTCCTCCAACACCAGGATATGGGGGTCCACCCACGTGTTCCTCAGCGGCGACACCACCGTGTTCGACGTCCAGGCGGGAGGGAGGAGAGGCAGCTCGGAGGTCAACTTCACCTACCTGGAGATAACGGGAGATGCCGTCGTGAGGCACATCGCCTGCGGTACCATAACCGACGGTAACGATAAAGGTAACAACAACGCGCACGGCGTCAGGGTCGCCGTGGACGGCAACGCCAAGGTGGCCACCCTCTGCGGGGGAGGTTACGATACCTGGTCCGCCCCCAACAGTCCCAGCATGATGGGCGGCACGGTGGACGTGGAGATGTACGGAGGCATCGTCGGTTACGTGTATGGCGGAGGCTTCCGTGGATCCCTGGGTACCGCAACGACGCCGGTGGCGGTGAACGTGCACATCATAGGGGGGGACGGTGGAGCACGACGTGTACGGCGGAGGAAGGGGTGGCATCGAGAAGATACTGCACAACACCAATGGGTCGTATTACTCGGCGGGTGGCGGGTTCAGGGACTCCGCCGGGAAGTCCTACATCTACGGCAGTGTGAACGTCACGGTCGGTAACGTCTCGGGTGCGTTCGGGGACAGGACGGCGACCGTCATGGGCAGCGTCTACGGCGGCGGCGAGTCGGTTCCGTACATGAAGAGTTACACCGGTTACGCCGACGGGTACTTCAGCACCCAGAACCCCGACGTGGCGGCCGTGTTCGGCACCACGTCCGTCATCATCCTCGGCGGGGCGGACGTGAAGGGCAGCGTCTACGGTTCCGGCAGGGGCATATCGTACGACGGGAGCGGCAAAATCTCGGATGCGGACAGGATCGAGTACTCCACCATGTACCTGTACTCCTACTCCGGGTCGGGGTTCGCCCCCGCGAACGTGGCCTGGATGGCCGGCGGCGTCGCTACGTACTACACGAGTTCCGAGAAGGATCTCAGCACCTTCGCCAAGGTGGAGGGCCCCTTCACCTCCGACCCGGTCTCCTCCGTGACCGTCTCGGGCGGTTCGGTGGCCGGGTCCGTTTACGGCGGCGGAGCCTACGGCATAACCACCCAGTCCACGCCGATAGGCTCCGTGGTGTGCACCGTCAGGATAACGGGCGGGACCGTGGGCGACTCCGTCTACGGCGGAGGGGTCGGCGTCGCGGGGAAGGTGTCGGTATACGGCGGCACCACGGTAAGGGTGAGCGGGGGGACCGTCGTCAAGGACGTGTTCGGCGGTGCGCGCTACGGCATCGTGGATTACGATACCAGGGTGCTCATGACCGGTGGTTCGGTGAACGGTTCCGTCTACGGCGGCGGGTACGGTGTGAACGGGTACGTCTCCATCAAGGGCGAGAGGAGGATCTCTCTCAAGAATGTCACGATCGGGGGGAGCGTCTACGGCGGTTCCTCCATGGGCGACGACGGATCCGAGGCGGAGATGAACGCCAGGTCCTACGTCGTGGTTTCCGGGAACGTCTCCATAGCCGGGGACGTGTTCGGCGGCGGTTTCCAGGGGAACACTTACGGCATGACGGGCGTGGAGATCGGATACGAGCGCGTCGGCACCCCAGGCTCCGTGGACATAATCCCCATAGCCGACAAAGAGGGCGTGTTCATAACCATAGGCGGTTCCGTGTACGCCGGGGGCAACGTCGGCGAACTGTCCGAGGACGCCACCCCCTACACCAGCTACCTGGTTAGGGGAGGGGGCATCGTCCGGATCAACGGCGAGGGTCTGGATGTCAGCATAGCCGGCAGCATCATGGGCAGCGGCAACTCCTGCCTCACCGCGGGGACGACGAGCATAGCGATCACCCATCTCATCAACTCCGTGGACATGGAGGGCATCCACCGCGCCGACTACGTCCTGATCGACGCCTCCTCCCTCGATCTTGTGGGCAGAGGGACCCCGGACAACTTCGGTAATACAAGCGATTTCGCCTTATTCGGCATAGACAGGCTGGTCATGCGGAACGCGAGCATCCTTACGATATACTCCGCGGTGGACGACCTTGACCGTTTCGAGAGCCTCAACAAGGACAACAACCCCACGACCGTCTCCTCCCCGCTGAATGCCCTTGTGTTCGGCAGCGGCAACACCCTGTACATAAGGGATACCGAGAACGGGACGGTGGCGTACGGGGACGTCATCGGTTACACCGCCATTTCGGTCAACAACGACACCACCTACGGCGGTTACGCCATGGGTTCGCTCACATCCCCCGGAGGGTTCGTCCTCATGTACGGCGGATCCTACGTGGAGGCGGACAAGACGGACTATGATAACTGCAGGTGCTGGTTCATTGCGGGTAGCATGAACATCTCGACGTCCATGACCCTCATTTTCTGGAATGGAACCGGGACATATGCCGACAGCACCTCCGCGGACTTGGAGATGATCAAGCTGCTGGAGAACACCGGCATGAGGTACACCGGAGGTGTATACATAGAGTCCAACCCCAACATGTTCTCGTTCGTTTCCGAGGCGTCCAGCGATGTCAACAAATTCAGGTTCCGTATCGGATCCTCCGCCGGTCCGGAGGGGGACAGGATGCTGTTCGGAGGAGGCGCGGGCATCGATTTCGTGCCCGGCAGCAGCGATGTGCACGTCGCCACCGGCAACGGGGAAGACGGATATCTCAGCCGTTACTCCAGCCTGCGTCTCGAGTTCTCCGGCACCATAGAGAACAAGAACCAGTACATCGGATACATAATGCTCTACTTCCAGGAGGTGTCGGAGATAGAGTACGCGACCTCCTCCGGTACGGAGACGTCCTACGTCATAACCAACAACATCGACATCAGGGTTGATCTGTACACCGCCAGCACCAATCCCAACATCGCAGGAGATTTCACGCTCAGCATAGGGACGGTAAACGGCTCGGGGAGCACCAGCTTCTACCTCCCGCCCGGTATGGGCCTCTCAGGGGCGGCCGTCAACATCACCGGTATGACCGCCCTCAACGGAGGCAACGACGTCCTAGGGGTGGCCGCCGCCAAGAACCTGGACAACAGGGACGGCTGGGCCTCGAAGTCCCCCGTGGCTGAGTTCTCCCCGGGATACGAGGGGCATAGTCCCGTGGGGACCCTCCAGGGAAACTACTCGGCCAACATGGTGGTCTCCGTGAAGGACTCCATCTATTCGGAGGCTATGTACTACAAACTCACGGCCGAGATCGTGGATGAGAATAACGGTCACACGTACAATATAGCCATCACGGTCATCATAAATTCGATGCCCGAGGTGACGGTCATCTTCGTGGACGACCAGCAGGATTACTCCGTCACATCCAGGTTCGACTACGGTACGGTGCTCAAGCAGTCGGACTGCCCCCCGACCCGTGCCAACTTCATAGGATGGTACACCGACAACAACTTCAACAACATCTACAACTTCAAGACGCCGCTGACCACGGAGCTGCATCTGTACGCCAGGTACACCTTGACGGTGACCTTCAACAACGGCGACGGTACGAGCTCCCTCATGTACGTGGCCGAGAACGCGGGCGGTACCCGTATCAATCCCCCCGTGGAACCCGTCCGCAACGGATACGTCTTCGGCGGATGGTACAGGGACCAGAACAGCGTGGTCGCCTGGGACTTCGACAACAGCAGGGTCGTCGAGAACACGGTCCTGTACGCGAAGTGGACCGGTGTGGAGATAAACGTCTCCTTCGAGTACACCAAGGGCGGAGAGACGGTCCCTCTGGTGTTGGACGGGGCCGAGTACAGGTACGTCGCCAACTACGGCAGCAAGTTCGAGGCCCTGGACGAGGCGTTCAGCCTGTCCGCAGGCCGGGATGTGACGTACCTGATGCGTGCCAGGGATGCGGTGAGCTCCAGCATATCCGAGGAGTTCATCCGCTGGTCCGCCGACATCAACGGGTCGTCGATCGCGGTGTACGACGACACGGTCCTGAACTTCTACCATACGGATGCCGAAGGCAGGTACTGTGTGGTCCTGTTCGCAGTGACCTCCCCCATCGCCCTGCAGGTCAGGATGGACGTGAACACCCAGGCGCTCACGGCGGAGGTCACGCCCCCGTCGACGTTCCTCGTCTATCCGAGTTCCACCTCCGCCTCGACGGACGGTTACGGTTCCTATTACGAGTTCTCCTACGGTCTGAACGGGGCCACCCGCACCGGATAGTCCTTACTCGGATGGAGCCTTTCCGCGTCCGACAGCGTGAACTACTTCGGTGCCGGTACGCCGATGCAGATCCGTGTCTACGTGAACGAATCCAAGATCGTAACGGAGGTACGTTATCTGGACGGGACCCCCGTCGGAAACGCGGTCGTCGGTGCACCCATCAATGACGCGGACAACCCTTATACCATGACGTATTATGCCCAGTGGACCCCGATCTACTACACCGTCAGCATAGTCGATGCCAACAACGGGACGGTCGATGCCTATCTCGGAGGGGTATCGGGTACGAAGTTCAGCGCCCGCTACGGCGACGTCATCACCCTCAGGTTCACCCCCGACAGCGGCCACGAGTTCTACAGATGGAGCGTGTACGGGGAGGGGAAGGTGGAGGACAGAACATCACCCACCACCACCATGGTCGTGACCGGGAACTGCTCGATCCACGCCACGTCGCTCGGGCCCCAGCTCGTCAGGCTCTACGTGTACTTCAACGGAGGGCTGAGCGCGGATGAGAAGGACTCCTTCGAAACACCCGAGGCGATGCTCAAGGGGATCGGAGGGCTGTCCGACGTGAAGATGGGATTCGAAGGATGGTCGTTCAGCGAAAACGGTTACTACGGACAGTACTATGGTCTGCTTTCGAAGGGGGCCTACGAGGTGGGACTGTTCGGAGAATCCGGTAAGTTCTACAGGTTCAAGACCCTGGAGATCACCGACGAGGTGCATTCCACGGCGATAATCGTCTACACGGTGACGAACGAGATCGAGGAAGGAGGCAGCCATGCGGTGGTCTCCGAGAATACCGGCCTGGAGGACTACCCCGAGTTCGCGACCGCGGGGAGCGACCTGAACATCCGCGTGTCGTACGGATACACTTACAACATAAATGTGAGCATGGTCGTGAGGGGCCAGTCCGAAACGAGTCTGATCCACAACCACAGCGGGTCGATGGACAACAACCATTCGGAGAACGTGCTCTCCGCCCCGCTGCCCTCCGCTCTGACGGGCGGCATCGTACTGACCGGGACCCTGGCCGTCATCGACAACAACACGGTGGTCCACATACACCGGATGGATGTCGGCGGAACGGAATGGAGCCTCCATTCGTCCAAGGTGATCACATATGTCACCTCTTCGCCAACGTATTCCGGCACGTACGAGATACCCGTCTACGACGGATTCGCCATAAACCCGAGCAAGAGCGAGGAGATGTCCGGCATAACGTCGTTCAGCATCGCCAACGGCACCCTGACCTACACGGTCGACTCGGGCAAGAGGATCGAGCTCTACTACGAGAGGTTCCACGCCCAGGCGCTCCTGAAGATCGATGCGGAGGTATCCGTGCTGTCGGACATGACCGGCTGGACCCGGGGGACGGTCGTCGAGAACGGTGCGACATACACCACCTATCAGAAGACCGTGTACTACGAGGAGACGGTCAGTCTGCCGACCCTTTCCAGGGCCGGTTACTCGACCATGCCCTGGGATTTCACCGGAGGGGCCTCCGGCACGGCGGAAGCTTCGTACACCGTCGGTCTAAGCGATGTGGACGCAACCGGCGGGAGGACAATAATCCTCAAGGCGAACATGTCCAAGGACCTCCACACGATGACGCTCATCACCCAGTACGGGACGTTCAGCAACGGCGCCTCCAGGAAGTCCATCCCGCTCGAAACCGGAACGTCCCTGCAGGGCCATCTGGAGACCCCCGTCCTGTCCGGACAGGACAGCCTGAAGTACACTTTCGCCGGATGGGAGGGTATAAGCGAGACCATGCCGGACCACGACGTGTCCTATCATGCGGTATGGATCCCGAAGACGTTCAGACTGAACTTCTCCTCCAGCGATGCGAATGCGAGCATCAGTGCCACCAACAGTTCCATCTTCATCCCCAGCGGGTCGTCCGTGAACTACGGGGAGTACGTGACCATCAGTGTGGTGTTCTCCAGCGGATACACCCTGGGCAGCTACACCGCGACCCCGTCCTCCCTGGGCGCCCCGGTCCAGGGGGCCGACAGGCAGCATTACTCCTGGTCCTTCTTCATGACGGAAAACGTCAACATAACCGTGGGTTCCCTGGAACTCAAGTACAGGGTGTTCTTCGTCGTCAACGACGTGCTGGACAGTACCGTTGAAGGAGTGAAGTACGGAACCATCACATTCGGAGACTTCCACAGGGACGGGTATGCGGATTCGCCGTGGTACACCGATTCGGCCTGTACCGTCCCCCTGGAACCCACCGGGACCGGCAACGAGAAGTACAGCATAAGGATTACGGGGGACCTGACGCTGTACACCAAGCCTGTGGCCAACACCTACACGGTCAGGTACGACGGCAACGGTGGCACCGGTACGATGGCCGACCAGACCTTCACCTACGGTGCGCCCCAGAGGCTGAGCACATACGCCTTCGTGCGCGAGGGATTCCTGTTCCTCGGATGGACCGATTCGGCCGGCGGTGTGTTCAAGTACGCACCCAGCGACACCGTGTCCAACCTCACCGCAGAGCAGAACGGCATCGTAACCCTCTATGCGTTCTGGATCTCCGCCGGAAACGTCAGTGTGAAGTACGACGGGAATCCGCACAGCGCTGTACTGTCGGTGGCCAACGGCAGCGCGACCCCCCTGGTCGTCCACTACGGTACGGTGACCCTGACATCCAGCAACTACGCCACGTCGGGAAGCACGGAACCTCTCGCCTACACGGACGTTAGGCTGGTCGGAGGACAGGTGGAGTCTTACCGTGTGTACTACTATGCGACCGTGAACGTGGACGGCCACTCCTCCATCCTGTCGGGATCGGTCTACGTGAAGATAATGCCGAGGGAGGTCACCATCACGTCGGGATCGTCGACCAGGGCGTACTCCGAGATATCATCCCTGGTGAACCATACCGTGACCTACTCCGGCGACGGTTTCGTCACGGGAGAGGGGGTCACGATAACGTACACCGGCGAGCAGACGGCTGTCGGGTCCTCCGGCAACACCTTCGATTACACCTTCACCCCTGTCACCAACGGGAACAACTACCAGATAACCAAGGTTCTCGGTACGTTGGTGGTGACGCCCGCCTCGGCTCAGATATCCATAAACAGCAGCACGGATTTCACCTACGGGGATGGAAACCGTGTGCTGGAGGCGACCTTCACCAAAGTAGACGAATCGGACGGAAGGGTTCTGAAATACGAGATAACGGCCGGGGCCGGCACCGTCATCAACCTCGAAAATGAGACGACCATAGTCATAGTCGGCGCTGGTACGGCGACCATAAAGGTGTACGTCGAAGCATCTGGCACTTACGAGGAACTGAGCACGGATGTGCTGGTGAATGTCGCAAGGAAGGAACTCGAACTCACGGGTCTCCAGTACAGCGACTCCAAGGTGTACGACGGTACCAGAACGGTCGCCGTGATGAATATCGGTACGCTAAACGGCGTAGTCGGCGGGGACATCATCACCCATGCCGTCTCCGCCTCCTACGATTCGAAGAACGCCGGTTCCCGTACGATATACCTGTCGTACACGCTATCCGGGGAGAAGGCGCAGAACTACCTGCTGAGCGACCCCGTTCCGGCGGCCGGTACCATCAGCAAGAAGCCTATAACGATAACCTCGGGGAGTGCGACCAAAACGTACGACGGGAAGGACCTGGTGGCGAACGCCTATTCGCTGTCGGGTTCGTTCGCATCGGGCGAGGGCATAGCCTCGGTCTCGTACACCGGCAAGCAGAAGGACGTCGGTTCCAGCCTTAACGCATTCACCTACACCCTGACCGGTGTGACGGATCCCTCCAATTACGTGATATCCAAGGCCCTCGGCACACTGACCGTGACAGTCCGTTATATCGATGTTCCAGTCGCCGCAAGGGACCAGGCATATACAGGAAGCGATGTACCTGCGTTCTCTGTGTTTACACCGAGTTCTTACTATACTGTATCCGGGACCGGTAAAGACATCGGAGTTTACTATGCCACCATAACTCTGAGTGACACCGTCAATACGAAGTGGGTAGGGGATACGACCGATCCCAAAACAGTACAATGGAGGATAGTGACTGCGCTATTGGAGGAGGGCCTGTTCGTTGTGGACACCAGCCCCGTTGTCTACAGAGGTACGGCTTACGGCGATCTGTCGGTGGAGACCACTTATGATGAAAACCAGGATGTGATAGATCTGACAACCACTCCGAGAGTGACCTCCGGGAAGTATGTGCTAGGTGTTGATTACGCCGTGTCCTATTCCAATAATGTCAATGTTGGTTCGGCGGTCATAACCATAACCGGCATGGGAGGTTACGGAGGTACGTTCACATACACATTCGAGATAACGCCTTGCCCCATAATGGTCCTTCCTCTCGCACCCATCAATGCCGTGTATGACGGAGAGGAAAAGACGTGTGGATATATTTTGACACTGGCTTACTCCGGAGACTACGGGAGAGTTTCCGTTGAGGTGGTATCTGGTCTTACCAGGGCAATCGCTGCCGGCCAATATGAATTCACTATCTCCAATATATCTGGAGAGGCTGGTGGAAACTATTACATAAATACCCCTGATGGCAAGATATACTCTACGTGGTCCATCCTTCCCCGTACCGCATACGTGGTTGCCGGGAGCGCCTACGGCAGCAATGTCGGCGAACTCTCCTGCAGCGACGTTTACACGATCGGTGTGATTGATTCCGACAAGGATTTGCTGCGGAGCTGCCTGAGTCTGACTGGCACTCAGGTGGGGGTGGGTTCCAGCAGGAACATGGTGTCCTTCTCCGTTCCGGATCCCGCGGACGTAAACAATCCGACCGCCGAGGAGCAGGCGAAGCTCGCGCTGTTGCGCAACTACGAATTGGTCCTCATAGACGGCACCCTCGCCATATTCGACCGTTTGACGTCGTCCGTGACGGTGGCGGTCGAAGAAGAACAGGGCTCCGCCGGCGGCAGCGGTTTCGGTGCCGCCGCCTTCCTGGCCGAGAATGCCGGGTCCGCGGTATCCGTCCTGCCCTTCCTGCTGCTTCTGGCACCGATCCTCCTGATCCGCCGCAGGAAGGTCTGAGCAATTTCCCGCGGCGGGTCCTTCCCGGATGTTCGCATGAGCATCTTTAAATATTCAACTATCAATTGTATAGCTAGGTGAAAGAATGGTTTCAATCCCGAAAAACGTAATGGACCTCCTGTCCGTACCCGATTCCCTGAAAGTGATAGCCACCGTCTCCCCCAGCGGGCAGCCGCACGTCATCGCCGCCGGATCCATCGGTGCCCTCGACGCCGAGACCATGATGATCGGCAAGATCCTCACCAAGGTCTCGTCCGAGAACATAAAGTCCGGGAAGAAGGTAGCCTTCCTCGTGACCAAGGGTCTGGAGTCCTACTCCATCGACGCCGTGCTCAAGGATGTCCAGTCCTCCGGCCCCGTCTACGACGCCGTCAACGCCAAACTCGCCGAGATGCACCTCCACGCCTCCGAGATTCTCCTGTTCTCCGTTACCGCCGTCTTCAACCAGAGCGGCAACCTCGACGCCGGTAAGAAAATCGCTTGAAACCGGGGACGGCCCCGCTTTTCCGGGGCCACCATCCCCATTAAAATACACAGATGCCCATACCTTGCCGATGGCAAAGCTAACACCCGTTCTGATGGACCTTATCAGACGTCCGGACACGAACAAGGTCATGTCCACCATTTCGGAGGACGGCATGCCCCACACGATCGTCTGCGGCACCCTCACCGTGCCGGAGGAGGACGTGATCGCCGTCGGTCGCGTGTGGCTCAACACCACCGGGAGGAACATCGAGAGGGACCCGCGCGCCGAGTTCTTCGTCTGGTCCGGCAAATACGCCTATTCCATACTCTGCGAGTTCATCGGCAGATCCGACGACAAGGACCAGGTCGGCAAGATGAACGAGGGGCTCGATAGGATAGGTCTCGGTGCCAGCACCCTCTGGAAGTTCAGGGTCCTCGCCGTCTACGACGAGGGCATAAGCGACACGATGGGTGAGAGGATCTCCTGATCCCCCATATTGTCTCAAAAACCCGCAGGGATGTGTTTTACCGGTCGGGGACGCCTGCGGACCGTCCCCGGCCTGTGTTTCTCCTGATCAGAACCTTCTTCCGCGGGGCCTGTCTTCGGGCTGGTGCTTCCTGAAGCAGTCCCTGCAGTAGACGGG
>DARY01000033.1 GCA_002503545.1 Candidatus Methanomethylophilus sp. UBA78
ACTGACCGCCCACGAACAGGGCGCGTCCCACGCGGCGGACGGCTACGCCCGGGCCACCGGCCGCACCGGCGTGGTGCTGGCCACCAGCGGCCCCGGCGCCACCAACCTGGTCACCGGCATCGCCACCGCCTACGCCGACAGCGTCCCCATAATCGCCCTGACCGGACAGGTCGGAACGAACTTCCTGGGGGCGGAGGCCTTCCAGGAGGTCGACTCCTACAGCCTCATGATGCCGGTCACCAAGCACAACTTCAGGGTCCTGGACCCGGAGAGGCTGCCCCATGCGATATACGAGGGATGGGAGATATGCCAGACGGGAAGACCGGGACCGGTTCACATAGACATGCCCGTCGACCAGATCAACTCCGACATCGACTCGGACCTGCTCAACAAGAAATGGGGGATCAAGGCCCCGACGGAGGACATATCCAGCATAAGGGACGCTGCCAACCTGATCAGGAACGCGGAGAGGCCCATCCTGCTCGTCGGAGGCGGCGCCATAGGCTCCGGGGCCTCCGATGCCGTCAGGCGTCTGGCCGAGTTCACCAACATGCCGGTCGTCACCACCCTCATGTCCCTGGGCGTCATACCCTACGACCACCCCCTGAACATGGGGCCCCTGGGCATGCACGGGAGGATGGGGGCGCTCGACACCTTCCAGTCCGCCGACCTGGTCGTCGCCATCGGCACCAAGTTCTCCGACAGGACGTACAACCCCCACACCATGCCCCCGTCCGGATGCAAGGTCATCCAGATCGACGTCGACTCCACCCAGTTCGGAAAATCGCAGAGACCCAGCATCAACATCCAGTGCGATGCGAAGAAAGGGACCCTGCTGCTCCTGGATGCGCTCAGAGGATACAAGAGCATGCACTCCGAATGGGACCAGAGGTATTCCAAGCTCAGGAAGATATGCCAGTGCAGCTTCGACTACGACAACAGCCCCATCCTCCCGCAGAAGGTCATCCACGAGATCAACAAACTGCTCGACGGGGATGTCATAGTCACCACCGACGTCGGACAGAACCAGATGTGGGCGATGCACTGCCTCGACATCAGAAGACCCAGACAGTTCATAACGTCCGGTTCCTTCGGCACCATGGGCTTCGGACTGCCCGCGGCGATCGGAGCCAAGGTGGCCAAACCCGACTCGAAGGTCCTCTCCATCGTCGGGGACGGGGGACTTCAGATGGTCATCCAGGAGCTCTCAACATCCGTCGCCGAGGAAATCCCCGTCACCATCGTCCTCCTCAACAACGGATGGCTGGGCATGGTCAGGCAGTGGCAGAAGCTGTTCTGGGACCAGAGGTACAGCGGCACGAAGCTCAACGCCAACCCCGATTTCGTCAAGATCGCCGAGAGCTACGGAGCCTGGGGTATCCACGTCGACAAGGCGTCCGAGATCGGAGAGGCCCTCAAGAGGGCCATGGATTCCGACATGACCTGCATCGTCGACATAAAGTGCGACCCCGAGGAGGACATAACCCCCATGATATTGGCCGACCCGTCGGTTCCGATAGTCAAGAAGAGATGTCCGTACAAGGTCTGAGTGAAAAGCAGGGGCTGATAGTGGCCATCTGACTGCGGCCTGTCTCCTCCGGAGACGGGCCGTCTCTGTCAGGCCAGCATCGCCACGGAGGCGACAAGCGCCACCAGCGCAATAGCGACGTATACGATTACAGAGATCTTCGTGTCTTCGTCCATCGTCATGGTTTAAAAATCGAACTGTTGAATATTTAAACATGACTCCGAACGTCCTACACGGAAGGGGCCGAACACCCGCTCCCGACATTGCCAGCAGGAAAAATCCCCGTGTTTAATATTTTATAATCGTCCGACGATACTGGCTCGATTCATATGAAAGGCTCAAGAGCGCTGCTCAAAATGCTCGAGGACAGAGACGTCGAGACGATGTTCGGCTATCCCGGAGGAGCCGTGATTCCGATATACGACGAAATAAGGGAGTCCTCCATCAGGCACGTGCTGGTGAGGCACGAACAGTGCGCCGCCCATGCGGCGGACGGATTCGCCCGCGCCACCGGCAAAACGGGCGTCTGCCTTTCCACATCCGGCCCCGGAGCGACGAACATGGTCACCGGGATCGCCACCGCATATGCGGATTCCATACCCATGCTGGCACTTACGGGACAGGTCGGATCGAAGGTCCTCGGGTCCGAGGCATTCCAGGAGGTCGACGCTTACAGCCTCATGATGTCCGTCACCAAGCACAACTTCCGCGTCACGGACATAAAGAGGCTCCCGCACGCCATCGACGAGGCCTGGCAGATCGCCGCCTCCGGCCGTCCCGGACCGGTCCACGTCGACCTCCCCGTCGACCAGATAAACGCCCAGATCGACGAGGCCATGACCGAGGAGCACTTCGGTATAAAGGAGCCCCTGGAGGACGTGTCCGGCATACCCGAGGCGGTCAGACTCATAAAGGAATGCCACAAGCCCATCATATTCGCAGGCGGCGGTGCGGTCGGCTCCGGTGCCTCCGACGGGGTGAAGCTGCTGTCCCAGATGATCGGAGCCCCTATAGTCACCCCCCTCATGGGCATAGGGATAGTCCCCTCCGCCGACCCCCTCAACATGGGTGCGCTGGGTATGCACGGCAGGATGTGCGCCATGGAGGCGTTCAGGAACTCCGACCTCATCATAGCCGTGGGCACCAAGTTCTCCGACAGGACCTACTCCGCCTACACGGCGCCCGACAAGAAGTGCAAGGTCATCCAGATAGACATCGACTCGACCCAGTTCGGCAAGTCGAACAGACCGTCCGTCGACATAGCGTGCGATGCGAAGAAGGCACTGGGTCTCCTGATAGACGCACTCGGCGGGAACGTCAAGCACGACCCGTGGACCAGACAAGCCAGGGAATGGAAGAAGAAGTGCACCTGCAACTACGACTTCTACACCTCCCCCATAGTCCCGCAGAAGGTCATGAAGGAGCTCAACTCGTTCCTGGACGAGGACACCATCGTGACCACCGACGTCGGACAGAACCAGATGTGGGCCATGCACTACCTGGACATCAAAAGACCCAGACAGCTGCTCTCATCCGGTTCCTTCGGCACCATGGGCTTCGGACTGCCCTCGGCCATCGGTGCGAAGGCCGCGAGACCCGACTGCAGGGTCGCCACCGTCGTGGGCGACGGAGGGCTGCAGATGGTCATACAGGAGCTGGCCACCTCGGTGGCGGAGAAGCTGCCGGTCGTGGTCGTCCTCCTCAACAACGGATGGCTGGGTATGGTCAGGCAGTGGCAGAAGCTGTTCTGGGACCACAGGTTCTCGGAGACGGAGCTCGACGACGACCCCGACTTCTGCATGATCGCCAAGGCCTACAAGGCCAAGGGCATACGCGTGGAGAGGGCCGGCGAAGTGCACGATGCGCTTAAGGAGGCGTTCGACTCGGGAGAGACCTGCATAGTCGACATAAAGTGCGACCCCGAGGAGGATGTGCTGCCCATGCTCCCGCCGAACCCCGACCTCGGACCGATCAAGGGGAGATGCAAGTTCTGATGCCGGCGGGGCGGTACGGCCGCCCCGTTTCAGGCATACGGGACCGTAGCGGAATACGGGCCACCTGATAAGATACTTATAAATCGTAGATATAGCAACGCTCAGAGGTTACTGACATGGACACCAAGATTTACCATGATGAGGACGCGGATCTCAACGTTCTCAAGGGAAAGAAAGTCACCGTTCTCGGATACGGTGCGCAGGGCCGCGCACAGGCTCTCTGCTTCCGTGACTCCGGAATCGACGTCACGATCGGAGTCAGGGAGAACGGACCCTCCTGGAAGAAGGCGAAGGAAGACGGCGGGATGACCGTCACCTCCATGGACAAGGCCGTCAAGGACGCCGACGTCGTCCTGATGCTCCTCCCCGACGAGACCCAGCCCGACATCTACAAGCAGTACGTCGAGCCCAACCTGAAGAAGGGTGCGGCCCTCGACTTCGCCCACGGATTCGCCATCACCTACAAGCTCATCGTCCCCCCGAAGGACGTCGACGTCATCATGATGGCCCCCAAGGCCCCCGGAGACGCGGAGAGGCAGCAGTTCGTCGAGGGATTCGGAGTCCCCGCCCTCATCTCCATCCACCAGGATGCCACCGGGAACGCCAAGAAGATCGCCCTCGCCCTCGCCAAGGGACTGGGATCCACCCGCGCCGGAACCTTCGAGGTCGAGAACTTCGACTACGAGACCAAATCAGACCTCTTCGGCGAGCAGGCCGTCGAGTGCGGCGGACTCTCCAAGCTCATCGAGGAAGGCTTCCAGACCCTCGTCGACCAGGGCTTCCCGCCCATCGTCGCGTACTTCGAGTGCTGCCACGAGAACAAGCTCATCATCGACCTCGTCACCCAGGGCGGCATGACCTACATGTGGAACGTCTGCTCCAACACCGCCAAGTACGGCGGGCTGACCCGCAGAGACAAGGTCATCAACAAGGACTCCGTGGCCGGGATGAAGGAGATCTACAGGCAGATTGACTCCGGGGAGTTCAAGAACGAGTGGAGACAGGAATGGGCGAACGGCCTCAAGAACCTCCACTCCATGATGGACGCAGAGTCCAAGCTGCAGCTGGAGAAGACCGGAGCCGAGGTCAGGGCTCTGTTCCAGCGCAAGAACTGAAACACTCAGGGAGCCGGATCGCATGCTCGGACTGCTCATCAGGACGAGGGGCGGGGAATACCACGCCGAACTCGACGAGAGCGACATCAGCAGCGCGATCTGGTTCCTGGCTTCCCCCGAATTCTCCACGGAGACCAATCAGGTCTCCGGACTCTATTACTTCGAGCTCCCCGTCGACCCCCTTCTGACCGGGGAGGAGACGGAGAGGTTCGAGGCCGGGGACATATGCTGGTGGCCCAAGGTCAACGCCATGGTCATCTTCTACGGACCCACCCCGCTGAGCGGGGAGGACGGCAGACCGGTCTGGAAGTTCCCGCTCATCAGGATCGGGAAACTGGCCGGCGACTTCTCCAACATGGACGCCGCTGGGGACAGACAGAAGATAACCCTCGTCCAGCTCGTATGAGCATACTCCTCAGAAGAGTACGACTATCAGGGACACCGAGGTGTTGCCTCTGGTGGACGCCTCTACGGACGCCAGTTCGTCGGTCTCGATCCAATAGGGCTCCACCTCGGACAGGCTGCCGTATTTTACGAGGTAGCATCCGTCGCCGGAATGCGCCGCTCCGATGTAGTAGTCGTACTGACCCTTGGCTCCGGACAGGGGCAGCGTGCACTCCCTGCCGCCGATGTTCACCGTGATGTCCACGCTCCATCCCGAATTGTTGCTGGAGTCGATGAGCACGTGTATGCAGAACTTCTCCATGGCCCTGAACGTCACCTGCGCATCGGTCCTTCCGCCGCCCGAGATGAAGGAGCTCCCGTTCGAATTGACGATGGCGAAGGCTTCGTGGGTTCCGACGGTCACCGGGTTGGCCACATAGATGTCGCTGGATGTATGGCTCTGATCCAGGATGATACCGCTCAGCTCGAAGAACGTGACCGTGCATCCCTTGTCCGCACAGACCGCCTTGGGCCCCTTGGGGTTGCTGGGGACCCTGGCCGTGTCGGATGCGCCGGCATCGCTTCCTATGATTGTCAGGGAAAAGACCACATCCAACGAGACGCTGGGGATTTCGCTGTAGGCCCCTCCGGAATAGAACCCAGTCAGAACCACGGCACCATCCGCCGGACAGTCGAGGACCTCCGTGAAAGTGCCGTTCTCACCGTACAGCTCGTACGTCTTGTCACCGATTGTCAGCACGAAATGATCGAAGAAACCCGAATCCTCTATGACAGATATCTCCGCGGAATCGGGAGACAGGTTCCCGCGGCAGCCCATGTACAATCCGGGCATGCTCAGAACGGTGGAACCGCTTTCCACCACGTACTGGGTCTGGCCTCCGGAGGATTCGACCGTGTACCCTACGGAACCGTTGGAGAAACCGTTGCTCGTGATCGCCTCGGTCAGACCCTCGTCGCTATAGAGATCTATCGAAAAATAGCCCATGACCGCCGAATTGCCGTTAACCGCTACGCTGCTGGTGCTGGCATACGCAGGCCCTGTGGACTGCGCTGCAACCAGGACGACGCACAGCACTGCGGCGAATGATGTGATGAAGGTCTTCAGACGTTTCATACGGACACCTCCGGCAATCTATCCCCCCGTGTTGAACATCCATGATTATAAGTAGCTATCTACATATAACAATAGTTTATGTGCAATCTACAGAGTATATATTGGGACGATACGTTTTGGAGGTTCAATCTTCCGTTCCGGTACCTGAACAGAAAGGACAGGAGTGGTCCCACGGATCGCTGACGAAGTGCCTCCTGCACCTGCCGCATATGTAGAAGCGGAACTCGTCCGCCTTCCAACCGGATGCTCCGCAGAAGGAGCACGTCTGTTCCCAGCCGTCCGAAAGATACGTCCTTCCGCAGCTGCTGCATTTCATGAAGAACACCTTGTCCGTATCCCACCCATGGGCCCCGCAGTGGGGACAGTAGGCGTTCCATTCATCCGAGATAAAAACGTGACCACAACTGCTGCATTTGTAGAATCTCACCACTTTTTATCCCTTGGGACCTACATTACGTCTTGGCTTATAGAATTGCCCCTGGACGGTTTTCGACCGGAGCATAACGCACCGGGAAATGCGGCGCCGGCCGACCGACACATGTGAAAACGGCGGGCGGAACGGGGCGGTCCTGACGCCGCCGTGCTCTGCGGCGCGGTTGATCCGAACCGCATGTCCCAGATGTTCCGGTCAGACCACCGTCATCTCATGCGGGAAGTCGGTAAGCCTCTCGCAGCCGTCCTCCGTTATAAGAACCGTGTCCTCGATCCTGATCCCGCCTATCCCCGGCAGATAGATGCCGGGTTCCGCGGAAACCACGTTGCCGGCACGCAGGACCTGCTCCGACCTGTAGCTCACGTGTATGGGCTGATGGACGTCCATGCCTATGCCGTGGCCGAACGAGTGGATGAACCTCCCCTTGAACTCGGAACCGTCTATGACGGCCCTGGCCGCCACATCCGCATCCTTCGCCGCCGCACCGTCCCTGTAGGCGTCCAACCCGGCCTGCTGGGCCTCCCTGACCACCTCGTAGGCCCTCTCCAGTTCCGCACGGGGCCTCCCGAGGAACAGCGTCCTGGTCAGGTCCGAACAGTACCCTCCCCATTTGCAGCCGAAATCGAAAAGGGCCGCATCGCCGCGCTTCAGCCTGTAACCGGCCGAGGAGTAGTGCGGCATGCTGGAATTCGGTCCGAAGGCGGCGATGGTGTCGAAAGCCAGACCCCTGCCCCCGAGCTCCTGCATCCTCATCTCCATCCTCGTCGCCACCTCCGTCTCGGACACCCCCTCGGAGAGGTAATCGGGCAGCTCCCTGGCGACCTGCGACGAGATGCCGCATGCCTTCCTGATGGCTTCGATCTCCCTGCTGTCCTTTACCGCCACGGTGTCCGCGACGGCCTTCCTGGCGTCGACGATCTCGTAATCGTAGCCGGTTAGCTTCTTTATCCCGGTCACGGTGCTGTAGGGGACCGAGTCGATGTTGAAACCCACCTTGCCGCATCCCTTCAGGGAGTCCTTCAGGATGGACTCGAGTTCCGCCCTGTCGTGGAAGACCCTCACGTCCCCGCGGCCGGTGCGGGCGGACTCCTCCTCCAGGACGTTCACTATGACATCCTGGGTCCCGTCCTTCTTCACCACGATGTAACAGTCCTCGAACACCCCGCCCGAGGGCTCCAGAAGGTACCTGTAGGTGGAATCGATGAAACTCTCCCCGCCGTTGGCTATGACGATGGCGTCCATCCCGGGCGCGTTGGCCATGAGCCTCTCCGCTCTGCTTGCCATGACCGCAGGTATGCGCTGAAAATAATTAAGACCTCATCCCCGGCGGATGCAGCCGGGGAGGAGGTTAGAAAGACCCAGAAAGGAGGGAAGGAGGTTTCAGATCCCGATCCACTCGTTCCTGCAGATCCTCTTGAGTGCGGAGATCGCGGCGAGGGCGGCGAGATGCGAAGTCTTGGGGTTGTCGGCCTCTGGCACATTGAACGTGTGGGCGACCGCCTTTCCGAACTTGCCCTCGAACCTCAGTTCATGGGAGTTGCTGGTGGCCTCCGGATCCAGGACGACGGTGACCTTGGTCCTGTCGAAACCTATGCCCAGAAGGGAGACGGTTGCCGCGACGTTGATGTTCTTGGGGAATATCTTGACGGCCTCTCTGGCCAGACCGGTGTAGACAGTCGTCTTCTCCTTCAGAGCGGTGACGTCTATCCCCTTGTCTATGAGGTACTTGACGTCCGCCAGGGACTTGGGTCCCTTGGTCGTGATGAGCTCTACCGAGTCTATATCGTCGCAGCTGGCACTCCTCAGTCCGTCGACGCCGCACAGGGCTCCGGAGGGGATGAATATCTTGGCCTCATGCTCCTTGGCGCTCTGGAACAGTACGCTCCTGTAATCGTCGTCCACGAGGGATCCGACGGACATGATCATGATGTCGACGCCTCTGGCGACCACTTTGGGGGCCACCTCCTTGGCGGCATCCTGCGAAGAAGCCTCTATGACGAGGTCGCAGTGATAGAGTTCGTCCTCTACGGAGTCAACCACGATGGCCTTCTTGAGAGAAGCGGCCACCCTGTCGGCCAGGTCCTTCCTTATGTCAACGAGATAGATTCTCTTGACCTCTTCCATGTCGTCCGCGGCCTTAGCCAGTCTGGATCCTATGGACCCGCATCCGACTATAGTTATCCTCATGTTTCCGTTGTTAGTGCTGTCACATATTAAATATTATCTCAAAATGTGACACTTTACCTGTAATAATCGTTATAAGATGACGGATTGCGTGGATTTTCAGCATATTATTTTACGATTTTCGAAAATAGGCCCGGTTTCCGAACGGAAACGGGGCGACAGAGCGCCCCCTCGCCGTCCGAATACGGTTCCGGCGAATGTTGCGGATGAACATGTGCCAGAGGCCGTTCGCGTTTCACCCCGTGCCTCTCGGACCGTTGGATCTGGCACATTCAGAATGCCCGAAGCCGTCCGCTCGCCGCGGAACGGATCCCGTTCCTGTGGCAACATACTAATCCTCGGGCACAGATGACCATCCATGGAGAGGTACGAGGTACTGGACCACACCGCCGACCTGATGATAAGGGGCAACGGGCGCACCCTGGAGGAGTGCTATGCCAATCTGGCCTACGGGATGTTCGACCAGACGGTCGACCTTTCGTCCGTCAGACCGCTGGAGAGCATGCATGTGGAGGTCGAGGGGGAGGACGACGAGGATGCCCTGTACTCCCTTCTCTCGGAGCTGCTTTTCATCGAGGATTACGACAACATCATAATGTGCCAGTTCTCCGTATCGATAGACGGGACCAGGATAACGTGCGACTGCGCGGGGGAAAAACTGGACCGTTCTCGCATGCGCGTCAGAGGGGAGATAAAGGCGGTCACCTACCACATGATGGAGATAGACAGGGAGAAACCGTCGGTGACCGTGCTGTTCGATGTCTGAGCCCCGCCGCTCACCTAATCGGAAGCCTGCGGCGATATGGGGGGAGCGGAATCCGAGACCGAAAAGAAAATGCGGACCCGATCCGCGAAAAAGGTTGTTGAGGGCCGGGCGGACCCGGCCCGTTTGGACTCACTTCTTCTCTTTCTTGAAGCAGAGGAACCAGTCGAGGCAGTACTTGTCCTCGGTCTTGGTCTCCACGCGCTCCTTGGCGGTGCCGCAGGATCCGGGGGCGGGGAGGATGACGTCGTCTCCGGGTCTCCAGTCGGCGGGGGTCGCGACCATGTCGGCGTCCGCCTTCTGCAGAGCCTGTATGACCCTCTTGATCTCGTCGAAGTTCCTTCCGAGGGACTGGGGGTAGTAGATGATGGCCCTTATCTTCCCCTTGGGGTCGATGAAGAACACGGACCTGACCGCCTGCGTGTTGGACTGTCCGGCATGTACCATGCCGTACTTCTTGGCGACGTCCATCTTTATGTCCTCGATGAGGGGGAACTTGACCTCGACCTTCTTCATGCCCTTCCACTCGAGTTCCTGGATCTTCCTGAGCCAGGCGATGTGGGCGTAGAGGGAGTCGATGGAGAGTCCGATGAGGGCGGTGTTGAGAGCCTCGAACTCCGCCGCCATGTGCCCGAAGGTCATGAACTCGGTCGTGCAGACCGGAGTGAAGTCCGCGGGGTGGGAGAAGAGGATCACCCACTTCCCCTTGAAGTCCTCCGGGAAGCTGATCGGGCCCTGGGTTGTCACCGCTTTGAATGCGGGTGCGTCCTGTCCTATGGTAGGCATACTGTACTGGTTCTCTTCGCAGTCCATTTTGTTCACCGTAACTGAAATCGCACACTGTGCTTTTAATGGGAGCAGTTGGAACGGCCCTTACATTGTAAAGGATTACAGATTCCGCCTGCCAGCATCATCTGGACCAGGTCCTCCCGCGGACCCCGGAGACCGGGTTCGCCCTGCAATTCCTTAAATGATTGTTGAACATCCCATGTAGCATGCTGAAATTAGGGTGGTTCTCCACCGGTAGGGGACCGGGCTCCCGCAACCTTCTGAAGGCCGTCATGGACGAGAAGCTCGCCGGCAGACTGGACGTGGAGATCCCCTTCGTCTTCTGCAATTGGGACAACACGGAAACCCCCAACTCCCGGAAGGAGCAGAGGGAGATGTTCTTCGAGATGGCGAAGGGATACGGCATCCCCGTCGTCGCCGTCTCCTGGAAGAAGTTCATGCCGGAGCTGCGCGCCGAGGACGAGACCGCCTGGGGCAGGGAGTACGGCAAGGTCCTCCGCGCCGAGACCGGGAGATACGGCATGGACCTGGGCATACTGGCCGGATACATGCTGTGGATGGACGACGACACCTGCGACGCCTACGACATGATGAACCTGCACCCGGCCCTGCCCACCGGGCCGAAGGGCACCTGGCAGGAGGTCATATGGCAGCTCATCGGCGAGGACGCCGCGGAACAGGGCGTAATGATGCACATATGCACCAAGGAGCACGACAGGGGGGACGCCCTCACCTACTGCCGCTTCCCGATCAGGGGCGGCGACTACGATGCCCTGTGGGACTCCATGCACGAGAAGCTGAGGACCAAGAGCCTGGAGCAGATAAGGGAGGAGGAGGGGGAGGACGAACCGCTCTTCCGCAGGATAAGGGAGGACGGTTCCAGGAGGGAGCTGCCCCTGATAGTCGAGACGGTGAGGCTCTTCGCCGAGGGCAAGGTCGTCATAAGGGACAAGAGGCTGTGGAGGGACGGCAGGATGCTGGACGGCCCCTACAACCTCTCCGCGGAAGTGGACGGGGCGATCTGAGATGCCGGACGAAGTCAACCCGATGGCGGATCTGGGACTCATGCACGACAAGCAGACCGTGCTGGAGCCCCAGGGGTTCCTGACCGCGCGCAACCTGGCGAGGGACCTGTGCGAGAGGTTCATACCGAACGGCGGCAAGTTCTACGACCTCGTCGACAGGTACAGCCTGGTCACGTCGTACGTCCTGAACCGCAACGACCAGAGCCGCGGAACGGACGCCGTCAGCATGGTGGCCCCGTTCCTGAAGGCGTTCGACGTGGCGGACTACGACGTGATGGAGTTCTACCGCCGGAACCTCGTCCCCGCCAAAGGGGCCAGGGAGACCGCGAAGTACCTGGCGGACGTGATGCCCGTCTTCATGAACAGCTGCATGTACGAACACGCCGTGGACGCCCTGTGCGAGAAGCTCGAGGTGCCCGGGATGGCGGCCGGATCCACCGGCCTGGACCTGAGCGACCGCGCATGCGAGATGTCCCGCCAGGAATGCTGGGAGCTCCGCGCCATCGCCAAGAACGTCGTGGAACTCCCCATGCCGCGGGACAAGTACGAGCTGAACGTCCCCCTGGAGCTCAGTTCGGCGGAGACGAGGATGATCGCCGCCCTGGACGACGTGTTCCTGAACAGGCTGAGCGGGACCGCGGCCGCGAGGATCATATCCGACACGGCCGCCGTGGGGGCCAACGAGAAGGCGTACACGCTGCTCGACATAAGGAAGACCACGCAGGTGGAGCTCGACGGCACCGCCTACATAGGGGGCGAGCTCACCGACTACCAGGTCATGGACCTGGTCAGGGACGGCAACGGCCTGTCGCTGGCTTTCAACGGGAGCGAGTTCGCCGTGCACGGGGCGAACGTGGCCGTCATATCGGAGGACTGCACCGTCGCGGCCGTGCTGGCCGCCGAGTTCTACAACACCGGCATACAGGGGGTGTTCGACCTCGTCGACAACTGGGACCGCGAGTACCTCAGGACCGCGAGCTGCCCCGACAGGAACCTCATGGACAGGATGCTGGCACTCAACCCGAGGAAGCTGCCGGAGGTGTACCGCGTCACCCGCAAGAACGTGGGGGAGATATCCGCCAGGAGCGACGCCTTCAGGAGGAAGCGCGCCTCCGCGAAAGTCCGAACGGATGCGGGAAAACAGGGTCCGCCGCACCGGTTTTGATGTAATAAGGTGCTCTAGACGGGATTCGAACCCGGGTCCCGGCCTCGAAAGGGCCGGATGATTGGCCGCTACACTACTAGAGCAGTAAGCGGTCTTATACTGGGATTGATTTAAAAACATTGTTATCACGGCCCTCGTACGACCGCCGAACCCCCGTTGAATGACCAGCCCTTCATAATTCCCTATAAAAAAGGACAAAACTTTATAAACCACGTAATCGCATGGACGGGAAAAGTGATGTTATATGGTAGATGGACCCTTTGAAAGCACCGAAGAGGACGTAACCCGCGTACGTCTGCCCAATATCAAAGAAGGGGAGATGTTCGGCATAGCCGACCAGCTCCTCGGGGCGAGCAAGATCAAAGTCATGTGCGAGGACGGCCAGTCCCGCGTCGGACGCATCCCCGGGAAAATCAAGAAAAGGATGTGGATCAGGGAGGGCGACCTCCTGATCGTGGCAGTCTGGGACTTCGAGCCGTCTAAATGCGACGTCAGGTTCAGATACACCAAGACCCAGGCCGTCAACCTCAGCAAGAGGAACAAGATCCCGAAGAACCTCGACATATTCTGAAAAGGTATCCGATGCCCGCACCTTCATACGACGAGAAATACGCCTTCCTCGAGAAGCGCATAGATGCCCTCAAGACCAACAGGACAGGCGACGAACATCAGACCGAGGGCGAGGTCTTCGACCGCAAGACCCTCATGACGATATACGACTTCATGAAGAAAGGGCTGATAGACAAGGTCCACTACCCTATATCCACAGGGAAGGAGGGCAACGTCTTCTACGCCACCGACGAAGACGGCGACCCCCTGGCCCTCAAAATCTACAGAACATCCACATCGACGTTCAAGAAAGTGGCGAAGTACGTGGAGGGCGACCCCCGTTTCAAGGGGACGACCGGCAACAGATGGAAGTTCATCTACGCCTGGGCCTCCAAGGAGTACAGGAACCTGCAGAGGTACTACGAGGCCGAGCTGCCGGTGCCGGAACCGGTGGCGCATATGCAGAACTGCGTCCTCATGGAGTACATAGGCGACGAGACCAGTCCCGCCCCGCAGCTGAGGACCGCGGAGATGGACGACCCGACCGACACCTACGACGAGGTCGTCTCCTTCATAATAGACGGCTGGAGGGACGCCCACCTCGTACACGGCGACCTCAGCGAGTACAACATCCTGATGGAGGACGGCGAACCCGTCGTGATAGACGTCGGGCAGGCCATGACGTCCGACTTCTACAATGCGAAGGAGCTGCTCGACCGGGACATAGCCAACATCAACAGGTTCTTCGGGAACAGGGGCGCGGACCTGGTCGATGCCGAGAAGATCAGGGAGGAATGCTTCGCGCCGGACGAGGAAGACGACGAAGAGGATTACGAGGACGAGGAAGACGAATACGAGGACGACGAGGAGGAGGAAGAGGAATGAGGTCCATCAGGATACCGGGCGACCGCGTGGGGGCCCTCGTGGGCAAGGAGGGAGCGTCCAAGAAGCTCCTCGAAGAGAGAACAGGGATAAGGATAAGGGTCGACAAGGAAGGGGAGGTCCTGATCTACGACGACGGCGAGGGCGTGGAACCGATAAACGCCCTGAAGATCATGGACGTCGTGAAGGCGGTCGGAAGGGGCTTCAACCCGGACAAGGCGATGAAGATACTCGATGACGACGACATGTACCTCGAGACCATAGACATCAAGGACGCCGTCGGCGACAGACAGAGCCAGGTGACACGTGCCAGAGGCCGCATAATCGGCAAGGACGGGAAGACGAGGAAACTCATAGAGGACCTCGCCGACGTCTACATGTGCATCTACGGCAACACCGTCTCGATAATAGGGAACTCCATCAGCCTGCCCATCGCGAAGAACGCCGTCGAGATGCTCCTCCACGGGAGCGAGCACTCCACCGTATACCACTACCTCGAGTCCCAGCGCCCCAAGCTGAGGATAGCCGAGATGGGATTCGACCTCTGAGGCGCCCTCATGGAAGAATGGGTCAGGGATATACTGGGGAAGGGACGGCCCCTCGCACAGCTGGGTCTTTGCGACCACTGCCTCGGCAGGATGTTCGCCAAACTCGGGGAGAGGCTCACCGACGAGCAGAGGGGACGCATGATAAGGGCCGCGCTGGCCGAGGAGGGAGCCGCCGCGGAGGCGGGCGACATCTGCCCGCTCTGCGAGAACGTCTTCGAGATGGTGCCCCGCTTCGCCAAGGCCGTGGCCGACAAGGTCAACACGGTGGAGTCCGACAACTTCCTGGTCGGATGCAGGATAGATCCGGAGCAGGCCCGCAGGGAGAAGGAGATCATAGCGGAGTACGGCCTCGAGGAAACGGCCGAACCCCTCAAGACCGAACTCAACCGGGAGATCGGCAAGGTTGCCCTGCCGCTGATCAACAGGGCCGTCGACTTCAAGGAACCGCAGGTGGTGGCGTGCGTCGACACTCGCTTCGCCGACGTGACCCTCGACTGCGCCCCGCTCTTCATAGCCGGGCGCTACAACAAGTTCAGCAGGGAGATCCCCCAGACCAAATGGCCCTGCCGCATATGCCACGGGAAGGGATGTCCCAGATGCCACGGGACGGGCAAGATGTACATGACCTCCGTACAGGAGATCATAGGGGACATCGCACTGGAGATGGCCGGCGGGCAGGAGCATTTCTTCCACGGCATGGGGAGGGAGGACATCGATGCGTGCATGCTCGGGACGGGACGCCCGTTCGTCATCGAGATAAGCCAGCCCCGCAGGAGGGACATCGACCTCGACGAACTGGAATCGAGGGCCAACGACGGCATACTGGCACAGTACCGCGGACTCCACTTCGTACCCCGCTCCGCGGTCGCCATGTACAAGGAGTCCGACCCCGACAAGACCTACCGCGCCAAGGTCGTCTGCGAGGGCAGGATCGACCCTGAGAAGGTCAGGGCGACCGCCGCCGGGTTCGTGGACGTGGCCCTCGACCAGCGCACCCCGCAGCGCGTCGAGCACCGCAGGGCGGACCTGGTCAGGAAGAGGACGGTCTACTGGGTCAGGGCCGAGAACATCACCGACGAGAGTTTCGACCTCGTCCTGAAGACCCAGTCCGGCACCTACATCAAGGAGTTCGTGTCCGGCGACGAGGGCAGGACCGTCCCCAACTTCTCCGAGGCCTACGGCGCCCAGTGCAGGGTGGACCTGCTGGACGTCCAGGAGATAGATTTCCGGGAAGACTGAATCCGTCGCCCGCAAAACGGCGTTCGGAGACAGCAAGGTTAATAAACAAAGAGCCGATAGCCTCGACCTATAATCGAGTGTGCGATAGGATTAGGTTAGTCCATCGAACCGCTCGAAACCAATCAGAGGATTGAGATAAATGCAGAGATCCAGAGGATTCAGATCCAAAACCCGCCAGCTTCTGAAGAAGAAGCCCAGGGCCAGGGGACTTTCCCCCATCACCAGGGGATTCCAGACTTTCGAAGAGGGAGAGAAGGTCAACATCGTAATCGACCCCTCCATACACAAGGGAATGCCGCACTCCAGGTTCCACGGACTCACCGGTGTCGTCACCGGCAGCAGAGGAACCGCGTACGAGGTCAGCGTCAACGTCGGCGGAAAGACCAAGGTCGTCGTTTCCCGCCCCGAGCACCTCGTGAAGGCAGTTCAGTAAACCGATTCACATACCAGAGCGGGTGGAGTAGCATGACTGACGGACAGTACGTTTCATTGGCAGAAGTAAGGGACATGTTGACTGCGGAGAACAACAAAAGGGAGCTCCTCCCGATGCAGAAATATGCTCTAGCCCAGGCGACTGACGTCTGCTACATCACCAAGGAGCAGGCGGACGAGATTGTGTCCAAGCTCCTCCAGCTCGATTTCCTCGCAGACAAACCTGCGCTGGCGGTAAAGATCGCCGACATCCTTCCTAAGTATCCTGCAGACGTACGCGCCCTCTGTGCGAAGGAGAGGCTCGTACGCCCGCTCGATGCCGAGATGATCGACCAGATCCTCGACATCGTAGCCCCTTACCTCTGAAGAGGAGGAACCGACCATGGAAGAATACGCATACGTTCTAGATTATCTACCGCAGGGCACAAGCGTCAGCAAGTTCGACAAGAAGGAGCCTGTCGTCTACGCCCTCGGGGACAACGAGTTCAAGCTGTTCGAACTGGTGGCCAAACCCGGGGTGGCCGTGAACATAGGCGACCGCGTGTACATAGGCAAGGACGGATCCAAGAGGTCCGCCATAGACCATGTGAAGAGGAGGATCGGATACGAAGACCTCTCCAACATAGCCTCTTCCGAACTGGAGTACTCCGTCGAGACCATAGTCAAGGCCGACGAGACCCGCTTCATAAGGTTCTACAACGAAGCGGGACCCGTCACCATCAAGAAGCACCTCCTCGAGGAGCTTCCGGGACTCGGCAAGAAGACCATGCTGGCCATCCTCGACGAGAGGACGAAGAACGGACCGTTCAAGGGATACGCGGACCTTGCGGCCAGGGTCCCGGGCGTGAAGAGCCCGGAGAAGCTCATCGCCGCGCGCGTGATCCTGGAGATCACGGACCCGAACAGGAAACGCTACCTGTTCGTACTCAGATGAGCGAGACGGGCCGTCTCATAGCAGAGACGGGCGTGAGACCCAGCAAGAGCAGGGGACAGAACTTCCTGACCGACGGGCGCGTCGCCGACCGCCACGTCGGGTACGCCGGGATAGAGCCCGGGGACCGCGTCCTCGAGGTGGGGCCGGGGCTGGGGATCCTCACGCAGAGGCTGGCGGAGGTATCCGGGAGCCTCACCTGCATAGAGCTGGACGACGCCCTCGCCGATTACATCGAGAAGACCTACGGCGGCCGTCTGACGCTCATCCGCGGGGATGCGACCAAGGTCCCCTTCCCCCCTTTCGACAGGTTCGTCAGCAACCTCCCCTACAGCGTCTCCACCCCCATAATCTTCAAGCTTCTGGAACATCCGTTCAAGAAGGCCGTCGTCATGGTGCAGAAGGAGTTCGCCGAGAGGATGGTCGCCGACGTCGGCAGCCCCGACTACTCCCGCCTCACCGTCAATCTCTTCTACAGGGCGGAGTGCCGGATACTTGAGGACGTGCCCAGCAGCAGGTTCAACCCCCGGCCCAAGGTCGACTCGTGCCTCGTATCCATCGTCCCCCGTCCCGCACCCTTCGATGTCAGGGACGAGAAGACCTTCTTCGACGTGACCCGGGTGTGCTTCGACCACCGGAGGAAGAAGATAGGGACCTCCCTCAAAGGTGCCAGGATGATAGATTCGGCCGAGGGCATCCCCTATGCGGACGCCCGCATCGAGAGCCTGAGACCGGTGGAGATCGCGGAGATAGCGGATGCGGTCTGGGAATCGAAGACCCGTGCGGCGGCGGCCCATCCCAACCTATAAGGGCAACCATTCCATAGACCGAGGCGATTACATGCAAATCGGCATCGTCGGAAAACCTAACGTCGGAAAATCTACGATGTTCGGCGCGGCCACCATGGCGCCCGTAGAAATCGCCAATTATCCATTCACGACCATCGAACCGAACAAGGGCGTGGGGTATGTGAGGTACCCGTGCCCGTGCAGGCAGCTCGGCGTCACCTGCAACCCCCACAACTCCCTGTGCATCAACGGGACGAGGATGATACCGGTGGACCTGCTCGACGTGGCCGGCCTGGTCCCCGACGCATGGCAGGGGAAGGGACTCGGCAACAAGTTCCTCGACGACCTCAGGCAGGCCGACGCCCTCATCAACGTCGTCGATGCCAGCGGCGGCACCAACATAGAGGGGGTGCCCGGGAAGATCGGGGAGTTCGACCCGACCGAGGACGTGGTGTTCCTGAGACACGAGATAGACTGCTGGATGAGGGAGATCGTCAAGGACGGTCTCGGCAAGATAGCCAGACAGGCGAAGATGACCGGCAGCAAGCCGGAGGCCGTACTGGCGGAGAGACTCAACGGGCTCAAGATCACGGAGGGCCAGATCAAGACGGCCCTGGAGAAGGCGCCTCTGCCGGCCGACCCGACCTCCTGGGACGACGAATCCCTGCTCAGGCTGTGCGGCGAGATACGCAGGATCGCCAAACCGATGATCATCGCCATGAACAAGGCGGACGTGGCACCGGAGAAGAACCTGGGGGCCGTGGCCGCACTGGGCGACAGGGCGGTACCCACCATGGCCGAGACCGAGCTGGCACTCAAGAAGGCGGAGAAGGCGGGCATCGTCGAATACCTGCCGGGGGACAGGACCTTCGCCATCAGAGAAGGCGCCAACCTCAGCGAGGCCCAGCGGAAGGCCCTCGGCTACATGCGCGAGAACATGGAGAAGCACGGGGGGACCGGGGTGCAGACGTGCCTGGAGGACGCCGTGTACAAGACCCTGAACTACATCCCCGTGTTCCCGGTGGAGGACGAGAACAAGCTCTGCGACCACTTCGGACGCGTGCTGCCGGACTGCCACCTGGTCCCGGCGGGGAGCACCGCCAAGGACCTGGCCTACAGGATCCACACCGACCTGGGGGACAAGTTCATCCGGGCCGTCAACTGCAGAACGAAACGCACCGTGGGCGCGGACTACGTCCTGGAACCGGGCGACATCATAAGGATCGTCGCCAACAAGTGAGAGTCATATGGCCGGCACATACGACGTCAGACTCCTGAGCGCATCCTATGCCAGCGACAGGGAGGGGGAACCGTACATAGAGCTGTTCGGCAAGACCCGCGACAGGAAGTCCATATTGATCGCCGTATACGGCTTCAGACCGTACTTCTTCATCGTCGACCCGGACAAGACGACCGAGGAGAGCCTGCGCAAGGACAAGGAAATCCTCGATCTGGCACATACGGAACTCGAGTACAGGGGGAGGAAGCACGACTGCCTGAAGATCACCATGGGCAACCCCTGGTCCGTCCCCCAGCTGAGGAACCGGCTGGCACAGAGGTACACGGTGCTGGCGGGGGACATACAGTACCACGACCGCTACATCTACGACACGGACATGGGATCCTGCATACGCGTCACGGGGGAGGACGCGGACCTGGATTACTGCACGGACATCAGGATAAGGATGGGTAGTTTCGAGAACATAGAATCCTTCGACCCCGGTCTCAGGTTCCTGTCCTTCGACATAGAGAACAGTATCACGGACCAGACGATCTACTGCATTTGCTCCAGGGTGGAGGAGGGCGGGACGTTCACCACCCCCGATCCCATATACGGCGAGGAAAAGGACATCATCAGGAGGTTCGCCGAACTGGTCGAGAGGACCGACCCGGATGTCATAACCGGCTACAACATAGACAACTACGACATAAGGAAGATCATCGAGAGGGCCGAGTACAACAAGATGAGGGACGCCCTCCCCTGGGGCAGGGACCGCGGACAGCCCAAACTGTTCAGCGAGAGGTTCTGGCGGGTCAAGGGCAGGCTCATAACCGACGCCTGGTGGGCCGTGAAGAAGGAGATCAGACCCAAACAGGAGACCCTCAACGCCGTGGCCAAGCTGATCCTCGGCGAGGAGAAGCTGGACGTCGACCCCAAGCACATGGACGAGGAATGGGCCGGGAACCGCGGACGCGTGATCGAGTACTGCACCCAGGATGCCAATCTGGCTCTCCGCATACTGCTCGCCGTGGAGACCATTAGGAAGGGGATGGACCTGGCGGCCGTCTCCAAACTCCCGGTGGAGGACGTCCTGGTCTCCGGGACGTCCACGCTCGCCGACTCCCTGCTCATACGTGCGGCGGACCGGAGGGGCGTCGGGGTGCCGATGAGCGGCAGGAGGAAGGCCCAGAGGGACGACCAGATAGCCGGAGGGTATGTCCACTCGATGAAACCCGGACTGTACCACTGGGTCGTCGTCCTGGATTTCAAATCCATGTACCCCTCCCTCATCATAGCCAACAACATCTGCTTCACCACGCTCTGCGACGACGGTGAGATAGTGTCGCCCTCGGGAGCCAGGTACGCATCCCCCGAGAGGAAGGCGGGGATCCTCCCCGGGATCCTGTCGGGACTGATGACCCAGAGGGACTCCATCAAGAAGAGGATGAAGGCCGCCGCGGACCCCGTGGAGCACAACTACCTCGACGGACTGCAGGCGGCCGTCAAGATCGTCATGAACACCTTCTACGGGGTGTTCGCTTCGGACTTCTACCGTTTCACCGACAAGACCATAGGCGCATCCATAACGGCCTTCGCCAGGGGCGGGATCACCGGGATCATAGGGGACCTGGAGAAGGACGGGCATCCCGTGATATACGGGGACACGGACTCGGTCTTCGTCCTGTCGCCGGAGCACGACGTGGAGGGGGCGGTGAGGTTCGGCAAGGGGCAGTCGGAGCGCTTCTCCAGGAACGGCATGACCATGGAGTTCGAGAAGCTCATGGAGCCCCTCTTCTCCCACGGCATGAAGAAGAGGTACGTGGGCAGGATAGTGTGGCCGGAGGAGCACGATGACCTGCTGGTGAGGGGGTACGAGATACGCCGCTCGGACTCCTTCGACCTCCAGAGCAGGATGCTGACGGAGCTGTTCGAGAGGATCCTCGACGAGGACCAGGACGGGGCGCTGGCACTTGTCAAGGACTCCATACGCAGGGTCCTGTCGGGGGAGGTCCCGGCCGAGGACCTCGTCATATCACGTACCTGCAGGGGCCTCGACGCCTACGAGAACCCGGAGCGCATGGCGAACGTGCGGGCGGCCAGGAAGATGATGGACCTGGGCTACAACTTCATCCCGGGGATGAAGATCTCCTGGATCGTCACCGACGGTTCCGCCGTGCCGCAGGAGGTGGAGCCCTACATAAGCGGCGTGCCTTTCGGGCACAGGCCCGACTACCGCTACTACGCCGGACGCCTCGCGCAGATGGCCTCGCGCATCACCGAGGCCTTCGGATGGACGGAGGCGGACCTGATGATGGGCTCCCAGCAGAAGACGCTCTTCGACAGCGCCTTCGGGACGCCAGCCCCGAGACATGACACGGTCAGGAAGACGCCCGAGGAGGGCACCGGGAAGAAGAAGCCGAGGACCGTGTCCCTGGACAGCTTCATGTGACGCGGCGGGGGATCTCCCGTCCCGGGGGCCTCGGTCCGATAACAGGTTTATATACGAATTTCACATCTGCGGATTTTACGGAGTCATAAGACTCTGCGGAAATGTACCCCGTAGGGGCGAATCCGAAAAGGTGATAAAATGGCAGATGAACCCACCGAGAAGAAGGTTCCTCAGGGAAAGAGCATGTACAAGTACATCTCCGAGGCCTGGGCGAACAGTTCCGAGACCTACGTGAAAGCCCTCAACCAGGAGAGGAAGATCCAGTGGAGGAGAGAGGAGAACTTCCTCCGCATCGAGAAACCCACCAGGCTCGACAGGGCAAGGGCCCTCGGCTACAAGGCCAAGCAGGGATACGTGCTCGTAAGGGCGAAGGTCAGGAAGGGAGCCTTCCAGAAGAGACAGATCAAGTCCGGAAGGAGGGCCAAGAGGAAGGGAGAGGAGCAGCTCATAGTCAGCAAATCCCTCCAGAGCATCGCCGAAGAGAGGACCCAGAAGAGATACCAGAACCTCGAGGTTCTGAACAGCTACTGGGTCGGAGCGGACGGACAGCACGAGTGGTACGAGGTCATACTCGTCGACCCCGGATGCCCGGTCATCCAGCACGATCCCAAGATCAACTGGATCTGCGACAACAAGCACAAGAACCGTGTATACCGCGGTCTGACCTCTTCCGGAAAGAAGGGACGCGGACTCAGGAACAAGGGACACGGTGCTGAGAAAGTCAGGCCGTCCGGTGCCGCCAACGGCAACAGGAACAACTGAAGTCACTCCCGCCTTGAACGGCGGTTCCTTCAAACCATTTAACCCGTCCGGAGACGGACGGGTGTTTTCTGCACACATTCCCACACGGTCCGTCTCGCAACGGATTTAATACCGAAACCGCCCTGGAAGGCGGGATGAGCCGCCTGACAGATGCCCTCAGACTCAACACCCGGCCGGTGGCCGTATACCGCGAACGCTCCATCCCCGACGGTGCATCGGTTCCGTCGGCGGACTGCTGCATACCGTCCCTCCTGATGAAATGCGCCAGGACCGGCGTGAAGTGCGCCGCCGACAGGGAGCATATCCGCTGCAAGGGGGCCCTCAGCGGGCTTGGGTTCGGCGGCATACCCGACAGGATGCGCTCCTCCCGCAATCTGTCCGCGGACGGCGATGCCGAGTCAAAACACGGAGGAAGGAGGCATTTCGTATGCCCGGAAGCGGCCATGCTGCAGCTGGACGGCATAAAGGATTACGGGGACGGGGAGGATGCGATCGTCTTCCAGGACCTGGACGAGGCCATGGCGGAGAAGAAACCGATAGAGGTCGTCGTGTTCATAGCGGATCCGACCAGGATCTCGGCGCTTGCGATCCTCGCCGGTTTCGATAGACGGACCCCGGGTCCGGCCATGGTGTCGCCTTACGGCCATGCCTGCCAGCAGATATACGCCCTGCCGAGGGCGGAGGGGGAGTCCGACGACCCCCACGCCGTGCTGGGGATGACGGACCTTTATGCCAGAAGATTCGTGGACCATGACAAGTTCACCCTGTCGGTCCCCTACAGGCTGTACCTGAGGATGGAGGAGAACACCGAGGCATCGTTCCTCGGGAAGGAGAACTGGCCGGAGTACCTCGGGAAATGCATATGAATCGTATGAGAAAATAATGTAAAATGTTTTTTTACTCCTCTCACGGAGCCATCGCAGACTCAGGCATGCCTTATCCCAGTGATGCGCTCTATGTCAGAATCCACGGTGCAGAGGTCGTCCAGGGACAGGTCGTGGATGTCGTCGTGTCCGGTGATGCGGACGAAGGAGCGGAGCTCGTCGGCGGTCACGTTCAGGTAGTTGGCGACCCTCTTGGCACCGATGTCTATGTCCAGCCTCTTCTCTAGCTCCGGATCCTGCGTGGCTATGCCCATGGGGCACATGCCGCTGTCGCATATCCTGTACCTCTGGCAGCCGAGAGCCATGAGCGGTCCCGAAGACACGGCCACGGCATCGGCCCCCATGGCGATGGCCTTGACGAAGTCCTTGCTGGTGCGGAGACCCCCGGTTATGACGAGGTCCTGCTCCATACCGTGCGCATCCATGTACCTCCTGGCCCTGGAGAGGGCGTAAACGGTCGGAACCGAGGATGCGTCCTTGATGTACTTCGGAGACGAGCCGGTGGCCCCGCCTCTGCCGTCTATAGTTATGAAATCGCATCCGGATTCGGATATGAACTCCAGGTCGTCCTCTATGTGCCCGGCGGCTATCTTCACCCCTATGGGTTTTCCTCCGCTCCTCTTGCGCAGCATCGAGACCGTCTCCCTGAGGTCCTCGGGCGTGGATATCTCCGAGAATCTGGAGGGGCTGAGGATGTCCTTCCCTTCGGATTTCTCCCTCATCACGGCCATGACGTGGCTGACCTTGTTCCCGGGCAGATGCCCGCCCATCCCGGGCTTGGTCCCCTGACCTATCTTTATCTCGACGGCGGCGCATCTCCTGAAGGTCTCGTCGTACAGACTGTACTTGTTCGGCACGTACTCGAAGATGTAGTTCTATGACGCCTTCATCTCGTCGTAGAGGGCCCCGCCCTCGCCGCTGCACATGGCGGTACAGGCCATGGCCGTACCCTTGGCGAGGGCTATCTTCGCCCTCCCGGACAGCGCACCGAAACTCATGTGCGACACGTAGACCGGGGACTCGATCACCATCGGGTGCTTCGCCTTCTTCCCTATGACCGTACGGATGCTGACCTCCTCGGATTCGTTCTTCGGAGGATGTGCCAGCTGTCCTCCCAGTATGATTATCCTGTCGAAGTTGGGGACGGGCATGCGGGTGTCCATCGCCTCCCCGACGCTCCTCCCGTTGACAGCCATGAAATGTATCTCGTCCATCTGGCCGCCGTCGAAGCGCACCAGCTTGGGATCGTATCCCAGATCCCCGGCGCATTCCTGGGCGGGCTCGGCGGCGGGGGCCTCCGGTTCCGGTGCGGCGGGTTCGTCGGAACCGCCCTCCAGGACGAACTCCCTCTTGGGGGAACGGCAGAACGGACATACCCAGTCGTCGGGCAGGTCCTCGAACTTCACACCCTCTTTCTCCTCGTCGTAGACGTCACCGCAGATCCTGCATCTGTATCTGGCCATGGGACACGCAAATACGCATCGGTTTAAAATGAAGCGCCTGCGGCGGTACCGAATCGCATCTGATTACACAGAGGCCCTTACGGTCATGCGTCCCTCGACGGGGAGGCGTACGCCTCGGCACGTATGGCGGCGACCCTCTCCGCGACATCCCCGTCCGTCATGCCGACGGTCGGGAAGTAGACCGGGAGGTCGTATGCGGACTGGTCGAAGCCCTCCACCTCCTTCACGGAGAACCCCTTCACGATGCCCAGGGCCCTGTCCGGGATCTTCCCGTCCTCGACGGTCCTGAGGTTCGGGTCGTATTCGGAGAGGATGTCCAGACCGTAATCCCCGTCCACGAAGACCTTGCAGCCCCTCTTCATCATGAGCCAGGCGGAAAGGAGGCCTCTGTCGTCCCTCACCTCCGCCACCACCCTCCCCTGCGTACCGAGGGGAAGGCCGGCGTGGCTGTAGATGTACTCCTGGAAGTAGTAAGTCTGCTTCGGCCTCACCTCCACCCAGAAGGTTATGTCCGGATTCGAGAGGTCCACCTTCGGGTCCTTGTCGAGGTTGGCGTTCCATATGGCGTCGCCGACCATCCTGGCTATGTCCATGGAGGTGAACGGCTGGCTGCCTTCGCGTCTGGCCTTCACGGCGTAGGTCTTCCCCCGGACCATGCGGCTCCTGGAGAACTCCGCCACGGCGGAGCATATGCTCCCGGCATCCGAGGGGCAGGTCTCGGCCACGGACATGGAGGCGACCCCGAAGACCTTCCTGACGGAGCGGATCGCTTTGCCGATGTCGGACGTCTGGATGTAGAAACGGGCCTCGCCCTTAGTGACGAGCGCCTCCACCATGTCGTGCTCCAGCATCTGCATCAGGTTGTCCTTCATGCGGTTCTCCCATCTTATCCTGACGGCCGTTCCCTTTAGGCCTATCTCCGAGTACCTGATCAACAAGACTGCCATTGAATCGACTCCCCGAACCTGTCCGCCGTGTGCGATTGCGCCCAGCGTATACCGTTCCCCAGAGACGTACTGTTCTTAATATGTTGCATTGGGCGGTACTGTGCTCGGTGGCCCTTGTGAACTTGTGCGGAAATCAAAGGACGTTTTCACGGGTCCGTTTCGATACTTGACATAGGACGGGCGACCGTCGGATCGAACCCGGAACATCAATTATATTAACGGCACGCGCATGAAAGGAACGATGGAACCGTTTCTTCTGCTCACACTGCTCCTCATAGCCGTAGGGGCCGGTGTGATCGGTGCGCTTTTCGGACTGGGCGGCGGCATAATATTCATCCCCGTGCTGACGATACTGTACGGATTGGACGCCACCTCGGCCACCGCGGCGAGTCTGGTGGGGATCGTCGCCACGTCCACCGGGTCCGCATCCGGATACGTCAGGAAGGGGCTGTCCAACATACGTCTCGGGATGATGCTGGAGATCACCACCTGCATAGGGGCCATAATCGGTGCGGCCGCGGCCATGTACCTGGACAACACCGTCCTTCTGGTCATATTCTCCTGCGTGATGCTGTACAGCGGTTTCAAGATGGCCGTCTCCCCGGAAAGGACTATCACGGAGCGGGGGGAGAACACATCCATGACCTTCGCATACGACGACCCCCTGAAGGACCCCCCGAAACAGGAGTACACCGTGAAGAACATCGGGAGCGGCATGGCCCTCTGCACCGTCGCAGGAGTCGTATCGTCCATGACCGGCGTCGGGGGAGGGGCCATAAAAGTCCCCCTGATGAACCTGCACATGCATGTGCCAGTAAAGGTGGCGAGCGCCACCAGCAGCTACATGATAGGCATCACCGCGTTCTCCGGTGCCGTCATCTACCTCATCCACGGGAGCGTGATCCCCGACGTCGCCGCCGCGGTGGCCGTGGGTGCGTACGTGGGTGCGCTGATAGGCACGAGGATATCCTCCAGGATCGATTCTGGGTCCCTCAAGAAGTACATGTCCGTCGTCTTCTTCGCCATAGCCGTCATCATGTTCTGCAAGGCGGGAGGGATACTTTGAGCGACCGCCTCGGCAGGCAGACCTCCCTCATCCTCAGAGCCGGGACCGTCCTCGGGATAGGGATCATGGCGCTGGGTCTCTTCATGACCGCGTTCGGCTTCCCGGAGGACGTTCTGAACGTCGGCATATGCGTGCTGGTCCTCACCCCGATGGCCGGAGTCGCCGTCTCCATCAAATGCCTTTGGCAGGAGGGCGACAGGAGATGGACGGGTGTGGCCCTGGTGCTTGTCGCGGCCATAGCCGTCGGCATGGCGCTTACGTTCTTCGGCCTCTGATCAATGGGGAGGGTCCTTCCTCCTCCCGGCCTTCCAATCCCTCAGGGCGTCGAGTCTGCGCCTGTAGAACCTCTCATCGCCTTTGGGCCCCGGTTCGTAGTAGCGCCTGTCCTTCAGGGAATCCGGGAGGCACTGCATCCTCGTCACCCCTTCCGCCGAATCCTCGGCGTATTGGTATCCTCTCCCGTAACCCGCCTCCTTCATCAGACGGGTGGGGGCGTTGCGGATCTGCATGGGAACCGGTTCCGCGGGATTGTGGTGCACGTCCCACATCGCATGGCCGATCGCCATGGGCACGGCGTTGGTCCTCGGCGCCAGGGAGAGGTATATGGCCGTCTCGGCCAGGATCAGGGCGCATTCGCGCTCCCCCAGTTCCTGGCACGCATAGTAGCAGGACGTCGCCATGCGCAGGGCGGTGCTGTCTGCGAGCCCCACCGTCTCGGAGGCGGCCTCGATCAGCCTTCTGGCTATGTACAGCGGATCCTCCCCTCCCTCCAGCATCCGGGCCAACCAGTACACGGCCGCATCCGGGTCCGAGTTCCTCATCCCCTCGTGGAACGCCGATATTATGTTGTAATGCTCCTCGCCGTCCCTGTCGTAGAGGACCATGCGTCTGCCCGCGCTTTCCGACAGGATGTCCCCGTCCACCTTCACCGTCCCGCCGACCCGGGGGGAGAAGGATACCACCGTCTCCAGGATGTTCAATGCGGTCCTCGCATCGCCGTTGGAATACTCGGCTATGACATGGAAAACCTGATCTGGCACATCTACATTCTCCCCAGGGAACCCGTCCCTGGCCGCCCTTCCGAGGAGCTCGGCGATGTCCTCCGTCCCCAGAGGGTTGAGTACGAACACCTTGCATCTCGAGAGGAGGGCGGAGTTGACCTCGAAGGAGGGGTTCTCGGTGGTGGCCCCTATCAGGGTGACCGTCCCCTCCTCCACGAACGGGAGGAGCAGATCCTGCTGGGTCTTGCTGAAACGGTGGATCTCGTCCACAAACAGTATGGTCTTCCTGCCGCTGCGCCTCCTTTTGCCGGCGGCCGCCGCGATCTCCCTGATCTCCCTGCTGCCGTCGGTCACGGCGGAGAGTTCCACGAATTCGGCGGAGGTCTTTTTCGCGATGATCGAGGCGAGCGTCGTCTTCCCGACCCCGGGGGGACCCCATAGTATCATGGACGTCACCCCATCCCGTTCAACCATGTTGCGGAGGATCCTGCCTTCGCCCACCAGGTGCCTCTGGCCAACGAAACCGTCCAGGTCCAAGGGGCGCATCCTGTTGGCCAGCGGTCCGCATGCGGCGGCACCTTTCGCGGCGACTGCGTGCGCCGGGGAATCATTCGGGAGGGTCATCCCTCCTCCCCGCCTTCCAGTCGCGGATCGCCTCCAGTCTCTTGCGGTAGTATGCCTCGTTGCCGCGGTCCCCGGGGCTGTAGTAGACCGCATCCTTCAGGGAATCCGGGAGGCACTGCATCTTCGTAATCTTCTCCTCCGTCCCCTCCGGGTATTGATACCCCTTGCCATAGCCGAGCTGCTCCATGAGTTTCGTCTCCGCATTGCGCAGCTGCATGGGAACCGGTTCCGCCGGCCTGTTCCTCACGTCGGAAAGAGCCCTGTCTATGGCCACCGCCACCGAGTTCGACCTAGGGGCCAGGGAGAGGTATATCACCGTCTGTGCGAGTGCGTAACGGCACTCGGGCATCCCCATGTTCCTGCAGGCGAAGAAGGCGGACGTGGCCATCAGCAGAGCGTTGGGATCGGCCATGCCGACATCGTCGCCGGAGAACTCGATGAGCCTTCTGGCTATGTACAGCGGGTCCTCCCCGCCCTCCAGCATCCGGGCCAGCCAGTACACGGCCGCATCCGGGTCTGAGTTCCTCATGGACTTGTGCAGGGCGGATATGATGTTGTAGTGCTCCTCCCCGTCCTTGTCGTACATCAGAGCCTTCCTGCTTATGCAGTCGGCGACGGCGTCCCTGGAGAGGACCGTACGCCCGCCGGAGGAAGGACTGTCCGCCACGGCAGCCTCCAGCGTGTTTAGGGCCGTTCTGGCATCCCCGTCGGCGTACTCCGCTATTATGCGCAGGAGGTCGTCTCCGGCAGACACCTCCCTGCCGGGGAACCCCCTGCCCCCGTCGACCGCCCTCCTGAGAAGCGAGAACACCTCGTCGGCCGACAGCGGCTGAAGGATCAGAACCTTGCATCTCGACAGAAGGGCGGAGTTGATCTCGAAGGACGGATTCTCCGTGGTCGCACCGATCAGGGTTATGCTTCCCTTCTCCACGTACGGTAGGAAGGCATCCTGCTGCGCCTTGTTGAAACGGTGTATCTCGTCCACGAAGAGGACGGTCCTCTTCCCGGACTGCCTCCTCTTCTCGGCGGCGGCCATTATCTCCTTCGCCTCCTTGGTTCCGCCCGTCACGGCCGAGAAGCTTACGAACTCGGCCTTGGTGCGGTTGGCGATTATCCCCGCGAGCGTGGTCTTGCCGACCCCCGGAGGCCCCCAGAATATGATGGACGGGACCTTGTCCTGCTCTATCATGTTGCGCAGAATCCTGCCTTCCCCCAGTATGTGGCCCTGTCCGACGAAGTCATCAAGGTCCGTAGGCCTCATGCGGCCAGCCAGTGGCATGTTTTCCTCCGTCTTCCCCCGTTTGGGTTCTTCCCCGAAAAGAGTGGTCTGCGCCATCCTGCTTCCCCGTCCGTTCCATAGGCTTACTCGTATTGAACGTTAGCGTCGAACCGCACGAACGCCCCGCTATGCCAACAGGAATGGAATAAGGATCTGGCACTATCGGAACAGGAGAACCCGCGCATAAAACGCAAAATCGCATGACAGTCGAAGACATATAGCGGGGCGAAGGGGAAGTGGGATAAGTGGTGCAGAGGGCGGGATTTGGACCCGTGGACCGCTAAGGATTAGGCCCTGAACCTAACGTCGTTGGCCAGGCTTGACTACCTCTGCAGCAAAGACGCTTATCTCTTTTTACTATAAAAATCGAATGGTTAAAAGAGATAATAAAGAATTTTTGAAGGGGCGGGGCCCTGAGGCCTCACTCCTTCATGATCTTCATCCAACCTCCAGACTCGTAGATGGCGAGTTTCCTTATTCCGAGGATCTCTTCGAACTCGTCCCAGGTTATGACATCGAGCCTGTTGTTCTCCCCTTTCGTGAACTGAATGCCTGAAGTCCCCTTGACTTTTCCGGGCTTGAGTCCCTTTATCTTGGCGAGACTCTTCGCCTTTTCTATTGCAATTTTCTGCATTGCCATGTGTATCCCACTTGCCATACGGCAGAAAACATTATCCAAATCGTTTATATTTAATATTTATTGCTGGCACATATTTTTCTTGAACTGAAAAATTGATAACTGGCACATTTTGTCGTAAAACTCGGAGGTCTGGGGAGCATGTACGCCATCGCCGGACCCCGTTATTTTCCGTAGCTTTAGCGTAGAAGGTAACAGGTATGGTAAGCGGCCCGTTGGAATCTCTTATCCATCCGAAAAACCTTAAACCAAACAGTCTATGGTTACCGCCATGGAATACGGGGAGAACGGACGCGAATCCTCGATTAACGGATCCGATATGACGCCTGAGAAAGCACAGGCCATAGGTCTGCGCCTAGGATCCATGTTCGAAACCGTGGCGGTAGGCATCGACACATCCCCGAGCAGCCCCCTCATGCGCAGCGCCCTGGAATCGGGCATAACGGCGGCCGGTGCCGACGTGTTAGATTCCGGCATAGCCTCAGTCCCCGTGCTGTGCTATGCCTACGGCGGCAGATGCGACTGCATCGTCAGCATAGGCAGCCCCGACAGCTACGGAACGGTAAGCGAGATAACGATTTACCGTCCGGACGGCTCGCGCATCCCTGCCGAATCCATTTGGGACGATGCAGAAAACGGAGCCCCGGACCTCCCTCCTTACAACGAGATAGGCTGCATAACCGCAGACGACACGGCCAACGGAAAATACATACGCGGAATGGCCGGCGAGGACCTCAAAAGCGGAGGGTTCGTCATCCTGGACTGCGGCTGCGGAAGCACCTCCCTGTGTGCGCCGCACGCCCTCTCCGAGACGGGAGCCGACGTGATAAGCCTGAACGCCCATGTCGGGGACAGAAGGCCTCCCCGCTCACCCGGCATAAGGAAGGCCGACCTCGCCAACATCTCGGACTTCGTGAACGCCAGCACCGGGAGCATAGGTCTGGCGTACAACGGGGACGGGACGAAGGTCGCCCTCATGGACGAAAGCGGCAAATTCGTCACCGGAGAGGAACTGCTGGCACTTATGCTGAAGTACATCAAACCCAAGACAGCGGTGGTGCCTTTCGATTCGCCGGAAGTGGTGGAGGATGCCTTCTGGGAGCCCGGACTCGACATAAGCATGTGGCCCTCCGGGACGGAGAACCGGAGGATCATAAGGGTGGATAACTCGGTCGAGGCCGTGGTGGCCGCCGTCAGGGACAACAATGCGGATTTCGCCGGGATGAACGACGGCACCTTCATCTTCCCCCGCAGGTCCCTCTGCCCCGATGCGATATACGCCTCGGCCGTGATCTCCTGCCTGGCAGGACAGAGGAGCATAAGGAACATCCTGGAGGACCTCCCCCCGTATTACAACATGAGCGCCAAGGTGAAGTTCTCGGGCAACATGGAGGTCTTCGGAAAGAACTTCATCGAGAGGATCACGGACTACGACATCAAGGAGATCTCCATAGGAGACGGATGGAAGGTCGTCATGAACGAGGGCATCTACTTCGTAAAACAGGACCCCGACGACCAGAAGGCCCTCAGGATCAATGCGGAGTCCCGCGACAAGGTCTACCTGGTGTCCATGCTGGACCAGGCGACCGACATAATCAAATCGTGCGGATGATCACATCTCGACCCTGGTGCCGTCCGCGTAGAGCATATCCAGATGGATGGGTTCCCCCGCCGAGTTGTAGGCCCTCCAGCTCCTCCTGTCGTAGGGCTGGCACGTTATGAAGTGGACTCCCCCCGTGCTCCCGAAGAAGTCCCTGTCGTCGTCGGACGCCTCGTTGGAATACCCCGGATGGGAGTGGGCGGAGCCGCTGCGGTGGAAATCCACCGGGTCCATCCAGTCGAATATCATGCTATGGGAATCCCCGAATATGGTCCCCGGAAGCATCACCAGCTCGTCGATGATGCCCCCGTGCTCCCGGTGGAGGCATATGAATTCGTCCGGGTAGGTGGACCTGGCGGATTCGTTGAACGAATCTATGAAATCCACGCTCACCCCCTTTATCCTGGTCATATGGCGTTCACCAGTTTGTCCCTCACGCGGGAGTAGAAATCCTGACGGAAGCTGATGAACCTGGCCTTCTCCGAGGACCTGACGAAATCCACCTTGGCGCCGCCCTCGATCGGGTGCTCCGCCTGACCGTCTATGACGAGCAGGCATCCCTTCTCCAGCACGCACTCGACGGTCACCTTGGAATCCGACGGCACTATGAACGGGCGGGAGGCGAACTTGTAGGCGGCCATGGGGACGATGACGAAGCAGTTGACCCCCGGATCGACGAGGGGGGCCCCGAGGCTCATGGCGTAGCCGGTGGAGCCGGTCGAAGTCGACACGATTATCCCGTCGGCCCTGACCTCGGTCGCCAGTTTATCGTCCACGTAGACCTTGAACTGCCTGATCTTCGCCACCGAGTCGGTGTGGACGACGGCTTCGTTGACGGCGGTCTCGTACATCTCCCCGTTGGAGGAGGTGTCGAGCTTGAATCTCTCATCGATGTTGTACTCGCCCCTGCGGAGCCTCTCCATGCCCTCCTCTATGTAGTCGACCCCGACTTCGGCCAGGAAACCGACCCCGCCGGCGTTGATCCCGACCACGGGCGCACTGTTGTTCATGAGGGTGCGCAGGATGGTCCCGTCACCGCCTATGGTTATCATGACATCCACCCACATGTCGCAGATCTCCATGCCGGGCTCCCCCAGGATCTCCCCTGCGGATTTGTCAAATAATATTTTCTCTCCTTTGAGGGCCTCCACGACCCTCCTGGCGTACTTCCCCACGTTCAGAACGTTGGGATTCGCCACCAGACCGAACACCCTGCTGCCGCTTCTGTCGTCGGTGCGCTTCTTCATCACGAGATTGAAGAGCGCCGGATCGGAGACCGCCAGGAAATTGGACCTCGTCTCCAGGTTGAAGGGCATATCCAGCTCGTCGCCGTTCAGGTCGAACACGCTGCCCCCGGCCTCCCTGAGCAGCAGATAGCTGGCGGCGATGTCCACGACCCTGATGGCCCGGGAGTACCTCTCCGAGTTCATGTAGAAACCGTCCGCACTCCCTTCCGCGACCAGCTCCATCTCCAACGAGGCGCAGCCGTAGGAACGGGACGACTTGACCCTCTTCGCCAGCTCGAAGGCGGAGGGGTCAGCGTCGTTGCCGAGGTATATCATCATGAAGAGGGATTTCTCGTCCAGTTCCCTGACGTGCATCCTCCTGCCGTCCTTGAACGCCCCCTTGCCCTTCTCCGCCCACATCGACTCCCCGGTGACGACATTACGGAGATAAGCCGCACGGATGTCCGACAGGCGCTCCCTGCCGACCGCCATGGAGACGGTGTACATCGGCACGCCGGCGACGGCGTTGGAGGTACCGTCTATGGGATCGAGGACCAGGGTCTCCTCGAACCCGTTGTCGACGTACCCTATCTCCTCGCTCAGAACGTTGAGGGGCACGCCGTTCCTGATGATGAAATCCAAGACCGTGTTCTCCGCGACCTTATCCACTTCCAGGGTGGGGGTTCCGTCGGCCCCCATCTCCACATCCCTGCCCATCTCCGGACCGGGTATGAGACCGACCGCTTCCACCACCGCATCGGCGATGGCCTTCAGCGTGTCCAAGATATCTTCCATGCCATGACTACCGTTCCGGTGACTTTTAAGGTTGTCCCCGGCAGACGGCCCGAGCAAAATCCGCCACACGGAGCACCGTCTTACCGGCACTCCCCGAGCGGTGCATCCGATGAAGAGGCATCGTGACTGCGTTCCCCCTGCTTTTATACCATGCAATGCATGGACGTGGACATGCAGTCTCTGGAATTCTCGGACGGAACCGTCTTCTCGGAGGGGAGGCGTCTGTACACCGTCTCCGCCGCCCCGGGACACCGCGTATACGGGGAGAGGACGCCCGTGGTGGACGGCAGGGAGTACAGGGAATGGAACCCGAACAGGAGCAAGCTGGCCGCCTACATCTCCAACGGGGGCAGGACCGTACCGATACGGCGCGGGAGCAGCGTCCTCTACCTCGGGGCCTCCAGCGGGACCACGGCCTCCCATGTGTCGGACATGGCGGCGGACGGCAAGGTCTACTGCGTGGAGTTCGCCCCGAGGATGTTCAGGGAGCTCGTGGGCAACTGCTCCCCCCGGCCGAACATGATACCGATACTGGCCGATGCGACCGACCCCTCAGGGTACCGGTTCCTGGTGGGTTCCGCCGACGTGGTGTACGAGGACGTCGCACAGAAGAACCAGGCGGACATACTCGCGGACAACATGGAGGCGTTCGGAGCCGAGTACGGGATGGTCGCCGTGAAGGCGAGGTCCGAGGACGTCGCCGAAGCACCGAAGGCCGTCTTCAGAAGGGCCAAGGAAAGGCTGAAGGAGAGGGGGATGGAGATACTGGACGCCCGCAGCCTGGAGCCGTTCGAAGACTCCCACGAGATGATAGTGGTGAAGAGGAGATGAGCGGACCGGAGGATACGGACGATACGATCTACACCGTGGCCTTCAGAGACGGCATGTTCCTCATGGTCTGGAACGCCGCAAGGGGTGGCTGGGAGATGCCGGGGGGCCACGTCCGCAAAGGGGAGACCCGCGAGGACGGTGCCAGAAGGGAGTTCGAGGAGGAGTCCGGCTGGTCGGTGGACATAGTGGGGATCCGCGACCTGGGCCACTGCCGCGTCTGCGCCGGGGTCCTCAGGGGTCCGCCGAGACCCGGGCACGAGATGAGGGCCCGTCTCTTCTCCGAGCTCCCCGGAGAGCTGTCCTTCCCGCGCGAGGAGTACATGGACACTGTACCCTGGGCGAGGAGGACCGTGTACGGCGGCACTGGTTCCGAACGGACGGAACCGGCGGGTCCCGGGTGGTATCTTTAAATACCTTATATTGATAAGGAGTCTCAGCCTCGCCGCCAAGATGAGTGATTCATTATGGCAAGAATGCATACTAGAAGAAAGGGAAAGGCTTGCTCCAAGCGCCCCATGATCACCGAGAACCCCGACTGGGTACCTCTTAAAGCCACCGAAATAGAGGACCTCGTAGAGAAGTTCGCGAAGGACGGAGTCACTCCGGCCATGATCGGTATGATCCTCAGGGACCAGTACGCCGTACCCAACGTTAAACTCGCTACGGGAAAGACCGTCACAGAGATAATGGCCGAGAGGAACGTCAAGGGAGTCCTCCCCGACGACCTCACCAACCTCATGGTCCGCGCGATCAACCTGAACAGCCACGTCAAGCAGAACCCCAAGGATGTAGCCAACAAGAGGGGTCTCGCTCTGATCGAGGCTAAGATCAGGAGGCTCGAGCGCTACTACAAGGAGAACGGAGTCCTCCCCGCCACCTGGAAGTACTCTCTCGCTAACGCAGAGCTCATGCTTAAGTGATCGATATGGTCGATTCCGACCTACCGTCCAAACTACTTTCCATTCTTTCAAAAGCCGCGGACACCGTCCGCGGCCATAATTCCATACAGGTCTACTCCCACTACGATGCCGACGGCATATCCGCCGCCGCCATAATCGGGAAGGCTCTCCACCGTGCGGGGAAGGAATACAGGATAACGATCTTCCCGACCCTCACGGACGAGTTCATGCACATCGTCGAGAGCACACCCTCGGAATGCATCATAATAACCGACCTGGGGGCGTCCTACATAGGCCGTCTGGAGAGGATCGGTTGCGACGTCGTGGTCCTCGACCACCACACCCTGAGGGAGACGTCCGATAAGATATGCTACGCCAACCCCCACATGTTCGGGGTCGACGGCATGACGTCCGGATGCGGTTCCACCATGGCGTTCCTGTTCGCCGTAGCACTCGATGAAGGGAACTGGGACCTCGCCCCTCTGGCGATAGCCGGGATGGCCGGCGACCGCCAGCACCTCAACGGCATGAGCGGGTTCAACACCTTCGTCCTCGACGGAGCCGTCGAAAGGGGCCTCGTCAGACCCATGCCGGGATCGCTGATCCCCGCAGGGAGGATCTGCGACGAACTGCTGGTCTCCACCGACCCCTACATGCGCGGCGTAAGCGGCGACAGGAAGGGCGTGTCCGCATTGCTGAAGGATGCGGGAGTGCCGGAGGACAGGGACTACATCGACCTGACCGAGGAGGAGACGGTCAGATTGTCCTCGATCATCGCGATAAAACTGATAGAGCAGGGGGTGTCCCGCGAGAAGCTCGAGGAGCTCGTCAGGACCAAGTACTATCTTCCCGGATGGAACATGGACGCCGAAATCCTCTCCTCCGTCCTGAACTCGTGCGGGCGCCAGAACCTGCCCTCCGTCGGCATAGGCGCCGGCATGGGCGACGCGGAGTGCGTGAAACAGGCCAGGGAAATCGACACCGCGTCCAAGAAGCAGCTCGTGGAGTCGATGAAGACCCTCGACGACGGCAAGAGCATCATCCAGATGGAGAACATACAGTGGTTCGACAGTTCGGCCGTGGGATTCACCGGCATGCTCTGCGGCGTGATCATGAGCTACGTAGGTAACCCGGACAAACCCACCATAGGCATCAACGCATCCGATGAGAACGCGAACATCTCCTCCAGGGGGACCTTCTCCCAGCTGGACAGGGGCGTGGACCTCTCCGAGGCCATGAGAGAGGGATGCGCCTCGGTAGGAGGCGAGGGCGGCGGACACAGGATCGCCGCCGGCGGATCCTTCAGAACGGACAGGAAGGACGAGTTCCTGAAGAATGTCGATTCCATCATCGGCAGACAGAAAAAGACCTTCGAAAAGAAGTAAAATATATTTTTACTCACGCCATGTGACAGGGACCTCGTCGGTCCTGAACCTCTGCCTGACCTCGGTGTCCCTTACGTCCATGCGTACGCCGGACCGATGCATCACGCTTCCGAGCCAGGCTATCATGGCCCCGTTGTCCCTGCAGAACTGGCGGTCGGGGACGAACATCCTGCCGCCGCGCTCCCTTGCCATCTCCCCGACCATGTCCCTGAGACGGCCGTTCTGCGCCACCCCTCCGCCCAGGAGGACCTCCGACTTGCCCACATGGGCCATGGCCCTCTCGGTGACCTCCGTCAGCATGGAGAAGGCCGTCTCCTGCACGGAGAAGCATATGTCCTCCAGGCGGCAGCCTTTCTCCTTGTACGCCAGGGCCGCGGTGAGGATCCCGGAGAACGCCACATCCATGCCCTTCACCGAGTAGGGGAGGTCCAGGAGCCTGTCGCCGTCCAGGGCGAGCTTCTCTATGGTGGGGCCGGCGTAGAATCCGAGACCCAGGTCCCTCCCGAGCTTGTCGAGCATGTTGCCTATGCCGACGTCCTGCGTCTCCCCGAATATCCTGTACCTCCTGTCCGAGTACGCGATGACCTGCGTGTTGCCGCCGGAGGCGTAGAGCAGGCAGGGATCGCTGCATCCGGTGGTCGCGTTGCCGATCTCTATGTGGGATATGCAGTGGTTGACACCCACGATGGGAACCCCCAGGGAGAGGGCGAGGGAACGGGCGGCCGTGCCGGCCACGCGCAGGCAGGGGCCCAGTCCGGGGCCCATGGAGAACGCGACCAGGTCTATGTCCCCCAGGGACACGCCGGCCTCGGCGGCGGCCCTCTCTATGTCGCCCACCACCACTTCCGCGTGGTGGTTGGCCGCCTCCCTGGGGTGGAGCCCTCCCTGAGGGGGCCTGTACATGTCTATGACGTTGGAGAGCACGTTGCAATCCGAATCGACGATCCCCACTCCCAGAGTGTGGGCGGTCCCCTCGATACCGAGTGTCAGCATTGAGGATGCTGACACCCTAGACCGTAATAAACCCTATGATTGGACGCCTCCCGGAACCGTGCCACATATTTAAAGGACCCATAAAGTATAATAACAACCAGTCATTACAGTGGCTTACTGGGCTCGTGGTCTAGGGGTTATGACGTCACATTGACATTGTGAAGGTCGCCAGTTCAAATCTGGCCGGGCCCACCATCCTTAGAACGGACGCGGATTTTCTCGCGGTCCGACAACTCCTCCGCAGCATGCATTCCGTTTCGGCATCCCCGTGCGTCCAGAGACGGCCCCCCGGCAATGGATTGAAAAGACCCAGACGGCAGAGATGCGGCCGTCCGGCGGTCACATGAGCATGTTTATCTGGGTCACCAGGTCGGCTATGAGCCTGCCTTTGTCCGTCAGGGCGACCATCTTCCTGAACGGTCTCTGGACCTCCTTCTTCTCCACGACCAGACCCAGATCCACGAGCAGGTCCACCCTCTTCTTCACCGTGTCCGAGGAATTGGTGACGCTGTCCGTCAGGATCGTCTTCTGCATGGGACCGCTCCTGAGGACGTAGAGTATCGTGAGGACATGCTTCTCTTCCAGCTTGGACAGCGGGATATCCAGATGCTTTTTGGGTCTGCCAGCGCAATCGAGATCCAACTCGGGCATGCCAGATGAAATCTGATTTGCGCAGTTATAGTTATCATCCCGAATCTCGAGAGACGGGAAACATGTAAAACACATGTGCCAGACAGATGCATTCCTTTGTTCAGGGGAGGATCGCCAGATTCTCGCTGCGGACGACGTCCTTGTGCGGCATGACCCCGTTCAGGACGGCCTTGGCGGCATCCGAACGCATGCCGCGTATGCGGTTGATCTCCTCCGACCCGTAATCGGTAACGCCCCTCGCGATGACGCTGTCCCCGCAGACTATGTCCACTATCTCCCCGGCTTCGAACGTACCGGTCGCGTATTTGATGCCGACCGGCAGGAGGGACCTATGTGCCAGCACCGCTTTTCCGGCGCCTTCGTCCACGAAGATGGAACCGTTGGGGCTGGCCGCCTTTATCCATCTCCTCTTCTTGGATATGGCCGTGTCCGAGAGGAACAGGGTCCCGACGTCCTCGCCGCCGACGGCCCTGAGGATTATGTCCGGCTCGGAGCTGCTGGCTATTATCATCCTGCAGCCGGCGTCGCGGCATATCTTGGCCGCGTTGATCTTGGTCCTCATCCCGCCGGTACCCATCTTGGTGCCGGGGCCCCCGGCCACCTTCGTTATCCCCTCGTCTATGCTCCCGACGACGGAGATGAGCTTCGCATCGGGGTTGTCCTTGGGGTTCCCGTCGTAGAGCCCGGCCACGTCGGAGAGGATCACCAGCAGGTCGGCGTCCGCCCTGCTGGCTATCACCGCCGACAGGGTGTCGTTGTCGCCGAAGACGGGGCCTATCTCCTTCACGGAGATGGCGTCGTTCTCGTTGAATATGGGCACCGCACCGTACTTGAGGAGGGTGGACATCGTGTTGTTCAGGTTCAGGACCGTGTCCCTGTCGGAGTAGTCGTCCATGGTGATGAGGATCTGGGCGACGATGATCCCGTACTTCTGGAAGGCATCGTTCCACTTCTGCATCAGGATCCCCTGCCCGACCGAGGCCGCCGCCTGTTTTATCGGCACCTCGTTGGGCTTGGGTCTGGCGTTCATGGTCCTCAGACCTATGCCGATGGCCCCGGAGGACACTATGAGGACCTCCATGCCCCTGCCCTTGAGCTCGCTTATCTGGCGGGCGACGCCGTCCATGAACTCCGGCGAGGGCACCGAACCGCCCATGGTTATGGACGAGGTCCCGACCTTGACGACGATCCTCTCGACATCCCCCAGCAGCCCTTTCCTGTCCATGCCCCGTCACAACCTGTATTTGGAATCGACATGCCTGTGCTTGTACTTCTTCGCATCGGGTCCCGAGTACTCCCCGACCGTCTGCCCGCCGCCCACCAGGACGTACTTGTAGATGGTCAGGCCCTCCATGCCCATGGGGCCGCGGGCGTGTATCTTGCCGGTGGAGATGCCGACCTCCGCACCCTTGCCGAAACGGTACCCGTCGGCGAACCTGGTGGAGGCGTTGATGAAGACGTCGGCCGAGTCCACCATCCTGGCGAACCTCCTCTGGGTCTCCGCGTTCTCGGTGACGATGCAGTCGGTGTGGTGGGAGCCGTGCGAGTTTATGAAGCCGATGGCCTCGTCCGCGCTGTCGACCATCCTTATGGCGATGATGCGGGAGTCGTACTCCGCATACCAATCCTCCTCCGAGGCGTCCTTCGCATCGAAACCCAGGAGGTGCGGCCTGCACCTGCCGTCGACCCTCATCTCGACCCCGTTGGCGGCGAACAGGTCGGCCATGCGGGGGAGGAAGTACCTGGCGGCGGCGGAGTGGACGAGCAGCTTCTCCGCGGCGTTGCAGGCGGCCGGGTACTGTATCTTGGAATCGAGGGCGACCCGGAACGCCTTCTCCATGTCCGCCTCGGCGTCCACGTAGACGTGGCATACGCCGGCGGAATGACCCAGCACGGGGATCCTCGTGTTCTCCTGTATGTAGCGGACGAACGAATAGGAGCCGCGGGGGATCAGCAGGTCGATGTAGCCGTCGAGCTTCAGGATGTCGGATATCGCCTCCCTGGTCTCCATGAGCACGAACGCCTCGCCGGGGACCCCGGCGGAGACGGCGGCGTCCCTCAGGATGCCGAACAGCACCCTGTTGGAGCGCCCGGCCTCGGAACCGCCCTTGAAGGCGACGCTGTTGCCGCTCTTCAGACAGAGCGACATTATCTGCGGCACCACATCGGGACGGGATTCGAATATGACCCCGATCAGGCCTATGGGGCACCTTATCTGGTACAGCACGAGGCCTTCGTCCAGCTCCGTGGCGGACATGGTCTCCCCGACCGGGTCGGGGAGCGCCGCCACATCACGCAGGCTGGAGACCATGTCCGATATCTTGGAGTCGTTCAGCCTGAGCCTGCTGAGGATCTCGGCCTGGACCTTGCCCTCCGCATCGCGCACGTCCTCCGCGTTCGCTTCGAGTATCGCTCCGCGGTTGGCCTCGACGGCCGCCGCCATGGCCTCGATGGCCGCCCTCTTGACGCCGCCGTCCAGGACGGCCATCCTGAGGGCCGCCGCCTTCGCATCCCTTATCTCGGATACGGTATCCGTCATGCCCTCTCAATCGAACCCCATCATTTAAAACTTGACGGGCAACCTGTGAATTATAAATAGAGGAAACGTTTGGTCTGTTCGAGCCGAGATAGCCAAGCCCGGTATGGCGGTGGTCTCGAAAACCACTGGTCCCTGACCTCGGGAGTTCGAATCTCTCTCTCGGCGCCATCTTACCCTTCTGGCACCCCCTATGGCGCGGAGGTGCGTCCGCGACGTGACGATTCTTACGGGCAAAGGATGCCCTTGTAGTATTGGTTAAATACGATGAGGGTGATTGATAATCATCCCGATAAGACCCGTAGGACAGGTCACCGCATGATGGCCATTAATGCCTGCAGGCAAAGGATATCTTCTCATTCAGGATTCTCAGCGTGTCATCGGAATGTTCTGATTCAGCCCTGGCGGCACCGGCTATGAAATCAACAAGCTGGATGCACTTATTCTGCTGGGACGAGACCTTGTGGACCTTCTTCGGGTTCACGTTACGGACATCCGATTCCTCCCACACGATCTCCCTGAATCTGCCCATGGAAATGAAACCGGAGCTATCCAAGAACACGTTGACATCCCTGCATGGGAGAGATTCGAACGAGTCCTTGATGACCTGTCTGAGAACCTAGAAAGAATCTAAGAGTTGCCGTTATCTGCAAGACATGGCGAAGAAAGACTGCCAAACAACTCTCGGAAACCCCGCCTTATGGCGAAGCGCCCGATTTGTCTGGCTCAATGCATTGTGCATCTCTCTCGGCGCCATTCTTACCTTCTGGCTACTACCGTGGTGCGGAGGTGCGTCCTCGGCCATCAAAGCAGACCAGTCATGCATATCTTGATCTTGTCGGCGATGGTCCTTCTGAACATGTTCCCTCAGGAATGCTGAATGATACCGATATTAATTAAAAATCAGAAAAAATACATCCATATTGATTAAAATCTGATAAAACATACATCCATATTAATCATGTATAATCGTAACAAACCGGATCGGGGAAACGGACACGGATGAGGATAAAACATCGACGGACAGGTACGGACCTTTACGGTGATGATGCCACCGCCGGAGCGAGACATGTGCCAGTACGGCCAGAATTTCCGACCTTGCCTGCTGTATGTTGAGCCAGTTGTATTCCCTGCCAGAATGGACCGGGCCCCTCGTAGACCCTCTCTGCATTGGTTACGTTCCTACATTGGAAAACAGGACCGGTAGCCGCGTTGAGTTCGTCGTACCTTCCGGATACACGCGACGGAACGTCTCCCTCCATCGCTGTGCCGTGCACACCCTCCGATACCGGGCCGTTTCCTGACCGTTCAGCCACCGCCTGCGGCTGTCGGTGAGTTGTTCTCTCCGAATGCGCCCGTGCGTTTCCTCACACGCCCAGCCGTGACGTAAAAGGCACAGGCATTTCCTTGTACAAACGAAACAATCATAATAATCACATTCTTTTTCCGTGTATATCCGAAACGTGAGATGTGTCGGACACCCCTGTATCTGAATCGCATAAAACCATTTACAAAGAAAGGCAACGTGAAGATACTGACGTGGGAGGAGGTCCGGCAAACCTACTCTGATGAAGGAACTGGACAGGATCACGGTCGGCCCATCCTCCTCACAGACATGGAACTGTTGGAGAACCGCAGATTCCAGAGCCCGGTTGCGGCCGATGTACCGGGATCGCCTCTGGCACCATATCTTTTAACTACATACATCGCGTAGATATCGTGCCGAGACGGATGGCACGATGGCGACGGCTTCCGAAAGGATGCCCGGAAAGGAGCATTTATTATCGGGATCGTTCACGGAAGCACCGTCCGGACCCATGATCCGGGACACGGCATCGCCCGGGAACGAGATCCTGCGCGGAGACGTACCCGACACCGCAGCCGTTGCGTCCGAGGTCCTCGCCTACACGGCGAAGTTCGTATGAACAGTGCCAGATCATGAAAATCCTTCAGAACGCCCATCAGACCGGCCAGACAGAGAAGTGCTAAAATGGCAAAGGAAGACCAGTACAGGAACCCGCAGGGGGAAGAGGGCCGCAAGGTCATCGAGGAAATGAACGAACACCACCGCGAACTCACGTCATGGGGTCTGGGACATATATCGGCCGTGAAGGACATCAGCCCGAGCAGGATCCTCGACATCGGGTGCGGGGGAGGGAACTGCCTGCGCATGCTGGCCGTCCGCTACCCCAAGGCACACGCCGAGGGCATCGACATATCCGAGGAATCGGTGAAGGCCACCCTCGAACGCAACTCGGCCTACCACAGCTGGGGCAGGATAGACGCCCGCGTGGCCAGCGTATCCGACCTGCCTTTCCCCGAGGAGACCTTCGACCTGATTACCGCCATAGAGACGTACTTCTTCTGGCCCGACCTCGGGAAAGACGTGGCCCATGCGGTATCGCGCCTCAGGAAGGGCGGGATCATGCTGATAGTCTCCGAACAGTACCCGAACGGCAGGAACGACGAACAGATAAGGGAGAGGAACGCCAAATACGGCATGAAGGTCCTGCCCAACGAAGAGGTCGCCGGCGTAATGGAGAAGGCCGGGTTGAAGACCCAGACGTTCACGAACGAGGACAAGAACTGGGTCGCTTTCGTCGGGGTCAGGGACTGACCGAAGATATAAATCGGCGGAGCCCAATCGGCTGCCATGGGACTGTTTTCTAAAAAGAAAATAGAACTCGAAGAGGGATGCCTGGTACTCGAGTCCAAGTACTTCAGCTACGAGATCCCCTATTCCGACATACACCTCGTCAAACTCAGGGACGACGTGGAGGTCGGCCGCATGACGAAGGGCACCAAAGGGGCGCTGGTACATTACGGCCGTTTCGAGAACGGGGACTACGGGACCTACGACATGATCTACAACGTGACCGCCAAGCTCCTGATCGTGCTCGGTTTCGGGGACGGCAGGTACGTTCTTTTCAACAAGGGCGGCATGGATAAGACCAAGGAATTCTACATGGCCCTCAAGAGGAAGACGGGACTTCTCTGAATCCGGATGTCTGGGTCATTCCCCTGCCCCGATCGGGACGGCGTCCGCCCGGTGCACGGACGGACGCGTGGTAACCGATTTCAGAACGCGCGCAACAGCCCGTCCATGACGTCGGCGAGATGCTCCATGGCATCGGCGGCGTCCCTGATGGCATTGGCCCTCCCGGGCTCCCCTGCCTTCATCGACTCGGACAGTCTGTGCTTCTCCAGATATGCTTCGTAGGCCTCTATGCCCTTCCCGAGGGCGTCGGCCACGAAATCGTCGCCGGCCTTCCTGCAGGCTTCCGCGCTCCTCCTCATGTCGCCGAAGGTCTTGTCGCACATGCGGACCGTGGCGTTCCTGGAGGGGGTCCCCTCCTCCGTGTCGAGGGCCTGGGCGACCGTGTTGCATGCGAGCGTGACCATGGTCGCCGCCGTGATCCTCTCCACCGTGAAGTTCTCGGACATGGGACGCTCCGCCCTGTCCGCTTTACCGGACCCGGCGTCGGTCCTGACATCTTTGCTGCTCTTCTCCGCTGTCATACTCTCTCCTCCCCACCGATATCCCGGAACGGGTCAATAATCTTGCCGTCGGAGCTCCACCCGGGACAGGACCCTCTCCCGGTACTGGACCGCCTCCTCCTCCGTTCTGGCGATGAGGAGGAACCTGCTGTCCCTGAGCAGGTCCTCGTCGACGTATGCGCCCGACACCCTGGCCATGAAGAGGCCCGGCATGAAGTCCCAGATCTTGTTGGCGAAGCGTATGTGCACATCGGTCCTGCCGCAGGAGAGGTAGGCGAAGTCGACGCAGGCCGCGCCGAACATCCTGATGCGGGCGACCTCGTCCCTCATGGCCCCCATTATCTCGTAGTGCTTCTCCCTCCACTCCCGGCTCTTCCTGGAGAAATCGCCCGTGGATGCTATGCATCTGCTCAGGTCCCTGCCCCCGCACGGTTCCACCGGGACCCCGTTGAGCCTGACCCCCGAGACGGCCGTGGCCGTGAACATCTCGTCCGCCGGCGGAAGGTAGATGACCGACAGCACCGGCTCCCCTCCGACCATAAGTGCCAGCTGCGAACCGAACATCGGTATCCCGCGCTCGAAGTTCAGGGTGCCGTCGATGGGGTCTATGACCCAGGTCCTCGCATCCGTGAGGGGGCGCTCCTCGCCTTCCTCGGCTATGAAGAGGTCGTCCGGGAAGGCCGAGGATAACGCCTCCACGATCTTATCCTGCACATCCCTGTCGGAACAGGTGACCAGGTCGTAGGAGCAGACGGGGTTCTCCTTCACCTCCGATCCGCCGGCTGCCGGGAGCGGGCATCCGCCGAACGCTCCGCGCACCGCGGCCGCCGCCGTCTCGAGCTCGCTGGAATAAGGGTCCTGCATGAGCGGGGATGGATGACCGCGGATATACGCTTTCAGGCTATGGGGATGACCCTGTCGCCGACCGCCGACGCCCGCACCGCCGGCATCTCCTTCCCGGCGTAGCCGTTGCCGAAGTACCAGTGGCCGTAGGGAACCTTCCGGGATATCGTCTCCAGGACGTCCGAGGAGACCGTGGCGGCCCCTCCCCCGACCGATGGTTTCCACGAGCTGGGACATTCGCAGCTCAGCACCAGGTCGACGCTCCCGCCGGCCTTGCCGACGTTGAGGACGGCGGTCTCCGCGTCCTCTTCGGAGACGTCCTGCGCGGGCCACCAGTCCCAGTACCTGCCGATGTCGGTGCGGCCCGGCGTGGTGGCACCCCCGACCGTGAGGATGCTGAGGCCCCCGAGCCGGAACACCTGCCCCCTCAGCAGATGGGTCACCCCCCTGGAGACCGTATGGACCGACCCGCCGTTCCACGGGAAGGATGGTTGGTCGGCCACGGCGTCGTAGTCGTCGCGGGAGCCGTCCAGGAAAAGCACCGAACACGGGAGGGAGCGGTACGCCGCCACCGTTTCGGACAGGACGGTGCGCGGAGCGAACACCCCGCAGTCCCCCAGGATTATCAGGAAATCCCTTTTGGACATCGAGGAGACCGTCCGGTCCTCCTGCAGCCTCCCGAGGCCCTCCGGGCCCCAGGATCCCCCGGTGACCGCTAACATCTCACTCCTTCTTGCCGATCTCCCTGTACTCGCCGCTCAGGCTCTCCCTGCGCGAGGCGGCCACGGAGGCGAGGATGGTGACGGCCAGCACGGTCACTATGAACGCCAGGGACATGACGACCGACACCTCTGCGACGTCCGCCGCGGCCAGCAGCATCTTCGTACCGATGAAGGCGAGGATGGCCCCCAGACCGTACTTGAGGTACCTGAGGGAACCGATGATGTCCTTTATGACGAAGTACAGGGACCTGAGACCCATGACGGCGAAGATGTTGGACGTGTAGACGACGAATATGTCGGTGGAGATGGCGAGGGCCGCCGGGATCGAATCGAATGCGAACATGAGGTCGGACAGCTCGATGACGATCAGGCACAGGAACATGGGCGTCGCCAGGCGCTTCCCGTTCTCCTTGATGAAGAACTTGGCCCCGTGGAGGTCGGGTGTCGACTTGATGCGTTTACTGAGACGGTAGGGCAGGGTGTCCTCGGTCTTCTTGTCGCCGTCCTTGGCGAAGGCCGTCTTGTAGGCCGTGTAGATGAGGACGGCGCCGAACACGTACATCATCCAGTCGAAGTTGTGCAGGAGCTCCGCTCCGGCCAGTATGAAGATGGCACGGAAGAATATCGCACCCATTATGCCCCAGAACAGGACGCGGTGCTGGTCCTCGTCCGGGATCATGAAGGCCGCGAAGATGATGATGAACAGGAACAGGTTGTCCACCGACATCGACAGCTCGATCACGTACGCCGCGAAGTAGGAGGCGGCCAGGTCCGAACCTAGTTCTATGTAAATCAGGGCTCCGAACAGAAGCGCTATCGCGATGTAGATGACCACCATCTTGGCGGCCTTCTTCGTCTCGATCTTCTTGGCACCTTTGTCGACCACGGCCAGGTCGATTATCATTATCGCAAGGAAAACGACGATGAATACGACCCAGAGGTACGATTCGCTCATGGTTCAACCCTTATAGGACGGGAGATTATAAAGTGTGGCTCGGGAGCAGGATTTATCAGATAGTAGAGGGATAGAGCATCCATGTTCGGAGCCAAGAAGAAGACGGCCGGTTCCAAACCGACCAAAGTCTACAAAGATGTATGCGAGGCCTTCGATTCCAAGAGCATCAAGTACAACACCGACGAGGAGAAACTGATGGTCTACAGCACCTTCAAAGGCGACGACATGCCGATAAAGCTGACCGTCAGCGTCAACGACGAGATGCCGGTGCTGTGCTTCGATGCCCTCCTGGACTTCCAGGCTCCGGCGGGAAGCCATGCGGCGATAATGAGCGGGCTGAACGAGATCAACAGCACGCTCCACTTCGGCGCTTTCGTGCTGGACCCGGAGAGCGGCCGCGTCATCTACAGATACCACCGCATGTTCGCCGAGTACATCCCCTCGAAGGACGTGATCCTCTCCATAACCAGGATGGTCGTGAGCATCGTGGACAGCAACGACGGGAACCTCAAGAAGATCATACCCGAGCGCTCCGAGTTCAAGGACCCGATGTTCAACTGATGTGCCAGATGTTGTAAAAATAACCGTCTCCTCCCCTTGCCGAGGAGACGGTAAACGGTTTCAGATGCCGAACTTGTCCTTTATCTTCGACTTGCGGCCCTTCTTGGAGCCGGCTTCCTCGTCGAGCTTCTGCAGAAGCTCCTTCTCGAAGTCGGAGGTCCTCTTCGGCACGGTTATGCCGAGGCGGACGTACAGGTTCCCGCGGGCGGAGCGTCCGACGGAGGGGAGGCCCTGCCCGGCGATCTTGAGCACGCCGCCGACCTGCGTCCCCGAGGGGATGGTGGCCTCGATCTCCTGACCCTCCAGGTTCTTCAGCTTCACGGAACCTCCCAGCACCAGTCTGGGATATGTGGTGTCGACGTCCACCCACAGGTCGCTGCCGTCCCTCCTGAAGCCCTTGTAGTCCTTGATGTGTATCACGACGTACAGGTCCCCGGCGGGCCCTCCGTTGTAACCGGCGTCGCCGGCCCCGGAGACGCGCAGACGCATGTCCTCCTCCACTCCGGGAGGTATGTTGATGTCCACCTTGGTGTTCTTGCTGACCCTTCCGCGTCCGCGGCATTTCGGACACTCCTCGGTGTAGGACCTGCCCGAACCTCCGCAGCGGCGGCACACGGTCACCTGCACGGTGTCTCCGAACACGGTGCGCGTGTGCATCTGCTGCTGGCCGCTTCCGCCGCAGACGGGACACGTCTGGGTCTTCCCTCCCTTGCCCCCGGTGCCGCGGCAGTCGGGGCACTCGGAGGTGTGGGGGACGCTTATCTGGACGGTCTTGCCCTTGATCACGTCGACCAGGTCTATGCTCAGGTCGTAGCGCAGGGACTCCCCCGTGCGGGGTGCGTTGGGGTCCTGTCTCCTGCGCCCGCCCCCGAACATGCCTCCGAAGAGGTCGCCGAAGATGTCGTTCAGGTCGTCCCCGTGGGTGAAGTCCTCCCACGAGAAGCCGCCCTGTCCGAACTGCCCGTCGACACCGGCGTGACCGTACTGGTCGTACATCCTGCGCTTCTCCTCGTCGGACAGGACCTCGTAGGCCTCGGATATCTCCTTGAACTTCGCCTCGGCGACGTCCTTGGCCTCGGTGGACACGTCCGGGTGGTACTTCTTCGCGAGGCTGCGGTAGGCCTTCTTGATCTCGTNNACCTCGTAGTAGTCCCTTTTCTCTCCGGGCATCGGCATTTACCTCTTTGGCTTCACTGGTCGTCGACGATCTTGTAGTCGGCATCGACCACGTTGTCGTCGTCCTTCCTGGCACCGGCATCCTTCCTGGCACCTGCATCCTGGGACTGTCCCCTCGGTGCGTCCTGGGCCGTCTGCTGGTCCGGCGCGGCGTTCTTGTAGATCTTCTCGCTGATGGGCTCCATCGCCTTCATCAGGGCCTCGGTCTTCTTCTTTATGGCTTCCACGTCCTCGGTCTTGGCGGCCGCCTCGAGGTCGGATATGGCCGCCTCTATGGGGGTGCGCTCGTCGTTGGTGACCTTGTCGCCGAGGTCGGCCAGGGACTTGCGGACGGAGTAGACCATGGTCTCGGCGCTGTTGCGGGCGTCGATGAGCTCCTCCTTCTTCTTGTCTGCGTCGGCGAACTTCTCGGCGTCCCTTATGGCCGCGTCGATGTCCTCCTTGGACAGCTTGTTGGAGGAGGCGATGGTGATCTTCTGCTCCTTCCCGGTGCCGAGGTCCTTGGCGGAGNNTTGGCGTCGATGTCGAAGGTGACCTCGATCTGGGGCACCCCGCGGCGTGCGGGGGGTATGCCGTCGAGGATGAACCTGCCGAGGCTGGTGTTGTCGGCAGCCATCTTCCTCTCTCCCTGGACGACGTTGATCTCCACGGAGGGCTGGTTGTCGGCCGCGGTCGAGAACACCTGGCTCTTCTTNNTCTTGGTGGGGATGGTGGTGTTCCTCTCGATCAGTCTGGTGGCGACCCCTCCGAGGGTCTCGATGCCGAGGGAGAGGGGGGTGACGTCCAGCAGGAGGACGTCCTTGACGTCCCCGGAGAGGACCGCTCCCTGGATGGCCGCTCCCATGGAGACGCACTCCATGGGGTCGACCCCGTGCTGGATCTTGGGCCCGACGATGGACTCCACGAAGTTCTGGATGATGGGCATCCTGGTGGGTCCTCCGACCATTATCACCTTGTCGATGCCGTCCGAGCCGAGGCCGGCGTCGGACATGGCCTGCTCGATGGGGCCCCTGCATCTCTCCACGATGGACTCGACGAGCTCCTCGAGCTTGGCGCGGGTCACGTTCTGCACCAGGTGCTTGGGTCCGGATGCGTCGGCGGTGATGAAGGGGAGGTTGATCTCGGTCTGCATGGTGGTGGAGAGCTCGATCTTGGCCTTCTCGGCGGCCTCCCTGACCCTGACCTTGGCGGCGTTGTCCTTGCCGAGGTCTATGCCGGTCTCGTTCTGGAACTGCCTGATCACGTAGTTGGTGAGGGCCTCGTCCATGTCGGACCCTCCGAGCTTGGTGTCTCCGGAGGTCGAGAGGACCTGGAAGACCCCGTCGTCGAAGTCCATTATGGTGACGTCGAGGGTTCCCCCTCCGAGGTCGAACACGAGGATCTTCTGGGACTGTCCCGATTTGTCCAGACCGTAGGCGAGCGCGGCGGCGGTGGGCTCGTTGATGATGCGCACGACGTCGAGTCCCGCGATCTTGCCGGCGTCCTTGGTGGCCTGCCTCTGGTTGTCGTTGAAGTAGGCGGGGACGGTGATGACGGCCTTGTCGATGGTCTCGCCGATGAAGGCCTCCGCATCCTTCTTGATCTTCATCAGGATGTAGGCGGAGATCTGCTGGGGGGTGTACTCTTTCCCGAGGGCGGTGACCTTCTCATTGGATCCCATCTTCCTCTTGACGTTCTTGATGGTTCCGTCGGGGTTGGTGACGGCCTGCCTCCTGGCGGGTTCGCCGACGAGGAGCTGTCCGTCCTTGGTGAATGCGACGTAGGACGGGAAGGATTTCCCGCCCACGCTGGTACCCTCTGCGCTGGGGATTATCGTGGGTCTGCCTCCCTCCATGATGGAGGCGGCGGAGTTGCTGGTTCCAAGATCGATTCCGATTATTCTTGACATTTCTAACACCTTTTGTTCCTTTTTTAATCCGTTTTCTCGGGGGCCCCCTCCTCTGCGGCGGGCGCCTCGTCTTTTTTCTTGGTTACTCTCACCTTGGCGTAACGGAGGACCTTGCCGTTCATCATGTACCCTTTCTGGTACACCTCGGCCACCTTGTCGTCCTCCTCGCCCTCCGAGACCATCAGGGCCTCGTGCAGGTTTGGATCGAACTTGCCGTCCGTGGGTATCTCCCTGAGGCCCTGTGCCTCGAGGACCTTCATCAGGTTGCCCCTGACGGCCCTAACTCCCGTGGTCAGCGCATCCTCCTCCCTGGCCGAGCCGAGCGCCCTCTCCAGGTCGTCGGCCACGTTCAGGAGCTCGGATACCAGATCCTTAGTCGCGTACCTCCTGTATTCCTCTGATTCCCTTTCCGTCCTCTTGCGATAGTTCTCGAAGTCCGCCTGCAGACGCCTGGCCATGTCGAGCAATCTGGCCGAGTTCTCCTTCTCTTCCTCGAGACGGGCTCTGAGCTCCTCGGCCTCCTTCTTCTGGCCTCTGCTCTCCTTCGCCGTCTCTTTCACCTCCTTCTGCTCGGGGGCTTTCTCGTCTTTCTGTTCAGACTTACCAGTCATCGGGTGAACCTCTTGCATGAACTATTTGTTGGGTGAGGGGGCCTGAGCCCCCTCTTTGTAAGGTTTTAGAAGGCTTAGTCGTCCATTCCGCCCATTCCGGGAGCTCCGCCCGCAGGGGCGGCGGGAGCGGACTTGGAGGCGATGACGTCGTCAATCCTGAGGATCATGACGGCTGCGTCGGTGGCCGAGCTGATCGCCTGCTTACCGATCCTGATGGGCTCGATGACGTTGAGGGCCATCATATCCTCGACCTTTCCGGAGAAGGGGTTGATTCCCGCGTACTTGTTGCCCGACTTGTGCTGCTTCCTCATCTCGATGACCATGTTGATGGGGTCGAGACCGGCGTTCTCGGCGAGGGTGGTGGGGATGATCTCCATGGCGGAGGCGAAGGCCTCGATGGCGATCTGCTCCCTTCCTCCGACGGAGGCCGCGTAGTCGCGGACGCCCATGGCGATCTCCATGGCGGTGGATCCGCCGCCGGTGACGATCATTCCGTCCTCGATGGACACCTTGACGACGGACCATGCGTCGACCAGGGACCTCTCGACCTCGTCTGCGACGTGGTTGGTTCCTCCCCTGACGAGTATGGAGACGGTCTTGGGGTCCTTGCATCCGGTGACGAAGGTCATCTGCTCGTCCCCGACGAACCTGAGCTCGACGCTCTTGGCGGATCCGAGGTCCTCGGCGTTCAGCTCGCTGATCTTGCTGACGATGGATGCGTTGGTGGATTTTCCGAGCCTCTCCATGTCGGACTTCTTGACGCGGCGGCAGGCGTAGATGCCCTCCTTGGCGAAGAAGTGCTGCGCGAGGTCGTCGATTCCCTTCTGGCAGAAGACGACGTTGGCTCCGGCGTTCTTGACGGCCATGACCATGTTCCTGAGGGTCTTCTCCTCCTCGGCGATGAACTTGCTGAGCATCTCGGGGTCGGTGATCTGGATCTTGGCGTCGATCTCGGGCTTCTTGACCTCGAAGGCAGCGTCGATGAGGGCGATCTTGGCGTCCTTGACGAGCTTGGGCATGGTGGGGGAGACGGGCTCCTTGTCGATGATGAGTCCTTTCACGAGCTCGGACTCCTCCATGTTGGCTCCGGCCTTCTTGACGGTCTGGATGTTCTTGAGGTCGGCGGAGTACTTGCCGTCCTCGTCCTTGTCGAGGATGGTCTTGACGGCGTCCACCACCATCTTGGCGAAGAACTGCTTCGAGGCGTTGACCTGCTTGCTGATCATGGAGGTCTCCGCGATCTGGAGGAGGAGTCCCTCGTCCTGCAGGGAGACCTTCCTGGAGACGGCTTTCAGGATCTCCTGCGCCTTCTCGTTGGCCATCCTGTATCCCGTTGCGATGATCGTGGGGTGGACGTTGGAGTCGATGAGGTCGAGGGATTTCTTGAGGAGCTCCCCGGCGATGATGACGGAGGTGGTGGTTCCGTCTCCGACCTCCTGGTCCTGGGTCTTTGCGACCTCAACGAGCATCTTGGCCGCGGGGTGCTGTACGTCCATCTCCTTGAGGATGGTCACACCGTCGTTGGTGATGACGACGTCCCCGATGGAGTCGACGAGCATCTTGTCCATTCCCCTGGGTCCGAGGCTGCTCCTTACGGCGTCGGCGATGGCCCTTGCCGCGCTGATGTTGTTGAACTGAGCATCCTTTCCTTTGTCTCTTTTAGTGCCTTCCCTGAGGATCAGCACAGGTGCGTTACCCATTCCCATAATTATTTCTCCGATTGCTATCCGTCGTATCCGGCGGACTATGATACCGTGATTGTTAGTTCTTCTATATAACCATTTTCAAGGTAGACAACTGGTGGTTGACTACATGATGGATGGGTTAAAAATATCGTCTGGCTATTAGGAGTTATACTGTTTTTTGATTATTGGTTCTACATATTCCGAGTATTGATAATATTTCCATATTTTATCCCTTGATGGAAAATACGCCGGACATCCGCGCCGGCGGATATGTTCGCAGTCCCATTGATAACATACGATGCGATGAACAGGGCCCCATGGAAGAGCTAATGGCATGGTTGGTCCTTATCGCCGCCAGCTGCATAGAGCCCATATGGGTCACCTGTCTGGACAAATCCGAGAACTTCAAACACAAGGGATGGGGGATCGCCGCCGTCGTCCTCGTTCTCCTGTGCCTGTACCTGCTCGCATACGCGGTCGGCATGAAGGACGCCCACGGGGAGAACTACATCGGGCCGGGGGTGGCGTACGCGGTGCTGGCGGGCATAGGCGCCACCGGCATAGTGGCCGTGGGCCGCGTGATGTACAAGGAGAAACTCACCCCGAGGAGGATCTTCTTCGTATCGCTCATCGTCATCGGCATAATCGGCACCAGACTCGCGGGAGGGCTCTGAGATGGGATCCACGGAAAGAAGGAACGAACTGACGGTCGCCTGGATAGTCCTGATACTCGGAGGGGTGTTCCAGATCGGCTGGTCGATAGGGGTCGACTACACGGAGAAGTTCACCGTGTGGACCTGGGACATCGTCACCATCGTGTTCCTGGGGCTCAGCATGGTCTGCATGGAATGGCCGATGAGGCACGGCATAGCCTTCACCACCGCCTACGCGGTATGGATCGGCGTCGGCGTCAGCCTCACGGTCGTCGTGTCGGCGATACTGGGTCTCGACGACTTCAACTGGGTCATGGCCCTGTTCCTGATCGTCGTCATCGCCGGCGTGGTGGGCCTCAAAGCGACCCCGGTGGAGTACATCGGGGACGGGGAGAAGTGAACGGCGGCCCGTCCCGGCAAAGACCCAGCGTCCCCCGGTCCGCATACACGGCGGCGGAACCGGGGGTCCGGCGGGACCGTTCCGCACGGGAAGCATCCGTACGGAACGGAAAGGGTTTCGGCAGGATGCCCTCAGTGGATGAACAGCAGCTCCCTGTACTTGGGCAGGGGCCACATCTGGTCGTCGACCATCATCTCGAGCGAGTCCACGTGCTTCCTGATCTCCTCGATCATGGGGGCCATCTTGTCGTGGTAGACGAGGGCGGCGGAGCGTCCCTCCTCCTCTTCGGAGAGCTTGGCCTCTAGGACGTCGAGCGAATCCACCAGGCTCTCCGCGGCGGAGATGTCGTCGGAGATGCACTTTATGAGGTCCATCTGGGATGCGGCCATCTTCCTGAAGTCCTTGTCCCCGTAGATGTCCTTGAGGTTCCTGACGTTCTCGAGGAGGATGTTCTGGTACCTTATCGCCACCGGGATGATGTGGTTCGTGGTCAGGTCGCTGAGGACCTTGCCCTCGATCGCCATCTTCTTGCAGTAGATCTCCCAGTACACCTCCTTCCTGGAATCGAGCTCCACCTCCGTCATCACGTTCGTCTCCGCGAAGACCTTCACGGTCTGTTCGGAGGTGAAGGCGTCGTAGATCAGGGGGACCGAGGTCTCGCAGTCGAGGCCGCGCCTCTTCGCCTCGGCCTTCCACTCGTCGGAGTACCCGTTCCCGTCGAAGCAGACATTCTGGCAGGCCCTGAAGGTCTCGCGGGTCTCGTCGAGGACCGCCTGCATGACGGGGACCCCCGCCTTGATCTTCTTGTCGACGGCCTTCTTGAACTGAGCCAGCTGGTACGCGAGGATGGTGTTGAGCACCGTTATGGGCCCGGAGCAGTTCGCACTGGAACCGACGGCCCTGAACTCGAACCTGTTGCCGGTGAAGGCGAAGGGGGAGGTCCTGTTCCTGTCGGTGTTGTCGACCAGGAGCTCGGGGATCTGCGGGATGCCGAGGCTGTACCCCTTCTTGCCGGAGATCTTCACCATGTCCTTGCTCGCGAGGAGCTGGGCGAAGGCGTCGCTGACCTGTTTGCCGAGGAAGGACGAGATGATCGCGGGCGGGGCCTCGTTGGCGCCGAGCCTGTGTATGTTGGTCGCGTTCAGCACCGTGGCCTTGAGCAGGGAGTTGTTGTCGTAGGCCGCCTTCAGGGTGTTCGCCATGAAGCAGAGGAAGCGGAGGTTCTCCTCGTCGGTCTTCCCGGGGGACATCAGACCGATGCCGCTCTCGGTCCCGAGGGACCAGTTGCAGTGCTTTCCGGAGCCGTTTATCCCGGCGAAGGGCTTCTCGTGGAGGAGGACCTCGAACCCGTGCTTCCCGGCCACGGACTTCATGATCGCCATGAGCAGGAGGTTGTGGTCGATGGCGAGGTTGGACGTCTCGTACACGGGGGCGATCTCGAACTGGTTGGGGGCGACCTCGTTGTGCCTGGTCTTCAGCGGGATCCCGAGCTTGTAGGCCTCGAACTCGAGGTCCCTCATGAACTCGAGGACGCGGGGCGGGATGGCGGCGAAGTAATGGTCGTCCAGCTGCTGGTTCCTCGCACTGTCGTGGCCGATGAGGGTGCGGTCGGTCATCACCAGGTCGGGACGCTGCATGTAGAGGTCCTTGTCGACGAGGAAGTACTCCTGCTCCCACCCGAGGTAGGAGTGGACGACCTCGTTCCCCTCCCCGAAGTACTCCAGGACGTCCCTGGCCGCCTTGGTCACGGCGGAGTCGGACTTCAGCAGGGGGGTCTTGTAGTCCAGCGCCTCCCCCGTGTAGGACACGAACACCGTGGGCACGCACAGGGTGTCGCCTATGACGAAGGCGGGCGACGAGGGGTCCCAGGCGGTGTACCCCCTGGCCTCGAACGTGTTCCTGAGCCCTCCGTTGGGGAAGGAGGACGCGTCCGGCTCCTGCTGGAAGAGGAGCTTGCCCTCGAACTTCTCGAGGGACTCGCCGTGGTCGCGGGGGTTGGCGAACGAATCGTGCTTTTCGGCGGTGCCTCCCGTCAGGGGCTGGAACCAGTGCGTGTAGTGGGTCGCCCCGAGATCCATGGCCCACCTTTTCATCCCCTCGGCGACGTGGTTGGCGACGTTCTTATCGAGCGTCGCACCTCTCTCGACGGTCTCGTAGATGGTCTTCCTGGTCTCCTCCGAGAGGTACCTCCTCATGGCCGCCCTGTTGAAGACGTTGCGTCCGTAATAGGAAGAGGTCTCCTTCTCCGGGGCTACCGCGACAACGGGCTCTTTCGCGTTGGCGTGGTCGACTGCGGTGAACCTGAAATTCTGCATGTTTGCATGTTAGACCAAATCCGTTAATATATCTTCCTATCCGACAGGGCATATTGATAGTAAAACAATGTAAAACTGTTATTTTAAATCCGTAATCTCTATTTTATTAGATATTTGTCTAATAAAATATGTTTTAAAATATTTGTTAATAATCATATGTTTTGATTAACACGACTAAATCAAAAACGACCCCGCCATGACGCTGAAACACGGGCCGCACGGCGGGAAACCCCGCGGAACGACGCCCCTGCGTATGCGAACATTACATGCTGCAATAACTTGCATGTTTCTAAATACTGATTTGCAATATGATATAGCGACCATAAGAGAGGGTGCGACATGGCTTTCAAATTGTTCAAGAACGGCGACCAGCTGTACGATGAGGGCATCGACCTGATCAACAGGAAGGAGTACAACGGTGCCAAGGGGAAGTTCAACGACGCCCTCAGCAAGGGAACCGGCAAAGCCGGCATGGCCCGGATGTACATAGCGCTCATCGACCTCCTGCGGAACCGCGGAACCCCGCAAAACTACCGGACCCTGATAGACGAACTCAAGACGTGCGGGCAGAGCGGCTTCAAGTTCGGGCTCACCGACATAGACGCCGAAGCGCTGGAGACGGAATGCACCCTGGCCATGGAGGAGATAAACGCCTCGTCCATGGACGACGGCGGATACATGGAGAAGGGGCAGGCCCTGATCGACGTCGCATCCAAGTACGCCTCCCTGATCGGCGATGCCCCGCTGAAACTGGACGAGATCTCGAAGGGGAACACCCAGTCCACCGGGACCAGGGAATCCCTCGTCCTCCAGGCCATGGCGTACGAGTGCATGGGGACGGGCGTGGTCCTCAGGAACCCGAAGCAGGGGTCCGAGTACATGCAGATGGCCTACAACTTCCGCAGGCAGATCGGCGACTCGGGCGACAGGGACTACGAGCTGATGAAGAACTACGCCAAATCCTGCAAATGCTGGATCTGCGGAAGGCCCGCCAGCGGGGAGGGCATACACTTCATGTCCATAAAGAGCGAGATAACTCCCATGTTCAGGGAGAAGGAGACCGACCTCATCAGAACCGCGGACGAGGATTTCAGGTCCATCTACATCTGCATGCCCTGCTACTCCGCCTTCTCGAACCGGGCGGACGACATATCGAGAGAGTACTTCACCCAGGCCATGGCCGAGATGAGGGCCATGGAGGCGAGGATCCAGGCCCAGATCGCCTCACTGTACACCGAGATAAGACTGAGCAGGTGATCCCATGGACGATATGATTTCCCTCAGATGCAAATACTGCGGCGCCCCCCTGGACGCCGGAGACGTGAAAGGAGACGACCCCTACGTCACATGTCCCAGCTGCGGAACCACGCAGCAGAGGGTCGATGCGAAGGCCTACCTGGACCAGCTCATGGGCCAGGTCCGCTCCTGGATCAACAAGGCCGTCCCCGGCGGCATCACCGTCGCCCAGTCGGAGAACGTCGACAGCGTGGCCAGGCACAGCATCTTCATGAACAGCGTCAAACCCAGGGTGGACATAGAGTTCGGCGAGTACAAGTTCGCCCTCACGTCCCTGCTGGCGAACCCGATGCTCGTGATGCCCTTCACCGTGGAAATGAGGGTGAAGACCCAGCACACTTCCGCGCAGGCATTCGAGTTCAGCGAGAAGATGACCGGCGTCGCCCCTCTCGCGGTGGATGCCGAGAGCAGGGAGCTTATAACGACGGCCAGGAACGTGACGGATGCCTACGCCCTCCTGATAAACAACACGAACCTGCTGAAGGAGGACAAGGAGGGCAGGTACATCCTCATGGCCAACAACTTCGGCACCGCGGCGGAGGACTTCAGGAACCTGGACGGGTACGAGCCGGCCGGCATCCGCTTCGACGGCCTCCGCCTCGCCTGCCAGGGATGCGAGAAGCTCCTCAACGGGGATGTCGCATCCTCGCTGCTGCTGTTCGAACAGGGCAAGGAAAGGCTCAGGGAGGCCAAGGCGAGACTCGCCGGGAACATGAAGGTGTCCATCATGGGACAGCCCCTGACGGCCGAGATCAAACAGGTCGAGGCGCTGGAGGAGACCGCGAAATCGGTCAACTCCATGGGAGGGGACCCCCTCAGGGCCCTGGACAGCATAAGGCGCATCTTCATGTACAAGTTCCCCACGGGGGGCAACTGGGGATTCATGCTCAACAACAAGGACCGGCTCTCAGAGGTCTTCGCCAACATGTCGGACGCCATCAGGGCCAAGAACGGCGGGTCCGTTAACATAGCCAGCGGGGACGGCGACATCCTGGTGCCCTTCTGGCACGTCGACCTCAGATACAGCTTCCAGACCGGTTCCCTGTGGAAGAAGAAGGCCGTGGAGGTCAGCGAGGACATCCTCATCCCGGCCGATTTCGTCATAGACGAGGCCTGCCTGAACAACCCCCGCTCGGCCATGACGGACGTGTTCAGCATCAAGAGCAAGGACGGGACGTTCGCCGGCATCCTCGGCAACGAGAAATCCATCAGCAACGGCGCCGGGATATCGGAGATCGTCTCCTCGGTCGCCCCGAACTCCGTCGGGAACAGGAGCGTGATCATACCGCTCAGCACCGAGAAGGAGGCGGAGCGCCTGGCCGAGCAGTACATAAGCGCCGTGGCCACCGCCGAACCGAAACTGAAGCTCAGCAACCCCGACGTGGACCGTCTGATCTACATACCGTTCAGAAGGAACGGGAGCAGAGTGACGGCACCGTCCAGCTTCGGGCCCCTGGTACCTTACAGGGTGAGACGGATGGACCTGGACGAACTCATCGTCCTCTGAAACTCAACACTCTAAAAACAGAAAGGGATAGAAATGGCAGAGAACCAAGGGAATGCATACAGAGTCCGCGGCGTCGTCATAACGGCCGTGGCATTGATCGGTATAGCCGTGGGCGCCCTCCTGTACGGACTGGCGGACGTCGGCATAACGGTCGCGATCGGAGTGATCCTGGCCATACTGGGTCTGGACATATTCGCCGTGGGTTCGACCTACAGCGCGGAACCGGACAAGTTCGGACCCTCCGAGAAGATGTACAGGGCGGCCATGGGCCTGGTCATAACCCTGATCGGTGCGATAATGGTGATACTCGGATACGACGTCAACATATGGGTCGCCGTGGCGGTGTTCATAATAGGAATAGCCCTCATCGGCCTCGCAACGGGACTCATGAACGGCAGGAAGTCCAAATTCTGAGGAGGAAAGGCAATGGCAGACACACTGGAAAACAACGTCGAAGGACAGATGGCGAGGAACAGGTCCCTCGTGGAGAGGATCGCCATGTACGTCCCCCTGTACAAGGGATACAAGCAGAAGAACCTCCGCCGGGACGAGGACAGGGCGATAAGGGACGTCGTCGCCAAGGAACTGGTCAACGTCAAGAACGACCTCGCGAACGCATCCCGCGCCGCCGTCGGCGACCTCGATGCCATGAGGGACAGCGAGAGGGTCAGATCGAAGGTGGACAGGTACTACGCGGACGTCAAGAAGGCGGTCGCGGGGTACAGCGCCTTCCACGACTCGGTCAAGATCATGGAGTCCGAGCTGGATAACATCATATCCTGGGACGCCAGACTGATCGACGGGGTGCAGAACCTCAAGACCGTCAGCGCACAGCTGGTACAGTACGCGGACACGGGCGAGAACATAAAACCCGCCCTCCGCGCGGTCGAGAAGGAGATAGACGCCCTGATCGAGGCCTACAACCAGAGGGAGAACATCATGAAGGGCTTCGTCGACGGCAAGGAGTGACACATATGGCAGAGAAGAAACAGAACGTTGTATTCTGGAAGGACCAGGGACCGGACGACATCATCTACGTGTCGCCCGACGACGACCTCAGGACCATCACCTCGGTTACGGTGCCGGAGCACAGTGTGGCACTCTTCATCAGGGACGGCCAGCTCCAGGGGGTCCTGGAACCCGGAAGGCATGTGACCACGAGCGCCAACATACCCTGGCTCACGGCCCTGTACAACAGGGCCCTGGGGTTCAGGGAGAGCCCGTTCAAGTGCTCCGTCGTGTTCATATCGCTGAAGATATTCAACGGCAGATGGGGCCTCAGGTCCATGATCAAGGCCGCCAAGGAATACGAGGTACCCATAACCCTGATGGCGAACGGCGACTTCCAGTTCCGCATCCAGAACCCGAACGTCTTCTACACCCAGGTCCTGGGAGGCATGAAGAACTACTCGACCGGGGACGTCAACCAGTTCATGAAGAGCTTCATAACCGAGCAGCTGACCCAGCAGCTCAACAACCAGTACTACATGGACGTCATGAGCAACCTCGAGAAGGCCTCCACCTCCACCAGGATCCTCATAGACCCCTACTTCCAGCAGAGGGGGATCGAGCTCCTGGCACTGAAGATCAACGAGGTCTCTACCACCGAGGAGGAGAAGAAGAAGGTCTTCGAGTACCTGCAGTTCAGCAGCGCCAACGGAGAGGCCTTCAAGAGATACGAGGTCATGGACCGCATGGCGGACGCCATCGGGAACTCCGAGGGCGGTGCGGCGATGGGCACCGGCATGCTCCTGTTCCCGCAGATGTACCAGCAGCTCAACCAGCAGTCCCTGCAGGGCGTCAACCAGCAGGCCGCCGCGCAACAGACCCAGAAGGTCATGTGCCCGTACTGCGGCGGTCTCAACGACTACCCCTACAAGTTCTGCGGGAACTGCGGCAAGCCGTCCCCCATGATGCAGAACCAGCAGCAGACGGCGCCCCCGCAGCCGATGGCCGCTCAGCAGCCCGCCGCTCCCGCGGCCGCAGGCGGAGCCTCCTTCAGGATCTGCCCGTACTGCGGACAGGACCTCAGCGGTCTCAAGAAGACCCCCAGGTTCTGCCCGTACTGCTCCGAGCAGCTGCAGTAAACATACCGGCCGGGCTCCGGCCCGGCCCGCCTTCCGAACATACCCAGACGATATTTATTTACGCCATTCCGAAGTGATGCGGCAAGAGATGTTCCCATGGAAGGGATAATGAGGAAAGTCATGGACCTGGCCGTGAAGGCCGGCGGCATAATCGTCCGCGGCCGCGGTTTCGATGTCAGCAGCAAAGGGACCAAGGAGAACTACGTGACCTCCACGGACGTCGAAGTCCAGGAGTACCTGAGGAAGGGTCTGACGGAGATGCTCCCGGGGTCGTACTTCATGGGGGAGGAAAACGACATACCCTCGGAGGACGAGCGCCTCAGGGACAGTGACAGATGGGTGTGGATAGTCGACCCCATAGACGGTACGGCCAACTACGCCCGCGGCATGTGCAACAGCGTCGTGTCCATAGCGCTGATGAGGAGGGGGAACGTAGTCGTGGGGGTCGTGCACCATCCCTATCTGGGTATGACATTCTACGCCTGCGAGGGAGGGGGCGCCTTCATGAACGGGGAGCCGCTGCACGTCTCCGACAGGAAGATCGAGAACGCCATGCTGGCCACTGCGTGGTCCACCTACAACAAGAAACTCGCCCCCGCATGCTTCCGCATAACCGAACGTCTCTACTACGTCTGCGAGGACATCCGGAGGACCGGGACGGCCGCCTTCGAACTCTGCATGCTGGCCAAGGGTGCGGTGGACATCTACTTCGAGATCAACCTGGCACCCTGGGACTATGCGGCCGCCAGCAGGATCGTGAAGGAGGCGGGCGGGACGGTGACGTCGCTGGACGGGGACCTGAATCTGTACTCGCCGGGACCGGTCATCGCCGGCAACACCCCCGCCAACGCCGAATACGTGAGGAGGATCGCCGAGGAGGAGATCCCCGCAGACCGGCCATCCGCATGAACTTCGCAGACCGGTAAACGCTTTACAGAAACATTTTTACGATTTTCGTAGTGAATTAAGGGTTTTCGTACGAAGATAGATTATTTATACTCCTTTTACGATGTAGTACTCAGAAGGAGGCGCGTAACCATAGGCAAACGTAATATGTCGGAACCCCGCGGAGAGAAGTATATCGAATTGAGACTCCCCGCCATGAAAGACGCAGGGCCAGTTGGCGCGTCGCTGTGCGGAAGCCTCTGAGCGATCATCTCAGGTCTCTCAGTTCGCGGCCAAACCCTTTCAACCATTCCCCCAAGGCTTCTCTCAAAAATCTATAATACTCTGTTTTCACATCTGGCATTATGGCAAAACTCGAGGATTACGTAACCACCATACCGGATTTTCCGAAGCCCGGCATAATATTCAGAGACATAACCACCATCGTGTCCCATCCCGATGGGTTCAAGATGGCCGTCGACCAGCTGTGCAAGATGGTGGACGGCATGGACATCGACATCATCGTCGGTTCCGAGTCCAGGGGATTCATTTTCGGAGCGCCCGTGGCCTACGCCCTCGGCAAAGGATTCGTCATGGCGAGGAAGAAGGGCAAACTCCCGAGGGAGACCGTCTCCGAGACCTACGACCTCGAGTACGGCACCGCCACCCTCGAGATGCACAAGGACAGCATAAAACCGGGCATGAAGGTGTTCCTGGTGGACGACCTCGTGGCGACCGGGGGCACGACCGCGGCCATCATACACATGGTGGAGAAACTGGGCGGGAAGATCGTCAAGATAGGTTTCGTGATGGAACTGGCCGGATTCGACGCGAAGAACACGACCCTCAAGGGATACGACGTCGAGAGCCTGATATCCTACCCGGGACACTGATGCGGGAGCCAGAGGGCGTGCCGGGATTCGAACCCGGGTTGTCAGCTCCGAAGGCTGATAGGATAATCCAAGCTACCACACACGCCCATCCTTCCCATCGTCGGAGCCATATTAATTATGATTGGATATGGCTCCCTCAATACCCTTTAATCGAACCTCCCCGATTACCGTCCAATGTCAAAGGTTGTAATGAACGACGGTGCGGGAGGCGAACTCATGCAGGAGTTCATATCCAGGCACATCACCAGTCATTTCCCCAAAATGGATACGGAGATCCCCTTGGACGCTCTCGACGACTCCGCGGTAGTGGACGACGTCGTCTTCACCATCGACGGCCACACCGTCAACCCTCTCTTCTTCCCCGGCGGCGATATCGGGAAGATAGCCGTGTCCGGCACGGTGAACGACATATCGGTCATGGGTGCCAGACCCATAGCCATCGCAAGCTCGGTCATCCTGGAGGAGGGACTCGACTCGGACATAGTGGACAGGGTCATGAAGAGCATGGGAGCCACGGCCGCATCGGCCGGAGTCCCCATCGTGACGGGGGACACCAAGGTCATGGGGGCCGGGGAGATCGACAAGATGGTCGTGACCACCTCCGCCATAGGCAAGAGGCCCGACTACCTCGACCACGACATGGCGGTGGCGAACTCCTACAGGAAGGTCGACAGCAGATGGTGCGCCGACTCCAACACCCGCCCCGGCGACGTCATAATCGTCTCCGGCTACATGGGCGACCACGGCATCGCCCTCCTCTCGTTCAGGGAGGGGTACGGATTCGACAGCGTGATCGAGTCCGACGTGCAGCCGCTGAACAAGATGATCGAGAAGGGCCTCCGCATCGGAGGCATCGTGGCGATGAAGGACCCCACCAGGGGAGGACTCGCCAACACCCTCAACGAATGGGCCGACAAATCGAAGTGCCAGATAGAGGTCGACGAGGAGCTCATCCCCCTGAGGGACGGCGTGGTGAGCGCCTGCGAACTGCTCGGAATCGAGCCCCTCAACATCGGCAACGAGGGCAAGTGCGTCATGTCCGTAGTCCCGGAAATGGCCGAGGAGGTCCTGAAAGCGATCAGGGCCACACCGGAGGGCAGGGACGCGGCCATAATCGGCAAGGCGGCCGAAGGACCCAGCAGGGTCATCCTGCGCACCGAGGTGGGCGGAAGGAGGATCCTCGAACCCCCGTCCGGGGACCCCGTCCCCAGGATCTGCTGAGCCGGCGCGGGGTGGAACCTTTATAGGTTGCCCCCGCTGATACCCAATCAGGCGATCACCATGGTAACATTCCTTCCGTTCAGAGGCTACAGACCGAACATCCGCGCCGGCGAGAGCATCGCCGACCGCGTATCCCCTCCCTACGACGTGATCGGGGAGGACGAGCTCAGACAGCTGCAGTCCAAGAGGGGGAACGTGACCAACCTCACCCTCGCCCCGGACGCGGACAAGAGATATACCCAGGCGAGGAAAAGACTGGACGAGATGATCGCGGACGGGTCCCTCAGACAGGACGGCCCCTCCTACTACGTCTACGACCAGACCTTCTCCGACGCCGGGAAGACCTACACCCGCAGGGGGCTCGTCGGCATACTGAAGACCGAGGAGTACTCAGAAGGGAACATCATACCCCACGAGGAGACCTTCTCCAAGGTCAAGGCGGACAGACTGAACCTCCTCAGGGACATGGAGACCCACCTGGAGAGCATATTCGGCATATTCCCCGGTCTCGGGGAGGAGCTCGACAGGAAGGTCGACGTAAGTGCCAGACTCCTCTACAGGTACGTCGATGCGAGCGGCGTGGAGCACAGGTACAGCAGGATCGACGACGAAGCCCTGTGCGGGGAGATCGCGGAGAAACTGAAGAGCCAGAAGATGCTGATCGCGGACGGCCACCACCGGTACGAGACGGCCCTGAACTACGCCAAGGAGAATCCCGGCAGCGAGGCCAAACAGTACGTCCTGTGCACCATGGTCGCGCAGGACGACGGGGGACTGGTCATCTGGCCGACCCACCGCCTCATCGATGCCAGCGATATCGGGGAGACGTCCGCCATAAAGAAGATCGGCAAGGAGATGAAGATGGCCGAGGTCTCCGAGGAGGAGATGGAAAGGGATCTCAGGGACCACCTCTTCGGTATGATCTTCAAATCCGGACGCTGCTTCCTGCTCGACAACATATCGGACGAGGGCAACGTGATGATGAACCTCGACACCTACGCGGCCCAGCAGAAGATCCTCTACGGCGTGTACAAGTCGGACGAGGGCAAATCCAACGTATCCTACGACGCCGAACTGGAATCGGTCAAGAAAGCGATGGCGGAGAAGAAGCACGATGCCGCCGTCGTCCTCAACGCACCCGACCTCCAGACCATCTGGGACCTTTCGGACCAGGGCAAGAGGATGCCCAAGAAGACCACCTACTTCTTCCCGAAGATCTGGTCGGGCTGGGTCTTCTACAGGATGAACTGAAACCCCCATACGCCTCCGGCGGGGTTCCCGCCGGGCGGCCGTTTTCCGCCGATGCCCCGCAGGGATGCGGGACGGGATCCCAGGCGGCCGGACCGTTCCGGCCTCCGGTTCTGTTTTTGACGTACTGGGTCATGCGGACCTTATCGGGAATCGGCATGGGTCACGGCTCTGCGAGCCCGATTTTGATGTGATAAATCCGCCCCCATTAAAAGTTGGTCTGCGATATTGGTTTGCTACAAGAAACACCACAGACCGGGTGCGATATGGACGGCGGTCCTTAAATAACTGTCCCGCCCCGACTGCGGTTTTCTCGTGACCGGAGCAACGAAATGGCCAATTTAATGTAATAATAATGGAGCCGCTGGAGGGAATTGAACCCTCGACCTACGCCTTACCAAGGCGTCGCTATACCCCTTAGCCACAGCGGCCTTACAGTCCGCTAATGAACATTGATATTTAATGATTATCCGTCCCCACCCATTGTTTTTATCGCAGTAGCAGATAGAGGGGACCATGAAGAAGGAGATGAGCTCTTTCGACGTGCGTTCCGTCGTCACGGAGATGGCCGCCCTGGAGAACGCCCACATGGACAAGATATTCCAGTGGGGCGCGGGGAACGTCCTGTTCCGCATCAACACAAAGAACGGCAAGGAGGACCTTTTCTTCAAAGACAAGAAATGGCTCTTCCTGTCCCCCGACAGGCCGGACACCCCCGTCACACCGACCTCCTTCGCGACGTTCCTCAGGAAGTACCTCACCAACGCGCGCATAGGGAAGACCAGGCAGATCGGCTTCGACCGCATCGTGGAGATGCAGGTCTTCAAGGCAGAGGGCGAGTACCTCCTCATATTCGAGATGTTCGGCGGGGGGAACGTCCTCCTGGTGCAGAACGGGAAGATCGTCAACTGCCTCACGCAGAGGACGTTCCGCGACAGGGCCACCCGTCCGGGCGAGGACTACGTGATGCCGAAGGAGCGCTTCAACCCCCTCACCTCGGACGAGGTATCTTTCAGGGATGTGTTCAGGAGTTCCGGATCCGACACCGTGAGGACACTGGCCACCGTCAACAACCTCGGCGGACAGTATGCCGAGGAGGTCTGCAGGCGCGCCGGGGTAGACAAGGGCGTACCCGCGGGCGAACTCGACGACGCATCGATAGCCGCCCTGCACTCCGCGGTCATGGAGGTGGCAGACTACGTGATGAGGGAACCGCAGCCCACCGTATTCCGCCGGGACGGGAAGATCGTCGACATCGCCCCCATGGACCTGCGTATCTACGACGACTGCGACAGGGAGGCCGTCCCGACCATATCGGAGGCCATAGGGAAGCTCATGGAGGAGAGCGAGGCCGAGGAGCAGAGGGATTTCGTCGACCCCGAGATAGAGAAGCTCAAGAAGAGGATAGAGAAGCAGAGGGAGACCGTCGAATCCTACCGCATGGAGGCCGAACGCCTCAAGGCCCAGGCGGACTCCATGTACACCGAGTACCAGAAGGTGTCGGAGCTCCTCGGCGTACTGGGGGAGCAGAGCAGGAAGCTCTCCTGGGAGAGGCTGACGGAGGGGGCCCTGAAGATCCCCTACGTGTCCTACATAGACCCCTCGAAGAACACCGTGGCCGTCAAAATAGGCCTCCTGGAGGTCGAGATGGACTACACCAAGAGCCTCGACAACAACGCCTCCGACATATATGCCAGAGGGAAGGAGCAGGGGGAGAAGGCGGGCAACGCCCAGAAGGCCCTCGACGATTCCCTGGCCGAGCTGGAGAAGAAGCAGAAGGGCTTCGACAAGAAGGTAGCCGCCGAACTGGCCAAGGCCAAGCCGACCAAGAGGTTCTGGTTCGAATCCTACAAGTGGTTCATATCCTCCGGAGGGAGACTGGTCATCGCCGGGAGGGACACCCATTCGAACGACCAGATCGTGAAGAAGCATCTGAAGGAGGGGGACGTCTACGCCCATGCGGACATCCACGGGGCGCCGTCGGTCATACTGAAGGACGGGCTCAAGGCCTCCGAGAACGAGCTCAGGGAGGCTTGCTGGTTCGCTCTGGCACAGTCCAAGGCTTGGATGGCGGGGTCGGCCGAGGGCGGGGCCTTCTGGGCCTACCCCGACCAGGTCAGCAAGACGCCCAACGCCGGGGAGTTCGTCCCGAGGGGGGCGTTCATCATCAGGGGCAAGAGGAACTACGAGTACCATCTGCCGATCGAGATGGGGATCGGGGAGATCTACTACGAGAACGAACGCAAGGTCATGTGCGCCCCCACCCCCGTCATCGAAAGTGCCAGCGAGAGATATTACGTCATCCGCCCCTCTAAAGAGAAGAACGGGAGGATGGCCGGCGACATAGCCAGGGCGTTCGAGGTTCCGGAGGAGGAGGTCTCGAGGATCCTGCCCCCCGGATCCCTGGAGATCGTGAGGAAGGTCGAACCGAAGCGCGAGGGCGGGGAGGAATGACTCCCCGGCGCGGTGCGGGGATCATTCCCCGACGGCCGCGCCGAGGGCCAGCCTCCTGACGGCCAGGACCGCCGCGAAGACCGTCCCGATGACGAGCACGACGGTGGCCCCCGGAGGGGTGTCCATCGCGAGCGAAAGCAGAAGACCCAGAAGGGACAGTGCGATGGCCGCCGCGGTACCGATGGCCATCGTCCCGGCCATGCCGCGGGAGAAGAGGCTCCCCATGGCCGCCGGAACCGTCATCAGGGCGATCACCATCACGATGCCGACCACGTTGGCGACGAGGACGCAGGTGACCGCGATCAGGACGTGGAGGACGAGGTCCAGAGCCGTCACGTTCATGCCCGACACCTTCGCGTGCACCCTGTCGAACGTGATTATGCGGAGGTCCCTGTAGAAGAACAGCACCGCCGCCATCGAGACTGCGGTGACGGCCGCCATGACCGCGAGCTTGCCCGAATCTATCAGCAGCATGTTGCCGAAGAGGATGGATTCGTAGGAGGAGGGGACGATGACGCTCCTGTCCATGTAGCACATGAATACCACGCCCAATGCCATCCCGACGGCCCAGAGGGCACCGATGACGGTGTCCTCCCTGACCCCGTCCGTCCTCCTGCCGATCACGATCGCGACCGCCGCCGCCATGCTGAACAGAAGGGCCCCGGCCATGGGGCTCATCCAGGAGACGCCGTACACCGACATGACGTAATATGCGAACCCGACACCCCCGAAGGTCGTGTGGGCGATACCGCCCGTCACGGCCACCTTGCGGCCGACCACCACGTAGGCCCCCACGGCCCCGCACAGCACGCAGGCGAGGACCGTGGCGGCGAACATGTTCTGTATGAGGGGTATGGAGAGGTAGTAGAGCAGATCCGTCACAGAAGACCGCCTCCGCAGACCGCGCCGGTCAGGGCCGACGGGCACACCTCCGATACCGTCCCGTCCACGCGGACGGCCCTGTTCACGCAGTGGGCTATCCCCTCGAGACCGTGCGTTATCATGACCACCGTGATCCCGTCCCCGGCGGCCTTGGCCAGGACCCTGTGCACCTCCCCTCTGACGGAAGGGTCGAGGCTGGCCGTGGGTTCGTCGAGGAGGAGGATCTCCGGTTCGGACACCAGGGCCCTCGCCAGAAGCGCCCTCTGCATCTGCCCCCCAGACATCTCCCCCACGCGCCTGCCCCCGAAAGACGTCACGTCCGCATACTCCATCGCCCTGCGCACGGCCTCCTCCTGCTCCCGGGTCCGGCGGGGAAGCATCCCCTGCCTGCCGCGCAGACCCATCCTGACCACCTGCTCGGCGTAGACGGGGTAACCTCTGTCGAAGACCCCGAACTGCGGCACGTACCCGATCCGCCGGCATCCCTCCCGCGGCGGCATGCCCATCACCTCGACGGTCCCGGCCGACGGTACGATAAGACCCAGCATGACGCGGAACAGGGTGGTCTTGCCTCCCCCGTTGGGCCCCACCACCGCCATGAAGTCCCCGCGGTTTATATCGAGGTCGACGTCCCGCAGCACCGTTCCGCGGCCGTAGCCGGCGGAGACGCCGCGCAGGGAGATCAGAGGTCCGTCCGCCATGAGATCACGCGGTCCCGCCCAGGTCCCCCTTGAGGAACGATAGGAACTCCGACACCGAGGAGAGCATGTCGTCGGCCGTCGGATTCACCACGTGGACGGTGATCCCCGCATCCTCCAGCGCCTTCCTGCCCTCGTACCCCTCGTCCGTGGTCGACACGTATATGGACGAGCATCCCTCGCCGGTGACTATGGCGGCCGCCTCGGCGGGGGTCACCTCGCCGTCCTCCTCGACGGATACCATGTGGAAATCCGCACCGAACCTCTCGGCGTACTGCTCCAGGAGGTACTTCCATGCCGGATGCCATACCATGACGTGCAGGTGCGCGGAACCGGCGGCCCCGGCGAGCGCTTCCATCTCGGCGTCCACGGCATCGGCCTTCGCCGAGTACTTCGCGAGGTTGTCCGAATAGACGGAGGCATTGTCCGGGTCGAGCGCCGACATCTCGGCGGCCATCAGCGCCGCGATCTTCCTGAGGTTGTCGGGGGAGGTCCATATGTGCGGATCGTACGCTGATTCAGCGTGCTCCTCCTCCCCGTGATGGTGGTGTCCGTTGGCAAGCGGCGTGTATTCGATGCCTTCGGCTATGCTGACTACCCTCACGGAGGAAGGGATGTCCTTGGACACCGCATCGAAGAAGGCGGTCTCCCATTCCACCCCGGTCCCTATCTTGAAGTAGATCTTGGACTTGTAAAGACCGGATATGTTGCTCGGGGTCGAATAGTCCTCGTGGGGGCTTACGTTGGATCCCATCATGGACACTACATCGTACCTGTCCCCGACTATCTCCTCGGCGATGTCCTTCTCCCAGCTCATCGTCACGGCGACGGTGTCCTTCCCGCCGTCATCGTCGCCGAGGAGGACGAAAACCGCGCCCGCGCCCGCCGCGATGACCGCCGCGGCGGCTACCAATGCAATCAGTGTAGATTTCATCGGGCATCGATTTTCGGAATTGTTATTAAGAATTAACTGATAAGTTAATAATAATGCGACGGGGGCGGCTTCTTTGTTAATAATCCGTAACTAAAATGTTAATAAATTGTGGATGGGGACATATAAACACGTTAACAAACCCCGCCGGAGAGCACCATAAATACGTGCGGAGCGTTCGGTTCGCACATGGACAGAAAGACGCTGATGCCGGGCGAGGAGGAGTTCGCGATCTGCACCTACATCCTCCAGAGCTGCGCGGGACTGACGTTCAGGGAGGCCTCGGTTTATCTGGCCGCCTGCCATTTCAGCGACAAATGGGGCGACACGACGGAAAGCATGCCTCGCAGATCGGTGTACTCCCTGAAGAAGAAGGCCATCGAGAAGATCGAGAGGTGCGGGGAGCCGGTACTGGACATGATCAGACCCTATGTGGAGAGGGCCCCCATCATCTTCTTCGGCTGAATCTTCCTGGACAGGAGCCGCTACGGAGGCCGAAAAGGGATTGCGATCCCTGCGGGATTGGAATCTGAAGACAAGGGTCGGACCTCCTCGCCGCCGAGGGTCCGGCTCCTCTCGGAGCCGTCATCTTCCTACGGTTATCGCCATCGTTCTCGAGTATATTTATAGTAATGAGAAGAACGGAAAAAACCTAATTCGCACCGAATTGGATTCTAAGAAAGGGACGCTGGCCAAGGTATGGCGGGCATATTGGGATTCGAACCCAAGTCTAGGGCTCCGCAAGCCCCTAGGATATCCAAGCTACCCCATATGCCCGTGGTTTGATGCGGTCCGATCCTTACGGATAGGTAAGAGGTTTACCCTTCATGCCTCGGGGTGAGACAGATAGCGGGTGATGTATCCGGCGATCTTGTTCCTCATCGGAACGGTCTTGACGTCGGTAAGGGTTGCGACCATCTCTTTGTTGTTGTCGAAATCCTTGCTGAACGCCTGAGGGTACTTGTTGATGAGTTCGATGGATACTCTCTTGATGTAGGTGGGTCTTATTCTTCCCATATCTTTCACCGAGTATCCGACTGATGGACATTCCTTATTTAAAACATTGCGAAGGAGCGGCGGTTCCGACGGGGCCGAAAAGCCATCGCTGTGATAGATTGATATGTCCGTAACCCGATGTCTGGGCGATGGACCATGTTCGGCGGATACGATGACGATTACGTAGAGAGCTACAACGCGGCAATCGGCGCCTACAACGGCGGGGATTACGACAAGGCGGCCGGATTCATGATCAAAGCCGCCAAGGACGGCGACGAGTACGCCCAGATGACCCTGGGCAAGATGTACTACATGGGCAAGGGAGTGGAACGCTCCGCGGAGAAGGCCGCCAAATGGTGGAGGACGGCCGCCGACAACGGGAACGGGACGGCGGCGGAACTTCTGAGATGGGCGGAAAGCTACGGCTACCCGGAGAACCCGGACCTCCTGATCACCGACTCCTTCAGAAGCGACGGCTTCGAGTACACGGTCACCGACATGAACAGGAGGGTCTCCCTGTCGGGATACTTCGGGGACTCGGCGAAACCGGTGCTGAAGTACAAGGTTCAGCACGGCGATGTGACGTACTTCCTCGAGGGGATCGGGGATTACGCCTTCGAATACTCGGAGATCGAGGGGATAACCCTGCCCGAGGGCATATCGTACATAGGCGAGGGGAGTTTCGAGTGTGCGAAGAACCTCAAAAGGATCGCCCTGCCCTCCTCCGTCACGGAGATAGGCGACTCGGCGTTCGGCGAGTGCACTGGTCTCGCTAGGGTCGACCTCGGCACGGGGGTCGAATACATAGGGGCCTATGCGTTCGAGTGTTGCGAGGCCCTGACGTCCGTCACCATCCCCGAGAGTGTGAAGAAACTGGGGAAGGGGGCGTTCATATACTGCGAATCGCTCAGGAAGGTATCGATCCTCGGGAGGATGAAGAACCTGCCCGAATTCGTGTTCTCCCACTGTGTCTCGCTCAAGACCGTGAATGTGCCGGATTCCCTGAGGCGCATATACGGCGGGGCGTTCGGATGGTGCACGTCGCTCAGGAGCATCGCACTCCCGGCCGGCATCGACAAGATCGAGGGAGGGGCCTTCGAAGGATGCACATCCCTCAGATCCATGGTCTTCGGGGAGGGCGGCGGGAGATACCGCACGGAGAACGGCGTGGTCTACGACGGCATCGGGAAGAAGGCCGTCCTGGGACTGTGCGGCAGCCTGCCGAAGCATGCGGACATAGCTCCCGGGACCGTATCCATCGGACGGGGGGCTTTCGCCTACTGCGGCAGACTGGAGAGCGTGAATCTGCCCGAGGGGCTCGGGAAGATAGGCTTCTTGGCCTTCATGAAATGCGGAAAACTGACGGAAGTGAAACTCCCGGAGGGATTGGAGGAGATCGGCGGCTATGCGTTCTCGGGATGCGAATCGCTCAGCGAGCTCTCCATCCCGGACTCGGTCAGGAAGATGGGGGACTACTCCCTCCACGGGACCTCGATCGAGGACATCCGCCTGCCCAAGAGGAAGAGCAGGAAAAGGGTCTTCGGACTGAGCGACGAGGATTGAGGCTCACTTCATGTCCTTCCGGGGGCGGCCGCAGGTCTTGCTGCCCTCCGGACAGGGACCTCTGACGCATCCGGGGCCGGCGTCCGCGAATATGACGGGGGAGACCTCCCTGCAGAGCCTCAGCATCTCGTCGGCCATCTCCCTGATCTCCCACTGGGCCCTGTTGCAGCACCTGATGGAGAAGAAATGGAGGAGCTCGCGGGCGTTCATGGTTATCGTGATGTTGGTGGTGCAGCCGTTGGGGAGGACGTACCTCGCATCCTCCGCCGGTATGCCCAGGTCCATCAGCTTCGAATAGGCGTCCCATATGGCGTCCATGGTCTTCCCGTAGAGCTCGGCGGCGTCCGGGTCGGCGGAGACCGTCCCCGGCACCACGTAGGTGGGCTCGTCCAGCCTCACGTACCTCTGGGACTGCTGCGAGAAGGAGGCGATCCTGTGCCTCACCAGCTGATGCGTCAGCGCGCGCGAGACCCCCTCGACCGAGAAGGTGAAGACGGCGTGCTCAATCACCGAATGATGGCCCATCCCTATGACACGGCGCAGCATCTTCGACGGATCCACCTTCTCCAGGAGGTCCGAGGAGGGATCCTCCGAATAGCACGAGTTCGCGGCCGCCGCGCAGATCCTGTCGGCGTCCGGCGTATGTGCCAGCAGTTTGACTTTCATCATTCGACACCCTCCCAGTAACGGTCCTTGAGCTCCTTCACGCGTACCGGGTCCATCAGCTCCGCCAGCCTCACGACCCTCCTGCCCTCCGCCGGGAGGAGGCGCAGGAGCCCTTCCACGTGACCGTCCCCCACCACGGCGACGACCCTGTCGTGCCTGGCGCAGACCTCCTTTATCCTGGCGGCCATGAACTCGTCCCTCTCGTCTATGAGGACCCTGACCATCGTCGGGTACTTCCTCCTCATGCCCTCGATGTAGGCCGCCTGGTCCTTGGAATACTCCTTCTGGGTCTTGTTGACCCTCATCATGCCCAGCAGGTTGTCGAGCACCCCCGACATCCTGTAGCGGAGCCTCTCCACGGCCCCCATCTCCTTCCACATGCGGTCCATGGTGAGGGAGGCATCCCGGTCTATGCATATTATCTCAGCGTCGCAGGACCTCCCGGCCGATATGGCCGCCAGCATGTCGGCTCCGGCGGTGCTGTTGTTCTGCTCGGACATCTTCTTCTGGTATCTGGCGGACTGCTGGTAGGCGGCGTTCATGTGCCTCTGCTTCTCCCTGCCAGGGGCGTCCGGATCGATGCCTTTGGCCTCCAGGTCCTTCCTGAGCGCCTCCCTGTCCCCGGTGAGGGCGTGGTACCTCATATCGTCCAGCTCCACGCACACGGCCTGGGGCCAGCACTGCCTGACGATGAACGAGATGGGGTCTGATATCCTGAAGACGTGGCCTGTCCCGATTATCGTTAGCATACAACCCGGGTCAATGCTGTCGGCCGATAATAAATGTCGGTCATCCCGCGCTCACGGGGCATCCCTGTATCCACTCGCCCGAATATATCACGGAGCCGTCGGCGGCGTAGTGGATCCCGGTCCCCTCCATGAGGCCGTTGACGAAACCGCCCTCATAGCGCTCCCCGCTCGACCACACGAGGACGCCGCGGCCCTGGAAAACGCCGTTGACGAAGTCGCCCTCGTAGACGTCCCCCGCGGGCCACTCCATCCTGCCGTGCCCGGAACGGGTATCGTCCAGGAAATCGCCCTCGTAGACCTTCCCGTCCGGCCACCTGAAGGTCCCCCTGCCGGTGCGCACCCCGTTCAGGAACTGTCCCACGTAAGATTCCCCGCTCTTCCAGACGAACAGCCCGAAACCGTTCTCCGTGACCCCGTCCTCCAGGACCGGGCCGACATAGTAGCCGTTGTCGTAATCGATCCTGACGTCCTCTTCCATGGACGGGGAATCACCGGGACGGTTAAAACTGTATCACCTCCGGGACGGGAAGCACTAATCTACTAGCCCGCCATATCCGACGGCATGCGCGAAAAGTACGACCTCGTCTGCTTCGACATGGACGGGGTCCTCACCAAACTCAGGAGTTCGTGGGCCTGGGTCCATCAGAGCCTCGGGGTGGAGAACGAGGCCGCCTACAGGGCCTTCATAAACCAGGAGATTGACGAAAGGGAGTTCATGCGCAGCGACATCGCCAAGTGGAAGTCGGCCAAGCCGGACATCGGCGAGCGCGACCTGATACGGTTCTTCCAGAGGATGCCGGTCATAGACGGCATACAGGAGACGGTGGCGGTCCTCCACGAGTGCGGGATGAAGTGCGTCATCATAAGCGGCGGCATCGACATCGCCGCGAAGATGCTGAAGAACGAGTACGGGTTCGACGACTGCGTGGCCGACAGGGTGCTCACCAACCCCGACGGGACCCTCTCCGGCGAGGGGGAGGTCGTGGTGGACCTGAAGGACAAGGGCGTCTTCGTCAGGAAGTACATCGAACTCTACGGGACCTCCCGGGAGAGGACCGTGTCGCTCGGCAACTCCTTCACCGACATACCTATGTTCAGGAACTCCGCCATGTCGATAGCGTTCAACCCCACCGACCCGTACACTTCGGATGCGGCCACCCACACCGTGCGCAGCGACAACATCTCGGACATACTGGAACATATACTTCCGGAGGACCCGTCCGACAGACGGTGACGGTCACTCGTCGAGATCCATCGTGCCGTCGTCGTACTCGGATTCGTCGAAGGGCTCGTTCTCGTCCACGACCACTTCCTCGGGGCGCTGGCCGTTGAGCTTCTTGCCGTATATGCGGACGACGTCCCTCGCCTCGGCCGAACCCCTCCTGATGAGCCTGGTCCTGGTCTTTATGGCGTGGATGACCGCATCCCACGTGTCGAAGTTCATTATCATGCCGATGGCGAACTCGTCGTCCGGGTCCGCCTCGACGTACATGGGGTAGGTCTTCTTGTAATCGTTGACGGAGACCTTGACGCGGAGGACGTCGAAGCTCTTGACCCAGAGGGCCTTCACCTCGGGAGCTGGGGACGATTTCGTCCTCTTGCCCTCGGCATTGTCGATGTAGGTTATGCGGACATGGCGGCCGTCGTCGAGGTCGAACTCGTCGTCCACGCCCACCACCTCGTCCTCCAGGAGGGTGGTGCGGGTGACCTCGGTGACGTCCTGGTCGCTGAACATGACCTTGACCTCGATCCCCCGGGGGAGCCTGATGGTGCCGGTGAATATGCGCCCGCATTCGCCGCACTGGAACGTACCGCTCACACTGGACCTGCCCATCTTGGCCTTCAGTATCCTGTGCTCCGTGACGTCGGCGCAGTCTGGACACTGGCAAAGTATTTTCTCCGGGATATCGTCAGCCATTTCCTTCACCTTACGGACCTTACGTATCCCGTCTTACTTATAAAGCCTCTTGATTGGGGCGGTCGGGAAGGGGGCGTCGTGACCGGGCACCACCACGTCCGCATAGCGCACGATCCTGCCCATGGAGGCCATCGCCTGCTCCGCATCGCAGTTCAGGGCGGGGACCTTCTTCTTCTCCAGGTTGCCGCGCAGCGGCACCGCGTCCCCGGTTATGGCGTAATGCCTGTCCGCATCCACGAAAACGGAGCCGGAATCCTCGGTATGGCCCGGGGTGCGGACGAAACGGACGCCCCTGGCCATCTCCTTCTCCCCTTCCAGCACCTCGGCCCCCGGGACGTCCTCCCCGCCGGAGAACTTCACGACCTCGGCGTTGGGGAACATGCCGTTGTTGCCTATATGGTCGGGATGGCCGTGCGTTAGTATGACGGTGTCCACGTCTTCGGGGAACACTCCCCCGATCTGCCTGAACGCGGTCCTGATGCCTGCCCGCATGTAATCCTGGCTGGTGTCGACCACTATGTTGCGCCCGTCATCCGTCCGGATCAGGGCCGAGGTCGACCACGTCCCGGAGGGGACTATCGCGCCGCCGGCGTCCCTCTCCAGATGCCCGATCACGAGGATGTCTATGGAAGTCATGCAATCAGGAATAAAATATCCAAATGAATATGTTGCCGCGGTAAGATGGAGTACAGGGACGGATTGGACATCGGAAGCGACCCGGAGGTCTACCCCCCGTCGGAGGACAGCATGCTCCTAGTGGAGTCGCTGGACGTAAGGAGCGGGGAGAGGGTCCTGGAGATCGGCTCCGGTTCCGGCGTGGTCTCCATACACTGCGCCCTGAACGGCGCCCTGGTGGTCTGCGGGGACGTGAACCCCCGGGCGGTGGCCCTGACCAGGAGGAACGCGGAGGCGAACGGTGCGGAGATCGAGGTACTGGAGACGGACGTCTACTCGAACGTCGCCGGAAGGTTCGACACCATCGTCTTCAACCTGCCCTACCTGCCGGTCGAGGAGGAGGGCGAACTGGCGAGGGCGTGGTCGGGGGGAGAGGACGGCCTCGGTCCCCTGCCGGAACTTCTGAAAGGGGCACCGGACCATCTCCTGCCCGGGGGGAGGGTCGTGGTCGTGGTGTCGTCGCTGATGGACGGGGGGCGTCTCGCCGAGGTCCTGGGGGAACGTCCGGTGAGGGTGTTAGGGGAACTGCCTCTTTTCTTCGAGAGGCTCCGCGTGCTCGAGATCGGATTCTGACTCGTCCGTATATATGTCGGAAGCATATCGGTCCTCATGGCCGACGCATGGATGCTGTTCGCTCTCCTATCCGCGGTGTTCGCGGCGCTCACCTCGATTTTCGCCAAGGTCGGCATAAAGGACGTGGACTCCAACCTCGCCACGGCCCTCCGTACGATTGTGGTGCTCATCATGGCCTGGGTCATGGTGGCGGTGGTCGGGTCCTACGACACGATCGGCGACATATCGCAGAGGACGCTGCTGTTCCTGATACTCTCCGGACTGGCGACGGGGGCCTCCTGGCTATGTTACTTCAAGGCGGTCAAGATCGGCAACGTGAACAAGGTGGCGCCCATAGACAAGAGCAGCACCATCCTCACGATGGTGCTCGCATTCATCTTCCTGGGCGAATCGTTCACCGCCGTCTCCGGGATCGGCATGGCCGTCATGTTCGTCGGGACCATGCTCATGATAGAGAAGAAGGACGTGAGCGGGACCAAGCAGACGAAGGACTCCTGGCTGTTCTACGCCGTGCTCTCGGCGGTATTCGCCGCCCTGACATCCATCCTCGGCAAGGTGGGGATAGAAGGGGTGGAATCGAACCTCGGGACGGCGATCCGCACGGCGGTCGTCCTGGCGATGGCCTGGATGATCGTGTTCATGCAGAAGAGCCAGCACGGCATATCCAAGATAAACGGGAGGGATGCGTCCTTCCTCACGCTCTCCGGACTGGCGACGGGGGCCTCCTGGCTGTGCTTCTACAAGGCCCTTCAGGAGGGACCGGCGTCGCTGGTGGTCCCGATCGACAAACTCAGCATCCTGTTCACCGTCATCTTCGCGGTCGTCTTCCTCCGCGAGAGGATGTCCGCCAAGTCATGGGCAGGACTGGCACTGCTGGTGGGCGGAACGCTCATGCTGCTCCTATGACCCAGACGTACGGAATCCGGGGGTATGCGCCCCTGCGGGCGCTCCCCCGCGGATCATCCCAGGAGTTTCCTGATGGCGGCCGAGAGGAGGTCGGCGGCCTGCTTGCCGTCTATCTTCCCCCTGAGGGCGCCCATGACGGGGCCCATGAGGGGTCCGACGGCGGCCATGCCCTTGGACCTGACGAAATCGGCACGTTCGCTGACGATGCCCTCTATGATGGCGGAGGCCTCGCCGGCATCGACCGCCGAAAGACCCAGCTTGTCGATCGCGTCCTTCATCCCGGTGCCCGAGGCCATCTCCTTGAGGAGGGCGGGGATCGCTTCCTTGGCGAACATGCCGTCCTTGAGACCGGCGAACACGCCGTAGAGCTCGTCGTAGGAGAACAGGTCGGTGTCGACACCGTCGTGCTCCAGCTCCTGGAACGTGTTCTGGAACGTCGTGGCGGCGACCGCGGACAGCCCGAACTCGTCGGCGATGCGGCAGAAGATGTCGTCCCTGCCCTGCCTGACTATCTGGTCGGCCTGCTGCTGGTTGAGGCCGTAATCCTTCATCAGCCTGGCTCTCACCTGCTCGGGGAGCTCCGGCAGGTTGGCCCTGATCCTGTCCAGCCTCTCCTTCGTGATGGGCGTGGGCGGGACATCGGTCTCGGGGTACATCCTGGCCGCTCCGGGGAGCGGTCTCGAGTACTTGGTCGTCCCGTCGGGGAGCGGGTCCCTGGTCTCCTCGGGAACGCCCTCGAGGGCCGTGTTCGCCCTTCCGACGGCAAGTGCCAGAGCATCGGATGCCTTCTTCTCGGAGGCGGCGCAGATGACGAAGGCGTCGAACTCGCCGGTCATACCGAGGAATTCCCTGAGCGCGTCCACGTACTCCTGCTCGATGCCGTAGTTGGGGAGCTCGTCCGAGTGGAAGATGCCCTTGACCCCGACCGTCCTGGCGTACTGGGCCATCTCCGAGCCCAGGCGCAAGGTCTTGCCGTCGCCGTTCATGACGCCCGCGAAACCGGGGAGCCTCACCGCCAGCACCTTGCCCTTGGACTTCAGTGCGGAGGTGATGATCTTGGACTCGCAGTCCCTGAACACATCGGTAGCGTCCACGATGTCGACGGGGGCCGGTCCCGTCCCCCTTTCCCTCAGGATCTTCCTGACCCTCAGGAGCATCTTCTGCCTGTTGACCTCGTTGGTGACGAAGTCCGGCAGCATCCTGAGTTCCTGCACACCCTTGATCTCGATGCGGGCGCCCTCGGGGATGGATATGTTCAGGTCCTCCCTGATGGTGCCGAGCCCCCTCTTGACCCTCTTGGTGGCCCTGAGGAGCGAGCCGATCCTCGACGCGACCTCCAGGACCTCCTCGGGTGTCCTCATGTCGGGGGCGGTGGCGACCTCGATCAGCGGGATACCCAGACGGTCGGTCCTCCACGTGACCTCGCTGTCCGTGGCCTCCATCTTCCTGCAGGCGTCCTCCTCGAGGCAGACCGACAGGATGCCTATCCTCCTGCCTATGGCCTCGACGGACCCGTCGACCGCGACCAGGGACGTCCTCTGGAAGCCGGAAGTGTTGGACCCGTCGACCACGATCTTCCTCATGAACTGGACCTCGTCGATGACGCTCGCCCCGAGGAGCTCGCTGAATATGAGGGCCGTCTCCATGGCGTCCGGGTTGACCTCGTGGGGAGGTTCCTCGTCCAGCTCGACGAGGCAGGTCTCGCAGGTGCAGCTCTGGTACCTGTACCCGTAGCCTCTCCTGAACTGTGCCAGGGCTGCGCGGTCGATCTCCCCCATCTCGGAGGTGGTCGGCCTCAGCCTCCTGTAGATGCCGCCGGAGCCCTCCTCCGACAGCTCGCTGCGGCAGTCGCAGAACAGCTTGTGCGTGTCGAGCTGCTGGTGAATCTCGATGCCGCACATCATCTCGTACTTCTCCTCCGTCACAGCAGCTCCCTCCTGTCGCTCATCTCGCCCGCGAGCGGGGTCTGCATGACCGCCTTGGCCGCCTTGGCCGAGGCGGTGTTGGCCAGAGCCCACATGAGCTTGGCGTACGCGGTCTCCGGGAGCATGTCCCAGACGGTTATCGCGCCGGCGTTCAGCATGTCCCTGCCGGTGTTGTAGACGTTGAGGTTTGTCCTCCCGTTCAGGCACTGGGACGTTATGACGACGACTATGCCCTTCTCCGTGGCCTCCCTGATCAGGGGGACCATGTTGCCGTTCACATGTCCCAGACCGGAACCGGCGATGACGACGCCCCTGCTCTTCAGGACCACGTCGCGGAACAGCTCCGGGTCCATGCCGGGGTAGAACTGCAGCAGGACGACGTCCGTGCACATGGCGCTCCTGGCCTCGGCCCTGCCGGCGGTAACCTCGCGGCCACCGCCGTTGAACGCGATCTCCCCGTCCGCCCCGATGTGGGCCACCGGCTTCACGTTGATGCTCTCGAACGCATCCCTGCGGGAGGTGTGCATCTTCCTGACACGGGTGCCGCAGTGGACGGCGAAGGAGTCGTCGCCGGAGGTATCGTGCATGACCACGAAGACACCGGCGCGGTTGCCGTCCACGCAGAACCTGGCGGCCGCCATGAGGTTGCTGCTCGCATCGGACGACGGCCTGTCGGAGGACCTCTGGGCCCCCACGAAGACCACCGGTTTGGGGACTTCGCCCAGCATGAACGAGACGGCGGCGGCCGTGTACCCCATGGTGTCCGTGCCGTGCGGCACGATGACGGCGTCCGCCCCGGCGTCGATCTCCTCGGCTATGGCCTCGGCCAGCTTCTGCCAGTGGGCGACGGTCATGTTCTCGGAGAATATGGAGAAGAGGACCTTCGCCTTCAGGTTGGCGATCTCCCTGATCTCCGGGACGGCGTTTATCATGTCGGAGGTCGACAGGGCCGGATGGACCGCCCCCGTCCGGTAGTCCACATAGGATGCGATGGTCCCGCCGGTGCCGATGAGGACTATGGTCTTCAGACCCTCCCTGGTCTCCTCGGACGCCTCGTGCTTCGCCCTCTCGACCGGCCGCGACAGGACCTCGACCTTGGCCGAGGGGTCGATGCGGATACCGATGTTGTAACCGCTCTTGACCTTCAGGATCATGATGTCCCGTCCGCTGAACTCGTGGTGCGGCATGAGGACGCCTTTGTAGGATTTACCGGAAGTCTCGACGGACAGCATGCAGCCCTCTTCGGCGCCCGCGTCCCCGAGTTTCTTCGACAGGAATTCGGCATACATAATGTGGCGGCGTATTCCGTCGTCCCTTTTATACGTACGCGCACACGCACTACCAACCTTTAACTCGGGGGAGAACCATCACCGTCAGCATGCACATAGTTCAGGCCGGAATGGAAACCGACGTGCTGAAAGCGAACAACAAGGTGGCCCACGAGATCTACCACATGTTCAAGGAGCGCGGCATAAGGTCGGTGGACTTCATGGGGTCCATCGGGTCCGGTAAGACCACGCTCATCTGCGAAATGGGGAGGAGGCTGGAGGAGCTCGGCCGGAAGGTGGTCGTGATAGCGGGCGACGTCACCGGGGACGACGATTTCAAGAGGTTCAAGGCGGCCGGCCTCAGGGCGGTCAACTGCAACACCAACAAGGAATGCCATCTGGAGGCCTGGCAGATCAGGAAGGTCCTCGAAGGGGTCGACCTCGAGGGGGTCGACACGGTCATCATAGAGAACGTGGGGAACCTCGTGTGCCCCGCGGACTTCCCCCTGGGGACCGACTACCGGGCGGTGGTCATCTCCACCACCGAGGGCGACGACATGGTGAGGAAGCACCATGCGGTCTTCCTCCACTCCGATGTGGCCGTGCTCAACAAGATGGACATCGCCGATGCGGTGGGAGTCGATCCGCAGGTCATACTGGACGACTACGGGAAGCTGACCGGGGGGGTCAAGAAGATGTACACGGCGAGCGCCAAGAAAGGCGAGGGAGTGGACGAAATAATCGCCGCCCTCGGCCTTTGACCGCCGCATGCAGTAAAACGCTTTATTAACCCTCGGAGCATAGGTGGTTCAAGTGAGCAACATGAAGATCCTGACAGTCGGCGGAGGAGCGAGGGAACACGCCGCGGTACGCGCCCTCGCCCGCGGGGGAGCGGAGATATACGCCGTTATGAAAAGCCCCAATCCCGGGATAGAGGAGCTGTCCAAGAGCGTGCTGATAGCGGACGAGGCCGACATCGACAAGATATGCGATTTCGCGATCAACAACTTCGTAGAGTTCGCGTTCGTCGGACCGGAGGCCCCGCTCGCCGCCGGGGTGGTGGACGCCCTCGCCAACGTCGGGGTCAAATGCGCCTCGCCCACCAAGGCGGCGGCCAGGATAGAGACCTCGAAGACGTTCATGAGGAACCTCGTGCAGAAGTACAGCATCGAAGGCAATATCGCGTTCGCCAGCTTCGACAACGAGACGGACGCCATCGAGTACGTCAGGAACGTGAAGTACCCCGTGGCGATAAAACCCGTCGGGCTCACGGGCGGGAAGGGTGTGAAGGTCCAGGGCGACCAGCTCAGGGACCTCGACGAGACCATCGCCTACATAGACGAGATCTTCCAGAGCAACATGGGCGGAGGCAAGGTCATCATCGAGGAGAGGGCCGAGGGCGAGGAGTTCACCCAGATGGTCTTCACCGACGGCAAGGACATAATCCCCATGCCCTTGGTCCAGGACCACAAACGCGCCTACGAGGGCGACACGGGCCCCAACACCGGAGGGATGGGTTCGTACAGCTGCGCCGACGGCCTGCTGCCGTTCGTGACGGCGGAGGAGAGGCAGAAATCCCTCGACATCATAAGATCCATAGTCAAGGCGCTGGCCGACGAAGGGTGCCCCTACAGGGGGACGATGTACGGCCAGTTCATGCTCACCAAGGACGGCCCCAAGATCATCGAGATCAACGCCAGGTTCGGGGACCCGGAGGCCATGAACGTGCTGACCGTCCTGAAGACCGACTTCACCGACATCATCAGGTGGATGTCCGCCGGCAAGATAAGGGGGAACGTCGATTTCGCCCCGAAGGCCACCGTCTGCAAGTACCTCGTCCCCAGAGGATACGGCGTCCAGTCCGAACCGGGACACACCATCGCCGTGGACCTCGACGCCATAGACAACGCGGGAGCCGTCGCCTATTTCGGGAACGTCGACAGGAGGGACGGCAAGCTCGTCACCGGGACCTCGCGTTCCGTCGGCATCGTAGGCATCGGCGACACCCTCGAGGAGGCGAACGAGGTCTGCGAGGAGGCCCTGAAGTACGTCAGGTGCGATGCGTCCTACGTCCGCCACGACATAGGTACGGCCGAGCTGATCCAGAGAAGGGTCGACCACATGAACCAGATACGCGGACAATGAGGCGCGTAGCTGTCAAGATAGCCTATCTGGGCGAGGGATTCAGCGGCTCCCAGATACAGCCTCCCGAGACGGGGCTGCGCACCGTCGCGGGAGAGATCCTGAGCAAACTCCTGCTGGTAGACCGCGTCCCGGAGGACAGGATCGACCTGCACTTCTCCAGCCGCACCGATTCGGGCGTCAGCGCCCTGGGGAACGTGATCGCCTTCTACACGGAATTCAAGGATCTGGGTCTTCTCCTGCAGGCCCTGAACTCCGTATCCCGGGGGGTGTATTACACCGGGGTGGCGGAGATCCCCGACACCTTCAACCCCAGGATCGCGGACAAACGCTACTACAGGTACACCGTCCCGTCGAAGAACATCGATCTGGCACGTTTCACCGAGGCCGCCAAGCTCTTCGAGGGGCACCACGACTTCAAGAGGTTCGCCAAGAACGAGACGGGCAAGTCCACGGTGATGGCCATAGATTCGGTGGAGGTGCGCGCCGGGGACAGCGTCATAACCACGGACTTCTGCGCCAACTACTTCCTCTGGAACATGATACGCAGGATCATGGCGGCCGTCATCCAGGTCGGCAACGGCATGTCGTCGCTGGACGACGTCAAAGGGGCTCTGGCCGGCAACGACGTCACCTTCGGCCTCGCCAAACCGTACGGCCTGACGCTGCTGGACGTCACCTATCCGGATCTGGAGTTCTGGAGACCGGATACCTGCCCCTACACCAAACGCATAGAGCACGACCTGTACTCCGATGCCATGAGGCTCGACTTCCACAGGTCGCTCAGATACCCGGAGACGGAGAGATGACTTTCGAAGAGAGCATAGACGAGGTTACCCGCGCGCTCGCGGAGCTGGAGCAGGCGCAGGAATCGGCATTCGCACAGTCCCGCAGGATAATCAGGAAGACGAAGACGGCCATACATCTGATACACGAGGGTAGGAGGGACGCCGAGCTCATAGATTCCATCTCGGGGGACCTCGCGGCACTCGTGGAGTCCGTATCCGAGTATCCGCAGGTTTTGTACGGGCAGTCCGTGGAGGACGCCATGGCGGAGTTCGCCGAAACGGCGATCTACGACTACGTCTCCCGCGGAGAGGAGATCCCGCCGTATACGATCCTGGACGTCACTCCCGCAGCCTGGGTCATGGGGCTGGCGGACACCGTGGGGGAGCTCAGGAGGGACCTCCTCCGCGACCTCATGGAAGACGACATCGACGGGGCGGAGGAGGCATTCTCCCGGATGGAGGCCATCTCGGATGCGCTAATGTCCTTCGATGTCAGGGATTCCGTCGCGGCGGTCAGGAGGAAACAGGACATAGCCAGAGGGGTGATGGACCGTTCCCGCACGGACCTCTCTACGGCTCTGGTGATGTCGCGCTACGGAAGGAAGTGACATCCCCGTCCGCCGTGCAGCGGACGTCTGGGTCATCTGTCCCCCGGAGCCCGCCCCGGCGATCTCGTGGATGCGGATGAAAAAATGGAAGGGGGCTTTCGCCCCCTGAAAGGTTTTAACGCCTCGCCTTCGGCTTACCGTAGTTCTTCACGGGCTTCCTGTAGACGTAGACGAACACGATGATGGCCACGATGAAGATTATGGCCATGATGTAGTTCAGCCAGTCGTAGTTGCCGTCCTCGTAGTAGAACGTCGACCCGTCTAGCACTATACTGCCGTCGGATGTCGCGACGTAGAACGAGTGCTGACCGCTGGAGAGCCCAGGTTCGTAGTAATCGTAGGATACGGTGCCGGAACTTCCGGAGGCCACCTTAAGTGCGGTAGCACTGTCCTCCACCTTGTTTCCGTCGACGAAGAAGTAGACGGTCGTGTCGATGTCGGCCTCGCCGCTGTTGGACACGGTCGCGGACAGGGTTATCGGGGTCGCGACCCTGATGCTGAGGCTGTCGGTGTAGGTCATGATACCGCCGGCGGAGAGGTCCTCCGTCCAGGTCACCGTCAGGGTGTAAGTGCCGGCGGTCTTGGGAGCGGTCACCGTGATGGTGACCTTGTCTCCGCTATCCATGCTGCCACTCGACGGATCGACGGCATTGGCCTGGGTCGCTCCCGAGGAATTGACCAGCTTGACCGTGTAATTGACCGACTCCATCTTGCCCGAGACCGTCTCGGTGAAGGATATCTCGAAGGTCAGCTGCCCCTCGGTCTTGACGGACGTCACGTCGCCTGTCAGCGAGTGGTTGGCTGTCTGCTCTTCGGCTGCATCGGAGCCGGAGGCGCCCTCGTTCAGGAGGACGGCCCCAGCCGAGAAGGCGACCAGGACGGCCGCCAGTATGGTCCAGAACTTCACTTGCGTGCGAACACCCCCCTCTTGGATCCAATCCATATTATCAGGAGCAGGACCAGTATGGTCAGTACGAAGAGGGCCCAGAAGGTCATGCTGATCTTCTTGCCCTCGGCCGACGCCCCGCCGTTGGAGGCGGATGCGCTGTCGGTGGACAGGCTCGCGCTCTGGGCCTCTAGTTCGGAGGCCGCGGCGACGTTGCCGGTGACGGCGATCTCCTCGGAGGAGGTCGACAGGGAGACGGGGCTGTCTCCGACGTCGGTGACCGTGACGCTCACGGAGATCTTGGGCACCTCGGAGGACTCCCCGTCGGTGTTGATCAGCATGATGTACAGCGTAGTCACGGAGAACCCGTTCAGCTTGAACGGCTCGGTTCCGTCGGCGTATATTATGTAGCCGGTACTGTCGGTGAAGAAGATCTTCCAGTCGGTGACCGAGGAGTCGACGAACGATGCGGCGACCGTCGCCTTCTCCATGTACGGGTTGGAGTTGCGGATGGTTACCGCATACCTGTAGACGGACCCAGAGGATGAGTCCGGACTGGCCTTGTCGGCGGAGGTCACATCGACGGAGGTTCCGTTGTCCACGGAGGCCTTGGCGTAGAGGTCCGCAGGTACGACGTAGGTCGCGACCTCGGTGCCGATCGTGTCGGAGACCGTCAGGTACATATCGGTGCTTCCGGCGCCTATGGTGGTGGCATCGAAATGCCCGGTTACAGTCACCGACCCGGATGCTCCGGCGACGAGGGACAGGGTATAGGCCTGATCGAGGACCAGTGCCGGGCTCCCGGTGATGATGTAAGTCACATCGTAATCGTTGACGTTTTCGATGTTGACGGTCAGAGAGACCGTTCCGTCCGTACCGAGCGTTCCGGTGACTTCTGTCACGACATCGCCGTAGACCGAACTGACATCATTGTTTACCACCGAGAAGTTGTGGGTCACATCGCTCTCGGCGACTTCCACGGTCTCAGCGGCCGCCGTCTTGAGAGTGTACCTGATGTTGCTGCTCTCGACGGACACCGATACAGTCATGCTGACGGTGACGTTCTTCGGGACGCTGAACTCGTACTCTCCTTCCTTGATGTTTACGGAGATCTCGTAGTTCGCAGAGTTGTAGGTGTAGGTGACGGTCATATCGCCCACGGCAGTCACACCGACGTATCCGGAGACCTTGACCGTCTCGTAGGGGGAGGTCAGGTCCACGGTACCGTCGGCGCTTATCTTCTGGGAGATTGCGACCTTCCCGTCGGACTCCACATCGAAGATGTATTCAAAGCCGTTCTGGAGGTAGTATGTCACCGTCTTGACGGAATCCTCGGTCGTAACGGTGCCCTTCACGTAGGTGCCGGTCTCGCCGTCGGAATTCTCCAGAGCGGTGATGCTCAGGGTGTCGCCCTCGTTGTACTTCACCTCGACGGAGTGGCATTCGAATCCGTTGGACAGAGATTCGAGAGTCAGCTCCGTCTGGCCGAGGTAGAGGGTAAAGGTCTTGTCCGCATGATAGCCTGCTGCGGCCAACGTATCGACGTCGATATAGTACTTGCCTATGTAAAGGTCAAGCGAAGCCCCTGCGGCGACCGTATTGTAGGTCTCAGCGGACTCCTTTTCCTTTATATTCAGTTCGTACCCGGTGCTGTTCGTGATGGACAGCTTCTTGACCTGCAGATCCGCGGTATCGCTGATTGCGAACGACCATGAGGACAGGGATTTATTGGCGGTTACATTGCTGGACTCGTGGGTCTGGTCACCGGTGGCCTTCAGTGTGGAGGTATCCATGGCCGCCAGTGTGACGGTTATGTCCCCGCCTTCGGGTACCCAGAACACCGCATTGCCGCTGGTGTCGGTGAGGACGTATACGGAGTAGTCCGATCCGCCCGAGGTTATCTTACCGCTGAGCCCGTAGAAGAACAGAACCTTAGAGGTTGAGCTGAGATTGTCGAACCTGACATCCTGTTTGACTGAGTATGCGGTACCCAGGGTCAGGTCCCCGTCTCCGCTGTCGGAGGTTATGTCGGCACTCACCGTCAGCGACTTGAGGACGGCCTCACCCGTCGTCTGCGATTTGGAGTCGGCCTTTTCTTTGTATGCATATACCGTGTAGTCGCCGTCGGGCAGGTAGGCGACGTACTTGCCGTCGCTGCCGGAGGTGTAGCAGAACACCGCCCCGTCACTCTTGACGAACGCAATGTTCACGCCCGAGACCGTACTGCCGGTGACAGTGCCAGATACGGTACGTACATCGGTTCCGGCGGACAGAGTCAGGTCTCCCGACCCGCTGCCGTAGTAGATCTTGCCGTCGGCGATGACGTACGCCGTGTATACGTTGGAGACCCCTCCGGGAGCTGGCACATACGCTTTGGTGGCGCTGACTGCAAGTCCAGAGTATCCGATCGCGGAGATCTTAGGCGCTATGCCGGTGGTGTTGTCTATGGTCAGACTGCGGGCCTCATAGGCGGTGACCGTCATGGTCGCGGTACCTCCAGACCTCAGGGTCGCGGTGACCGAACCGACCGCATAGCCGTCGACACCCTGTACGGCATACGTTCCGGCGGGGGCGACAATCTTTACCGAACCGTCGGTTCCGGTATTGTCGGCATAGGTTTCGCCGGTAGAGGTGTTGTAAACGGTGACCGTCTTTCCAGAGACGGCGGCACCGTAGGAATCAGTTACCTTTACCGTCAGGGTCCCGGAGGACACCGAGATGCGCATGTGGTCCACATTCGAGGTCGCGACCACCTGCACGGTGGTCACGGAGGTCCCGTCCGCAAGATACAGGGTGGCGTCGTAGACGTCGGGCACCATGCTTATGGCATCTATCACCCCGCCGTTCACATCGGCCTGGTATGTCCGGCCGGTGGACACGCCGACGTATCTGACATACCCGTTGAATGCGTATTCACCGCCGTCAGTGGCGAGCACGGTGGTCCCTTTCACGTCGACGGGGGTCAGAACGAGGTCCCTGTTGCTCGCGGTGGCGAAATCGGAACCCGTGACCGTCTTGACGCCGGTGCCGCCGTAGGCGGTGGTGGCCCCGGTGGAGAACGTCACATAGTACTCGGAGGAGGCGGGGACGGAGACCGTGTAGACACCGTCCGAATCCGTATAGGCGGTGCTGCGCTGCACGTACCTTCCGAGCTGGTCATCGTACTCGAACACGGCGACCTTCACGCCTGGGACACCGTCGGTGCTGGAGGTGACGGTGCCGGAGAGGTCCGTATGGGTGGACCCGTTGCCGGTGTACTCGAGCAGGACGACCGAGGACAGGTAGTTGACGAGCCCTCCGTCCGTCTTCTGCTTCGCGATCGCCTCGTAGGCATCCATCTCGACCCATCCGTCGGAAGACGAGGTGGCGTCGGAGTCGGGGTTGTACATGACGTGCCAGTACACGACGGTGAAGCCGTCGAGCGTGGCCGCGGGGCTGATGCGGACGTCCTTGTCGGCGAGCGCCAGCTCGTTGATCAGCGCAACGGTGCTGCTGTACGAGCCGCCGTCGATGCCGAACAGGGCCTTCCACAAGAAGGTCTGGTACATGGAGCTCGTGTAGGATGCGTATCCGCTGCTGGTGTTGATGGTGTAGAACTCGCTCGCCTCGCCGTAGCTGCCGATGGTGTAGTTGCCGAGGTACGCCATGGTGGGGAAGGAGGAGCTGTCGTTGTAGTAGAGGGGCAGCATGCTTCCGTCGACCTCGACGTACTTGATGCCGTTGTAGTGCCCTGCCGCGGCGCATACGCCGGAGTACAGGGTCTGGATCTTGTCTTCGGAAATCGTATTGACGATGTAATCGGTTACGGCCAGATACACCGCGTTCTCGTCGGTCAGGTTGCCGGCGTCGATGCCGGTGAAGCTGCCGGGGTTCTCCGACACGTACTCCCTGGCACCGCTGCCGGAGGTCAGCCCCACGATCCTGTCGTAATCGAGGCCCGCATCCGTTACGACTGCCTCGAAGTCGCCGATGTCCTCGGACAGCATGATGCGGAGCGCTAAGGCGGCGACTGCTTCCGCGCTGCTATCCGAAAGGTACACGGCGGCCATAACGGATGAACCTCCGCCGACGGCGTCGGTCACGGTCTTGAACCCGCCTTTGATGACGGCGTCGTTGGAGTTGCCGAGCCAGGTGACGAGGGCTCCGCTCTTGGATTCGTCGGAGTACTCGTTCCAGAGGGTATCCAGCATGGAATCCTCCGTGGTGCTTATCGAGTAGCCGAGGCCGCCGTAGTAGCCGGACTTCTCGTCGTTGGTCGGAGTGGCCGCATCCACGGCGTAGATGGCGTTGGGCAGGACGACCAGGAGGGCCGCGACGACCACGGTCGTGAACGGGAAGAACTTGAGGGCCCTCCTCGCCCCGGCCTTGAAGCCGTTGCCCCTGAGGGAGGCGAAGTACCCTTTGAGGTTCACCGCCCTGACGACCCTCACGGAGAGGATGGCGCATCCTATCGCAAATGCGGAACCCGCGACCGCGGCGTAGTCTACACTGAACCAGCCCACGAAGAACATGGAGAGCAGGAAGAGCGCAGTGAACCCGTAGAGGCGGGAACCGGAGTGGTGTCTGCGCCTGTACACCATCCATGCGCCGTACACCAGCGGGAACCAGAGGGTGAGCCATCCGTAGTAGGAGGCCATGCCGGATATGCTGGTGCGGGAGACCCTCTCGGCGAGGGACTGCATCAAGCTGCCGCTGTAGATGCTGTTGCCGTGCGTCATCGCATTGGATATCTCGGGCAGGCCGAAGGCGAAGGCTACGGCTACCGCCGCTATGGCGACGAGGAACACGGGGATCGTGACGACCCAGGGCTTCTTGCCGGCGGCCGCGAAGGCCAGACTGAAGACTATCGTGAGGATGCCGAGCACGAACCCTCCGGAGAAGACGGAGTCCCAGAGACCGGCGGGTATATAGTATGCCGCGCCGAACACGAGTCCCACGGCCAGCACCGCGTCGGTGATCAGGACGGGGGACCAGACATCCTTCCCTCCGATGCGCAGGATTATGAGCGCTATGGAGAGGCATACCGCGGCCACGACCGCGTACATCCTGAAATCGGTCCAGGACAGAACGACCGCCGCGAAGAATACGCCTGCGAGCAACGTGTATTTGCGGGCCTGCCTGCTGCCGAACACCCCCTTGGGTCCGGTGAGTCCCTCCCTGTCGACCGTCTCGAAGGCGGAGGCGAGGAAGTAGACCGCCCAGGCCGCGACGAAGCACACGAATGCGAAACCGGTGCCGTTGGAGAACGGCGTGGTCATTATCAGCAGCGCGAAGAAGGCGTAGAACAGGGCCGCGGCCACGCCGACGGTCTCGTCGCCCCTGAACATCCTCTTGGCGGCCATGTAGACGGGTATGCAGGTCAGTGCGCCCAGGACGGGTGCGGACCAGGCGAGGACCCCGGCCGCCGCGGTGGCGTCGGATACCCCGAAGAGGGTGACGACGTACGCTATGGCTGCGATTATGTAGTCGAAGAGGGGGCCGAAGGCGTTGGCCGATCCGAAGGGGTAGTTCATCGCCGCATCCTTGACGGGACTGTAGGTGCCCGCGAGGATCTCCTCCACGATGCGGAGGTTGTTTGAGGCGCTTGAGCCGCCGGACAGTGCGTAGTTGTCCCCGGCGGAGATCCCGTAGGCGAACACGAACCTCATGAGGAAGGCCGCGATTATGATCGCGAACAGGGAAAGCAAGCGCCAATGCTCTCTGAACCATACGCCCTTGCTCCCGTCTTTGGCGGAAGACTTGGGTTCCCCATCATCCGGGGCGGCTTTTCCGATAGCAAATTTGCGCATTCTCGAATCTCCGTAACGATATCGAATGCGCAAACATGCCCGATGGGTTATTTATAGGTTTACGGGCGCGTTTTTACTATAATAAGTAGGGAGGAGGATTGGACTGAAAAAATAGCTCTGGGTCATTCAGAGTGCGGACCTTATCTCATCGGCTATGTCCCCGGCGGCGGCCAGGGGGTCCGCGGACTTGTATATGGCCCGTCCGACGATGACGTAGTCGGCACCGGCCCTTATGGCGGCCGAGGCGGAACCGCCCTGGGCGCCCACCCCGGGGGTGAGGATCTCCCTGTCCCCGATCACCTTCCTTATGGCGGCGACCCTCTCGGGACGGGTCGCAGGCGCTATGAACCCCTTCACCCCGCACCTCACACCGACAAGTGCCAGAGCCTCCGCGTTGGGGGCGGTGAACTCCTTCCCTCCCGGATGACTCATCTCCGTGACGGCGTAGATGTCGCCGCGGCCCGCCGCGGTTTTGACGGCCTCCGCCATGGAATCGCTGCCCGGGAACGCATGCACGATGACGGCGGACGCCCCCCTGCCGAGGGCGCCGTCGACGATGAGATGGACGGTGTTGGGTATGTCGGCCACTTTGAAGTCGCATATGACGTCCGAGCGTCTGGACAGTTCGGTTATCATCTCCGGTCCGGCTGAGAGGACGATCGGCCAGTTGATCTTGATCGCATCCACGGTACCGGACACGGCGTCGGCAATAGCCAGGGCCTTCTCCCTGTCGGTCTCGTCAAGCGCAAGTATCAGGCGGCTGTTCTTTCTCATCGCTGTTGCCATTGTACGGATATTTTTAAAACCTTGCCATGGATGGTACGGCATATGTCCTTCGTAAGGTTCGATTCGGGTTCGGCCGCCAACGGCGGTGTAGCGGAAGGCTGCGGGTTCTGCATGAGGGGTTCCAAGATGGTCCTTTTCGTGACGGGACGCTGCAGGGCGGGATGCTTCTACTGCCCCGTATCCTCCGAGAAGAGGGGACAGGACGTCGTATACGCCAACGAATGCCCGGCTCTGACCGACGAAGAGGTGATAGAGGAGGCGGAGGCCATGGATGCGGAGGGCACCGGCATAACGGGAGGGGACCCCTCGGAGAACCTCGGCAGGACCATCCACTTCATACGCCTGCTGAAGAACCGCTTCGGGAAGGGGCACCATATCCACATGTACACCTCCGTGATAAGCCTGGAGAACGCCCTCGCCCTGGAGGAGGCGGGTCTGGACGAGATCCGCTACCATCCGCGCGAGGAACTCTGGACGCACATGGACGGAACCGAACTGGCGAAGATAGCCAGCACGGTGAAGATGAAGGTAGGCATAGAGGTCCCAGCGCTTCCGGGCAGGGAGGGCGATCTCATCGCACTGGCAAAGTACGCGGTATCGGCCGGGGCCGGCTTCGTCAACCTGAACGAGCTGGAGTTCTCCGAGACCAACTGGGACATGATGGACGGGCACGGCTACAAAGTGAGGGACGACCTCTCCGCCGCCGTGCTGGGGTCGGAGGAGACCGCGGTCAAGGTGATGGAGGCCCTGCCGGACGCACCCATACACTTCTGCTCCTCCACGTTCAAGGACAGCGTCCAACTGAGGAACAGACTCAGGAGAAGGGCCGAGCACACGGCACACGAGTACGACGTCGTGACCGACGACGGGACCGTGCTGAAGGGAGTAGTCTACGCGGACGACCTAGGGAAGGCGGCCGACTACCTGCGGGAGAACTACGATGTGCCAGACGAACTGATCCTGATAGACCGGGAGAGGAACCGCATAGAGACCGCGGCATGGATCCTCGACGAGATCGGCGGGGAACTCCCGTTCAAATGCTACATCGTGGAAGAGTACCCCACGAAGGACCGTCTTGAAGTAGAGAGGACGCCTCTCAATTGATTGAAACAGAATGGGGGTCCCGAGGGGCCCCCTTAATGGGTTTCCGATGTTCCATACACCTTACAGATTAACCGGGGGCACCGGTCAGTCCACGCTGAGGCTCTGGATGTCGTGATGCCTGTTCACGATATCCCTGGCTATGCGCAGATTCTTCCCGGCCTTACCGATCGCACGACCCTTGAGTTTGGGGTCGACGGTAACGGTGGCGTGCGTTATGTTCCCGCGCTGCTCGATAACGACCTTCTGAGGATTGTATATATGGAACACGTTCATGACGAACTGTTGGGGATCTTCCGAGTACTCCACCACCTGGATGTTCTTCCCGGTCATGTCCTTGAGCTTTATGACGTGCTCCCCTTTCTTTCCGACCGCTATGTTCCCCTGACCTTTCTCCACGACGAAAACGAGTTTGTCGTCGGTATCCATGCAGTCGACCGCGTTGGTGTGGGTCAGCTGCTGGAACAGGGCGATGTAGCGTAGGGTCTCCTCTGTCAGTACGATATCTGCTGCCATAGGTCTCACAGCGTTAAGATGTTGGAAGTACCCTTGTCGATGACGGCCAGGGCAGATACGGAGAAGGGCTTACCGCAGAGGGCCCCCAGCTCCATGTTGTTTCCGCCGTAGACATGCGTCTTGACCTTCTTGTTCGAGACGAGGAACTCGCTGGGACAGTTGTCCGCGAGGACGATCATCTGGGCCTTTCCGGCCTTGACGGCCTTCTCGGTCTGGTCGACTCCGAACTCCACCTTTCCGGTGGCGATGGCTGCTTTCAGTGCTTTGCTAATATCTACTTCTTCGCTCATTCATCTTCCCCCTTTCTCTTCTTGGGTGTATATATGAGATTGACTGAACCGGTTCCTAGGGTCACCGGCTGACCCACAATGATGTTTTCCGTGACTCCCTCGAGGTGGTCGACCTCACCGACCATCGCTGCATGCAGCAGATGGGCTGCGGTGATCTCGAAAGCCGCCCTCGCGAGAACCGACGATTTCTTACCGGACACTCCGTGCCTTCCGATGGCCCTGACGGTACCGTCGTTGGTCATGAGGTCCGCGACGAGCATGACATGCCTCACATCCACATCCAGACCTGCACGCCTCATGGTGTTCATGGCCTCGTGGACTATGGAGTTCCTGGCGGCCTCGATTCCGAGGACGTCGGCGACCTCCAGGACGGAGTTGGTCATGACGTTGACCGCGTCGACGTTCTCGACCTGGAGGACCTCCTTGAGGTTGCTTCCCTCGGTCACGATGGACCAGCGTCCGGTGACCTTGTCCTTCTCGAGGATCGCCCTCTTGATCCCGTCGATGCCCTTCAGCTTGGCGGACTTGACGGCGTCGTACATCTGCTGGAGCTTCTTGAAGGAAGACTCCTCGGCTGCCACGATTATGTCGTAATCCGCCTTGGTCACCATCCCGCGGACCGCCTTGATCTTGTTGAGCCTCTCCACGATGTCGTCCATCTGCAGGCCGCGGCTCTCCATCTTCTTGGGGTCGGGGGTTATGATAAGCCTCTGGTTGGTGATGTCGGTCTCTATCGAGGCGACGTCGAGGAGGGATGTGATCTCGATGTTGGAGGCCACGTACCTGGCGAACTTCTCGTCCTCGGCGGCGAGACCGACGAGAGGTATGTTCATGGAGGGGGTGCTGGGCTCGCGCCTGGCATCCACGATCTCGATTATCCTGGGCAGACCCTCCGTGACGTTTATGTTCGCGACTCCCGCGAAGTGGAAGGTACGCAGGTTCATCTGGGTAGCCGGCTCTCCGAGGGAATGGGCCGCCATGACTCCCGCGGACNNCGTTCTGGTCCATCAGGTGGGAGGCGTACATCCTGTTGGCGACGGAGATCAGCTTCTCGCAGGTCGCGTCGTCCAGGTTGGCGTTCTCGATCCTGTGCGCGATGTCGCAGACGATCTTCATCGGAAGGTCCACCCCGAGTCTCTCCTCGATGGCGTAGAGCTTCTTCTCCATCTCGGTGTACTCGTGCGGGCGGAAGACCTCCTCCAGGGGGACCCTGGAGACCTCGGGCGCATCGGATTCCTCCTTCTTCGCCTTGGCGGGGGAGTGGGACACGCTGCGTTTGCCGATCTTCTCGATTATGGACTCGGCCTCCGCCTGCTCGATCCCGAGGGCCACGAGGCCCTCGACGCCCGCATCGGCGATGGCGCCGAGGGTGACGTATTTGGACATGATGAGGTTCGCCACCTCTTCGCTGACGTCCCTCTTCATAAGTGCATTTATGGTATCCTTCTTAGCCATTATCACTCACCTCCGTCGTAGTCGCCGCCGTCCTCGTCGTAATCGGTGCTCTCCTCGTCTCCGTCGGAGTCGAAGTCCTCGTCGCCGAGGCTCTCGAGGTCCTTCTCGCGGGCACCGTAGTTGTCTCCGGTGTTCTCCTTCTGGTCGACGTTGAGGAGCATGTCCGCATCGTCGCCGAGGACCTCGGCCAGCAGGTCGTTGAGGTCGATGGCCTTTCCGCGCACGGCACGGGACGGGTCGATTCCGTCCTCTCCGTACTTGAACTGCACGATGGTGCCGACGGTGTTCCTCACGGTTCCGTCGGAGGTGAGCTTGAGGTCCTCCAATGCGGAGATCAGACGCCTCTGCATGTATCCGGACCTCGATGTCCTCACCGCGGTATCGACCAGTCCTTCCCTTCCTCCCATGGCGTGGAAGAAGAACTCGGTGGGGTTCAGTCCGCTCTTGTAGGAGTCGGAGCAGAATCCCCTGGCGTACGCACCGAGGTCTCCCTTGTGGAAGTGGGGCAGGGTCCTGTCCCAGTATCCTCTGGCGATCCTCTCACCACGGACGGCCTGCTGTCCGACGCATCCCGCCATCTGGGACAGGTTGAGCATCGAACCGCGGGCTCCGGTCTTCGCCATGATGACCGCGGGGTTCGACATACCCAGATAGTTACCGGCGATGTTACCGGCCTGGTCACGGGCTCCGGCGAGGGTGGTCATGATCTTCACCTCCAGGGTGTCCCTGAGGGACCTTCCGGGCATCTCGGCGAGGGTTCCCTCGCGGTAGGAGCTGACGAGGTCGTCCACCTCCTGGATGCACTCCTGGCTGTTGGTGTTGATCTGGTCGACGGCCTGCAGGGGGATGTCCTCGTCGCCGATACCGGTGGAGAAACCGTGGTTCATGATGGCCCCGAGTGCGAGCCTCGTGACCTCGTTGAGGAACTTAGCCGCACGGTCCGCCCCGTAGTCGCGGGCGATGCGCTCGAGGATCTTACCCTTGCTGTTACCTATTCCCTTCTCGTCGATGGTTCCCATCAGGAGCTGTCCGTTGCGGATCTTGACGTATCCGTCCCAGGGGCAGTCCTCCTTCTTGCAGGTTCCCTGGCACTGGCAGACGGACGCCTTGTAGGTTATGTTGAAGTCCTCGGGCAGGAGCAACGAGAACAGCTGCTTCCCGGTCCAGTAGGGCTTCCCGTCGGCGTCGGTTCCGGCGGGCTCGGGAATCGAGATGTCTGGCAGCTTGAGGAGGATGTTCATGGCCTCGTAGCGGTCGAAGTGGGGTCCTCCGTCCTTGCCGTGGGTGAGGAAATACGCTCCGGTGATGTGGTCGTGGATGGCTCCGATGAGGGGGCCTCCGTACCTGGGGGAGAGGATGTTCTCCTGGACCTGCATGAGTATGCGGGCCTCGGCGCGGGCCTCGTCGGACTGCAGGACGTGGAGGTTCATCTCGTCCCCGTCGAAGTCGGCGTTGTAGGGGGCGCAGACGCAGAGGTTGAACCTGAAGGTGCGTCCGGGCATGACCCTCACGCGGTGGGCCATGATGGACATCCTGTGCAGGGAGGGCTGCCTGTTGAAGAGGACGACGTCCCCGTCCACCAGCTGCCTCTCGACGGTGTAGTCGATGTCCAGGGCCTCGGAGACCTCGGCGGCGTTGTTGCCGGTCAGCCTTATCCTCCTTCCGTCGGGCCTCTGCACGTAGTTGGCTCCGGGCTTGTAGCCGTCGGACTCGTCAGGACTCGGACCGCGGGCGACGATCTCCCTGACCATGTCGATGTTGTGCTCGTTGACGTGCACGGGGACGGTGAGCTCCCTGGCGGCGATTATCGGCACTCCGACATCGTTGATGGACAGATTGGGGTCGGGCGAGATGACGGTACGCGCGGAGAAGTTCACACGCTTTCCGGACAGGTTGGACCTGAAGCGTCCCTCCTTACCCTTGAGCCTCTGTGCCAAGGTCTTCAGCGGGCGGCCGGACCTGTGCCTCGCGGGCGGGATGCCGGACGTCTGGTTGTCGAAGTAGGTGGTGACGTGGTACTGCAGNNCGGTTCTCCCTGAGCCTCTGGTTGATCCTCAGGACGTCGACGAGCTTGTGGGTGAGGTCGTCCTCGGACCTGTCTCCGGAGTCCAGGGTGATGGAGGGCCTCACGGTGACGGGGGGGACCGCGAGTGCGGTGAGGACCATCCACTCTGGCCTGCAGGTGGCGGGGTCGATACCCAGCGCCCTGAGGTCGTCGTCGGGGATCCTCTCGAGCCTCTCGCGCACCTCCTTGGCGGTCAGCTTGTGGTTGTCGTTGACCTCCCTGAAGGTGGTGGGCTTGTCCAGTTTGATCTTTATCTGCTCGGCTCCACAGTAGGGGCAGATGCCCTTGGAGGAGGCGTCCTTGGCGGTCTCCTTGCTGTAGAGCTTCTGGTCGATGGTGTCTCCTCCGAGGTCGAGTATGGTGTTCATCCTATCGAGCCTCGACTGGATCTCCTCGGCGGGGAGCATGAGCCTGCCGCAGGAGCGGCAGGTGGACTCCAGCATGAGCTTTATGTCCTTGATGAACCCGACGTGTATGACCGGCATGGCGAGGTCGATGTGGCCGAAGTGGCCGGGACACTCGTCCACCTTGCATCCGCAGGTCTTGCAGCGGAGTCCGGGCTCGATGACACCCATGTGCGGATCCATCAGACCCTGGGAGATCGGGTAGCCTTCGTCATCGTACGTGTCGGCGGTGATTATCTTGACCGCGGACATCCTCCTGATCTCGTCGGGCGAGACGCAGGAGAATTTGATAGATCCTATCCTCTTTGTTATGCTGTTGATCATGATAGGTCCTCCAGCTGAAGCCTCATAGCTACACCCAGCGACAGCAGTTCGTCCATCAGGAGCTTGAACGCGTACGAGGTCTGGATGAGGTGGATGCTCGAGTTGTTGCCGCAGACGGGGCAGTAGAGCTGACCGCGCCTGTCCATGATGGCGATGTGGCCGCAGGCGGGGTTCCCGCAGACATACTGCTGGGTTCCATCGGACTCGTCGAGCAGACGGTCCTTGATGACCATGGCCGCTCCGTGGCCGATGAGACAGTCACGCTCCATCTCTCCGAACCTGAGACCTCCCTGCCTGGAACGTCCCTCGGT
>DARY01000014.1 GCA_002503545.1 Candidatus Methanomethylophilus sp. UBA78
GACCTCTACGAGGCCGTCGTCGAATTTGACTGCTTTCACCGTGATCTTGGAGGGGGGGTTGCGGATTCCGTTCTCCCACAGCTTCTCGTTGACGGTCTTGTCGATCCAGACGTGCTCGGCGTCCACCTTCATGTGCCTCATGATGGCTGCCCTGACCTCCTTCACGGCGCGCTCGGTCCTCCTGGACCTGGGGGCGAGCCTCGCTCCCCTGAGCGGAATGACCATGATCCTGCTGACTTCGTCTGCCATTCAAATCACTCCTTGAGTTTTCCCATGCGCCACGACCTTCTCTTCGGGTGCCTGAGGAACTGCCTGTTGGTCCTGAGCATGACCCAGGCGGGAACACGGCGGTTCTGCTTTACTTTCTTGTTGAGCCTCTCTTTCATTGCCGGGGGCTTTGTGCTTGACATGATTATCTCCTCTCTATGCGGATCTCCCTTTCCTGGGGGACCATACTCTGAAGGATCTCTCTCAGCATGGCGTCGGTGATCTGCTGCTGCAGCCTTCCGCCCTGGTAGAGGCGTATCATCTGGTTCTCTACGGATGCGGCCAGATTCGGGTTGGCGAGCCTCACGTTGGCCAGCCTGTCCCTTGCCTCCGGGGTCATGATCTGCCTGAGGATGGACTGTTTCTGGGCCTCGATCTGTCTGGCCTGCTCCTGCTGAGCCGCCTGGTTCTGCTGGCTCTGCTGCAGTTCCGCCATCCTTCTCTGCCTTATCGCTTCCAATTCAGGATCGTCGTCCATGCCAATCGCCTTCAGTTCTTGGATTCGTCGAATACCTCTTTGGCAGAGTTGTCGAGGAGCTTCTGTCCGGCGGGGGAGATCTTCCTTCCCTGCTTGTCCTGGGTCGCCTCGAGGAGACCGGCGTCCTGAAGCTGTATGAGGCACTTCCTGACGATGTTGCGGCTTCCTTTGACTGCCTTGTTCGGCTTGCATCCCCTGTCGGTGAAACCGCCGTACTCTCCTGCGAGCTTGGAGGTTCCCATGGGGCCCTTCACGTACAGCTTCCTCATGATGGAGGCTGCCCTAGTGTACCACCAGTCCGGCTGGACGGGTGCCCTCTCGGTGTGGATTCCGGTCTTCACGAACTCGGCCCACTCGGGAGGAACGATCTTATCGTTCTCCTTGAGCTTCTCAGACACTTTGAGAATGAGCTTCTCAGCGGGAACGTCATAGACTGTTACCATTTGTTCATCCTTCTGCCGCGAGAACGTAATCCTGCGCGGCTGCAGAGCCGGATAAGAGCAACTGATATATAAGCATAGCTAAAACCGAATGCTATGCCAAACCCTCCGCACGTCCGGCTTGCGCCCCCGTGCGGCCCGAGGGAGAAATTCCCTCCACGGCAGATTCCCTGCGGAATCCAAAATCCGTGATGCTCCCCATGCCTACGACATATTTAAACCATACTGAGGCGGACCGCGATCCGCCCCCGCGGCCCTGGCCCCTAAACTATTTATAGGACGGTCATGATATTGGATTAATAATCCAACCGAGGTTTACCATGGACAGGAAAATAATAATCGTGGCCGCCTTTGCGGTAGCCGCCGTTGTCATCGGCGCCGCCGCGGTCGTCGTACTGAACGATGACGGCGAGGAGACGAAATACAAGGTTCTCATCGAAGACCAGAAGGGCTTCTACTTCTGGACCGAGGGGAGCGGGAGCAACTACTACGAAGTCCTATCCAACGCCTCCCCAGGGGTGGAGGTCACCATAGTCGATGCCTCCTGGGGAAAATATGTATCTGCCATCAACGGCCTGAAGGCCGGTGATTCCTCGTACTGGTCGGCCTACTACTATGCGGACGGCGCCTGGAACTACTCCGATTCCGGAGTGGCTGAAATGGAGACCTCCGAATACACCGCCATAGCGCTGTTCTATGTCGAGACCGATCCCGTCGAATATACGGTCATAGCCGGGGGCCCCGACCATCTCAAGAACATACCTTCCCCCGACGATGCGAAGGTCTGGAACGGAAGCGGCAAAGGCATGATCTTCGGACTCCAGAGCGAGACCGGCCTCTACTTCTACGTGAACGGGGAGGGGAAGACCGCATTCGACGCATTCTCCGATGCAGCCGCCGATTACAGCATCCCCTTCGAACCTTCCGACTCCTCCTACGGGAAGGGGATTAATTCCATCTTCGGAATAAAATCCCGTGACACTGGGGTCATCGACCCTGATTCTGGATACTCCATATGGCTCTACTGGGCTCAGTTCTATGCAAATAACGGAAGCAACTGGGAATACGGAATGAAATCTATGTCCAACACCGATACAGATGAATTCGACCAGTGTGCGATTATATTCTCTACTGGTGGAATGGGATCGGTAGAAGAAGGAACTATCCCAGTGTATGCCTAAACAGGACCGGTAACGGCCCCAAACCCCCTGAAAGCCGGGAACAGACATGGAAGGAACCAGAACGAAGGCGATGATGACAATAATCTTGATTACCGCCGGCGGGGCCCTGGCCCTGCTGGCGACGCCTTCCTCGCCGGCGGCCTGCGCCCAGGGGATACTCCTGGATTTCGGGGATTACGACATCCAGTACCTCGGCATAGGGGACGGGGACGAGGATGCGGTCTCCGCAGTCAAGCAGCTTGCGACCCACCATTCCGAGGCCATATTGTGGGACGGGGATTCGATCGCCTCCGTGACCCGCAACGGGACGTCCTATCCCGGGCTCGGGAGCTCCGCCGCATGGTCCCTCTACGTCACCGAGAAAGGGAGCAGGGATTGGACACGGTACGAAGGTGATCCGAACGACGTTTCCGTCGGGGACTACGCCGCCGTCTGCTGGGGTCTGTGCGAGCCGGGGGGAGCGCCCACCCCCGGTGTCGATGCGAGCGGAGTGTGTTACTACGGCTATGGGGAATGCTACAGGATAGTCTCCATGGCGCCATCCTGCACCGAGACCGTCTGCGCCGCCGGGGCCGCGGAACTCATCGTCGCCGCCGACGATTACAGCAACTACCCCTCTGCCATCGCGGAGGGCCTCGGCAGCGGGACCGTCGCTTCGATCGGAGGTTTCACGAACCCCAGCTACGAGGCGATGGCACAGCAGAACCCCGATATGATAGTGGGGGTCGAGAACCAATCCATCCATATGTCTATAATAGAGAAGATGAGGTCCAACGGGGTAAACTGCCTGGTCGCATATGACGGCGACGACATCGAGACCGTCATGCTGAACGTCTACATGATAGGCGCCGCAATCGACTACCAGATAAGGTCCGTGCAGGTCATCGGACAGATCGAAGAAGCCTTGGCCGCGATAAAGACCCAGATGGGCGATTCAGTAACAGGGAGGAGCGTCATGATCCCCCTCTCCACCGCCAAATCCCCGTGGGTGTCCGGGGGCGGGACCTATGCCTCGGACGTGATCTCGTTCGCATACTGCAGCAACATCTACGGTCACCTCACCGGATGGGTGCAAGTCAACAGCGAGACGGTCGCCGCATATGACCCAGACTGCATAATCGTGGTGAACACGGACATCTCCGGCTCGGAAAGCGCCTACGAAAACATGGTCTCCTCGCTCAGCGCGGAGTGGAAGAACACCTCCGCGTACAGGTCCGGCAGCATCTACCTGCTCACCGACGGCGCCGCGGACATGGCATCCCGTTCGTCCACCCGCATAGCGCAGTTCGCGGAGCTGGCATGCAGGATCCTTCAGCCCTCGGCCTTCACGGACTTCGAGATCCCTAAATACATAGGCGACGACTACACGGACTATCTCACGGTCACGAAGGAGCTGGGATTCGAATGACAGACGGCGGAAACTTGACGATGAAAACCGGAGCTCTGCTGGCCGTAGTCGCCGTCCTGGCGGCCTCGGTCTGCCTCCTGCCCTCCTCGGAGGGGGAGCCTGCCGGGGACCATGTCCTCATAGACATGGGGAACGGCGACACGTACTGGGCGCCGCTCGATGCTTCGTATCCCGATCTGGATCATGCGCTGGAAGCGGCGGCCGTCTCGCTCGGACTGACGTACTCCTCGTCCGCATCGGCCATCACCGTGAACGGAAAGACGTCCTCTGCGATCTCGGCCGTCACCGCGTCGTGGAGGTACTACGTCTGGGACGGCTCGTCGTGGACCGACACCGCGTTCGACGGCGCGGCGGCGGTCCCCTCCGCCAGCATCGCCATAGGATTCTACCCTGCTGGCACTGTTCCGTCCGAGACCCCCGCCGAGATGAAATCATGGACCCAGGTCCGCGGGAACGCGACCATGGACAGGACCATGTCCGCCGGCGATGACCCAGAAGGGGAGATGGCGACGGTGCTGGCGAAGAGCCAGGGCTCCAACAACTACGTCACCGGATGCGTCCTTATCGCCCGCGGGAATGTGTATGCGTTCTACAACGGCGGATACATGAACTCGCAGGGGACGCCGTCGCTCTACTGCTTCGACAGGTACACCGGGGAGGAGAAATGGCACGTCAACGTCCCCGCGGGGGTAGGATATGAGACCCAGACGGGCTGCATCGTGGGCGACTACTACTACCTGCCCACCACCTACGGGTACATCTACAAGATCCCCCTCGCAGGCCCCGGAGAGGTCGGCTACTACGTGGCGTTCTCGAAGGCGACCCTCCTGGACGCTGGCAGGGATCCCGCCGTCACCTCCGTCCAATACAGACCCTCCGGGAGCGGGGAAGCATATTCCGACGCCGTTCTGGAGGACAAGGACGTGGACGCCTTCGACGTCCCGGTGGAGATCGGCAGGACCTACGACATCATGATCTCCGACGGCACCAGGACGTACCACGGGACCATGCGGGTGGATTCCGCCGATGCGCTGGGGGTCAGGCTCACGGCCTCCGACGATGCATCGGCCGCCTTGATCCCCGACTCGTCGATGCGTGTGACCTACTCGTACTCCGATACATCCAAAGCGTACTTCTCGAAGACTAAAGTGCCAGACATAGAGGGCCGCACGGTGTACAGCTCGGGGGCGGCCTCCCTTACGTATGCGGACGGCGCCATATTCTTCGGCACCAGCGCCGGGATAGTCTACTGCGTCGACCTCGACCTCAACGTCCTGTGGACGGCGAACGTCAGGGGGCAGATGTATTTCGACGCGGTAATGGTCGACGGCGGGAAGGTGTTCGCCGGAACCTACGCCGGGAAGCTTTACGTGCTCGACGAGACGGACGGTTCCGTGGAGACCTCGGAGAGCGTGGTCTCGTTCCCCTCCGCCGCCTACGGGGACGGCGGGAAGGTGGGGACCCCCGTAAAGATGGGGGACCGCCTCTACTTCAGCGTCTCCGACGGCCTGGGGATGAACAGCACCCAGGGAGGTGTCGCAGTCTACGGTTATGCGGACGGGGCGCTGACGAGGATAGACGTCGACACGGACATCGGGGGCAGTTCCTCCTTCCTCACGCCCGTGTCCGACGGTTCGTTCGAGGGGGTGTACTTCTGCACCTCGGACGGGCTCTGCAGGATGGACAGGGACGGGAACGTGACGGTGGTCAACGGCGGATTGACAGGCATACGCGCATCGCCCTCGCTCGTCGACGGGGAGTACCTGCTGATGCAGGACTACCAGTACAGCAAGAGGGGGACGGGCGGCACCGTGTACAAGGTCACCCTCGGAGGGGAGGTCGTAGGGGAGTACCAGAGGCCCGCGGAGATCGACCAGTGGTGCATGAGCCCCGTCGTCGCGATGGACGGCTACATCTACGCCGGAACGGACGGCGGGTTCTACATCGCCCAGGGCAGGTTCGTCGTGCCCGAGACGTCGGAGGACGGTCTGGACGGGGGACTCGCCGCGGCAGTTCTGGCCGCATCGTTGCTCGCGGCGTTCCTGGCGGTCTGCTTCCTCCTCGGAAGGAGGAGGGGGATCGGCACCTTCGGATACATGGCGGCCCGCCTGTCGGAACTGAGCGGGTTCCGCAACGACTCGATGTCCAAGACCAGGGCGAACAAGCGCCGCCTCGCATCCGTCCTGGCGCTCGGAGCCGCCGCGACGGTGGCCATGTTCTTCTGCTGCCTGGCCTACGGTCCGTCCATGAGCATATCGCCGCCGGATGCCGTCGGGAGCATGCTGTCCGCGATCGAGAAGGGAGGGAACGGGCTCAGCCTGCAGGAACTGGTCGTCTACGAGTCCCGCCTGCCCCGTGCCATAGCCGCCGCGGCGGTCGGGATGGGGCTTGCGGTAGCCGGATGCCTGTACCAGGCCGTCATCAGGAACCCGATGGTGGACCCCTACATCATGGGCGTGTCGTCCGGGGCCGGGACCTTCGCGGTCGCGGCGATCGCGAGCGGGTTCACCCTGTTCGGATTCCTCGGGGGTTCGGGCCTCATGGTCCCCATCCTGGCGGTCGTCGGGGGCCTCTTCGCCTTCGGACTGACCATGCTCATAGCGTACAAGGCGGGGAACTCGGCCACCAGCTACGTCCTGGCCGGAGTCGTCATAGGCCTCGCGTTCTCCTCCGTGCAGACGGTCATCCTGACCATGTCGGACTCGGACAGGCTGCACAGCGCCATCTCCTGGCTGTTCGGGAGCTTCACCGGCGTGGACTGGGGGTCCGTCTGGCTCATGTTCTTCCCGGCCCTGACCCTGTCGCTGGCGACCCTCTTCTGGGCCAAGGAGCTCAACCTGGTGCTCCTGGGGGACGACAACGCGCAGCAGATGGGGCTGGACGTCAGGAGGTTCGACGCCTGGATGCTGATCCTGGCCTCCGTGCTCACCTCCGTCTGCGTGGCGTTCGTCGGGATCATCGGCTTCGTGGGACTGGTCGTCCCGCACATCTGCCGCATGATCCTCGGGGGCGACCACAGGCTGGTGCTCCCCGCATCGATGGTCCTGGGGGCCGCCCTGATGCTGCTCGCGGACCTGCTCGCGAGGATGATAATGGCGCCGGTCGAACTGCCGGTGGGTGCCATAACGACCGTGATAGGCGTACCCGTGTTCGCCTATCTCCTCGTCAAGAGAGGGAGGATGTACAATGGATGACGTTCCCCTGCTGGAGGTCAGGAACCTCAACAAGATCTACGAAGACGGCTACCATGCCGTCCGCGATGTCTCCTACACGCTCCCGTCCGGGAAGCTGGTGGGACTGATAGGTCCCAACGGATGCGGGAAATCGACCATGATGAAATGCATCAACAAGATGCATCCCCTTACCTCGGGGGACGTCCTGATCGACGGGAAATCGATAAGGGACCAGAAACCAGGCGAGATAGCGAGGCAGGTCGCCAACGTCCCGGCGGAACTGAAGAACAGCTTCGGACTGACCGTCTACGAGACCGTCATGCTCGGCCGCTACCCCTATCTGAGGAACCTGTGGTGGGAGACGGACGAGGACGAGTCCTCGGTGGTCGACGCCATGAGGAAGTTCGGGATACTGCACCTTCAGAACAGGCAGATAAACATGCTCTCCTCCGGGGAGCTGCAGAGGGTCCTGATCGCGAAGGCCTACGTCCAGAACCCCCGTCTGATGCTCGTGGACGAGCCCACCTCCCATCTCGACATGAAGTACAAGCTGAACGTCATGGAGTACCTCCGCGCCATGGTCCGCCAGGACATGACCGTGCTGGTCGCGGAGCACGACATCTCCCTGATGGCGAGGTACTGCGACCTGTGCATCATAATGAAGAAGGGCGGGCTGGTGGCCGTCGGGGACCCGAAGAAGGTCATCGACGAGGAGCTCGTGCGCGAGGTCTACGAGGTGGAGGCGTCGGTCGGGACGGACGCCGACGGGGAGATATACGTCCTCCCCAAGAGATTCGTGGGCAACTACCACCTTTGAAAACAGGACCGTCTCCGGTCCCGCCGGCACTAATCCCCCGGGCGGGGCCGCCGAACCCCATGATTATATCCGAGGACAATGATGTCCGGAACATGTCCGACAATGGTATGACCGGCAAAAGCACGGCCGCGTTCACTCTTATCGTCACCGTTCTCGCCGTCGTATCCGCCGTCTTCCTGTTCGAGGGGACCTTCACCAGGATCATGAGCATCGTCATCTACGCAGGCTTCATCCCCTGCGTCATGCTGGGCGTCTACATGTGGGCCACCGGCAACGGCTACAGGTGGGTCAACGGACCGGACTGGAAGAGCATGGACGAGTCGCAGACCCTTTTCGCCGCATCCAAACTGGGCATGTGCCTGGCAATCGGGATAATAGCCATAGGTCTGGGGATTGCTGCCGTCACCTACGAGTTCCCGACTGGCATGTTCGTGATGATCGCCGCAACCGTCCTGGGGCTCGTGCTGGTCATCTACCCGGTGTACAAGTACTCCAACGGGAGGAAGATCGGCAACGTGCGCTTCGAGAGGAAGAGCGCAAGGCTCGGATGGACGGCCGCCGTGATCGGCGTCGCCGCGCTGGTCCTGCCCTCCGCGGTCATAATGGGAGGGATGGACGGCGACGACGACATACACGTGGACCTAGGGGACGAATCCCTGTCCGTCTCCGCCCCGTTCGTCAAGGAGACCATAATGTACTCCGACATAGCCAGCGTGACCCTGGACGAGGACTTCTACAGGGGCAGCCGCGTCTCGGGGCACTCCGGTTCCGACATGCAGAGCGGGAACTACCGGGACTCCCACGGAGATTACATGCTCGCCGCCTACCGCTCCTGCGATTCCTGCATCGTCGTGACCACGGCCGGAGGGGACCGCTGCGCCTTCAACCAGGCGACGGAAACGGCCACCCTCGACCTCTACACGGCGCTGAAGGAGAAGACCGGCCTCTGACGCTGTAAATAATTATAATATTCAGGAAAGTATCGGTCGGGTCATGACTGACGGTACCGGCCTCAAGAACAGGGGCCACACCCATGCGGACGTCGACGAAAGGCGCGAGGCCGTGGAACGCTACTCCGGAGCCTCCCTCGAGAAGATCGCCAAGTACTGCTTCAAAGCGGAAGACGCCGAGCACAACATCGAGAACATGATCGGTGCGACGCAGATCCCCCTCGGATTCGCGGGCCCGGTCAGCATATCCGGGGAGTACGCCAACGGGGAGTTCATAGTCCCGCTGGCCACCACGGAGGGGGCGCTCGTGGCCTCCATCGCGAGGGGCATGTCCGTCATCAACGACGCCGGCGGGGCGAGGACCAAGGTCTTCGGGGATTACATGACCCGTGCGCCCGTCCTCAAGGTCAGGGACCTCGAGCACACCTGCCAGGTCATCCAGTGGATCGACGCGCACGGCGACGAGATGCAGGCGGCCGTCGCCTCCACCACCTCCCACGGGAGACTGGCCAGGATGGAGAAGTTCCCCACCGGCAGGAACCTGTACCTCAGGATGAGCTTCGAGACCGGCGACGCCATGGGCATGAACATGGCCACGATAGCGTCCGAGGCCGTATGCAAGATCATCGAGGAGGCCACCGGCGCGGTGATGGTCTCCGTCTCCGGCAACATGTGCAGCGACAAGAAGCCGGCCGCCATCAACATGATAGAGGGCAGGGGGAAGACCGTCGTCGCCGAGGCCCTCATCCCCAGGGAGACCGTCGAGAAGAGGCTCCACGCCACCGCGGAACTCATAGCGGAGACGAACGTCAGGAAGAACCTCGTGGGCTCGTCGCTGGCCGGGACGCTGGGCGCCAACGCCCACGCCGCCAACATGGTGGCCGCCTTCTACATAGCCACCGGACAGGACCCGGCGCAGGTCGTGGGCGGGAGCATGACCCTCACGGACTGCGAGAACGTGGACGGGGACCTCTACATAAGCGTCAGGATGCCGGCCGTGGAGCTCGGCACCGTCGGCGGCGGGACGTCCCTCCCCTGCCAGGCGGAGGCCCTCGAGATACTGGGGTGCAGAGGATCCGGCAAGGCCCGCAAGCTGGCGGAGATCCTGGCCGTCACCGTCCTCGCCGGGGAGCTCTCGACCCTCGCGGCGCAGGCGGCGGGACATCTGGGCAAGGCCCATGCGGAACTCGGGAGAGGCAAGAAATGACCAGCGTCAACTTCGGTTACACCGACCTGCAGAACCTCATCGGGAGGAGGATGCCGCAGGACGAGGTCCTGGAGAAGCTGCAGCTGATCGGCTCCGACACCGGCGACACGGTGCCGGGGTCCGAGGATATGACGGTGGAGTTCTTCCCCAACCGCCCGGACATGTACAGCGTCGAGGGGATAGCGCGCGCCATGCGCGCCTTCCTGGGGATAGAGCCCGGCCTCAGGACCTACAAGGTCGAGGATTCCGACATAAAGGCGGTGGTGACCCCGGAGGTCAGGGAGATCCGCCCCTACTTCATGTGCGCCGCCGTCACCGGGGTGGAGGTGGACGACACCTTCCTGCGCTCGATGATGGAGATGCAGGAGAAGCTGCACATCACCCTCGGGAGGAAGAGGACCAAACTGGCCATCGGCATACACGACCTCGACAAGGTCAGGTCCCCGTTCACCTTCAAGGCCGTCGACCCCGACACGTTCTCCTTCGTCCCCCTCACCAAGACGGAGAGGATGACCATGAGGGAGATCCTGACCGAGCACGAGAAGGGGAGGGCCTACGCCCACCTCATGGAGGGGATGGACAGGTTCCCCGTGATCGTGGACGCCGACGGGAAAGTCCTCTCGTTCCCGCCCATAATCAACGGCGCCCTTACCGCCGTCACCGTCTCCACCAGGAACCTCTTCGTGGACGTCACCGGCTTCGACGCCGGGGCGGTGGAGGAGTGCGTCAACATCGTGACCACCGCCCTGGCGGAGCGCGGCGGGACCATCAGGAGGGTCCACATGGAGGGCGCCCCGAAGGAGAGCTACCCCAACCTCGAACCCCGCGAGATGACCGTGTCCCTGAAGGAGTGCGGCAGGTTCGTGGGAGTGGACTTCGCCCCGGAACAGGCCGTCGAGGCCCTGGGCAGGATGGGCATCGGGGCCGAATGCGAGGGCGACAGGCTGACCGCGCACATACCCGCCTACAGGACCGATTTCCTGCACGACGCAGACGTCTACGAGGACGTCGCCATCGGCTACGGGTTCGACAGGTACGGGAAAGGAGGGTTCGAGGTCTCGCAGACCTTCGGGAAGCTCCTCCCGGAGACGGCCTTCGCCGACAAGGTGAGGGACATCATGGTCGGACTCGGGTACACGGAGCTCACCACGCTCACCCTCAGCAACCGCCGGGACGAGTTCGAGCTGTCGGGACTGCCGGAGGTCGACTCGGTCACCGTGAAGAACCCGATAACCGAGGACCACACGTGCCTCCGCTCCTACCTCATGCCCAGCCTGATGAGGATACTGAGGCACAACAAGCACCACGACCTGCCGCAGAGGATATTCGAGGTCGGGTTCGTGATCAGGGACGCCAAGTCGTCCATGCACCTCTGCGCCCTCCAGGCGGCATCCAAGAGCTCGTTCACCGAGGTCAAGTCCCTCACGGAGAGCGTGCTCAGGGAGATGGACGTAAAGTACACGTTCGAGAACTGCGATTACGGCACGTTCGTTCCCGGCAGGGGCGCCTTCGTGAACGTCGACGGGGAACGCATAGGGGTGTTCGGAGAGATGTCGCCCAAGACGATAACCGGTTACGAGATGACGCATCCCGTGACGATGCTGGAGATGGACCTCGGCTCCATAACCGCCAGGAAATCCGGGAGGCTGTTCTGATGCAGGCCGGAGAGACGTTCCCGCACTTCGCCCTGAAGGACGAGAACGGCGAGACGGTGGATTCCAAGGACCTCCGCGGCATCCGCTACGTGATATACTTCTATTCCAGGGACAACACCCCCGGGTGCAGCACGGAGGCCGGGGAGTTCTCCGCCCTCTACCCGAAGTTCATGCTCAGGAACGTCCCGGTGTTCGGCGTGAGCGGCGACTCGGCCGAATCCCACCGGAAGTTCAGGGAGAAGCTTGGTCTCAAGATCAAGCTGCTCAGCGACCCCGACCACGTCCTGGCCAAGGAGGTCGGCGCCTTCGGTCCCAAGAAGATGTACGGGAAGGATGTCGTGGGCGGGATCCGCTCCACCTTCATCGTGGGCAAGGACGGGACCGTGGAGGCCGCCTGGACCAACGTCAAGGCCGCCGGCCACGCCCAGAAGGTCCTGGACTCCATGATGTCCCTTTTCAGGGAGGACGGGCCGGCCGGCCTCTGATCAGAGGATCTTATCCAGTTCCCTGAGGACGGCGTCCGCGTCCCCGACGATTATCTCGTCGGCGACCTCGCCGATCCTCGCCTCCGGGTCCCTGTTGACCGATATTATCCTCTTGGCCGCCGAGATGCCGGCCAGATGCTGGACCGAACCGGAGATCCCGAACGCGAGGTAGACGTCGGGGGCCACGCTCCTGCCGGACTGCCCCACCTGACGCGACGGGGGGAACCAGCCCTTCTCGACCAGTTTCCTCGAGCAGGAGACCATCCCTCCCAGCTTGCGGGCGACCGACTCGGCCACAGGTATCGAATCCTTCGACACGCCGGCACCCAGCGAGACGAGTATCCTCGCTCTGGATATGTCTTCCTCCTCCCTCCTCACGCGCTCGGAAGAGACTATGTCCTTCAGCCAGCACCCTCCGGTCTGCCAGTAGATGACGGTCCCGTTGGCCCCCTCCGCCGGTTCCGCGATAGGGAACGTCCCGGGACGGACCGTTGCCATCTGGGGGAAGGAGGTGCACTGGATGGTGGCGAGGACGTTACCTCCGAACGCGGGACGGGTCATGGAGAGGACCCTGTCCTCCACCGACAGCTCCGTGCAGTCCGCCGTCAGTCCCGCGTCGAGCTTGGCCGCGACCCTGGGCGCGAGCTCCCTCCCGCGGGGGGTGGCCCCCATCAGGACGGTCGCCGGTTCGGTCCTGACGATGATCTGTGCCAGAGCGACCGCGTACTCCTCGGGGTGGAACTCCGTCAGGTTCCTGTCGTGGACCTCGTAGAGGGTCTCGACGCCGTAGGAGTGGATCTCCTTGTAAAGAGGCTTCAGCTCGGAATGGCCGAAGATCACCCCCCAGACGCGGGAGCCGTTGTTCATGGAACGGACCTTGGAGAGGATCTCCTTGCTGACATCCGACACCCTGGCACTTTCACCGGAGCGCTCCACCTCTATCCATACCAGATAACCGTCGGAGCGGTTCGAGTTGAGCTTGTACTGTTCCAGCATGCCGGGGGGAAGACCCTTGCCCTTGCCGTCCACCGAGCAGCTTCCTCCGGAGCACGTCTCGCATCCCATCAGAGCACCCCCTTTATGAACGAGGCCGCCGCACGCGGGTCGGTCCCGTCCGTGACCCTTCCGGAACGCTCCGTGCGCACCGCGCGGGAGCTCACGATCTTGGTCCTGGATCCCTTCAGCCCCACGGAGAAGGTTCCGAGACCCAGATCGAGCCTTCCGAGCTTCTTTATCTCGACGGAGCTGACGTCGATGAACCTCTGTATCGAGGGGAGCGGCCTGTTTACGTCGCCCTCCTGGACCGATACCACCGAACCCTCCGGGGCGCGGCAGGTGCGGATCTCGTCGCCGTAATCCTGCCTGATTATGAATGACCCAGCATCGCGTTCTATGTCCACCGCGTAGCAGAACTGGTCCCTGTCCAGCATCTCCGCCAGTTCGGCCGGGACCTGGGCGGTGTCCCCGTCCGCCGCCTGCTTGCCGCACAGTATGAGGGCGGCATCTGACACATACTTCTCGACGAACGCCTTGAGGGTCCTGGAGGTGGCGTGCACGTCGGCGCCGGCGAAGGCCGGGTCGCTCAGCAGGTACGCCTCGTCGGCCCCGATCTCCAGGCAGCGGAACAATGCCGATCCGGCCTGCTCCGGACCCATCGACACCGCTATGACGGAATCCCCCTCCTCTTTCAGGGCCACGGCCCTCTCCACGGCGTACTCCGAATACGGATCCAATATGGAGGGTACCCCCACCCTGATGAGGCTGCCGTTCTCATCAACCTTGATTAGAACGGTGTCTGGCACTTGCTTAACGGCAACAACGAACTTCATCTTACCACCATGTCTCCCGGGTTGAGGACCCATCCCGGGTCCATCTTCTCCTTGACGGCGCGGATCTCCTCCACGCCCCTGTCTCCGTACATCATACGGACGTATTCGGTCTTCATCTTTCCTATCCCGTGCTCCGCGCTGGGGGACCCTCCGAGAGCAACGGCCTTCCGTGCCAGTTCGGCATACGCCTTCTTGGCCTCCTCGAAGTCGTCCATGTCCTTCAGTATGATCTCCGCATGGGGATGGCCGTTGCCTATGTGCCCGAACATCACATACTCCAGACCGTGGCGCGTTATGACCTCGTCGTACGCCGACATCATCTCGTCGAGATGTGCCAGAGGTACGGACATGTCGGTCCCCATCTTGTTTATCCCCGGGGCCGAGGACCCCTTGAGGCGGGCCACGTACTCGAAGATCGTCTGCGGTACGGAATGGCGGAAGGCGAAGAACCTCTCCCTGTCCTTCAGCTCGTGTCCGCACCAGCTGCGGGAGAGGGACCCCCCGTGCGCCTCCAGGACCGGTTCCAGCATCCGGTACTTGTCGGTGATGGAACCGTCCATGGGCAGGTCGAAGAACAGGGCCGAACCCGCGTAATCGGGTATGTCCGGCATATCCGTGAAGCGCGGGTCCTCGGCCCTCGAGGCGCGTATGAGGTCCAACGAACCGGAATCGAAGAACTCGAGGAACTCCGGCACCACCCCGCTCCCCGGGAGGTCGCGCGAGAGGGCGTAGGCGTCGCCGTTGCGCGGGAGGAAGACTATGTTGGACATCAGCGGATGGGACTCCGCGAGGTACAGGTCCGCCTCCGTTATCACGCCGAATATCCCCTCGCTGCCCACGAACAGGTCGACGGCGTCCATCCCGTCCTCCGACAGCATGCCCGCCGTGTTCTTCACCGCCCTGTTGTACTCGTAGGACGGCAGGTCTATCTCCCTGACCCCTTCGGAGAACGGGATGGGGATCCTCCTCCCGACGGCCCTGATGTCCCCGCGCTTCACGTCGAGGACGCTGCCGTCCGACAGGACGGCGCGGACCCTCCTCACCCAGTCCCTGGTGGGACCGTACTTGAACGTCCTCGGGCCGGACGCGTTGGTGGCTATGTTTCCTCCGACGGAACCGTCCAATTCGGTCGGGTCCACCGGGTAGAAGAACTCCCGCCCCTCGGCCGCCAGCTGCTCCGCCGCCCCCTCGGTGACGGATACGGCCGACACGAACCCCCTCCTGCGCATGAAATCGTTCAGCTGCCTCACCGTGACGCAGGGCTGCACCCTGACGAAGTAGCCGCGGCCGTCCCTGCCGACGCCGATTATCCTGTCCATCTTCTCCATCGAGAGGACGTAGCCGCCGTGGGGGACCGCCCCAGCGCACATGCCGGTCCTCATCCCGGAGACGGTGAGGCACGTGCCCTCCGAGACGGCCGTGCGCACAGCCTCCGCCACATCCGCCTCTTCCTCGGGGACCAGCAGCCCGTCGGCCTCGCCGGCCGTCTTGGATTCGTCCATGAGGTAACCGGAATCGGAAGAAATCGTCAATTTATGCAACATATGATTCGTTCAGCCTCGGTATCATGGCGGCCGTCACGGACTGCTCGGTCAGGGCCTCCCTGTCCAGAAGCCCCGCGCTGAGGATCCCCACCGCCCCCTGTCTCTTCCCCGCATCGGCGGCGCCGAAAACCTCTTTCATGGCGTCCCCCACCGTCATGCCACCCAGGACCATCTCGGCGACACGGGGCGGGTACATGAACCCGGACCCCATCCCGACGGTGAGCCTGCCCTCCCTGTCGAGGACCGCGCAGTACTGCACGTCGTAGAGTCCGTCCTCCTTCCGGAAGACCCCGGCCTCTATGCCCACGGCCATGTCGTGGCTCCCGAGGGCCGCCTCCGCCCTGTTCACGGCGCCCAGACGGGTCTGTTCCTCGAACGGCTGCGGGGGGACGCCGCTGGAGACGTCGACCGCGGTTATCCTCACGCTGCCGAATATCCTCTCCATGACGGTGCGGACGGCCTCCACCTTCACGCGGTTCAGCGAACCGACGGCCACGTCGACGGCCCCGGACGAACCGTCGCGGGAGTATCTGCCCTCCAGTATCGCGCTCGCGCTGATCTTGGAACCGTCCGCCGCCATCACGAGGGGGACTACGCTGATCTCGAGGGGCCTGATGCCCCTGGACCTGCGCTCCTCGTTGACCTTCCTCCCGTTCTCCACGGTCTCCTCGGAGACTACCAGGACGTCGGCCGTGTCCATGACGGCGGCGGGACCGTACATGTCCTCTATGACCACCACCTCCCAGGGCTTGCCCGCAGAGGACAGGAAGCCCTCGAGGGCCCTGCGCCTGAGGTAGAGGGGGACCGTGTCCTTCCTCGAGGAGGAGGCCATGACGTCGCTGGTTATCCCCACGATCACCCTGTCCCCGATCTCGAACGCCCTGCCGATGAGCTTCCTGTGGCCGTCGTGGAGAATGTCGAAGGTCCCGGCGACGGCCGCTATCATGTCAGAACCCCGCTACGGCTACCGCGACTATTACGACCGCCCACAGGACGGCGATAGCGGCGATGTACCTATAGAGCTTCCTCTTGGCCTCCTTCCCGTCGGAGTCCCTGCACGAATCGGAGCAGTAGAGACCTTCGCCCACGAAGGCCTTGCCGCATTTCCTGCAGTGGCGGTGCTGGGGTATCTTGACCGTGCGCTCCTCGGCCATGTCACTCCGCCCCCCTGCGGTCCATCTCGTTGTGCACTATCACCATGCAGTGGTCGGCGTGCAGGCTGACGGGGCCCACGGAGATCTTGGCCGGGTTCCGGGCCAGGAGGCAGTTCTCCTCCTCCTCGGTGAGGTCCCTGTTGTCTCCGAGGACGAAGATGGGGTCCTCCGGGAAGGCGAAGTCCCTCACATCGGTCCCGTCCTCCTTGAGGTAGACGAAACTGCCCTTGCCCGACAGGCTCTCCACCACGTCCGCAAAGGACGCCCTCGACACGTAGACGCCGGGCGAGGACTGGGCCTCGCCGCCCTCGGGTATCTTCTTCAGGAGCGCGTTCCTGATGAGCGAGGCGGTGCTCCTCTCGTCCGGGTTCAGGTACCTCACGCGGTCCCCGTTTATCCTGACGGTCTTGGGGGCCCCTTCGCCGCCCTCTATCACGAGATGTATCTCCGTGTCGCGGCGGACCTCGTGGCTGAGGACGAAGGCGGAGTTCACGCAGCGGGCCAGGATGTCCACCCTCCCCGCACCCCCGGCGAGGTCGTCCAGCTTGAAGGAGCCGTCCGCCACCGCCTTGTGCCCCGTTATGACGAAGTACTTCATTCGTCGACCTCTCCGTTCTTGAGTCCCTTGAGGGTCTCCGGGTCCATGCCCTCGAACTGCTTCTGCATCCTCTTGCGCATCTTCCTGTCCTTGGACACGGAGGACATCATCTTCCTGCTGTTCTGGTACTGCCTGAGCAGGTCGCGGACCTCCGCGGTCTCCACACCCGCGCCGACGGCTATCCTCTCGATGCGCTTCCCCTTGATTATGGAGGGTTCGTCCTTCTCCGCCACCGTCATCGAGTCCATGATGACCCTGTATCTGTCCAGTTTCGCCTGGGAGGCGTCGAAGTCGATCTTGTCCTCCATCTTGCTCATGCCGGGCAGCAGGTTGACGAGCTTCTTGAGGGCGCCCATCTTCCTGACCGCGTTCATCTGCACGTACATGTCGTTGAGGGTGAACTTCCCGGAGGTCATCTTGCGGGCGAGCTCCTCGATGTCGCCGGCATCCTCCATCTCCTCCCTGGCGATCTCCACGAGGCCCGCGAGGTCCCCCATCCCGAGCAGACGGGATATGAACCTGTCCGCATCGAACTGCTCCAGGTCCCTTATGTGCTCCCCCGTTCCGAGGAACACGATCCTCGCGTTGGTGGTGGCGACGGCGGAGAGGGCACCTCCTCCCTTCGCGGTACCGTCCATCTTGGTGAGGATGACGCCGGTGACGCCGACGGCCTCGTTGAATGCGGCGGCCTGGGGGCCGGCCTGCTGCCCGACCTGGGAGTCGAGGACCAGTATCCTCTCCTGCGGCTTGGCCGCCTCCGCGATGTCGCTGATCTCCCTGATGAGGTCGTCCTCCAGCGCGTGGCGTCCGGAGGAGTCGATGATCCTGATCTTCTTGTCGGAGAACCTCTCGAGGCCGTTCCTGACGATCCTGACGGCGTCCTTCTGGCCCGGCTCCCCGTACACCTCGGCCCCGATCTTGTCGCCGAGCTGCTTCAGCTGGTCGTAGGCGGCCGGCCTGTAGACGTCGGCCCCGATGAGTCCGACCGAGAAACCCTTCTTGATGAAGTAGTTGGCGAGCTTACCGGCGGTGGTGGTCTTTCCCTGACCGTACAGTCCGACCAGGAGGAGGGTCTGCGGTTTGAGGGCTATGGGGTCGCCGTTCTTCAGAAGGTTGACGAGCTCCTCGTAGATCACGCGGGTCACGTGCTGCTTGGAGGATTTCCCCGCCTCCGGCTTCTCGTTGAGGGCCCTCTCGCGCACCGTGTTCGTCAGCCTGAGGACGAGCTGGACGTTGACATCTGCCTGGAGGAGAGCGCGCTGCAGCTCCTTGCAGACGTCCTTGATGAGATTGTCATCTACGGCGGCCGAACCGCTGATGCGGTCGAGTACGCCTCTGAGGGATTTTCCCAATCCTTCCATTACCATTAAATCGCTCCTCCATAGGTCAGACGGTATTTTTAATTGTCCATCGGACGGCGCGGGATGGTTTGCGGCATGAGGACGGGGGCGCAACGGACGGCCCGGTAAGATGGAACGGGGGCCTTGGTTTTTTCAAAATGTTTCAGCGGACGCTGGGAAACTTTGATAAAAACATACGAATCTAAGGTCCTCAGCCGGCCGATTTCGGCAGAATGAAAAACCGGAATCGCCGCGGTTTCGAAGAGGGTAAACGCATGAAGGAACACAGCGCATCACCCATCGGGTTTTTTCAGAGGTCTTTGACTCCCCGGGTCTTGCCCGGCAGGGGCCTGAACCTAGCGCTGTTCGTAACCGTCTCTCCCGCCGCCCTTGCAACGAAGGGCGGCGTTCCGACCGAGGTGCCGGATATAACACTCCCTTTGAAGATCGCAAATGAGACGAAGGGCGGGTTCCCCTCATGACGAAACCGAAAGTCGCCTTCATCTGCATCCATAACTCCTGCCGCAGTCAGATCGCAGAGGCGTTGGGAAGGCTGCTGGCCGGCGATGTGTTCGAGAGTTATTCCGCCGGGACGGAGACGAAAACGGAGATCAATCAGGATGCGGTCCGCATCATGAAAAAACTGTACGGAATCGACATGGGGGAGACACAGTACCCCAAGCTGATAACGGACATACCCTCCCCGGACATAGCGATCTCGATGGGCTGTAACGCAGGCTGTCCCTTCATCGGCAGACCGTTCGATGACGACTGGGGACTCGATGACCCGACGGGGAAACCGGACGAGACGTTTATCTCGGTCATAAAGCAGATCGAAGAGAAAGTGCATGCGCTCAGAGACAGTATGGAACATGAGTGACGTCCGATACATGGATGCCGGATCCGTGCCTGTCGGAAAAACCGGTATCGGAACGGACCGACCGAACCGAACACGGGGCGCTGCGCCGCCGGACCTGGCATACGTTCTACGACGAGAAGGACCGACCGCATCGGCCATGAAACGGCGATACGCCGAACAGGGGACGAAATCAAAGGCTCCGGGGGACTCTGACGGAACGCACGTTTCCAGCGGACCGATTCCAATGGGAACGAAGAGACAGAATTGTGGGAACAGGCCAGCCAGTCAGAAGGGATGGGATGCACTCTACAGAACTGACCTGTACCCTAATTACTCGATTAACGACGGACTATTTTAATGTTACCACAATGTGGCCGATTTGTCATAAAAGTACAAAGGAATAAATCCATCTCCGGCTGCAATCCGCAAAACGCTGGATGGGACGGTGCTTAAAAGGGGATCCCGCCCCGGAGGGCGGGGGGTAAAGGGTTTCCGCCGGATGCTCAGAGGTATCCGGACTTCTGAAGGGTCATGAGGTCTTCGGTGCTGAGCTTCTCTCCAGCCTTGAACTTCTCGAAGATCTCCTTGGCTTCCTTCTTGGACTCGACGTCGGCGCGCCTCTTCTTGGCGGCGTTCTTCTTGTTCTTTATTCCGTCGGCGCTCTTGCTGACATCGTGGAGCGACTTGATCTGCTCGATGTGCAGCCTGTGCTCCTCGTCGGCGGCCTGCTTGCACTCGATGAACTTGGCCTGGGCGGCGTCCGCCTCCTTCCTGATCGCATCGGCGCGCTGGTACAGGGAGAGCATGTTGTCGTGGGCCTTCTGGGCGGCCTCGGCGTGCTCGGAGACGGCCCTGTGGGCCTCCTCCGCCTTGGTCTTGGCGTCCCTGAGCTCCTGGACGAGGTCCTTTATGGCCTCGTCGCCCTCCTCGATCTTCTCCCTCTGCTCGATGTTCTTCGCGAGCTCGGAGATCTGCTTGACGAGAGCCTTCTCCTTGTCGGCTCCCATCGGCATGGTCTGCTGCTGGATCTCGAGCCTCTCGAGGTCCTTCTTCATCTGGCTGAGCGATACCTCTCCGCGGTCCTCGGGCTTCTCGGGGCGGAGTTCGCTTATCTTCGCCCTTATGTCGGAAACCTTCTTGTTCCATTCGTCCCTGACGACTTTGGAATCCCTGACCTTCTGGTTGTAGCTGTCGCGAACCTCGCGGGACTTCCCGGCCTCGTCGACGAGCTCTCTGACCTGGCCGTTGAGGGCGTCCCTCTTGGCCTTCCACTCCTTGGTCTGGGCGTTCAGCTCGTCCCTGCGCTGCCTGTGCTTCTCTGCGTCATCGTTAAGGACGGTGCGCTGAGCCTCGAGCTCCTCGAGCTTGGCCTTCTCCTCGGCCGTCGGCTCGGCAAGCTCCTCGGCCTGCTCCTCGATCTTCTGCTCCTCAACGTCCTCGGCCGCATCGATCTGCTCGTCCTTCACCGGGGTTACTTCCTCCACATCTACCATAAAAACATCACTCATTGTTCGTTTTGGCCATGATTCAAAGCGTGGCCCACTTCTAAATGTGCCTATAATGGTATCCCATATAAGCATTTCTAATGATTGCAGCATTTCTGCACGGATATCCACACTTATATCCCGCATATAAACCGGCCTGCGGTGTCGGGAAACCGTGTTCCGGCAGGGTCCGGGACGGCGGTCGTCGCACACCGACGATGACGACCTCGGGAACATCCCCGCAGGTGCATACGGCCTCGCCGATGGCCGCGAAGCAACCGATGACCCCCGGGATCCCGCACACCGCTTCCGTGGCGACTGCCAGATCCCCCTCCGCCGCGATCCCGTTCCCGAGGCGCGTCGCACAGGCGTCCGAGAGGACGGGGTCCCGGGATATGACCGTCGCGATGTCCGACCTCCCGAAACTCAGGGACGGCCCTATTACACCCGAGGAGGAGCATATGCCCATGATGCCGTCCGTGCGCGGGACTCTGAGACCGAAGCGCGAGGTGGAGGGCCTCCCGGTGTAGAGCCCGACCGTGACCTCTTCGTCGGAGAATATCGCCAAATCTCCCCCGTTGTCTATGACCGCGTAACCGCATCCCTGGGCGATCAGCCCCTCGATCACGTACGAGGCGACGGCCCCCGCCACCGACGCCATGGGGCCGACCCCGGCCAATTCCGCCGTCTGGCACATCCTGACGATCAACCGGTGGTCGGAACCGTCCGCCCTGAGCGGGGAGAGGGATGTCCCGAACTCCGGATCCCCGGCGATCTTGTCCTCCACGATGCGCCTGGCCTCGCAGACCAGGTCGGGAATCAGGCCGATGAGGTCCCCGTCGACGGAGACGTCCATGCAGGTCTCCCCGGAGACGATCCTCCTCCTCACCCTCATAGCGCACCCATGAACCTGTCCCTGATCTCCCTGGCGGAGTACTTTATATTCGGAGAGTCGGAGTTGAACGGGATTATGAAGACGTGCACGAACGCGACACCCTCTTCCATGAGGGCCTTCAGCCCGTCCTCCGTGAACGCGTCCCCGCTCGACAGCCCGTAGGCGAGGGCCACCGTCCCGAGATTTACGTCCGAATAGGCCTGGTTGATCTGGTTCCCGGTGGAACCGAACGTGCCGTTGTCGAGGCACACCACCGTGAGGTTGCGCGGTCTGAGCCCGGAGAGGACCGGGAATATCGAGGACCCCAGGAGGCTGCCGTCCCCGTCGACCACGACGACGCGCCTGTCGGTGAACAGCGACATGCCCAGACCTATGGGGGTGGCCTGGGTGTAGCTTCCGAGCATGTAGAAGTTGAGGGGCCTGTCCCCGGACGCCATCACCTCCTTCGAAGGCACCCCGATGTTCGACACGACGATGTCGTCCTTCCCGATCTGGGACATGAGCGACCGTATGGCCTGCAGGCGCGTGAGCGTCGGTTCCGGGACGTTCTCCTCCACCTCCATGCGCCTGGTCCTCGCACGGGAGGGGTACCGCACCGCGGCCCTCCTGGATTCCTGCCAGAACCGTGGATGGATGAGGATCACATGGATCTCTGACTTCTCGAAGGCCTCGCGGACGTGTTCGCCGATGGAGGGGATGTCGTCGGACGACCCCACCTCGCAGTGCTTTATCCCGTAGACGTCCAGCATCTGGGGGATCCTGGAGTTGAACGGTATCTGCACCTCTATGGTCTCCCCGTCCATGCCCCTCCAGCTCGCCACGACCGCCAGCGGCAGTCCGTAACACGCCGTCAGGGACATGACCGCGTTCATCATGTTCCCCAGTCCGGAGCTCTGTATCGACATGACGGCGCGCCTCCCCATCAACGCGGCCCCGGCGCATATGCCCACGCCGTCCTCCTCGCGGGTCACATCGACCGTCCTGAACTCCTCGTGTATCAGGTCCGTGAACCCCTTGTTCCTGTCGCAGGGCAGGCTGACCATGAGGTCCACGCCCTCCGACCTGAGCTGATCCGCAACTTCGCGCTCATACATCTAGAATCGACCTCAGTTCATCATCCGCCGCATCCGGCTCCAGAACGGCTTTCGGGCTTATCTCCACCATGTCGTAATCCTCGCGGACCCTGTCGCGGCCGGCACCCGTCATGTTCAGGAGCACGCACTCGCCCTCGGACACGAGCCCTTCGCCGACCGCCCTGACCAGAGAGGCGAGGGCCACGGACGCCGCGGGGTCGGGAAGCGCGTTCTCGCACTGCAGCCACATCTTCTCGGCCGATTTGGCCTCGGCGTTAGTTATCTCCGAGAAGCTCCCGCCGCAGGCCGACATGGCGTCGAACACCCCTCCGTCCACCGCGTACGGCGGTCTGCGGTTGGTGAGCACGTCCGCGTACACCTGCGACACGTCGCCGCCGGCGTAGTCCTCCGGCACCATCTCCCTGCGTCCCGCGTTCCAGGCCCTGGCCATCGGCACGAAGGGGAGGTTCTGCGACAGATGCAACCTGGGCAGCCTGTCCCCGAACCCGCCGTCCCCGATCAGCCTCAGCGACGCCTCCCATGCGGAGATCCCGCCCGTACCGCTTCCAACGGCCTGGAAGTAGCTGTCCGGAATCCTCCCCGCCGTCTGTGCGAACTGCAGCATCACCGTCCCCATCCCGTCGCGGCGGGCTATGTTCCTGGCTCCGCCTTCCGGCAGGAACCCGTCGAACCCGGCCACCCTGTCCGCGACCGCTATCGCGTCGGCGTAGTCCCCCTTCACCGCAATCGCCGTGATGCTGTCCGAAGGTTCGGTGACCGTGAGTCTGCCGACGGACGACTCGGGCACCATCATGACGCATCTGCCGCCCGTCTCCGCCGAGACCTGCGCGAAGGCCCGGGCCGTGTTGCCCGCGGAGGCCAGGACGAGGGTCTTGCCGCCCATGTCCCTGAAACGGGCATAAGTGGGGTAAGCCTCCATCTCCTTGAACGAGCAGGAGATGGATTTGCAGTTCCTCTCCGGGTAGTACCCGGTCAGCCCCACCCACAGGTCCCTGAGACCCAGCTCCTTCGAGAGCCGTTCGCTTCTGAACACGACGGGGCAGGACTCCGTCTCGTAGGACGAACGCACCGGCAGCCAGTCGTAGAATTTGAAGAGCCCTGCGCATCCGCGCGGGGCGAACCTCTTCTCGCGGTACCTGGCCCTCAGCAGCCCCTTGTGCCCCGACGGGCAGGAGAAGTCGTATCCGTCCTCGAAGACCTCCCCTCCCGTCTGGCACACCAGATCATATTCTCCCATTCGCACCACCCAGATTCCAATCTCCGCCTGCGACCCTCTCCTTGAGTTCCGCACACAGGTCCTCGGCTATCGCACGGGAGGACTGCCTTACACCCACCGGCACCGTCCTCCCGCCGAAGACGACCGATCCCAGTCTGGCGCTGAACACCCCTCCGACGCACGTACTGGCACATAGTCCGCAGTCCATGCAGAGGTCTCCCCTCGCCAGCAAGGACGGCTTCGCGTCCCTGGGACAGAGATCGTCCGCCTGGCACATGTCGCACCTGAGGCATTTGCCCGGGTCTATCGACACCCTCCGGTCGGTACCATTCCACACCGAGGCGTAGCTGTCGGAGAACAGGGGCCTCCTGTCCTTCACATCCGCCAGCGGCAGCCGGATGTCCCCGTCGAGTACTGACACCTCCTTCAGGCCCCGCTCCGACGTCACCGGTATCGCGGATGCGACGGATGTGAGGCACTCCGGGCCCTCGGAAGTCCTGAATCCGCCCATGAACTCCGGCCTCATCTGATGCATGTCGGCCTCTATCGACAGGTTGGGCCTCTCCTCCGAGCTGCGGGTCCCGCATCCGAGCACCATCGCCGGGGCGCCGTTCAGCACAGCGGAGGCCCCGGGGCGCAGATATGTGAGCTCTGGGTCATTCTGGACCGGGTTTATCTCCCCGCATCCGCTCACGGAGGCCTCGCTCAGCGACCCGCCCAGGCCGGGCGGGCCGGAGAAGATGGTCCTGCGGCCTTCGGGGGAGGCGTTGACGAAGCAGGTGTAGTTCCTGAAGCAGCCGCGGGTGAGGACCATCCTCGCGAACGGTATCTCCGACAACTTCCTCCCGACCCTGTAGACCCTGCCCTCCGAGACGACCTCGATGTCTATCGTCCTGCCGGACACCATGTCCCTGAAGAGATGCCCGCCCCCGTAGGACCTGTCGCGGAAGGAGGTCCCGTAGATCACACAGTCCACGATACCCAGCGATTCGTTGGGACACGGACCCACGGTTGCCGGGACGCCGTTCAAGGTCACGGAATCGGCGCGTCTGAACTCCCCCGCCTCGGCCACCGGGATGCTCAGTATCGCCATGGTCCCGGACATGACGCCGAAGGTGCCGCAGGTGATCACGTCGGCGCACCTGGTCTCCGCGTCGTTCCTGCGCACCATCTCCTTGAACTCGGAAGCGGTGTACACCCTGGCCTTGCGGGAGCGTATCTTCTCCTGGACGGTGTCGATGGAATCGCCGATCACAGTATCACCACGTTTTCGACCCTGACATGGATGCCCCACGGTTTATCGATTACCATGTTGACCAGACCGGTGTGGGCCCGGTCCATCATGCAGAATCCCGGGAGGAAGTACTGCCTCTTCCCGAAGACCGGGTCGCCGCCGACCGGCACGGCACGGCCCTCGAAACCGAGCATGTGGTACGCCTTCACGTCCTTGACGGGTCTGTTCCTGGAATGGTAAGGGCCGACGACATGCCCCGTTATGACACCCGTATCATAATCGGCGTCCGTCACGGATATCACGTGCTGGACGGGGCATCCGGCCCCGGCGGGCCTGCCCAGCACTATGTCGCCGGGGACTATCCCCATCCTCTCAGTGAGGTCGGGTCTGAAGGGAAGCACGATCTTCCTGGCCGAGCACTCGCCCGGCATGGCCGATAACACGAAATCGTACGCCTGGCCGAGGACGTCCCTCCCGGAGTACCGCCTCTCGCCGAGAACCGGGACCTGACGGCCGTGTCCGAGGCTGAACGGGCACATGTCCGCGGACGCCCCGCCGGCCGCCAGCAGCCTCCCGAACTCCTCGCACGTGCGCGAACCGCAGGCGCCGCAGTTCCTCCCCGGGGATACCCAGTCATTCGCCGTTGAAGATGTTGTCATCGTCCTCGAGCCTCCTTATGACCCCGAAATGGTTCCTCCATCCCGCTTTCTTCTTGCCGACGCATACGGTGCAGACGCCGAGGGGCGGGGTCCCCCTCAGCTCCAATGACCCAGCATCCCCGCACACCGGTGCGGAGTCCAGGATCCTGTAGAGGTACTTCAGCCCCGTACCCTGTATGGCGTTGGTCTCCACGATGTCCATGTCCTTCGACACGCGGCGTATGCTCTCGCGGAACACCTCCTTCTCCGCCTGGGATATGAGGTCGGTCTTCGTCACCACGCAGACGTCGGAGAACGTTATCATGGGCGCCATCTTCAGGGGCGCATGGGTCCCGGCAAGGGAGGATATCACGCAGATCCCCAGGGCGCCGGACAGATAGGGCGTGCACCTGAGGCACAGCCCGGCGCTCTCTATTATGAGCACCGAGGCCCCCTCCCTCTCGGCCCAGGAGACGGCGTCCTCCGTGATCATTATGCCCATGTGGTCGGGGCACATGTCCCCGGAGTAAACCTTCCTGGCCGGGATGCCGAACTCCTTCCTGATCTCCTCGTCCTCGAACGCCGCGACGACGTCGATCTTCAGGTAGGCGACCCTGTCCCTCTCCCCGAGATGGCGTATCATCTGCTTGATGACGGCCGTCTTGCCGGAGCTGGGGGGACCCGCGACCACCATCACCTTGACTTTCAAAGGGGCACCCCGCCTATGATTTCACCCATGCGGATCCTCTCCCTGATCTCGGCCATCTTGCAGTCTATCTGCCTGACCCTTTCCAATGCCTCGGACTCGGAGCCGCCCGGGCGGAGGACCGATCTGACCTCGCCGCCGCGCATGACGATGCGGCGGTCGGAGAGGAGGGAGACGTAGGGGTCGTGCGTGACGAAGATGACCGCCTTCCTCCTCCTCTTCAGTCTGGCCACGACCTCTTCCTTGAATATGCCGGCGTTTTCGATCTCGTCGAGGAGGAGGATGGGCGTGTCGGAGATCACCACCGCGTCCGCGATCATGAGCGAGCGGGTCTGGCCCCCTGATAGGGAGGAGACCCTGGCATCGGCGTCTATGCCCTCCCCGGTGAAATGGTTCGCGAGGTCGATCGCCTCCCCCACGGCATTGTCGAGGAGGTTCTCGCGCGTGGAGACGTGCATGGAGAGGAACTCGGTCACCGTGAGGTCCATCAGACATTTCGTGTTCTGGGTGATCATCGCGACCGGTTTGCGGGCGGGGTTGCGGACGAACTCGTCGGGCGGGGCCTCCCCGTTCACCAGCACCCTGCGGCCGGTGACGGTGTCGCCCTGGGCGAACACCTCGATGTCGTTTATGAAAGCCGTCTTGCCCGAACCGGTCGGTCCGACGATGGACAGGGTGTCCCCGGGAGCTATGTCGATGGGTTCGAAGTTCTCCGGTCTCCCGTCCCTGTTCCTGCCGGGACAGACCGTTACCGTTATGCCGTCGGAGAAGCGCATGCCGTCCAGTCAGATACCGATTATTTAACCCGTAGGTACATTTTTTATCTAATTAGGATAATTTCCTGAAAGGATTATCCTTGCATAATTAGGATACGGGTCCTGTAAGCTGTACGGCCAGGGGGACGTGCCGCCCCTGTGCTATAAAAACATCGGACGTCCCGGGACGGCGGGGCCGGGGACGCCGCCGCACGTACGGCCGCCGTAGGTTCTATTAAATAATGTAAGGCTATCCAATCCCAGAGATAAGCATGAGCGATTACGTCTGTCCCTTGGATTACAGGTACGGCCGCGAGGAGATGAAGTCTATCTTCTCCGAGACCAGTCGCATCGATTACCAGATGAAGGTAGAGGCAGCCCTGGCCAGGGCGCACGCCGCCCTGGGGGAGATCCCGCAGGCCGACGCCGACGAGATAACCCGCGTGGCCGAATCCGGGGACGTCAAGGTCGAGAGGATCAAGGAGATCGAGAAGTCCACCAACCACGACCTCATGGCCATGGTGAAGGCCATGACCGAGCAGTGCAGGGGCAGCGCCGGGAAGTACGTCCATCTGGGAGCCACCTCCAACGACGTCGTGGACACCGCGACCGCCATGCAGATAAGGGACGCCCTCGAGATGGTGGCCGACGACGTCGACGAACTGCTCTACACGCTCGCGAAACTGGCCAAGAGGGAGAGGGACACCCTCGAGATAGGCAGGACGCACGCCCAGTTCGCCATACCCATCACCTACGGGTTCAAGATCGCCGGCTACATAGCCGAGATGCTCAGGTACAGGGAGAGGATCGACGAGATCATGCCCAGGGCCTGCGCGGGCAAGATGGCGGGCGCGGTCGGCACCGGCGCCGCCCTCGGGAAGAACTTCCACAGCATACAGATGGAGGTCATGCGCGACCTCGGACTGACCTACGAGCCCGCCGCCACGCAGGTCGTCGGCAGGGACAGGTACACGGAGCTCGTCTGCCTCCTGGCGACCCTCGGCACGTCCCTCGAGAGGTACGCGACCGAGGTCAGGAACCTGCAGCGGTCCGAGATCGGGGAGGTCTCGGAGTACTTCGACAGGGCCCATCAGGTCGGCAGCTCCACCATGGCCCAGAAGAGGAACCCCATAAACTCCGAGAACGTCTGCGGATTGGCGAGGGTCCTCAGGGGGTTCGTTATGCCCACCTTCGAGAGCCAGGTGCTCTGGCACGAGAGGGATCTCTCCAACTCCTCCGCCGAGAGGTTCACCCTGCCCCACGTCTTCGTGCTCACCGACTACATGCTCTACAAGATGAACAAGGTCTTCTCCGGGCTCGAGGTTCACCAGGACAAGATGCTCAGGAACATCGCCTCCGCGCACGGCCTCATCATGGCCGAACCGGTCATGATGGCGTTCGTGGGCAAGGGCATCGGCAGGCAGGAGGCCCACGAGATCGTCAGGGAGGCCTCGATGGAGGCCGAGGACAGGGAGATCGACCTGCTGGAGACCCTCTGGGACAGGGAGGTCGTGAGGCAGCACTTCTCCAGGGAGGAGCTCGCGGCCGTCATGGACCCGGCCGGGTACACCGGCGGCTCCGGCGAGATCGTCGACAGGATGGTCGACGCCGTGGAGAACGCCCTGGAAAGGAAGGTCGAGTGATTATGCGCACCGCCGCTATGACCAGGCACAGGATGAAGGTGGCGGCGGTCATCGGCCTCATCGTCGGGGCCGCCCTCTTCGCGGTCGCCTGGCTGTCTTTCCACTCGCCCGTCCATGCGGTCATCATACCCCTGGCATCGGCCATAGGTGCGGCGACCGTGTACCTCGGCGACGGCCCCGCCGAGGACGACTGAAAAACCCGGTGACCGGGCCCGCAGGGGCCCAGTTGCACCTTCTGGCACTTCACTGTTTCAGCTTCTCTCCCGCATGAGCGCCGGGAGCGGTGTCGTACACGTCGGTGACGATTATCTTTATCAGACCCTTGGCCGGGAAGGCGGGGTTCTTGGCGTGCGCCATCTCGACGGCGGCCTTGTAGTCGTCCCCGAAGTCGAAGTAGCGCACGGCGCCCTTGACCTGGACGCACTGCTTCCCTCCCTCTCCCCCGATGGCGTAGACGGCGGCGACCGGGTTCTCGATTATGTTGGTGCGGGTCTTGTTCATGTAGTTGTCTATGACCCAGATCTCCCTGTCGTTGGCCACCCACAGGAATCCGATGGGCACCACGTTGGGGACTCCGTCCTTCGAGGATGTCGCGAGGGCGAAGTATCTGTAGTTGGATTTGTGGTCCTCGAAAAGGGCCTTCACTTGCGGCGGGATCATTGCCATGAGGAAGAGAATGCCGTGGCAGGATATACGGGTTTTCGGTGACCCGGTACCCGCGGACCGGGAAGGTGCACGTCAGTGCTTCTTCGCATAGGCGTCCATGCAGGCCTTTATGGTCTGCCTGGCGGCCTCGGGACCCTCGATGGCCCCCGTCTCAGTCTTCTTGCCCTCGAGGGCCTTGTAGACGCTGAAGAAGTGCTGGATCTCCTCGCCCAGGTGCTTGGGGAGCTGGGCGATGTCGGTGTACCCGCTGTACATGGGGTCCTTGGGGAGGACGGCGAGGACCTTGTCGTCCTGGTCGCCGCTGTCGACCATCCTCATTATGCCGATCGGCCTGCATTTGGCGAGGGCTCCCGGCACGATGGGTTCGCTGCTTATGACGAGGACATCGAGAGGGTCCCCGTCGGGGGCGACCGTCAGGGGGATGAGGCCGTAGTTCCAGGGGTACTCCGTGGAGGTGTAGAGTATCCTGTCGACGGCGATCAGTCCCGTCTCCTCGTCGAGCTCGTATTTCATCTTGCTTCCCTTGGAGATCTCTATGAAGGCGACGAACTCCTCGGGTTTTACCCTGTCCTTGGACATGGTGTCGACTATGGTTGCCATGCCTGCTCGATATCAGTTGTATTATAAAATAGTGGAGGACACCGGGGCGCCGCACGGCTGGGACTGTCCGCATGGTGGGGAAAAAACACAGTTTTATCCTGATTGTAAACTATTATTACAAAAGAAAACCAACGGCTATGGATTAACCTGATTGTAAAATAATTCCCCATAAGTGTAATATACAATCCATCTGGATTTTGAAGGCCATATCCGAGGGAAAACCATGGATAAAAAAATCATAGCGGTACTATTGGTCGCGGTCGTCATAGTGGCGGGCGCAGCGACATTCTTCGTCATGAATGACAACGATGAAGAAGACGAGTTTGACAGCGGAGCGTACAATATCATCGGGCGCGTGAACAGCGAGGGTTCCGGACTATACATCGAAAAATCCCTCCTCGTACAGCCGATTGACGGGGTCCCCGTCAGGGCCTCCAACAACACACCGTTCTTCGATAATGACCATAAGATCACCGAAGCCAACAAGGCCGCATGGGGCGGACTCATACTCGGAGACCCTGGAGCATCCTCCATCCAGCACACCCAGCTGGCAGAGATCGCAGCCATGGCCGGGCTGGATTTCAAACAGTACACCGCCGATACCGTCGCGGTTAACAACGATACTCTGTACTACGTCACGAACCTTTCCGACAAGGGAAAGATTGAGACGAACACCAACATCCAGGGAGGAATTATCTGGGAACCCCAGCACCAGAGGGTCATCCAAGAGATGTCCGCCAAATATGTCCAGCTGGCACTTACCAACGATCTGTTCACGGGACACACCTGCTGCATCGTAGCCGCCAACCACGATTGGCTTCAGGGCAACTCCGCAGCAGCCACGAAGTTCCTTGCAGGATACATCGAGGGTGTGAAGTTCGTCGTCTCCGCCGTGAGCAACAAGGCTGCGGACTACGACTGGCTCGTAGATTTCGCCATGAAAAACACCGTCGGACTGAGCGAGGAAGAGGTCATGGACGCCCTGTCCAACATCACCTACCTGTATGCGGACGACACCGCGACCGGATCCCTGTCCGGTCTCACTGACGACATATCCGAGCTCGCCGTCAACCTCAAGAATCTGGGTCTCATCACCAACAGCAAGTTCGACGACGGAGACAAGTTCGCGGGACTCATCGTCGACGACACCTACATGAAGGAGGCAGTCACCGGAAACGCCAGCACCGAGGGCAAGGATTCCGTAAAGGTAGCCGTCATCAACGGAGACATCCACCAGATCGCCATCCATGTGGCGAAGGAGAAGGGATACTTCGACGAATACGGACTCACTGTCGAAATCAACAACAAATCCCAGAACGGCGGAGATGTTGCGACCCTGCTCCTCAGCAAGGATACCGAGATCGGGTTCCTCGGAGCACCCCCCGCGACGCTCAATGCTATAAACGGGAACCATATTAGCCTGTGATTGGAGCCGGTGAAAAATGAAATTCAGGTACGACAAGCACAACAAATATCACCGGTTCGGAAGAACCTGCGTGATCACGGCGATATCGCTCGTGGTACTGCTGTGGGTATGGTGGATTCTCTCCATCGTGGTCCAGAAGGGATTGGATTTCAACAACTCCCCTCTGGCATCCCCGCAGGACACATTTGCTGCGCTTGCCGACCTGATAAAGAACGGTGATCCGATGGAGCACCGTTCTCTTTCCTCCTGGGTCTGGTCCAGTCTGTTCAAGTTCCTCAAGGGATTCGTCCTTGCATTGGCCGTGGCGCTTCCGTTCGGACTCCTGATGGGGAGCTTCAAGACGGCCAAGGAATTCCTCTCGCCCTGGATCGAGATCCTGAGGCCCATCGCACCCATCGCATGGGCCCCCATCTTCGTCATAATGTTCCAGGCCACCAACGGGTCCGTCATGGTCGTATTCGTCGGTATCTTCTTCCCGCTGCTGACCAACATCATCTTCGGGGTGGAGAAGATTGACAAGACCCTCGTGGACGCGGCCAAGACCCTGGGGGCATCCAACGGCCAGATCTTCCTCAAGGTCCTGGTCCCGTCCACCATCCCGTACCTCATGAACGGGATCAAGATCGGTCTTGGAATCGGATGGATGTGCATCGTCGCCGCCGAATTGTACAACACGACTCTCAGCGGGATAGGGTACTACGTCAAATTCATGATTGACAACTCGTCTTACGACTATGCGTTCGCTGGCATCATCCTGATTGCAGTCCTCGGTCTCCTGACCACGGGTGTAGCGGAGTACCTGTCCAAGAGAATCTCTAAGAGAATGGGGATGGATGTCTGATGCCGGAAGAACAAACTCTTATAACTGCAAAAGAGCCCGAGAAAAAGCCCATGGCAGAACCCGAGAAGAAACCTGCGGCGAAACAGCCCAAGGAACGTGTAAGAGCGGACCGCACCGACGAACTCTACAAGAACATCCCGGAGGGGGACACCCTGATGAAGATCGACCATCTCCGCGTCGTCTACAAGACGGACGAGTCGGAGACGGTGGCGGTGGACGACTTCACCCTGGACGTGAAGAAGGGAGAGCTCATCTCCATCGTCGGTCCCTCGGGATGCGGCAAGACCACCATCCTGCGCTGCATAGCCGGCCTCCTGCAGCCGACCAGCGGGAAGATAACCATCGGCGACAAGGAATGCGCCGGTCCCGGCTCCGACAGGGGTATGGTGTTCCAGGATTTCGCGCTGTTCCCCTGGAGGACCGTCAGGCAGAACGTGGAGTTCGGCATGGAGATAGCCGGCGTGCCCAAGGAGGAACGCACGGAAAGGGCCATGAGGTACATCAGAGCGGTGGGACTGGAGAAGTTCGCCGACTCCCGCATCCACGAGCTCTCGGGCGGCATGAAGCAGCGCGTCGGCATCGCCCGCGCCCTCGTCATGCACCCGGCCGTCATCCTCATGGACGAGCCCTTCGGCGCCCTCGACGCCCAGACCAGGAACATCATGCAGGAGCAGCTCACCAAGATCATCCAGCACAGTGCCAGGACGATCATCTTCGTCACGCACTCGGTGGACGAGGCGCTGTTCCTGTCGGACAGGGTCGTCGTCCTCACCAAGAGGCCTTCGACCATCTACAAGGTCATAGACGTCCCTTGGAAGAGACCGCGCGACAGGGCCTCCCCGGAGTTCACGGCGCTCAGGAAACAGATACTCAACTATCTGGAAGTCCAGAACGTCATGGAAGGCTGAGAAGCCTCCCGAACGCCTTCATCCAGCCGTCCGCATCCGGTGCGGACGGCACTGGTTATTAAAACGGCAGAACGTATTCGGACCCGATATGGGTGCGAGAGGGTTCGCTTGATTCTCAGGTATTTCAGGGGCAGGGATTGGGCATCCGCGGCGGTGCTGGTGGTCTTCATCATATGCCAGGTGTACCTGGACCTCGAGATCCCCGGCTACATGAGCGACATCACCTACGCGATCCAGACGGGCGGCGGGACCGATGTCGTGAGGTCCTACGGCACCGAGATGGTGGTCTGCGCCTTCCTGAGCCTCGGATGCTCCCTGGCGGCCGGTTTCTTTGCCACGAGCATAGCCGTGTCCTTCGCGAGGACCCTGCGCGAGAAGCAGTTCGACCGCGTACAGGAGTTCTCCGCGCAGGAGATAAACAGGTTCTCCGCCGCCAGCCTCATAACCCGCTCCACCAACGACGTGTACCATCTTATGGTCTTCACGGCCAGGGGCCTGCAGATCGTGATAAAGTCCCCCATACTCGCCACCTGGGCCCTGCTGAAGATATCCGGCAGCAACTGGGAGTGGACGGCCGCCACCGCCGTCGCGGTCGCCGTCCTCATCGCCGTGGTGTCGGTCACCATGTGGTACACCGTCCCCCGCTTCAAGAGGATACAGTGGCTGACGGACGGGATAAACCGCGTCACCAGGGAGAACCTCGACGGCATACGCGTCATACGCGCCTACAACGCCGAGGAGTACCAGCAGGGCAAGTTCGACAGGGCCAACGAGGAGCTGCTGCGGAACAACGTCACCGCCGCCCACGCCATGGCCCCCATGCATCCCGTGACGTCGTCGCTCAACAACTTCCTGACCATGTCCATCTACTGGATAGGGGCGGGGCTGATAGCGGCCGCCGGGAGCACCGACGGGAAGATGCTGCTGTTCTCGGACATGATCGTGTTCTCGTCGTACGCCATGCAGGTCATATCGGCCTTCATGCTGATGATCGGCATAGTCAGGGGACTGCCGCGCGCCATGGTGGCGGCCGGCCGCGTGGGCGAGGTCATCGAGACGGAGCCCTCCATCAGGGACGGCGGGTTCGGCGGCGGGACCGCGTCGGAGGGCGAGGTCGAGTTCAGGAACGTGAGGTTCTCCTACCCGGGCAAGGTGGAGCCGGCCGTGGACGGGGTCAGCTTCAGGATCGGCAGGGGGCAGACCCTGGCCATCATCGGACCGACTGGCAGCGGCAAGAGCGCCCTCGTCGGCCTCATACCCAGATTCTACGACCCGGACGAGGGGAGCATACTGGTGGACGGCGTCGACGTCCGCGACTACGACCAGAAGGCCCTCCGCAAGAGAATAGGGTACATCCCGCAGAGCGCCGTCATATTCTCCGGGTCGGTGTAGTACAACGTCAACTACGGCGACACGGCGGAGGAGAGGACGAGGGAGGACGTGAGGAAGGCGCTGGAGATCGCCCAGGGGCTCGACTTCGTGGAGAAGATGGAGGGAGGGGTCGAGGGATACGTGTCCCAGCACGGCAGGAACGTCTCCGGCGGACAGAAGCAGAGGATCTGCATAGCCCGCGCGGTCTGCAGGAGACCGGAGATCCTCATCTTCGACGACACCTTCTCCGCCCTCGACTTCAAGACCGATCTGGCACTACGCGAATCCCTCAGGAGGGAGACGACCGGGACGACGAAGATCGTCGTGGCCCAGAGGATAGGCACCATCATGGACGCCGACCGCATAATCGTCCTCGACGGCGGGAGGGTCGTGGGCGACGGCACCCACGAGGAGCTGATGGAGAACTGCGGACTGTACCGCGAGATAGCGATGTCCCAGATATCCGGGGAGGTGGGACCGTGAGCGCCCCCGCGCAGCCGAAGGCACCCTCCGCAACCAAGGGAGGACCCAGATGGGCCGTGGGCGAGAAGCCCAAGGACATGCGCGGCACCATGGCCCGCCTCATGCGCTACATAGGGAAGTACCGCCGCGACATCGTCGCGGGGGTGGCGTTCTCCATAGCCGCCGCCGTGCTGACCCTCATCGGACCGCAGTACCTGGCACAGATCACCGACCTGATCTCCGGGGCGATACTCGGAGGGACGGCCCTCGATATGGAGGGGATCTGGCACATATGTGCCGTCCTGATCGTCATCTACTCGGCGAGCGTCCTCCTCTCCACGGGACAGGAGTACCTCATATCGGCCTCCTCGGAGAAGATAGCCAACATCATGCGCGACGACCTCTCGGGAAAGATCAACCGCATCCCCCTCGGGTACTACGACAGCAGCAGCACGGGCGACATCATGAGCCGTCTGACCAACGATGCGGACACGGTCGGGAACAGCAGCAGCGAGAGCATCGCCCTCCTCATCTCGTCCGTGACGATGGCCGCCGGCGCCCTGATCATGATGTTCTACACGGACAGCTCCCTGGCGGCGGTCGCCGTGCTGCCCACCGCCTTCGGGTTCGTGCTCATGTTCGTCCTGATAAAGAAGTCGCACAAGTACTACAGGAGGCAGCAGAGGGACCTCGGGGTGATGAACGGGCTGGTGGAGGAGGTCTACTACGGACACGACATCGTCCGGGCCTACAACGGGGAGGAGGGTTCGAAGAGGAGGTTCTCCGCCATCAACGAGAGCCTCTACTCGAGCGCCTTCCGCGCACGCTTCATGACGAGCCTCATGCCGCAGATGCTCAGCTTCATCAGCAACATAGGCTACGTGGCGGTCTGCATATTCGGTTCCATGATGGTCATCGACGGCAGCATCGGCTACGGGGCCGTCGTGGCGTTCATAGTCTACATCCACCAGTTCACGAGACCCATCCTCATGGTGTCCGAGTCGCTCGTCCTGATGCAGTCGGTGGCCGCCGCCTCCGAGCGCATATTCGAGTTCCTGGACGCCCCCGAGATGGAGAAGGAGGAGATCGGGGGGAACGTCCCCGCCGATGTGAGGGGGGCGGTCGAGTTCAGGGACGTCCGCTTCGGGTACGTCCCCGGGAGGGAGATCATCCACGGGTTCTCGCAGAAGGTGGAACCGGGGCAGAAGGTCGCCATCGTGGGCCCCACCGGCGCGGGGAAGACGACCATCGTCAACCTGCTGATGAGGTTCTACGAGACCGACTCCGGGGAGATCCTCGTGGACGGGGTGCCGACCCGTTCCATGACGAGGGCGCAGGTGCACGACCTGTTCTGCATGGTCCTCCAGGACACGTGGCTGTTCGAGGGGACGATAAGGGAGAACATCGTCTACACCGGGAAGGACGTCTCCGACGGGGAGGTCGCCGAGGCGTGCAGGGCGGCCGGCATCGACGAGTTCATACGGAGCCTCCCGGACGGGTACGACACGGTGCTCACGGAGGGCACGAAGCTCTCCGCCGGGCAGAAGCAGCAGATCACCATCGCCCGCGCCATGGTCCGCGACGCCCCGCTCCTGATCCTCGACGAGGCCACGAGCTCGGTGGACACCATGACCGAGAAGCGCATACAGAACGCCATGGACCTGCTGATGAAGGGCAGGACCTCGTTCGTGATCGCGCACCGCCTCTCCACGGTGAGGAACGCCGACCTCATCCTCGTGATGAGGGACGGGGAGATATGCGAGAAGGGGACCCACGGGGAGCTGATGGAGAAGGGCGGATTCTACCGCGAACTGTACGACAGTCAGTTCGAGAACAGCGAGTGAACGGGAAGTCCCGTGCGGGACCGTAAAAACCAACTGGTGTGGTTAAGGAATTTGCGGTGTAGTGCAGTGGTGGATGCACTTTTATCATTGTGCCCCCAGTATATAAATATTGCCTGAAAATTGGACATATTAGGAATAATCATTATATACGATATGTCGCTGACTTCGAGCCCGGACCCCCTCTCCGGCGGACGTGCGTCCGGGAGGGGGGCGGGCCGGAACCCATGGGTTCATCCGAGGATGCTGTCGGCGAGCGCGGCGATCTGCGCCTCGTTCTCCGGGCTCACGGCCGAATGGATGGTGATCCTGGGCTCCACGATCTCCACGTTCTCCATGCCGCCGAGGTGCTTGGCCATGAACTTGCCGGAGCAGGGCCCGAAGGTCCCGTTCTCCACGATGCCGACCTTCCTGGACTGGTACATCTTCCCGCCTATGTCCGTGAGGAAGGCGTCCATCTGCGGGGCGAGGCCGCCCTCGTAGGAGGGTGCGAGGACGACCATCCTGCTGTAGCGGAAGGCGGCCTCGAGGGCGTAGGAGACGTCGGTGCGGACGAGGTCCACGACCTGGGTCTCGGCGCCCTTCCCCCTCAGGATGCCGTCCAGCATCTCGGCGGCCCGGCGGGTGTTGCCGTAGAAGGAGACGTAGATTATCGCCACGCCCTCGGTCTCCGGGCGGTACGAGGACCAGACATCGTAATGTGCCAGATATCCCGGGATATCGCTGTCGAGGACGCAGCCGTGCAGGGGGCATATCTTCGCTATGTCGAAGGCGGAGAGTTTGGAGAGGACCCTCCTGACCATCGGGCCGAACTTCCCGACGATGTTCATGTAGTACCTCCTCGCCCCCGAGAGCCAATCGTACGACGGGTCGTAGGGACCGAACCTCCCGAAGGCGTCCGCGGAGAACAGGACCCCCTCGGTCTCCTCGTACGACATCATGACCTCCGGCCAATGGACCATCATGGCATCCACGAAGCGGAGCCTCGGTCCGCCGAGGTCGAGGACGTCCCCCTCCCTGACGACGTCGCAGAGGGGTGACATGTCCCTGTTCATGAACTGGGACATCATGACCACGGCCTTGGCCGAGGTGACTATCCTTACCCCGGGGAACAGGGAGAGGACGGTCCCTATGTTGGCGGAGTGGTCGGGCTCCATGTGGTGCACGACGAAGTAGTCGAGCCTCCTGCCGTCCAGGACCCTCTTCAGGTCCGCGACCCACTCCCCGGTGGTCCCGGCGTCCGCGGCGTCGAGGAGGGCAGTCTTCTCGCCCTCCACGACGTACGTGTTGTAGGTTATCCCCTCGGGGATCGGATATCTGGCCTCGAAGAGGTCGGAATCCGGGTCCGCCTCGGATATGAGCGTGATCCTGTCGGTTATCTTGGATATCATTTCCGTTCCCTATAATCACCGTCTGCCACGATATTAAGGTTGCTGACGGGGAACCCCCTCCGGCAGATATATCCGGTCCCCGGGACATATGCGGCCATGGGCGCAGACTACACGGAGGACGAGTGCATCCTCGCCCTCCACATCTACCTCCGCACTCCCCGGAAGTACATAACCAAGGACAACCCCGACATAGTGGAACTCAGCAACTTCCTGAGCAGGATGGGTTACGGACGCAGTCCCGGATCGGTCAAGGCCAAAGTGGAGAACTTCAAAACGCTCGACCCGTACTACGAGGGCAGGGGGCTGTCCCACGGCTCCAAGACGGATAAGAAGGTCTGGGACATCTATGCGGCGGACGGTTTCCGCGGCATAGCCGAGGCCGCCGAGACCGCGAGGAGGAGGATCGCCGGCGGCAGGGAGCCGGAATCGGGGGAGGAGCTCCTGGACGGGATACCGGGGGAGGTGCGGCGCTACGAGGTCGGCGTGCGCATGAACCAGGACATATTCAGGGCGAGGGTGATGAACGCCTACGGGTCCGAATGCTGCCTCACCGGGGTGGAGAGTCCCCCGCTCCTGCGGGCCAGCCACATAAAGCCGTGGAGCGCGTGCGGGGAGCGCGCCGAGGAGAGGATCGACCCCCGCAACGGACTCTGCCTCAACGCGTTCCACGACGCCGCCTTCGACAGGGGGTTCTTCACCCTGGACGAGAAGCTGCGGGTGGAGCTGTCGCCGTATCTGAAGGAGATGGGATCGAAGGATACGATAGAGAAGTGGTTCCGCCCCTACGAGGGGAAGAAGGTGGAACCCGCCGTCAGGATATGCGCGCCGTCGGAGGAGTACCTCGAATACCACCGGAGGGAGGTGTTCGTGGACACGGCAGAGAAGATAGACAGAATTCGCTACAATCGCAGGTAATGCACTCTCGAAGTATACATAAACGGGCATCGCAATCATGCAATTCCTTGGACAACCACACCCCGGAACAGCGCAGAAAAAATATGAAAGCTATCCGTTGCAAGGATACTGAAATTGAACTGATGCTTCGCAAAGAGCTGTGGTCAAGAGGTCTGCGTTACCAGAAAAACTGCAAAAGCCTGCCGGGCAAGCCAGACTTGGTTTTCAAGGGAGCGAAAGTAGCGGTTTTCTGCGATTCGGAATTCTGGCATGGATTCGATTGGGAAAATCAGAAAAAACGCATAGGATCCAAACGGGAATACTGGATTCCGAAAATAGAACGCAATATCCAAAGGGATTGCGAAGTCAATGAACTCCTAAAGAAACAAGGATACAGGGTCATAAGATTTTGGGGAAAGGAAATAAAAACAAATCTCTCTGGCTGCGCAGACTTGGTTGAAAATACCATACGTGCAAACGAAAAACGCAAATTATAAACCGCAAAGAACTATCGGCTCAGCACAATGACCTCAGATTACAATGTTGCCAGTCTTTTTGCAGGAATCGGCGGAATATGCCTTGGTTTCAAAGAAGCGGGAGCCAACATTGTCTGGGCGAACGAAATTGATAGTTACGCGTGCAAAACATATAGGAAAAATTTTGACGGTGCACCCTACTTGGATGAAGGGGATATTTATGAAAAAAACATTCCCGATTCAATACGCGTAGACATAATGGCCGCAGGATTCCCCTGCCAGGCTTTCTCAATAGCCGGATACAGAAAAGGTTTTGAAGATGAACGCGGCGTGCTATACACCCAAGTTCTAAGAATGATTCAAGAAAAGAAGCCCATGGGTGTTTTTCTTGAGAATGTAAAAAATTTAAAAACCCATGATAAAGGCAATACATACAGAGTGATTCGCGAATCATTGGAATCTGAGGATTATGAAGTTACAGAAGCCATTCTGAACACAATGGATTACGGGAACATTCCTCAAAATCGCGAAAGAATATATGTTGTCGCATTCAAAAAAGATTCCAACGGCGGATCTGCGATGAAGCATTTCTCATTCCCGAAACCGATTGAATTGACAAAAACAATACATGACCTGGTGGATATCAACGTAAAACAGGATGACATCTACTACTACGCTAAAGAACACCAATACTACAGCCGCCTCAACGAAGCCATGACCAATGAGGACACCGTGTATCAGTGGCGCAGAATATATGTGAGGGAGAACAAAAGCAACGTTTGCCCCACCCTTACTGCAAATATGGGCACGGGAGGGCACAACGTACCAATAATAAAAGACAAATACGGAATAAGAAAAATTACTCCCGAAGAATGCCTGCGTTTTCAAGGTTTCCCAGAGGAATACAAGTTTCCAGATATGGCTAACTCGCATAAATATAAACAAGCCGGAAACTCGGTATCGGTCCCGGTTGTAAAACGCATAGCCGAAAATATGATTGAAGCCATGGACAGGTACAGAGATGTTCTCCGAAGCTGAAATGGAAGACAGAAAGAAATATTTGCGCAATCTGGTCGCAAACTGTTCCCTGAGCTCCATCCACTCCGACAGCAAAAAGCCATATCTGGAATACAGGGTGGCGGAAAACATATTCTGCGAAGCTTTCCACGCACAGAATGTTTCCAGACAGGACATAGCCATAGATGCGGTTTTAGGAAAACTCGGCATAGGAATAAAGACGTTCGTAGACGGCACAGCTTATCAAAAAATTGCAGAATTCGATAAGCATACGGACTATTCGAAAATTTTCGATGATCTGGCTATAGTGAAGAACATCGCAAAGAAAAGAAACCACAGATTAGACGAAGCGATCAAAAAACATAACCTTGACGAATTAATCTATCACTATACGGTACGTTATGACGGATCCATATCGGTATTTGAATGTCCGATGCACCACATAGACGTAGATTCCATAAAATACGTATCCCGCACAGAAAATACGATTCATTTCAATGATAAATTGAAGAATTATAAATTTTCAATTTCCAAAAGCACGCTCTATATGGAATTCGATGTTTCTAATCCGCTTATTAATCTGCAGGTAAAAAATCTAACAGATGCATCCGAAAGCATATTGGATCTTTATGAGAAAAGATATGGGAAAATTTTGCTCGATCCTGCAGACGATAACGAATACGAAGAACCGGAATTCAGCGAAACCGTCCCGGATAATCCGTACATAGACGACTCTGTAATTCTCCCCCTGTTCTCGACGAAAAAAATCGACGGGAAACCTACCAGATATGTCCCTGAAAGATCAGGGGTCAATCAGTGGAACGCGAACGGCCGTACCAGGCACCCATGCGAAGTGTATGTACCGGTTCCATCATACATACATAAAAACCATCCTGGATTTTTCCCCCCGAATACGGAAACATTCAGTCTGGAACTTCCGGGAGGCAGGATTTTAAGCGCCAAACTGTGCCAGAGCGGAGACAAAGGACTGATGTCCAACCCCAACAAAGATCTTGGGGAATGGCTTCTGAAAAACGTATTCGAACAGAAAGATGGTGAACTCATCACTTATGAAATGATGGAATACATCCGTGTAAATGCGGTGAGAGTTACTAAACTTAAAACCGGACACTACTACATGAACTTCATATATGTGCCGCAGGGCTACAAACTTGGAAAAACAACTCAATTTTCATCTTCCAGATGATTTTCCACGGATCTGTACCAACCGAGATACTCTGTCAACTTGGCAACAATTTTCTCTTCGGATAGAGCGTAAATTATTATCGCCCTGTCCAGAACGAATATATGCTTCATTACAGCTCTGACCTCCGACCTGGACAGCGGACGGCCGTTCAGACGTTCATTCATCAACACTTTTGCGAAACATCTGGTAAGTTCCGGATTGAACTGGTCGCGATCCAAAATGTTTGTCATTATGTCCTGATTGCTCATGATCTCTCTTGTAAGAGCGTACTTATCTGGCAGAGAATCGTCGTTCGGTGAAACCGTAAGATAGACAATCCACCAAAGCCTGCTGAGGCCGTTTCTCTCACGTTCGCGCCTTGACGGCGCCCATGTCATAAGATAACGGGATTTTAAAGTCCTCAAGTCTTTGTCTTCTTCATCTACGAATGGCCATCTGTAACGCATATACTCCAAGTTTGCATGAACCATTGCATTCCAAAAAGCACCACTCGAAGCCAGAAATACTGCAACATCATTCTCCATTCTTTCATAAAGAGCCACGGCGTTGTTGTAATCTGTTTTTGAAGGATCGTCCGGATTGCTGTAATCGAATTCGATAGGTTTGATATACAGACTGCTGTTCTCCGGCCTGTATTCTTTTTCGTTCAGAAAACTTAGCAACCACGAGTCTTCGAACAGATATCTATCAAGATTTTCTTCGGCATTATTTAAAATCGTATCAACCATTTCTTCAGTGAGGTTAGGAACAATCATTGAGATTCCCCCTTTTCTGAATCAACATACATCGATCCTTCGACCAGAAGATCTCCCAAAACAGCCATCATCGCAACATATGCATCATTGTCGGAAGGATTGATATTCTTTAATTCCAGAGACTTCTTTATCGCGTCATACCACTTTCTATCGGAATATTCATTAAAACCTTCTGCGAAAACGGTATCGATGATGTTCTCAAGAACTGGCGGGAAATACATCGATGTAATCTGGATTTTCTGATTTCTCGTCATTTTTGAGTACCGATCAAAAACTTCGCGCGGAATTGTCAAGACGATGGAGTCCCCTTCTAAATCATACGAGGGATAGTCTCCTGGCTTGAATTTACATATGGAGCCTACGGTCTGAAGCTGACTGCGGGTTATGGTCAGGATGAGTTCCTTATCGGCCGCCATCACGGCCCCTTCGGGAATGGTGATTTCCTGCATCTGAAGTTCTTCTATAAGATCCGAATTCCTGTAATTTTCAATTTCTTCTGTGGCGTAAATCACAGGGGTTATTACAACCGTCTCCGAAAAATATGCTTTTATGAAACTTTCTTCGAATTTCATGGCGCATGGCCGCAATTCACGGTAATCCGTTTGATCGCATTCCACAAATAAACCGAAACCTGCTCTGCCTTCAGCTATGAGTTTCAACAGATCCTCATTCTGAATCGAAAATTTCCCTCTTACAGAAAAATGCAGAGGGCCGGGGGATTCTGCCTCATCCAAATCGACATTGAATAGAACACCGAGGTAATCCGGAGATCCTTCTACATAGACAGGATATGGCAGATTCTCAATTTGCATAATCGAACACCTCCGGACGGAAATCGCATATAGCAGGATAATTCAAAATCAAAGTAATCTTGTTTCTTTTGCCTGTACGGGATAGGATGGGGCCCGTATAATATCCATCAACAACCGGAATGTCCTTTCCCTCTGAATCTGTAGCTCTAAGAATGGGAATCTGCTCCGCAGACTTCCCGCCCCTCATGACCGCACTTACCCTCAGATAGTACTCCTTCTCCTTACTGACATCGTATACAAAGGTACAGCTGAGGCCTTCTCCTTTCTTAACACATGTCTTCAGGACATTGGATATCTTCACATAGGAATTGATTTTAAAAACACGTTTCATGTCCCCGTTAGAGTCTGGTTCGAAATTACGACTTGCATCATCTATTTTTGGATTGATGCGGTCTACAGCCCCGGTATGATTGAAGTCCTCGTCCGAATCTTTTTCAGAGGCGGGCATTATGATTTCTTCCTGTTTTGAATCGTCCTGATTGGTTTTACGTTTTTTTACCTTGTTTTTACTGCGGGACCTTATCGATACCAAAGCGCCCCAATTGTATTCCATTCTTGCAAAATGAATCTGTTCAGGGGTGTCTACGTGGAGTGAGATGTACTTCTCCAACCCTTCGGCATCCTGTTCTTCTTCGCTGTCTGCACCCGCGTATTCGTCTATCGCATCATTGACACAATTGGAAATATAATCCAGAATCTGTATAATTTTCTGTTTTTGATTTTTTGAAAGATTCTGTATGTTTGCCTTGATCCATTTGTTATGATTCGTGGGCTCACATTTGGAAAGAAATCTAGACGTCTCATCATCTTCGATCACTAGGATCCCTATCAGCGAGGAACAGGCTTTGTAATGCCGGTCTATGACCATTCCGCCCCTTATGCTTGTGATGTGGTTGTACTTTTCTGATTTTCCAAGATATAAGCTGAATATGCTGTCCTTAAGAACCGGCTCTGATGAAATCAAATCGATCTGTTCAAGAACCAAACCCAATTCGTTGACGCTCAGGGGATACTTTGCCATAAGCTCCTTGACTAATGATTTGAGGTTGTCTTCGTCGACATATTTATTGCCGACAGATACGCGTAATTCCCCTCTTGAAATACGTAAAAAGAAATCGCATATGACTGCGATGAGTATCTGATCGTCCCAATTGGCAGAAGCTTGGGTATACCCTACTATGAATACGTCTGTACCGCACTGGGACTTATCGCGCCGATAATTCCCAAATGAAAACATTCTGTCGCAGGAATAATTGTTTTTAAAGTCTGGATCTCCGCATATGCCGAATGAAGAATACTTGGTGCCTTGATCATCATAATGGGTTATCAGTTCGCTGCACCCGATGGATGCAGTAAGGCCGTCATCGGAATTCGTTGAAAAGAAGATTGTATGAAATTGTGAAACTGCGTAAAAGGAACCTTTCCCTCTTCCGAAGGATCCTGCCGATTTTCCAGTTTTATTGGACACTCCCTGTGAAATGGTCATGCTTTTCCATGGAGAGAGCTCTTTGGTGTCACTGATGTTCGATCCACGGGCGCCGGTCGTACCGAAATCACTTGCGCGCAGGATGGTGATTTCCGATTTATCAAATTCATCCGCCATGTCTGACATGAGTTCATAGGATGACCGGTCATCCCGAAATTTTTCAGTCGCCTTGACACAACGCCTCAAAACGGTACTGAATCCGTCATAATCCGGAAAATCTGAACGTTTTATGTTAAACATATCAAATTCAATGACTACTTTCCCGCCGGAAGATGCATCACATGAGTTCTGGCACAGTTCTCTGACGAACATTTTCACGGCATCGTCGGATGTGTCAAATTTAGAAGAATTGGTCCCTATTTCCAATATAGTTTCGTCTTTCGGAAAAAACCAACGCATACTTTTATGATGAATTCCGTCAGGACTGCCCATATGCCTGAATTGAGTACAATAGACTTAATCCTTACTTGATTATGAACATCATTACCAAAGTCCCAGCATTCAAAACACATACTTCAGAACACTATAAACAACCTTGCCGTATCCATGATTTTGCTCGATTTAAGAGTCTGATCGGTAATATACAAAAACAAATAGTGCCAGTCTTAAAACGGATGTTGCCAAATAACATCCTATCCCCTAAATAGCCGGAACCGTATCCCCCGAGGGAAGCAGCTGGGACCTGCCAGACGGGGATCCGGCACCGGGATGATACGATGCGTTCGGAGAACACGGAAGGGGACGGCCGCCGTCCGGGCATGAGGGATGCGGCATGACACTGATCGACGACCTCTGCGACGACGGGGAATGGGCGAAGTTCCTCGAATACAGGACGTCGAAGCCCACCTGCTACGACAGCGAGAAGGAGTACCTCGGCAAATTCGTGTACAAGCGCATGTACCTCCCGATAGTGACGGAGATGAGATCCGGGAGGTACAGTTTCACCATGCCCCGGAAGAGGAGCATCAGCAAGGCCGGCACCGACAAGAGGCGCACCGTCTACAGTTTCTCGCGCAGGGAGAACGTGGTCCTGAAGATGATGTCCCATCTCCTCCACAGATACGACGTGATATTCTCCGACAACCTGTACTCCTACCGGCGGGACATAGGGGTGAGGCAGGCCGTGAGCAAACTGCTGAAAACGGAGAACCTCGGACGCAAGTACTGCTACAAGGCGGACATCCACGACTACTTCAACTCCGTGGACGTGGAGAAACTCCTGCCCATGCTGGAAAGGGTGGTGGACGGCCCGACCTTCGATTCCATATCCGCGATACTGACCAACCCCCTGGTGTTATCCGACGGTCATGTCGTCGAGGAGCGCAGGAAGGGCATAATGGCCGGCATGCCGATATCGGCCTTCCTCGCCAACCTCTACCTCATGGACCTGGACGAGCATTTCGCGGACAGCGGCACGTACTATGCCAGATACGCCGACGACATCCTCGTCCTGGCCGATACGGAGGAGGAGCTCAGGGGCTACGTGGATTACATACACGGCCATCTGGCATCCAAGGGGCTGGAGATCAACCCCCGCAAGGAGCGCATCTACGGCCCGGGGGAGACCCTGGAGTTCCTGGGGTTCGGCATCGGCGGCGGGAAGGTGGACCTGGCTGACATCACCGTGAAGAAGACCAAGGCGAAGATAAGAAGGGCCGCCCGCAGCATAACCCGCTGGGGGAACTGGAAGAGAGCGCCGCCGGAGGCCAGGATGTCCGTCATGATCAGGAAGTTCGACCGCGTGTTCTACGGCGGCGAGAGCGGGGAGCTGTCCTGGAGGATGTGGTATTTCCGTACGGTCAACGTCACCGACGGGATGAAGGAGGTCGACCGCTACCTGCAGGAACGCATAAGGTGGGTCGGCACCGGGCGCAACAGCAAGAGGAACTACGAGGATGTCCCGTACGCGCTGCTGCAGTCCCTGGGTTACAGACCGCTCGTGCACGAGTACTACCTCTACATACTCTGTTCGATAATTATTGAACGACAGTTCCCCCCCCGGACCGTCCCGCTCCGGCTCAGGCCGGAGCGCCGGCTCCCGTCAGGATCCCCCATCTGGCCGCCTTGTACCTGTTGAAGACCTCGACCTTCATCACCAGTCTGCGCACGGCCCCCTCCGGGGTGTGCGCGTCCAGGGTCTCGTCCAGTATCCTCTTGAGGTCGCTGAAGACGCATTCGCATTTCCAGCGTCTCCCGTACCCCGTCGCCTCCACCCACTCGCGGTAGGTGAGCGCGCACCACAGTCTGGCCGCCCTCCCCCTGGCGGGGGAGCCGTTGTTCTTCGGGACGGTGTCCGATCTGAAGCTCGTGACGAACTCCATCCCCAGGTCCTCACAAACGTGCCTGAAGTTGCCGACGGAGCTGTACGCCCCGTCGGCGTACACCCTCCCGATCCTGTGCCCCGCCCCCAGTGCCGCGTCCAGGAGGGGGACGAGCAGGGGCGAGTCCCCCGCGCGTTCCGTGGTCACGGCATATGCCAGTATCTCCCCCGTGTCGGTGTCCGACAGGGCATGGAGCTTGAGCCATCCCCTGTCGCCGGTGCGGGTGCCCCATCTCCTCGTCCTCCACAGGGTGGTGTCGGACAGGTTGAACCCCGTGGAATCGATCCCCGCGTTGCGTACGCGGTCCGAGACGCACGCGCACGCCCTCACCGCGAGCACCTCCCCGCCGCCCGCGGAGACCAGCGAGTCCGCCAGCTCCGCGCCGCGCTCGCACAGGCGGGACGCGGACGGCGATGCCAGACCCAGACCGCCCAGGATGGCCGCGGCGAGGCCGGCGGCCATCCTGAACGACATCCCGAGGAGCGTCTGCAGCGACATCACCCAGAATATCTCGGAGTCGCAGAAGGAATAAGGTCTGCCGACCTTCCCGCGGTTGATGTCCCCGAGCTCCTCCCGGAACATCCTCTCCCACCCCCGCGCCGAGGCCGCCGCCTCGGCGAACGCCTTCATGGCCGTGTTGTCCGCCCTGCGCTCCGCGGCGGCGGGGCCCCGGAAGGCCTTCCCCTCCCTCCTCGCCGGTTCCGCGAAGGTGCCCCTGACCCTCACGTCGCGGGGCGTCATCCTGCCTGCGGTCTTTTTATCCTTCCTTGCATTATTCCTTTCCGTCATCTGTGATCGTCTCCGGATGGCCGCCCGCGAGGTATCCGACCTGTTACGGGCGTTATTTCTTCCCTTCGAATGAGCCGGCATCGCATCCGCCGGCGGTATCCTGTATGCGTTCCCACTATTTATAACCGAAAAAACTAAATACTATGATTGCACACGAAACGGAGGTTTGTTTATAAACGATTTCCACTGGAGGGATCCGCGGGCCCCCGCTGCCCTCCGGCTGCGCCCCCCGGATTAATTGCCGAACAGAGTACTCATCAGGAAATTTGGAGTCCCAGTACATATTTTATTTGTGTTAATAACAAAGATATGTTGTTCCGGCAGCCACCTATTCATGCGTTAACCCGTTCCCTTCATATACACGTGAATTCGGCACGTTGCCCTG
>DARY01000011.1:0-193 GCA_002503545.1 Candidatus Methanomethylophilus sp. UBA78
GGCCGGACGGGGTCCGTGACCCTGCTGCCCCGCAGGACGGGGAGCGGTACCCGACGAGGGGGTGCGCGGCGGTCTTGCAGCGCCGTCGCGGGGCTTGTAGTCCCCTCTGGGGCCGGAGGAGGGCTGACCGGCGCTCGGCGGGCGGGACGGCCTGTCGCCCTGTTGTCCTGCGGATCCCTGCGGACGCGGGGCC
>DARY01000011.1:212-42174 GCA_002503545.1 Candidatus Methanomethylophilus sp. UBA78
GACGAATGCGTCGTCTTCCGGAAGACGACGCATTCGTCCTGCTCCTGGGTTTCTCCCCTTCGGAAGCGGGCCTGCGCGAAGAATCTGCAATATCTACCAAATATATGACTCCGAAGAAATCTCATGGGCACAATATTTAAAAAGCTATTGTATAAGAGGGTCTGTTTATTGTATCAGATGTGCTTCGGGGCTCGTTTTATTAATATCCTAAATCCTTAATGGCCGCAGGAACGGAGAAGCCCATGGGGAACTCGGACGTCAAACCGGTGCACGAGAGGATAGGCTACCTGCTGCTCCTGGGGGTGGCGCTGCTGTTCATAGCGGTATCCGCCTTCGTGGGGGAGTACGAGGCCCTGCTAGTGTCTGTACCGACCGTCGCCGTGGTCATGATAGCCCTCATGCGCAACGGCAGACTGTACGTCCCGCCCGTCCTGGTCGTCATGATGGCGATCGTCCTGACACTCTTCATGGCCGCCAAGTACAGCCTCAGGGTACAGGGGGGCTCCGTGTTCAGTTCCGCCGCGGACCTGGTGATGGGCATGTTCCTGGGCCTCATAGGCCTCATCGTCATATACACCATGCTGCGCTCGACGCCGGATTTCGACAGGGAGAACGCGTTCTTCGTCAGTTTCGGTGCGTTCTGCATCGGGGTCGCCCTTTCGGCCATCATCCTGCTGCTCAACTGCATCCTGGTATCCCTCGAGGACACGGGCAGCTTCGACCACGGCACGCCCTTCATGACGATAAGGGAGGCGGCCATGATCATAGCCGGCAGCGGATTCGTCAACATACTGTTCTACCTCAACCGCCACAACGGACTTTTCAGGCACACACTCGACAAATTCCTCTCGGGCAACGCCGATACCCTAGGTATCGAGAACCGGGAGATACGTGCCATCGAGAGGTTGATCGAGACGGGGGAGACATCGGTCGTGGAGTTCAAGTCGACCATCAGGACCAACCTCAAGACCGGGGAGAAGGACCCCCGCATGGAGAGGGCCGTGCTGAAGACCCTGGTGGCGTTCATGAACAGCCGCGGCGGGACGCTGCTCATAGGGGTGGCCGACGACGGCACCGTTATAGGGGCGGACGAATCCTCGTTCGAGAGCCGCGACAAGATGATGCTCCATCTGAACAACCTGATAAATTCCCAGATAGGAGGGGAGTTCCTGCCTTACATCACCTACAAGGCCTTCGATCTGGGGGACAAGACCGTCATAAGGGTCGACTGCACCAGGAGCGAGAGCCCCGTGTTCCTCAAGGAAGGTAAGACGGAGACCTTCTTCGTCCGCTCGGGCCCTTCGACGATAGACCTCCACGGGACCGACATGCTCGCATACGCCAGCCACAACTTCGGCAGCCAGCTGAAGAAGATCTACGACAGGATAAGGTGACCGGATGGGACATGATGTGCCGGTACCTGAAAAACTAGGAAGATTCTTCGATGAAAACCCCAGGGTCGCACTCGCATTCTCGGGAGGTGCGGACTCCTCCTATCTGTTCTATGCGGCCAGGATGTGCAAGGCGGATGTCCGGGCGTACTTCGTGAAGACTGCGTTCCAGACGCAATCCGAGATGGCGGACGCCATCAGGACGGCCAGGGAATTGGACGGGGACCTGTGCGTGATAGACAGGGACATCCTCTCCGACCCCGCGGTCGCATCGAACCCTCCTGACAGATGCTATTGGTGCAAACGCAGGATCTTCGGGACCATCGCCTCCGTCGCGGGAGAGGACGGGAGGGACCTCGTCATAGATGCGACCAACGCCTCCGACGACCCGGCGGTCAGACCGGGGATGAGGGCCCTCGCCGAAATGGGCGTACGCTCGCCCCTGAAAGAGTGCCAGATAACCAAAAGAGAGGTCAGGGAACTGTCCCGCAGGGCGGGACTGTGGACCTGGAACCTGCCTTCGAACTCCTGCCTTGCGACGAGGATACCGGCCGGAACCGCCCTCACGGCGGAGAACCTCCGCAGAACGGAGGAGGCGGAGCTCATGGCGGCCGGTCTGGGTCTTTCGGATCTGCGCATAAGGACCGCCGCGGGTGGAGCCTTCGTGGAAGTCAGGAGGGAGCAGGAGGAGCTCCTCGGGAAGGTGAAACCGGAACTCGAGAGGATCCTGCTGGAACATTACGGCGCCGTAGCCGGATACGGGACGAGGGAGGTAAAAGAATGAACACAATGGAGATATTGGAGGCGGTCAAGGACGGCAGGCTGACCACCGAGGAAGCCGCCATCAGGCTGAAGACCGCCCCGTTCGTCGATCTGGGATATGCCAAAGCCGACACCCACAGGAAGATAAGACAGGGGTCGTCGGAGGTCGTATACGGGGCGGGGAAGACACCTGAGCAGACCCTCGGCATAGTGCGGACCCTCTACGAGGAGGATGGGTGCCTGCTCATAACCCGCTGCCCGAAGGAGAGTGCGGAACTGCTTTCGGAAAATATAAAAGATGTGGAATACGACGGGATCTCACGGATATGCACCGTCGGGAGGATACCGCGGCCGTCCCCCAACAGCCTGGTCTGCGTGGTCAGCGCCGGGACGAGCGACATGCCCGTGGCGGAGGAGGCGGCCAGGACCGCCGAGGCCCTCGGCAGCAGGGTCGAGCGCATATACGACGCAGGGGTGTCCGGCATCCACAGGATACTTTCCAAAACCGACGTCCTGGCCAGGGCGAGGGCCGTGGTGGCGGTCGCCGGGATGGAGGGGGCCCTGCCGAGCGTCGTGGGAGGTCTCGTCGACGTCCCCGTACTGGCCGTCCCCACCTCGGTGGGTTACGGAGCCTCCTTCGGAGGAGTCACCGCACTTTTATCAATGATGAACTCGTGCTCGTCGGGTGTAAGCGTTGTCAACATCGACAACGGTTTCGGGGCAGGATACATAGCCAGCATGATAGACAGAAGGAGCGCACCACTTTGAAGACATTATATCTGGAATGCAACGCCGGGGCATCCGGCGACATGATACTCGGATCGCTGACCGACCTCCTCAAGGATCCGTTCGAGTTCAAGGGAATGATCGAGAACGCGGGGATCCCCGGCGTGACCGCCGAGGTCGCCATCGATGACCAGTCGTCCGTGGCCGGGATAAGGGTGCACATAAAGGTCGACGGGATCGAGGAGGGGAGCAGGGAGGAATCCGAGCATCACGACCACCACGGCCTGAAGGACGTGATATCCATCATAGGCGGGCTCAACGTGTCCGAAATGGTCAAGAGCGACGCATCCCAGATATACCGCATCATCGCGGAGGCGGAATCCAACGTCCACGGCAAGCCCGTCAACGAAGTCCACTTCCACGAGGTCGGGGCGCTCGACGCCATCGCCGACATCGTGGGGGTCTGCATGCTCGTGGAGAGGCTTGCACCCGAGCAGATCGTATCCTCCCCCCTCAGAACCGGGTTCGGGACCGTCAAATGCGCACACGGGGTCCTTCCAGTGCCCGCACCTGCCACCGCCTACATCCTCCAGGGAATGCCCGTCTACGCAGGCGACGAGGAGGGGGAGTTCACCACCCCGACCGGAGCCGCCATCGTGAAGCACTTCGCCGAGAAGTACGGGAACATGCCCCTCATGAAGTTCAACGACGTCGGATACGGCCTCGGAAGCAAGTCCTTCAGGACCGCCAACATGGTCCGCGCGTATCTGGGCGACGTGGAGGAGATGTTGCCCACCGTCAAGGAGATATCCTGCAACATCGACGACATGACTCCCGAGGACATCGGAGGGATAATCGACCTGCTCATGGCCGCGGGTGCCCTCGATGCGATGCTCTCCCAGACCATGATGAAGAAGAGCAGGCCCGGCTACATCCTCACCTGCATCTGCAGGGAGGCGGACGCCGACGACCTCGCCACCCTGATGCTCGCCCACACCTCTTCCATCGGACTCAGGATGCACACTTGCGAGAGGTACGAGATGAGTTCGAGTTTCATCAAGTACCGCACCGACTTCGGCGACATCCGCATCAAGGTCTCCGAGGGCTACGGCCTCCGCAAGTGGAAGGCCGAGCACGAGGACCTCGTTAAGGCCTCCATCACGAACGGCGTCACCGTGGACGAGGTCCGCAAGAGCATACGCTTCGACCCCGACGAAGAGCTCGGGGACGATTGAGCAGCGGAAGATCTGTTACGGCCGGAGCCGTGCGCCGCACGGCCCGGTACGGACAAACACGGAGAACGGATCTGGTGCGGGGGAGGGGATTCGAACCCCTGAACCGCTAGGGACCGGATCTTAAGTCCGGCGCCTTTGGCCAGCTCGACCACCCCCGCCTTCCTGTGGGGGACAATGTTTATCGCACATAAAGTTTGGTCCTCCCGCACCTCTAAAAAGAGTTAATACCCAGAGGTCAATCAGGACGCCGTGAGCTTCAAGATCCCCGATCAGGACACCGTGTCCGAATCCGTCCGCAGGGTCATGCGCCGCAACCAGCGCGTGGAGAGCCAGAGGATGCTCTCCGACCTGGTGCAGGAGGACCTGGCATCCGTCGATCCCGAATACCGCATCAGCGGCGAGCGCATAAGGAGGATAGCCGTCTCGACGGGAGCGGTCAAACTGGAGATAGAATACAGAGATTCCGTGAGGGAGGAGCTGCCCGACATCTGCCCGGTCTGCGGCAACGCCATGTCCCCCATAATGAACATGACCCTGGAGGGAGACGTCACCGAGGTGAAGAGGAACTGCTCGGTCTGCCCGTTCACCGTGGGCAGGACCTTCCGCTCCCCGGGCAGGTACATATTCATCAGGACCTCGTCCTCCGAGGTGTCGGAGGAGGAGATCCGCATAAGGAAGCTGAAGAAAGCCGCCTCCCATCTGAGGGCGGCGGAAAGACTCATCGCCGACGCCCTCGAGGGCACCGACTTCCCCGAGAGGAGGGCTTTCGCGGCCGAACGCATCGGCGAGATACTGAGGTCGAAGGATGCGGCGGGGAGCATCCCGAACCTCGAAGCGGACATAAGGGACAGCGGACGCGAGGGTCCCCTTTGGACCGACCCCCTGCGCACTCCGAAGTACCCTTCCCGCAAATAAATTATAAGGACCTCTTAATTACACGCACTCAGAAGGAGCTGACGACCTTGAAAAGCTGGGAGTTCACCAAAATCGAGGGAAACAAAATCGGGATCGACAATTGGCTGTCCGACACCATGGGACTCGTGGACGGGGGGTACATGTACAGCACCCTGTTCAAGTACCCGGAGAACGGGCCCAAGAGATACGAGCTCATACTCTCGATGTACCCGCAGGAGAACTTCCGCACGCTGGCACATGTCACCGTATGGGCGGAGGACGTCCCCGGCTCCACCGTCCAGTCGGCGAAGTTCCTCACCGACCAGGAGATCAGGATCCTCAACTCCGTATCCCTCACCGGGATATCAGACACCACCATCATCTGGAACATACTGGCCGACCTCAACTTCGCGGGAGAGGGGGAACTCATCAAGGAACGCTTCGAACAGCTCAAGAACGCCAACGACCCCTCCGTCGACAAGATAAGGTACGTGAGCATAAAACCCGCCAACATCGGCAGGATATTCCGTGAGAAGAACGACACTGGGTCATTGAAGACGGAACTCAGGCACGGGGCCCCGGTCACCTACAGGGACGGATGCTTCGACCTGTCGAAGGAGTACGGCGACATCCTCAACGACGTCGACGGACAGGAGGTCATGATAACCCTCGACCCCGGTTCCTGGCTCGTCTCCGTGGTCTTCTTCAAACCCGGCACCGACCTGGTCAAGATCAACATCAACGTACCGGACTGCATGGGCTCCATAGACACGGCCCTCAAGATGCTGGCCGATGCGGGCATCAACCTGATCTCGGTTTTCACAAAGGTCATGATCTCCTACCAGACCATGGACATCGAAGTCGTGGCGGACATGAAGGACAGCAGGGTCACCGTGGAACAGGTACGGGAGAAGCTCCCGGAGTACTTCTCCAAGCTCAACGGGGTTTACGAGCTCAAGGGGATAGAACGCCTCTGAGATGATAAGCCGCTTCGTGAAGACCACCTCGTCCGACTGGAACGGTCGCGACTGCTGCCGCCTCGAATTCAGCGGATACGATGTTGTGTACCCCTATCTGAGCGGACCGGGACCGGACAGCCCCGGCATAGAGCCAGACGAGGTGTTTTCATACATAAGGGAGAGAGGCCCGACCCTCGACGGCATCGTCCTGGGGGGAGGGGAACCGCTGGCCGACGGGGACCTCTACTCTCTTCTCAGGGAACTCAGGAAATACAGGCGCCCGGTGATGCTGGAGACGCAGGGCATGCGCCCCGACGCCCTCGACGATCTGGCGGGAGCCATGATGTTCGACATGGTCCGCCTGTATGTGCCAGCGCATCCGGATTCGGCCGTTTTCGGCAAAGCCACCGGCGGCCGCGGCGACCCGGAGCTCATGAAGAGGTCCATGGCCATCCTGAACGGTCTCGACGTAGACAGGGAGTTCTGCGTCTGCGCCGTACCCGGGATCGTAGACGGTGCGGAGATAGAGAAGATAGCCAAGGAGGTCCGGGGGAAGACCGGCCTCACCATATCCCAGTTCGACCCGCGTCTCGCCTCGGACCCGGCCTACAGGAACGTCAGGCCGTACAGCAGGACCGAGGGCACGGCCCTCTCCGCGGCCGCGAAGAGGTATACGAAGAGGGTCGCCCTGAGGGGTTTCTGAATCAGCGCACGAAGTTGGCGGCTTCGGCCTTGCGGGCGGGAGGCAGCTGGAGGCTGCTCCTGTTCACGAAGACGGTCAGATCGCCGGCTTCCTCCCTGACCCTGTTGACCGTCGAGTTGTCCCTCGACATGACTCCCACGGCCAGACCGCAATCCGTCTCCGCGAGGTCTGCCAACGCATCGTCCAGAGTGGGCACGACCCTTATGCAGAGGACGGGCAGCCCCTGGTCCACGTACAGGTTGTCGTCCTCGGGGGACATCCCGGTGAAGATGGCCGGGGTGTAGTAGAGGCCGTTGGCGGTGTACTCCTTCCTGACCCTCTTCCCTCCGAACAGGAGGAAGGCCTCCTCGTCCTTGACGAACCTGAGGAACCTCTTCTCCGACTCGTCGGACATGAGGGGTCCGCAGGACGCCGACTCCTCCCCCGGTTCGTCGACCGAGAAGTCCTTGGCCTTCTCCAGGAGGGCCTTGGTGAAATCCCTCTCGTCCTGTGCCAGGACTATGACCTTGGATGTGGAATAGAGGTGCTGGCCGCAGTAGGCGAAGGCCGATTCCAACACATCGGCGGCCGCTTTCCCGACGTCGGAGGGGTTCGCCACCACGATGGGGGTCATCCCCTTGACCTCGTTTATGAATCCGAGACTCTCGTCCACCGGTACGAACATGAGGTCGTCCATGGCTTTCCCGCATCCCGAGGCGACCACCCCCGACACGTTCTGGTCGTCGCACAGGGCGGTCACATACCTGTCGAGACGGTCGGCCACGATGTTCATGACGCCGGCGGGGAGACCCGCCCTCTCGAATATGCGGTACGCGGAGTAAACTGGAATCGGACAGGAGCCGCTGGGACTCATCACGACGGTGTTCCCGGCAGCGACGGCCGCGGCGGCGTAGCCGACGGCGGAGGCGAGGGGAGAACTGTTCAGCGCCACCACGGCCCACACCCCGATAGGCTTGCCGGATACTGTCGCCGCATCGGCCGCCGCTTTGTCCACTACCTCTATGAGCCTGTCGACCTCGGCGACGGCCTCCCTCCTCACCATGCCGGTGCTGAGTGTCACCTCGGCCGCCAGTCTGTACCTGTCCCTGCGGATCTCCTCGGCGGCCTTGGAGATGATGGCGGCCCTCTCCGAAGGGGAGCGGACGGACCACGATGCGAACGCCTCGGCGGCCTTCTCCGCCGCCACCGCCGCGGTCCCCTCCTCGGGATCCTGCAGGGTGCCGAAGATTATGGTGTCGTCCACGGGACTGACGAGGGGCATGTCCATGCCGGACGCGACGTTCATGCCACCGATGATCGCAGGATAATCGTGTTTCTCCTTATCCAGGGCTATCTGCAGAGCGGCCTCGAACTTGACATTATCAAAATCGGACGACATAATGCCCGGGTTATCGGCGGTTGTACTGATAAGCATTTACATGCGACGTGGAAAACCGCACCGGCGGAGGTCTTCCCGCGGAAGCCGAGGGCTTAACGATTAAATACGGAAAGGATAATCGGCACATACGGACTCATGGTCTAGGGGTTATGACGTCGCCTTCACACGGCGGAGGTCGCCGGTTCAAATCCGGCTGGGTCCACCATCCTTCAATCTGGCTCTTTCCTCAATAACAATGGGCGTCGGAGTTTATTGCATTCCCATTGCATTGGAATCTGTCCGGGCATCTTGGATCCGTACGTTTTGGCGGGGCGGTGTTCCGGCATCCCCTCGCAGCCATCTTCCGGCCGGCGTACCTCTGAAACGCCGCCGAACCGACGGGTTCTCAGAACGCCCCGCATCGGCCTGACCGCCGTCCGACGGACCGAACCAACTTTTTAATATCCGTTATGCCATATTTCATTGGAACATACATCCAATAAAAATACTGGTTTCATCAGGTGAACGGAATGTCGAACAGATGCCGCCGTTGCGGATACGAATGGACCCCCAAGTCCAAAGACCCGGTGAGGTGCCCGTCCTGCAAATCGACGAGATGGGACAGGGCATCGGTCAGGAACCAGTGTCTCCGCTGCGGCGCCGAATGGATGCAGAGGGGGGATTCGCCTCCGAAATACTGCCCGGTCTGCCATTCCTCCATGTGGGATTCGGAGAGGACCGTCTACACCTGTCCCAAATGCGGCCTGACGCGCACGCTGCGCTCGAACAGCCGCATGGACCTCTGCCCCGTATGCGACCGTTATGCGGACCCCAAACCGAGGGATCATTTCGACGATCCGAGACTGAAAAAAGCCGGGGTGAGCGAGATCTCCCGCATATGGACGGACGGGGAGGGGATGACCCTCATGTACGTGGACGACGGCCGCCTCACCGCCTACCTCTATGCGGCGGGGGATCTGGTGGGTTCGGTGAACCTGTCCGGATGGTGCAGAGACAACAGGCTCTCCCTGGATTACGTCCTCAGGAACTACCAGGACGACTCCGTGTCCGAGAAGCTCTACAAACTCGCCATGTCCATACTCTCGGAGGACGAGATATCCTCCGGACGCATACCGGCCGGAGCCGAGACTCAGGGGATGAACGAAGAACAGGCCCTCATAGTCTCCATGCACGAAGGCGGCATGGAACCGCTTCCGATCTCCATGAAACTGGGGATCCCGTTCTCGGCCGTGATGGACGTCCTGAACGGCAGGTCCCCGGCCTCCGCCGACAGCACATCCGGCGAGACGGAGGGGGAGAATCCGGAACAGGGGAACGGGAGAACCTGAAAAGGGGATGTAACGCAAGTGGACCCGGCCGGGCTCGAACCGGCGACCTCCGCCTTGTAAGGGCGACGTCATAACCACTAGACCACGGGTCCCCGTGTCCTTGAAAGTAGATGGGGTATAAAAGAAAAGTGGTTCCCCGAACCTTAATCTAAAATACATGTGACGATTACCCGATATAAGAGCGGCTGTAGTCCAGTGGTTATGACGATGGCTTCCCAAGCCTTTGACCCGGGTTCGAATCCCGGCAGCCGCACCATCTTATTATATCAAAATCGTCCAAACACCGCCTTTATGTGCCGTTAACATGCGTCCTGACACCGGTCTCGCGTTTTCAATAGAATAAAATAAAGGCATACCGTACGGAAGAACCCATGGTGCTGGAGATCGACAGCTCGAGAGGCGAAGGTGGAGGACAGATGGTCCGCACGTCTGTAGCCTTGGCTACGCTCACCGGCACGACCACGCGCCTGACCAGGATCAGGGAGAACCGCCCCACGAACGGCCTCTCCAAACAGCATACGACGGCCGTCAACGCCGTCGCCATGATGACCGGGTCCAAGGTCACGGGCAACTACATCGGCTCGTCCGAGCTCCTGGTGGAACCGGGGAACGACCAGGTCACCGACATAGCGCTGGACATAGGTTCCGCGGGGAGCATAAGCCTCGTGATACAGGCCACCATGCTGGCCGCCAGGAACTACACCTCCCCTTTCTCGCTCGACCTGGTGGGAGGGACGAACGTCATGTGGGCACCGCCCGTGGACACCTACCCGATGGTGCTCTTCCCGCTGATGAAGAGGATGGGCATAAACGCCAGGCTCGAGATTCTCGAGAGGGGGTTCTACCCCATAGGCGGCGGGCACGTCAAGCTCAACATGGATCCCGTCGGGATCATAAAACCGCTCGTATTGGACGATCTGGGACATCTCAAGGGACTGCACGGCATATGCTTCGTGCAGCATCTGTCCGACAGGATCGGGTTCGACATGATGGAGGCCTGCAGGCACGTCTTCGAACCGCAGTACGACATCGACATCCAGTTCCAGAGGACCGAAGGGACCTCGCGCGGCGCCGGCATGGTGCTGGTGGCCGAATACGAGAACGGCATGCTCTCCAGCAACGTCCTCTCCAGCAAGGGGCACAGCCCCCAGCAGTCCGGCCTCGACGCGGCCAGCGACCTCCTGCAGGAGATGTCCGCCGGGTCGACGGTGGACATCCACACCGCGGACCAGCTCCTGCCCTACATGGCGATGGCCGAGGGCAAGAGCAGCTTCATTGTCTCCAGGATCAGCAAGCATCTCCTGAGCCAGATGGACACGCTCGAATCGTTCCTCGACGTCAGGTTCGGAGTGGAGAGGAAAGAAGACGGATACCACTTCTCCGTCAACCCGGGGGAAGGCAACTGACCCATCTGATGAAACCGTTCATACACCTCAACTGCGCCATGTCCGCCGACGGCAAACTCGCGGGACCGGACAGGAAACAGATACGCATATCCTCCGACGAGGACATAGCCAGAGTGAAGGAGATGCGGCGCAGGTACGACGCCATCCTCGTGGGCGTGGGGACGGTCATATCCGACGACCCCCATCTGACCGTCAAGGGCCTCTCCTACGGCGAGAACCCCGTGCGCGTGGTCCTCGACACCAACGGGAGGACCCCCGACGGAGCGAGGGTCCTGGACAATCTGGCACCTACCGTCGTGGTCACCTGCGACGCATGCACCAGGAACTGGGGCAGCGGGGTGACCGTCCTGAGATGCGGTAAGGACGGTAAGATAGACCTGCCCGTGGCCATGCACCTGCTCGCACGCCAGCTCGGCATTGAGAGCCTGATGGTGGAGGGGGGCGGAGAGGTCATGGCCTCGTTCTTCAGGGAGGGGCTGGTGGACAGGTACACCGTCTTCGTGGGCGGTCTCGTCATCGGGGGCAGGACCTCGCCGACACCCGCGGACGGGGACGGCTGGGTCATCCCCGGCGGCCTTAAGCTCGAGCTCAAATCGGCGGAGACCCTCGGCAACGGAGCCCTGCTGACGTTCTCGCCCCGCTGCTGATACCCCCGCGCACGCACATTTTATAACCCTGCCCGCAGTAGGAGAGGACGTAATCGAGGGATGACCCCATGAAGGCTAGGATGAAGGACGGAAAGACGGAGGACATAAGGGCGGTCTGGTTCGAGAACGGCGAGGTCAGGATGATCGACCAGAGGAGGCTCCCCCTCGAACTGACCGTCGTCGGATTCAAAGACCACCGCGAAGTAGCCGAGGCGATAAGGAACATGACCACCAGGGGTGCGCCCTGCATAGGTGCCAGCGCGGCCTACGCCATGTGCCTCGCCGGACTGAACGGGGAGGACCTGGACGAGGCGGCCGCCCACATAAAGGCCGCCAGACCGACCGCCTACGACCTGTTCTACGCCACCGATTGGATGTACGCCAGGCTCAGGAACGGGGAGGACCCGGTGAAGGCGGCCGACGAGTACGCCGACACGACCGTCTCCAAATGCCGCGCCATCGGGAGGTACGGCGGGGCCCTCATAGAGGACGGGATGAAACTGATGACCCACTGCAACGCCGGGGCCCTCGCCACCGTCGACGTGGGCACCGCCCTGGCCCCCATGAGGGACGCCCACGACCGCGGGAAGAAGTTCTTCGTCTACGCCTCCGAGACCCGCCCGCGCCTCCAGGGCATGCAGCTCACCGCCTGGGAGCTCAACCAGGAGGGGATCGACCACGCCATCATCCCCGACGGCGCATCGGCGTACTACATGAGCCAGGGGGTCGACATGATAATCGTCGGCGCCGACAGGATCGCCGCCAACGGGGACTTCGCCAACAAGATCGGCACCTTCGACAAGGCCATATGCGCCAAGAGGTTCGGGATCCCGTTCTATGTGGCCGCACCGGTGTCCACGTTCGACTTCGATACGGAGACGGGGGACGGCATAGTGATCGAGCAGAGGTCCGAGACCGAGATGACCCAGATAGGCGGCATGAGAATCGCGCCCGTGGGATCCAGGGCCCTCAACCCCGCGTTCGACGTCACCCCCGCGGAGCTCGTGACCGGGTTCATCACCGAGAAGGGCATATTCAGACCGTCCGAGATATCGGGGATGAGGGAATGAACAGCGAATCCTTCGCCAGGAAGAGGCTCGCGGAATGCTGCCACCTCCTCTACGACCGCAACCTCACCGTTTCGGCCGGGGGCAACATGAGCGTCCGCCTCAACGACCGCGAGATACTGATCACCCCGAGCGGGGTCAACAAGGGACTCGTGAACGAGGACGACCTCGTCAGGATGGACATGGACGGGAACGTCCTCTCCGGCGGCAAGCCCAGCATAGAGTACCGCTTCCATCTGGGTATATACAGGGAGAACCCGTCGACGAACGCGGTCGTCCACTGCCACCCGCTCCACTGCCTCGCCCTCACGCTGAAGGGCGAGGGGATAAGGAGCTGCCTCACCCCCGAGGGCGTCCTGCTGCTGGACCAGGTACCCACCGTGAGGTACGAGACCCCCGGGTCCCAGGAACTCGTCGACGCCGTCATGGAGTTCTCCGACGCCCCCGCCATGCTGATGGACAGGCACGGGGCCATAACCCAGGGGAGGACCCTCGAGGAGGCGTTCAACAGGATGGAGGAGCTAGAGTTCCAGGCGCGCCTCCAGCTGCTGGCCGGCGAAGCGCCGAAGCTGCCCGAGGAAGAGGTGGAGAAGCTGAGGGGGATGAGGTGAGATGGCGATACTGGTCACGAAGTGGTTCGGTGTCTTCCTCGTCGACGACAAGACGGGCAGGGTCATAGACAAGCGCCTGATGCCCCGGGACGCCGATGAGGCGGCGGGGAAGCTGGCGGAGATCCAGAAGGGCTCCCTCCTGCCCGAGGAGAGGGAACTGGCCGACGGCCGGTCCAAACTCTCGGTAGGGGACAGGAGGCAGGCGGAGCTGGGCAGGCCCGAGCTCTACGACTCCTCATTCATAAGGCCCTCCGACTACGGATTCGACGACGCCTTCATGCACGAGGTCATGGTCAGGCTGGGCAGGCTCAGGACCTCGGAGCCCATAGCCAGGGACAAGAACCTGGTCCAGGCCATACGCAGCCTGGACGACCTGATAGAGGTCTCCAACCTGATGAGCGAGAGGCTCCATGAATGGTACGGCATGCACTTCCCCGAACTGGCGGACATCGCCAAGGACGACCGCTATGCCCTGCTGATAGCGAAACACGGCGACAGGGAGGGCATAATCGACGATCTGGGTCTTGACCTGCAGTCCATGGGGGCGGACTTCGACCCCGAGGACATGCGCGCGGTGCAGGACCTCGCCGACACCCTCTGCGGCATCTACGAATCGAGGAAGGACACCGAGGACTACATCACCTCGCTGGTGGAGCAGACCTGCCCCAACATGTGCGCCATCCTGGGCGGACCGCTCTCGGCGAGGCTCATATCCCTGGCCGGCGGCCTCGAGAGACTGGCGTCCCTGCCCTCCTCGACGGTCCAGCTGCTGGGGGCGGAGAAGGCCATGTTCAGGCACCTGCGCTCGGGTAAGAACCCGCCCAAGCACGGCGTCATATACCAGTACCCGGACCTGCGCAAGGCGCCCTACTGGCAGAGAGGCAACATAGCCAGAGCCCTGGCCGGCAAGGTGCTGATAGCGGCGAAGGTGGACGAATACGGAGGGGAGTTCTGCGGGGACAGGCTCGCCGCAGAGCTCGGGGTGAGGATCGCCGACATCAAGAGGAGGTACCCGGACCCGCCGAAGAAGAAGCCGTCGGACAGGAAACCGAACCATCACGGCAAGGGCAGGAACCGCCACGGCAAAAAGGACAGGCAGTGAGCCTTGTCGGATGGCGGCTCTGGGACGGCCGGGATAATAGAACGCCTGCGCCGGCGCGGTCAATAAGTATATATTTCAACGGACTATCGGGAAGCCGATTACCATGCGTCAGAACCTCGTTGTTCCAGAACCCCAGTACGGGAAAGTGAAAAACAAGCGGATACTGTAAGCGCATCGTACAAGGAAGGAATCATTATGGCAGAGTGGGAGATGAAGGAGCTCAGGGAGCTCAAAATCGGAAGGTACGTGAACATCGACGATTGCCCTTGCAAGATCGTCTCGATCACCACCTCCAAGCCCGGAAAGCACGGGTCTGCAAAAGCAAGCATCGAGGCCGTCGACATTTTCACCGGCGCCAAGAAATCCATCAACGCACCCGTCAGCGCCAAGGTGCAGGTCCCCGTCATCGACAAGAGGAAGGGACAGGTCATCTCCATCGACGAGGCCAACAAGGAGATCCAGATCATGGACCTCGAGACCTTCGAGACTTTCACCATGCCCATCAACGACGACCACGAGAGTGTCCTCGCCGACGGCGCAGAGGTCCTGTACATCGTGGCGATGGACAGGATGAAACTGATGTGAGGTCGGATACAGATGGTGTACGGGGTAACCTACGCGGATGCCGACGCCGAGTACAACGACGCGGATGCGGTGATCTTCGGGGTCCCGTACGACCACACTGCCAGTTTCAAGGCCGGAGCCCGCGAGGCTCCGACCGCCGTGAGACGGGCATCGTACAATTTTGAAGAGTTCCATTTCGAGCACGGATTGGACCAGAACAAGCCTGCGGTATGCGATTACGGCAACTGCGACGATTTCATCCTCCCCGAAGACATGATCGAGGAGGTCAAGTTCGCGGTCGGACCCTGCATCAGGGACGGTAAGTTCCCCATAATAATCGGCGGGGAGCATTCCGCCACCATACCCGTAATACAGTCGTTCGAAGCCGGCGACATAGCCCTCATGACCATCGACGCCCATCTGGACTCCAGGGACGAGTACATGGGCACCCCGAACAGCCACGCATGCGTGACCAGGAGGGCGGCCGACCACATCGGGATCGAGAACTGCTGCGCCGTCGGCGTACGCGCCATCGGCGTGGAGGAGCTCGACAGGGAGGACGTGGTCCCCCATGTCACGGCGTTCGAGGTCTTCGACCACGGCATCGAATGGGCCGTGAAGAAGGCCCTCGACGGATTCAAGGCGGACAAGGTCTACCTGTCCGTCGACATCGACGGCATAGACCCGGCGTACGCACCGGGGACCGGGACACCCGAACCCTTCGGACTCCTGCCCTACGACGTGAAGAAGGCCATCAACCTCATAGGCGACCGTCTGGCCGGATTCGATGTCATGGAGATCTGTCCTCCGGCGGACCCGTCGGGGATAACGTCCATCCTGGGAGCGAGGCTCATCAACGAAGCCCTCGCGGTACTCGGCAAGAACCTCCGCGCATGATGCGTTTTCCCAGCATCTGGCACAATTGATTTTGCATCCCCTCGGAGAGGGGGGGGGGGACGTCCGCACCCTCATGCGGACGAGATGAACGACTCTACCATCTTCTGGTACCTGTCGGCGGTCTTGACAGCCTTGTCCCTATCCTTGGATTCCACGTATATCCTGAATATGGGCTCGGTGCCGGAGGGTCTGGCCAGGAGCCAGAAGTCGTTGGTGATGAGCTTCAGACCGTCGGTCCTGTCCTTGTTCTTGATGGTGGTGTGGGATTCCAGGAACTTCAGGACGGCATCCTTGAGGTCGTCCGGGCACTCCATCTTCCTCTTCTCGGTGTAATACGTGGGAAGAGCTGCCGTCTGGAAGTTCAGCGGCCCGTTCCTCACGATGCACTCCAGCATCCGGCCTATGGCCATGGCGCCATCCCGGCAGTACTGGTGGTCCGGGAAGATCAGTCCCCCGTTCTCCTCCCCGCCGAAGACGCCTCCGTCGTCCATCATCTTCCTCGCCACCACCGGGGAACCCACGGCGGTGCGGACGACCTTCCCTCCGACCGAACCGACGACGTCGTCGATGACCGACGAAGTGGCCACCGGCGTGACGACCTCCCCTCCGCCGTTGGCCATGACTATCCCCTTGGCCAGTATGGCCAGGGTCTTGTCCCCCGGGATGTAGTTGCCGTTGCCGTCGACGAAGACGCAGCGGTCGGCATCGCCGTCGTGGGCTATGCCCAGGTCGGCATGGACGTCCACCACCATCCTGCAGAGATCCGTCAGATTGTCGGCGGTCGGCTCGCTGGGATGTCCGGGGAACTCGCCCTGGGGGTTCCCGTTGATGGTGACGGCCCTCACCCCGAGCTTCCTCAGCAGCAGCGGGGAGGTGTGGAAGGCCGCCCCGTTGGCGCAGTCGAGGACCACGGTCAGTCCGGCGGCCCTGATGGCCTCCCTGTCCAGCTTCGATACGACGGCGTCGACGTAGGCGTCGTCGGCACCGGGGACGTGCCTGTACCCGCCGACCATGTTCCAGGGGACCTCGGGGATTATCTCGTCGTACTTGTCCTCTATCGCGGCCTCCTGTTCCTTGGATGCCTCCGTGCCGTCGGCGGCCACGACCTTGATCCCGTTGAACTCCGGGGGGTTGTGCGAGGCCGTGATCATTATCCCGCAGGCCACCGCGTCGTTCGTCTTGACGTAGTACTGGAGCGCGGGGGTGGGTATGGCGCCCAGGAACACGACGTCGCATCCGACGGACATGAGGCCGGCGGAGACGGCGGCCCGGAGCATGTCGGCCGACATGCGGGTGTCGGTCGCGACGGCCACGATACCGTGGAGCACGGTGCCTACGGCCTTGCCCATCTGCATGGCCAGCTGGATGTTCATGTCCTGGTTTATCACTCCGCGGACGCCGTTGGTCCCGAACATACGGCCCATTCAAACGCCCCTGGACGTCAGCATTATGTTTATGGTGTCGCCGCACGACTTCCCGCTGTCGGCCGCCATCTCTATGGCTTCGGCCAGCTTGTCGACCAGATACAGTCCGCGGGGCTCCATGGACGAGAGGTGGGCGTGCTTTATGCAGGCGAAGTACAGTCCGTCGATTATGCGCTCCTGATCGTTCAGGGCGTCGATTTCCCTCAGGACCTTCTTGGGGTCCGTGTTGATGCTCTCGGTCGCCCCCATGAGGAACTTCGTCTCCTCTATGAGCTCTGCGGCCATATGTGCCAGCTCCGCCCATGTCTCCTTGGGGACGGATGCGCCGGTCTCGTTGAGCAGCTGGAGGTATATGGCCCCCTCCTTGGCCCAGTTGGCCACCCTGTCGGTCTGCCTTACGAAGTGGATGAGGTTCTCCCTGTCCTGGACGGAGAGCTCGCCCCTGCTTATCTCCGCGCAGAGGCGGTCCTCCATGCGGTCCGCCTCCTCCTCGCAGAGGATGAGCCTGTCGGTGCACTTCACGGCGGCCGCCGCATCCCCCTTGACCATGCAGTCCAACGCGTTCTTGAGCTCCGCCACCGTGTCACGGACAGCCATGACATGCCCTCTGGCACCGAGGGTGACGGAATTTTCCTTCCTCTTCCCGAACCATTCAAGAATTCCCTTATCATTCAAGGCTTATCGCCTCCGTCAATCCTTCCTTGGGTCTTTCGAACACCTGGGTCATGCTCTTGTTGAATACAAAGGTGACCCTGTCCCCTATCTTCGGGGGAGTGAGGTTGTCGGACACGTTGTAGTCCACGTAGTCCCCCGTCTCCGCAACCGTCCTCACCCTCCAGTAAGTACCCATGTACACCACGTTGACGATGTCCGCGCGGATGCCGTCATCGGCGGTGTACACGTTCTCGGGCCTGACCGATATGACCACCGGGTCGCCGTTGGCCAGGTCCGTCTTCTCGGCTTTGACCGTCTTGCCGCCTCTGAGGCGGACCTTGGTCCACCCGTTCTTCGTGCGCCCGTCGACGTATCCCTCGAGGAGGTTGGTCTCCCCGATGAAGTAGGCCGCGAACACGCTCTGCGGGTTCCTGTACATGTCTATGGGAGTGCCCGTGTCGTGCACGGTCCCCGCCTTCATGAGCACGATCCTGTCGGAGACCGACATGGCCTCCTCCTGGTCGTGGGTGACGTGCAGGACCGTTATGCCCAGTTCCTTCACGATCCTGCGGATCTCGTACCTGAGCTCCATGCGGACCCTGGCATCCAGGGCCGACAGGGGCTCGTCCAGCATTATTATCTTGGAGCCGGAGGAGAGCGCCCTTGCGATGGCGACCTTCTGCTGCTCGCCTCCGGAGAGCTCGAAGGGGAACATCCCGCTCCTGTCCAGCATGTTCACGAGGCTGAGGTACTTCTTGGCGGTCTCCTCGCCCTCCTCGGGGGGTCTGGCACGGACCCTCGGTCCGTACTCCGCGTTCTTGAGGTTGTTCATGTTGGGGAACAGGGCTATGTTCTGGAAGACGTACCCCACGTCCCTGTCCTCCAGCGGTACGCCGGTGACGTCCCTGCCGTCGATGTAGACCCTCCCCTCCGTCGGGGTCCAGATGCCGGAGATCACGCGGATAAGACTGGTCTTGCCGCAGCCGGAGGGGCCCAGGACGGTGATGTACTCCCCCTCCTCGACCTCCAGGTTTATGTCCTTCACGGCGTAGAAATCGCCGAACCTCATGGAGACGTGCTCAAGCCTTATCTTCGACATATCATTCAAGCCTCATCTCGTCTTCCAAACCGTTCTCCGGCATCCTGAAGACGGACGCCTTCTGCGGCTGCCACGTTATAGACACCTGCGTGCCCGGTTTATAGGCCTCGTATCTCCTCGAGGACCTCTGGGAGGACACTATGCCCAGGCCCTCCACCCTGGTCTCCACCGTTATGGTGGAACCCTCGTACATGACCCTCTCGACCGTCCCGCCGAAGTAACCGTCCGGGAGGACCTTCGGCAGGTGCCTGTCCTGCACGTCCTCCTTCGCCCCCACGACCTCTGGGACTGTCGCCCCGACCTTGACCGCGACGACCGCCTTCTCGCCGGCCTCCATATCCGCCGGCCTCGCCTTCACCACGATGCCGGGGGCGATCTCCACCTCCGAATGGTCGGAATCTCCGCCGACATATGTGCCAGAGAACACGTTCGACCTTCCGAGGAAGTTGGCGATGAACGGTGTGGCGGGGTTCTGGAATATGTCCGACGGGGTCCCCACCTGGATGATCCTGCCCTTGCGTATGATGGCTATGCGGTCCGCCACCTCCATGGCCTCGTCCTGGTCGTGGGTGACGTGTATGGAGGTGAGGCCCATCTCCTTAACCATGGACTTCAGCTCCTTCCTGAGCTCTATCCTCAGACGGGCGTCCAGAGCCCTCAGCGGCTCGTCCAGGAGCAGGACCTTCGAATCGGAGGCCAACGCCCTCGCCAGAGCGGTACGCTGCTGCTGCCCGCCCGAGAGCTCGCCCGGTATGCTGTGGACCTTCTTGCCCATGTGCACCATATCGATCATCGAGGTGGCGAGGACCTTCGTGTCCTCCTCGCTCCATCCCTTGATGACGGGGGAGAAGACGACGTTGCCGTAGACGTCCATGTTGGGGAACAGGGCGTACCTCTGGGACAGCATGGTCGTCCTCCTCTCGCTGATGGGGACGCCGGAAACGTCCTTCCCGTCGAACAGGACGCGTCCGGAGTCCGGCTTGGTCAGCCCGCATATCATCCTCAGCGCGGTGGTCTTACCCGCACCGGTGGGTCCGAGGAGGCAGAGGTACTCCCCGTCCCTGACCGTCAGGTCCAGGCCGTCGGAGGCCTTTATGCCGCCGCTGAACTCCTTGCGGAGGTTCTCGAGCGTGATCTCAGGCATTGCGCGAACCTCCTCTGTGGGTCAGGCGTCTGACGATCAGCATCATGACGAAGCAGATGGCGATCAGGATTATCGACGCCATCGCCGCTTCGGGGTACTGCCCGTTCTTGACCAGACCGACGATGTATATCGGGACGGTATCGACGTTGCTGCCGGCGATGGCCTGCGTCGCACCGGTCTCCCCGAGACTCCTGGTGAAGGCCAGGATGGCCCCGGCGATGACGGACGTCTTGATGACGGGCAGCAGGATCTTGTAGAACGCCTGGAAGGGTTTCGCGCCCAGGGTCATGGCCGTCTCCTCGTAGGACGGGTCGACCTCCTCGACGGCACCCGTTATGTTCCTGACGATCAGCGGATAGGTGAACGATATATGACCCAGTATGACCAGGACCAACGCGGGCAGGGCATCGGCCGTGGCGGCGGACCAGAACAGTGCCAGCGATACGCCGAGGGCGGTGGTGGGCACGATCAGCGGCACGTTGACGAGGTTGTCCAGGATGTGCACCAGCCTGTCCCCCCGGTGTCTGGCTATGTATATGGCGACCGGGACCCCGAACACTATGTCGAATGCGACCGCCGTCCCGGCTATGAAGAACGAGGTGGCCGTCGTCGAGATGAGCTTGCCGGTGTCGACGGACCCGGGATCGGTCAGGTAGGTGAAGATGTAGAAGGAGGGGATGAGGACGAAAAGGAACAGTATCAGCACGGCGAGGGAATCCTTCGCCACGGGCGCCGCACCGTGGCTCAGCCTCCTCCCCAGCTCCGGCCACACCTTCTCGGTGCTGACGCCCATCCTGGTGATTATGGACCTCGCCACCACCAGGAGCAGGAGGGCGAAGATGATGAGGATGGTGCTGATGAGTATCATCTCGGGGGTCGCTATGACCGCACTGGTCTTGTGCTCCGCGATGTACGTGGGTCCCGTGAAGTAGAAGGAGTTGACGCCCAGCATCTTCAGGGCGATCTGGGTGCCGCCCGTCTCGGACAGGGACCTGGCGAAGCAGAGGATGAAACCGGTCACGAGACCGGCCCTGAAGAGGGGGAGGGTGATGGTCCTGACCGCCGTCCACCTGCTGGCCCCGAGGGTCATGGCGGCGGTCTCGTAGTTGGGCTCGATCTGCTCCAGTATGCCGGAGAGGGACCTGACCATGTACGGGTAGGTGAATATGATGTGCAGGAGGATCAGCATCATGAAGGGGGAGAGGTGGAGACCCAGACCCGGTATGTCGACGCCCTCGGGCGCCCCCCAGAACATGAGGACGGAAAGACCCAGCACGGCCGTCGGGAAGGCCAGCGGCATGTCGAGGAGAGTATCGAGGACGTTCTTCCCCTTGAAGTTCTTCCTGACCATTATCCAGGCCATCGGCAGACCGGTGATGATGTCGAATATCGTCACCACGAAGGCGAGACCGAACGATACGGCAACGGCCCTCCAGATGACCGACATCTTCCCGGAGTCGTTGAAGACGGCGCTCACCCCGTCCCAGTCCGCGAAGATCTGGGTGATTACGTAGACGGACGGGATAACGATGATGAAAATGAATATCGCGACTACGAGCCCGAACCATGCCTTACGGGCGCCGGAATTGTCCGATATCCTGTTTATCCTGTCCAAAAGGGACATGGTCAGACCTCCGGCTCTCGCTCAGAGGATCGAGATGCTGACCACGTTGTTGCCGCGGAGCACGACGGTTCCCAGCCTTCTCTCCTCGGATCCCGGGACTGTCTCGACCGTCTCCTCGAGGGACATGTTCATGAGGTCGTCGAAACCGGCGAGCTTGCCTTCCATCACCCTTCCGTCTTTCAGAAGAAGGGAGATGCGTTTTCCTACGGATTTCTCGAGCAGGGCCTGTGGCATGGTCATATATATCGGTATCCTGTACCTCTCCATATTATAATATATTGTCGAGAACGCACGGCGTCACTGCGTGCCGTCGGGGTTCTGGACGGACTCGTCCTCCCCGCCGCCCTCGTCCTGCCTCAGGTTGGATGCGTTGTCCTCGATCCACTTCCTTATGGCGGCCTTGTTGTTGCTGCCTATGCCGAACTGCTCGGCGAACCTGGCCGTGGTGGAGAGCTCCACCGTCTGCCCGACGGACTTGGCGGAGACGAAACCCATGTCCCTCAGGATGCGGACGTCGTCGTAGGCGCGCGGACCGCGGACCTTGACGAGCTTCGACTGGAGGACGGGCTGGTTGTAGGCGATGGTGCTGAGGGTGCGCATGACCCCTCCGGGCATCTCCGGTCTGGCGAAGACGCCGGCGAACTGCCGGCAGTCGGGCCTCAGCATCATCCTGTAGGTCCCGCCCGCCGTCGATATCATGATGGCGCTGCCGCGCAGGTCGTACTCCATGCGGAGGTCCTTGAGGGCGTATCTGACCGAGGCCTCGTCGAGACCGGTCTTGCCGGCTATCTCCTCCGCCTTCAGCGGACCGGTCGCCGCGAAGAGCGCCGCCTCCACCATCGTCTTGTCTTCCAACTCAGTTCACCGCCGCCTCTACCGGCAGGGACGTCTCGGGTACCCTTATCTGGACGGTGATCTCCCCGTAGGGGAGCTCCGCCTGGAAGACGTCCAGCAGACCGTTTCTCACCAGGTGGAGGACGGACACGAAGACGGTTATGTTCTCCTCCGCGGAGGAGGTGTAGAACTCGGTTATGGGCATGGGGCCCATGCCCATCTCGCGGATCCTCCTGTAGACCGCCTCGACCGCCTTCTCGTCGTCCTCCCTGTGGGCCTTGTTGTCGAACCTGCCGGGGGCCTTCTCCCTCAGCTTGATCCTCGCGGTCTCCCTGGCCGATGCGATCTCCGCCTCCCTCTTGGCCTCCTCGAAGGCGTCCAGGAGGTCCATCATGGTGATGGGGCGGGGCTCGTCCCTGACGTAAGCCCTCTGGAAGGACACCTCGGGTACGATCATCGGGTCCTCGTCGATGAACCCGAAATCCCCGTCCTCGACGGACTCCTCCTCCGCGGGGGGCTCGACCGTCATGCGGGTCCTCTCCGACTGGAGGTTCAGGATCTTCCAGGCCATGAGCAGGAGCCTCCCCGCCACGATCATGTCGAACCTGTTGGCCGAGACCTTCTCGGAGTAGGTCTTGGCGAAGTGCTCCAGGTCTATGGCCCAGGGGTCCATCCCCTTCTCCAGGACGAGGCTGAAGACGGCCCTGATGGATTCGTCCATGGGGTCGTTCAGCTTCTCCCCGGAACCCGCCTCCCTGAGGATGTCCAGGTATCCGTTTATCCTGTCGAAGGACTCCGTGTCCTCGGCCAGCGCCTTGTGGAACAGAAGGTGCTGTTCCATCGTTTCCATCTGCATGTTCCCATCCATTTTCATCCCTCTGTGTTATCCCGGTTCCCGCTCTCCTTCTGCCTCCTCAGAGCCTCCTCCTCGTATCTGGAGACCTCCTCCAAGTCCGGCTGCATTATGACGCGGCTGATCCCCGTGGGGGGCCTCGTCACACCTATCAGATGGTCCGCCAGGGTGAGCGTCACCTTCCTCAGCGAAACCTGTATGAACTGTGTCCTCGCCGAGCTCTCCTTGACCCTCCTGGCCACCATCTCGGCGTTCACCGCGTCCAGGAACATGTCGACCTCGTCGAGCACGTAGAACGGCGAGGGCTGGTACTCCTGGATGGCGAATATGAAGGCCAGCGCGGTGAGGGATTTCTCCCCTCCGGAAAGGGCCTCTAGCCTCAGCATCTTGCCGTTCCTGGGCTTCGCGTTGATCTGCAGACCCCCGTTGAACGGGTCCTCCGGGTCGTCGAGCGCCATGAACGCCTGGCCTCCTCCGGACAGCTGCGCGTATATCGTCTTGAAGTTCGCGTCCACCGCGTCGTAGGCCTCCATGAAGAGACCCTTCTTCTTCGTGCTGAGGTCCTCGGTCAGCCTGTCCAGGTCCGCTATCCTGCTGTTCAGGATGGCCACCTGTCCCATCATGAGGTCGTACTCCTGCTTGCAGACGTCGTAGTCCTCTATGGAGCGCAGGTTGACGTTCCCTATGGAGTCGATCTTCGACTGGCACTGCCTTATCGTTATCTTCAGGGAGCTCTCCGACGGGATCGGTTCCGGCACCTCGATGGTGATCGCCTTCACCTGCTCCTCGTACTGTTCCAGATTGGCCCTGCTGATCTCCATCTGGGCCCTCTGGCTCTGCAGGTACCCGTCCTTCGTCTCGATGCCGTTCTGGGCCTTGTCGATGGCCGCGTCGAGGGAGTACCCCTTCTGGATCAGGACGTCCCTGGCGGCCTTGAGGCCCTCTATGCGGGACTCCATCTCCTCCTGGATCTTCCTGACGGCGTCCAGTCTGATCCTGAGCTCCTCGACCTTGGCGGCGCGCTCGGCGACCTCCTTCTCGTCCTCGGCTATCTGGACATCGATCTTCGCGATCTGCTCCTCGAGAGCCTCCTTCTGCTTGTCCAGCCCCGACATGTCGGCCTGTATGGCGCCGATCTGCTGGAGCAGGTCGGAGACGGTCTGCCTGAACCCGTAGACGGCGTCGCGGGCCTTCTGTATCCTCTCCTGGAGACCGGCGGGGGCGATGACCGCCATGCGATCGCGTGCCGACGTGCGCTCCGCCCTCAGGGACTCGAGCCCGGCGTTGGCCTCCTGCAGTTCCCCGGCGGCCCCGTTCAGAGCCTTCTCGGCGGCGGCGAGGTCGGCCGTCTTCTTCGACAGGACCTCCTCCGCGGACCTCTGCCCCTTCCTGGCCTGCTCCAGGGCGGCCTCGGCGGCGGCGATCTTGCCCTTGGCGTCTATGCCCTTGGTGCCGGCGGCCCTCATCAGGTCGTCGGTCCGCCTGATGGCGTCCCTCAGTCCCCTGAGGTCCGACCTGAGGTCGGCGAGCGCATCCCCGGCCTTCCTCATGGCGGCCGCGGCCTCTTCGAGGGCGGTCTGTCCGCTGGGACCGAACTGCTGGATCTTCCTCTTGTCTATGGTACCCCCGGTCATCGCGCCGGAGGATTCGATGAGCTCGCCCGCCTTGGTGACGATCCTTATCCCGCCCATGACCTCCTTGGCCTTCTCGAGGGTGCCGACGACCAGCGTGTCGCCGAACACGTACCAGAACACCCTGCTGTACTCGGGTTTGAATTTGACGAAATCGGTGGCGTATCCGTCGGTGTTCTTGAGCACCATGATGGCCTTCGCGCGGGGCTGTCCCGGCAGGAGCTCCGTGAGCGGCAGGAAGGTTACCCTTCCCAGACCGTTCTTCTTCAGGAAATCGATGCAGCTGGCGGCCACGTCCTTGTTGTCGACGACGACCGCGCTCATCTTGCCGCCGGCCGCGACCGACAGTGCGGTCTCGTACCCGGGATCGACCGTCGCGAGCTCGGCCACGGTGCCGTGTATGCCGGGGATCTGCCCGGACTCCTTGAGCGCCATTATGCGCGCCACGGCCTCGCTGCCCTTGTTCATGCTGTCCGAGACCTTCTTCTCGGCGAGGAGGCGGTTGTACTCCTCGGTGCGCTTATCGGCGATGGCCTTGAGCTCTTCCTCCTCCTTCTCCTTCGCGGCCTCCTCCTTCTTGAGGGCCATTATCTGCCTGCCGAGCTCGTCGGCCTCGTTCTGCGGGCCGGCCTGCCTCCTTACCTCCTGCAGGTTCCAGTCGGCGTCCTTGACTTCGAATCTGGCGGATTCGAGGTCCTCCTCCGCCTTGGCCTTGGCCATGCGGGCCTCGTCGAGGACGGCCTGGGCCCCGGAAACTCTGGCCTGGGCCTCCTGCTGGACCTTCCCCGCCGCGTCGATGTCCCTCTCCAGAACCTCCAGCCTCTTCTGCAGCTCGGTCAGCTCGCCCCCGTGCCTGGAGGTCTCCTCGCTGATCTTCTTCTCCTCGCCCTCGGCGGCGGCCAAATCGGACCGGGCGGCCTCCAGTTTTATCCTGAGGTCGGCCAGGTTCTGCGAGGAGGTGGCGTACTGGTTGCGGTTGTCCTCCACATCCTGCACGAACCCCTCCCTGAACTCGCGCTGGTCGGCGATGTCCTCGGCGGCGGAGTCCTGCTTGCTCTTCTCGGTCGCCATGTCGATCTTGGCCTGCTCGACGTCCCCCTTTATCCTGAGGTAATCGGGTCCGACCCGGGCGGCGATCTCGTCCTCCTTGGCCTTGACCGCCGCTTCGTTCTCCTGCTTCTCCGCGAGGAGCGAGGCCTTGTTCTGTCTGAGGCCCTCCATGTCCTTCACGATCTGGGCCACGTTGGCGCCGAGGCTGTCGAAGGTCGCCTTCTCGTTCTCCATGAGCCTGTGCACCATCTGGGCGTTGGCCGTGTCGAGTTCCCTCTTGGCCTCCATGTACGCCCTGGCCTGCTCGCGGTCCCTCTCCAGGGATTTTATCTGCCTCTCCTTCTCGGTGCGGATCAGGTCTATGCGCTCGAGGTTGGCGGAGGCCTCAGCCCTCTCCTCTCCGGCCCTGGCTATGTCCGCATCGAAGCTGGCTATGCCCGATATGCCGTCCAGTATGCGCCTCCTCTCGATGTTGCCCATCTGGACTATGTGCGTGACGTCGCCCTGCTGCACTATGTTGTACCCGTCGGCGCTGATCCTCGCCTTCGTCAGGAGGGTGTCGAACTCCGACAGCGACGACTTGCGGTCGTTGATGAAGAAATAGGATGAGTAGTCCGTCCCGTTGTCCGACATCTTTACGTAGCGTGTGAGGACGACGGTGTCGTCGTCCCACGGCATGATGCGGTCGGAGTTGTCGAAGACGAGGGAGACCTTCATGAACTTGGCCTTCGACTTCGCGGCCCCGCCGTCGAATATGAGGTCCGTGATCCTGCTGGCCCTCACGGCCTTGGAACTCCTGGGACCCAGGACGAAAAGTATCGCATCCGCTATGTTCGATTTGCCCGACCCGTTCGGTCCGGTCACGGCCATGTACCCCTCCATGAGGGGTACCGTGATCCTCCCGCCGAACGATTTGAAGTTCTCCAATTCTATCTGTTTCAGATACATCCCGAATCCCCTTTCGGGACAATACAGCTACGCCGACTGCAGTGCATCCCATTTACTGCTTTACGCTTGCCCGGCGTCGGCTATATCGCGTAGCAACAGTCGACTGGTATAAGCGCTACATATTATTTAAACAAAAGTACGCCCGGGCCCGTCTGGGTCATTAGACAGTGTCTTACTCGGAGGAGGCGGTAAGCGGGTCGCTGGTACCGATCACGAACACGAAACTCATGCCGGAGAAGTCGTATGCCTCCGAATATCCGGCCGAAGAATTCAGCTTGAAGTGTATGATGAAATCGTACTTTTCTCCGGATTGCAACTCTATCGCTCTGGAGACCGCTCCGGACAGAGGGTGGCTGCCCAGGGGGACTTCCGTGGTGTCCGTACCGAAATCGTATGTCTCGTTCATATTCAGTATCTCCATGGCGATGGTCAGGTTGTCTATGCCTACCCAGGCGGCGGCCTCCCCTTCGAACACCGCGTACACCCTGAGATAGACTTTTGAGTATCCCGGCCCGTCATCGGACACGTCTGACACGTTCGCCTTCATGGAGTATCCTTCGATGTCCAACTCTCCCTCGGACGGGGCCCCCCAGAACGGATCGTAGGTGATCTTCGGGATTCCCATCGGTTCATTTATCGGCTCCTCGCCTCTGTAGAGATCCAGCTCTATACCCTGGCCGCCCAGGGTGCTGTCCTCCACGCTCACCGAACTCTTCATGGCATAGGCACCTCCTATGCCGGCGAAAAATATCGCCAAAACGGCCACTGCGAGTAGGGCCGCCTTGTATCTGGGCGGGAATTCTCTGAAAGAGGAGATACCCCCCATGTCATCCTTTCCTGTACGCTCTGAATATGTCCGCTGCGGAACTGAACGCTACAATCAATACGGCGATTATTGCTATAAATATGATGGGGCCGGTCTTGACGAAGTGCACGAACTGCCCCAGCAGGGGCGAGACCGCCGTAACCTTGCCCACGACCATGTCGGATTTCACCGTCTGGGTATCGTATTCCGACCTGGCGTCCCCGTGCGCCGTGATCGTTCCGGCGGACGCATCGATGGATATCACGCGGTGCACGACCACCACGCCCTCGTAGTAGAACGCTATGACGTCGCCGACCTCGAACTCGTCCATCATGTCGCTCCCGTCCACCTTCTTTATCAGGACCAGGCTGTGGATGGGGATGGTCTCGATATCGTAGGGCTGGTCGTCCCCGTCCATGGAACCGGATACGATGTAACGGGTCTCGTACGTACAGGCTATCATCGCGATCGATACGATCAGACCTACGGCTACGAGCAGCCATATCGTCCTCGGTCTCAGAATCTCTTCCGCATCCATGCCTCTCACCCTTGAATCAAGATGTGCAAATGATGTTCGTATTTAAAACAAACAGAAAAATAAACAGCGTTATGCAATCGGATGTCAGGATATGCGTTTACTGTCCACCAGATCCGTCAAGATATCCGCCACCGACTGCACCACGAAGGTCGGGCGCACGTCCGACCTCTCCAGCAGTCCCAGGTCGGTCTCCCCCGAGAGGACCAGGACCGATCTCGTCCCCGCATCGGCCGCCATGCGGATGTCGGTCGACAGCCTGTCCCCGACCATGACGACGTCCTCCGGCCTCACCCCCATCTCGGCGGCGGCCATGTTCAGCATCAGGCTGTTGGGCTTGCCGACGACGGTGGCCTTACTGGCGGTGACGGACTCGAACATCCTAATGAAGGGGCCGATGTCGATGTCGTAGGAGTCCTCGGTGGGGCACACATCGTCCGGATGGGTGGCGATGAGCTCGGAACCCTGCATGAGGTAATGGTACCCGCGGTTTATCTTCCCGTAGTCGATGGTCGTGTCGAAGGTCAGGAGGACTATGTCCGGACGGCCGGAGGAGACCATGTCCACGCCGGAGTCGGCTATCTCCCTCCTCACGTCGGGGGTGGCTATGGCGTAGACGCTCTTCCCCGCCCTGCGGTCCTTTATGAAGCGCACGGTGGCGACGGTGGATGTGAGAATCTCCTCCGGCACGACCCCGAAACCCATCCTGTTCAGCCTGTCGGCGTAGAAACCCCTGTCGTGCGAGGAGTTGTTGGTGACGAACCTGAACGGTATGCCGCGCTCCCTGAGCCCGTCGATGAAACCGCGGGCCCCCGGTATCGGCCTCTCGCCGTGGTACACGGTCCCGTCCATGTCGATGGCGAAGCCCATCATGGGAAGAACTCCTCCCTGACGGCCGCCATGGTGGCCTTCAGCTCCTCCCTGGCCGTCTTCCTGTACACGCAGGCCATGGGATGATAGGTGGGTATGAACAGAACCTTCTCCCCGCCGACGTCGATGTACCTGCGGGTGTTCACGACGTCCGCCATCGGACCGTCGTATCCCATCAGGTCCCTGACGGCCGATTTGCCGAGGCCGACGATGACCTTCCTTCCGCGCAGTTCGCTGACCAGGAAGGGGCGGCAGGCCTCCATCTCCTCGGACGAAGGGGCGCGGTTCATGGGGGGCCTGCATTTCACGGTGTTGGTGATCATGACCCTGTCCCTCCCGAGCCCGGCCTCCTCCATGACCTTGTTGAGGATGTCCCCCGCCCTGCCGACGAACGGTCTGCCCTGCAGGTCCTCGTTCTCCCCCGGGGCCTCTCCCACGAGCACCACCGGTGAATCGCGGTCCCCCGACGGGAGGACCAGGTTGGTACGTCCGGCGCAGAGGCCGCAGAGGCGGCAGTCCGCATCCGGGGAGATCATTGCTTCGCATCCCTGAGGAGGTCGGAACCCTTCACGAGGGATATGAGGCTTACCCCGATGCTCTCGAGGTTCTCCCTGCCGCCGCCCTCCCTGTCTATGACGGAGAAGACCTTGTCGACCTTCACGCCCTCGGCGCGGAGGGCCGCGATGGCCTTCATGGAGGAGCCGGCCGTGGTGATGACGTCCTCGATGACCAGGACGTCGTCGCCGGAGACCAGGTCCCCCTCGACCAGCTTGCCGGTGCCGTGGTCCTTCCTCTCCTTCCTCACCATGAGGAGGGGTATGCCCGTCTCGAGGGAGAGGGCGGTGGCCAGCGGGATGGAGCCGAGGACGACGCCCGCGACCCTGTCCGGATGCATGCCCCTCGCCTCGATCTCGGCCGCCATGGTCTTCGCTATGACGGAGAGCACCTCCGGCTTGGTGCTGGCCTTCTTGATGTCAATGTAGTAGTTGCTCTTGGCTCCCGAAGCCAGAGTGAAGTCCCCGAACTGCAGAGCCCCGCAGTTCTCCAATGCTTTCTTGATGTCTTCCATATGAATCACCAGGGTTCTTTCTTGAGACCCATCCTGTAACCAATGATGTTTACGCTGCGATGCACGACGAACATCAGCGCGAGGAGGAATACGAGCGCGGCTATGTGCCAGCCCTCGATGTAGTGGGCATAGACCCAGTCGGGGAAGAACAGCGCCGTTATGCACAGCGCCCCTATGACGAAATCGTACTGGTCGAGCACGGGGGCCTTGGCCCCCCTCTCCAGACCCATCCTCCTCTTTATGAACGCGCCGCAGAGGTCCCCGATGACCGCTCCGAACGACAGGGTCGCCAGCACCCCTATGTTCCCATAGAAGCCTCCGAACCCCCAGTAGTCGCCGTCGCTGCCGAAGAGGGCGGCTATCCCGATGAGGATCAGTCCCAGCGCCATGCCGGACAGAGCCCCTCCGAAGAAACCCCTCCATGACTTGCCGTCTCCGAATATCCTCTTACCGCGCCAGCTCCTGCCGAAATCGATCTTGGTTCCCCCGCCGAAAACGACGGCTGCGGAGTTGGGCAGCATGGCAGGCAGGAACAGCCAAAGTCCTGTCAGCATGATGGCGATTACGTCCACGGCATCCATATGGGATAAGAGCATACTCCCCCATCCTTTAAGGGTTTTGGCGACCGCGGGCGGGGACCGCAACCCCAATATAATCCCGAGGCCATCGAAGTGCGATACCATGCTCGTACTGGACAGCTCCGCGTTATTCTCCATGGAGAACCTCCCCGAGGAGGAATCCTGCTGCCCGCCCGGGGTGATCGAGGAACTGGCCAAGTACAAGGACCGCCGGCTCGACCTGTGGGGGGACCTGCTCCGCGTGTACGACTGCACCAGGGAATCCGTGAGGAAGGTGGAGGAGGCGGCCGGCAGGAGCGGCGACCTCGGACGCCTCTCGCCGGTCGACGTGACGGTGCTGGCACTGGCCCTCGACGTCGGCGGGACCGTGATGACCGACGACTACTCGATCCAGAACACCGCCCGCATCATGGGGATACCTTACAGGGCGGTCGGACAGACCGGGATCAGGAAGGTCGAGAAGTGGAACTACCAGTGCATAGGATGCAGGAAATGGTACAAGGAGAAGCTGCCGGAGTGCCCGGTCTGCGGTTCCCCCATGAAGGCGCACAGGAAGCGCCGATCAGGGGAACAGATGCTTGCACCTGATGAGCTTGCCCATCCTGCGCGTCCCGAGGATGCCCATGCAGAGGGCCGTGCTCCTGTCGCTCCTGAAGGCGAAGGTGTCGGCCAGCTTCTTGTTGTTGGCGGCGATGCGGAGGGGTTTGTAGAGGACATCCCTCCACTCGCGCTCGTAGGATGACAGCGGCGTCCCGTTCAGGATGTTCTCCGCGGCCGCGACGCCGGCCATCCTGCCGGTTATCATGGCCTGGGGTATCCCGCCCCCGTTGACGGGCATGACGACACCGGCGGCGTCTCCCGCCAGGAGGCAGTTGCCGGATACGGTCCTCTGGATGGGGCCCTCGCTGGGGACGTACTTCCCCTTCATGGGGGTTATGAGCTTCAGGTTGTGCATCTCCACGAACCGGTCCATGTATTCGCGGAGGGTTCCGTTGGAGAACCTGGGCGAGAACCCGATCCCCACGTTGGCAACCCCTTTCTTGGGTATTATCCACCCGTATGCGCCGGGCGCTATGCGTCCGAAGAACATCTGGACGGCCGGATCGAAATCCCCCTCGGCCTGTGCGGTCACGGCCGGGTAGCAGTTCCTGTTGGAGGGAAGACCCAGACTCTTCGCGACGAGGGAGTTGGGTCCGTCGGCGCCGATGATCACCTTGTAGGATATCTCCCCCTGGGACGTTCTCGCCGTTCCGCCGTACGCCCCCTTGAACCTGCATCCCGTCACGAGTTCGGCTCCCGCACGGACCGCGGCGTCGGCATGGTACTGGTCGAACCTGTCTCTGTCGGTCGTGTAGCCGGTGAACGGGAACTGCCGCACCTTGCCCTTGGGGTCGACGAGCCTTATGCTCTCGACATCCCTGCACACGAGATTTGCTGGCACATCGAAAAGCGAATCGACGTCGGAGAGTTTCGGGAACATCTCGGCGATCTCCTTCACGGAGGGCATGAGCTCCCCGCAGCGGACCGGCGTGCCCACCGCGTCGCGCATCTCTATCATCGTGACCTTGACGCCTCTCTCCGCGGCGTACTTGGCGGCGACGCTTCCGGCCGGACCGGAACCGACAACCAGGACATCAGTCTCGATAACCATGGGAATCACCTGTCGCGCGAGACGAAGAAATCCAGAAGCCCTATGAGGGAGCTCTTGTAGACGGAGTCCTGCGTGGATTCCAGATTGGACTTGGCCCTCTCCGCTATCTCCCTCGCCTTGGCGCGGCATCTGGCTATCGAATCGGTCTGCTTTATCAGGGCGATGCATTCCGCCGCATCGCTGTAGTCGGAATCGGTTTTGGTGAAGATCTCCCTTACGCGCGGACCTACGGTCTCGTCCTCCATCGCGTAGATTATGGGCAGGGTGGGCTTCCCCTCCACGATGTCGTTGCCCGTCCTCTTCCCCGTGGAGTCCTCGTCCCCCACTATATCCAGGACGTCGTCTATTATCTGGAATGCGATACCGGCATCGTAGGCGAAGCTGCCCATGCGGTCGATCTCCTCCATATCGGACTGTGCCAGATAGGCTCCGCATTTGCCTGCGCACTCGATCAGACGCGCGGTCTTCCCCTCGATGATCTTCATGTAATGCGCCTCGTCCACGACTGCGCTGCGCTCGTACTTCTTCTGGGAGAACTCCCCGGCCGCCAATCCCGATGCGGCTTCCACTATGAAGTCGATGATACTCTCCGCACCGGAACCGAGGAGACGGAAACCGACGGAGAAAAGGTAATCCCCCGCGATGATCGATTTACCCAGGGCGTACTCCTTGTAGAGGGCCTTGGCTCCCCTGCGGAGGTCCCCGTGGTCGTTGATGTCGTCGTGGATGAGGGTGGCGTTGTGGATCAGCTCTATGGCGGCACCGACGTCCACGGCTCTCCCTGCGTCTTTCCCGCCGCAGGCGTAGTATGCGAGGATGCATATGGCCGGCCTGATCCTCTTGCCTTGACTCCTGAGAACATACTGGCACATCTCGGTGAGCTCATCGTTTTCCGAAACGGTAGAATCGCTCATGACCTTCTCCACGAGGTCAAGGTCTTTCGCAATACAGTCATGCCAGGAATCTGCCATCGGTTGTCAATGGACAGACCGTACTTAAAGATACTGATAGTTCCGGAAGACCGCGGCGGCGGTCTCCCGCAATCCGGCCGGGGTGCGGTCCCGGACCTGCTGGGTATTGCTCCGGCCGGTCCGGTCCGCGTTCGAAGAATCAGGCCGGTTCCCACTTGCATTTCACGGGGGATACGATGGCGCTTTCGGCCTTGAGCTCCTTGAACGCCTTGTCGACCTCCGCCTTGTCGATACCGAGGATCTTGGAAACATCGCCTGCGGAGAGAGGCTTGCCCGCCTCTTTCATTGCCTTTAAGACGTCGTCTTTGACAGTCATGGCATCTCAATGGGGATTCCGATTTAAAAAGAGATGTCCCGTACCGAGAAACAGTGTTGTAATCAATCGGAAGAAAGGTTGTTCCGGCCCGGGCGGGCCGGTAAATTGTTTTCTGCTCAGATCAGAGCCGCGGCGGCGTCTGCACAGAGGTCCAGTATGGGCCCGGGGTAGACACCGAGGACGATGACGAGGACCGCGCAGACCGCTATCGCGATCGCGAAGGTATTCGGGATCTTGATCTTTCCGGACGCGTCCTTGCTGGGCTTCTCGATGTACATGGCCTTGATGACCCTGACGTAGTAGTACAGGGAGATCGCCGAGTTGAGGATGGCGACGAACGCCAGCCACACCCACTGGGTCATTACTCCGCTTCCGTCCGCGTCGAAGATCGCTCCGGAGAACAGGATGAACTTGGAGGTGAATCCTGCGAGCGGGGGAACTCCGGCCAGGGAGAAGAGGAACAGCATCATCGCGAAAGCGAGGAGCGGCGCCCTCTTGGCAAGTCCGTTGTAGTCCGTGATCTTCTCGCCGATACCGACGCATATGAGCGCGCCGACGATCAGGAACGCACCGCCCTTCATGAACACGTGGGTGAACATGTGGAACAGTCCGCCGACCAGGGCGTACTCGCTCATGACGGCCATGACGATGAGGATGTATCCGGCCTGCGCGATGGACGAGTAGGCGAGCATCCTCTTGATGTTGTTCTGCGAGATGGCCACTATGTTACCGACGGTCATGCTGAACGCGGCCATGATGGCGAATATGTACTGGATCAGCTCGATGTCGAAGCCCGCCATCGACTTCGCGACGACGAACATGACAAGGAAGACCTTGAAGAACACGACCAGACCCATCTTCTTGGATCCCGTTGCCAGGAACAGGGAGACGGGGGTGGAGGATCCTTCGTACACATCGGGCGCCCACATGTGGAACGGAACGGCGGCGATCTTGAATCCGTAACCGGCAATCATGCAGATCAGACCGATCACGAGAGGCCAGCTGTAGCCGTTGGCTGCGAGGGCAGGGCCGAGCTCGGACAGGGTCAGGGTCTCGAGGGATCCGAAGAGCATCGAGATACCGTAGATCGTCAGAGCGGTGGAGAGTCCTCCGATGACGACGTACTTGACACCGGCCTCGGCGGCGCGGGAGTCGCATCTCTTCATGGTGACGAGCACGTAGGAAGAGATGGAGACGGCCTCCACACCGACGAAGATGCCGACCAGATCGTTGGCCTCACCGATGAACATCATTCCGACGGTCGCGATGAGCAGCAGGGCGTTGTACGCTCCGAAGTGGAGGGTGGTGGTCTCGGTGCTCGATATGGACACGAACAGGGTGATGAGGGCCACTGTCTGGAACAGCAGTATCATCAGTCCGCTGAATGCGTTGTACTCGAACAGGCCCTCGAAGGACGCGTATTCGGCCGGGTAGTTGGCGCCGGTCAGCATTATCAGGTTTATCGCAATGCTGATGACCATCACGATCAGGGCGATTGCGGAGACCGGCGCTTTCTTCTTGAATCCGAAGTAGAGCGCCGGCATGAGCAGGGCTCCGATGATCAGCACGATCATCGGAGCGATCGGGGAGTAGCTCCCGAATATGTCAGTAATTACCGTTGCATCCATTTCAGATCACTCCGGGGAAGCTGTACAGGTTGATCATAGTCAGAGCCAGGTCGGGCCACACACCGTAGACGGTGACCAGCAGGGCGAGGACCCCGAGGCACACCATCTCGATCTTGTCGACGTCGTGCACGTGCGCGAAGTCGATCTTGGTGGTGAGTCTTCCGAACAGCGTCCTCTGCATCGCGAACAGGTAGTAACCTGCGGTGAGCAGCAGGGACAGCAGGCAGAAGATCAGCAGGTAGATGACGTCGTTGGCTACGCACCAGTCGTAGAATGCGTAGACTATTCCGAACTCTCCCCAGAACCCGATGAGACCGGGCAGTCCGAGGGAGGCCATGAACGCGAACATCATGAAGGTGGCGTAGACGGGCATCTTGCCGGCGATTCCTCCGAGGAGGGGTATCTCCCTGGTTCCGATGTTGTGTCCGGCCATTCCGCAGACCATGAAGAGCATGGCCGAGATGAGACCGTGTGCGAACATCTGGAATATCGCGAACTCGATACCGGTGGTGGTCAGGCAGCCCATGGAGACCATCACGAGACCCATGTGGGAGATGGACGAGTATGCGACCATCTTCTTGAGGTCCCTCTGCGCGATGCAGGCGTAGGCTCCGTAGATCATAGCCAGCAGACCCATGAAGATCATCACGGACTGCCAGTTCTGGGCTCCGATGCTGAGGTTCTCTATGCAGACCCTGATTATACCGTAGGAACCCATCTTCAGCATGACTCCGGCCAGCAGGACGGATCCCGCGGTGGGTGCTTCGGTGTGGGCGTCGGGCAGCCAGGTGTGGAAGGGCACGGCGGGCATCTTGACCGCGAATCCGAAGAACAGGAGTCCGAAGACCAGAGTCTGGAACAGCGCGGGGAAGGCTCCGCTCGCATTGGATACGGCCGCGAAGCTGAAGTCGATCAGGCCGCCGTTGACCTCCGCCGCCTGGAACACCAGGGCGAAGATACCGATCAGCATGACCAGCGAGGCCACGTGGGTGTAGATGAAGAACTTGATGGCGGAGTAGTGCCTCCTCGGACCTCCGTACCAGGAGATGAGGAAGTACATCGGGATCAGAGCGACCTCCCACAGGATGTAGAAGAGGAAGTAATCCGCGGCGGTGTACACTCCCATAAGTCCTACTTCGATGGCCAGCAGCAGCGTGAAGAAGTAGTTGGGGCGGTCGCCCTCCTTGTAGGAGAACGCCACCACGACCACCTCAAGCACGGCGGTGAGGAAGACCATCAGTATGCTAAGACCGTCGACCGTGAGGAGCAGGCTCATCTTGAGGCCGGCGGAATCGATCCAGTTCGCACTGAAGTCGAACTGGCTGAGGTCGTCGCCGCCAAGCATCACTATGGCGGTGAGACCGAGGGTTATCAGGGCGAATACGAGCGCGACCAGCCTGGCGTACTTCTGCCTCTCCCCGCCCATGAACAGGGTCAGGATGGATCCGAGCAGAGGGACCAGGACGATTGCGGGCAGTATGAAAGAACCTTCCATCTCAGAGACCTCCGAAGATGTAGACGAACATGATCGTGACCAGGAAGAGCACGATCACTCCGCCCACGACCACTCCGGCGTAGGTGTGGACGTTACCGTTCTGAGCCTTGCTCAGGAGGTCTCCTCCGCCTACGACGGCGTTGGAGAGTCCGTTGACGGTTCCGTCGATCACGTTCCTGTCGAAGTAGTCCACTCCCAGAGCGACGTCGTATCCGAGCTTCCAGGAGAACTGGTCGTAGATTTCAGGCATGTACCACCTGTTCTGTACGGTCCTGTACAGCCAGGAGGTCCCGTTCTTGCTGACGCAGCCGGGGTTGACCGACTTCTTGACGTACATCAGGTAGGCCAGTCCGATTGCGATGAGGACGAGTGCGATGGTCAGGTAGGTCTTCCAGGTGGTGAAGATCTCCACTACCCAGTGGAGTCCGGTCTCCGCCTCTCCTCCGGCTACGGTCCACACCATAGCGGTGAGGTCGTAGCTGATGGTGAAGACGCCGTCCCAGCCGAAGAGCAGGGTGAATCCGAACGCGAACGCGAACAGAGACAGCACGCAGAGGGGCAGGGTCATGCAGCGGGGGGACTCGCCGTGGCAGTGCTTCGCCTTCTCCCTGGGCTCGCCCTTGAAGGTCATGAACCACAGGCGGAACATGTAGAACGCGGTCATGAACGCGGTGACGATTCCGAGGAACCACAGCAGTGCGAAGCACATGCTGGTGAGGTCGGCCGTGTCCTTGAAGGCGTCGAATACGACGTCCAGCACGAGGTCCTTGGACCAGAATCCCGCGAAGAACGGGAATCCGGCGATGGACAGGGATCCGATGAGCATGGTTATCGAGGTTATGGGCATCTTCTTGGAGAGTCCGCCCATGAGGCGCATGTCCTCCGTTCCGCAGGCGTGGATGACGGAACCGCTGCCCAGGAAGAGCAGTGCCTTGAAGAAGGCGTGGTTCGCCATGTGGAGGCATCCGGCGGTGTATCCGAGGGCACCGGCGGCCATGAGGGCCGTGTTACCCTCCTCCATCCCGAGGGCGAAGAGGTATCCTCCCGCACCGAGGGAAAGGAACATGTATCCCAGCTGGGACAGGGTCGAGTAGGCGAGGACCTTCTTGATGTTCATGTTGTTCATCGCCATGGTGGCGGTGAAGAACGCGGTGACACCTCCGATGATCGCCACGAACAGCATTACCTCAGCGTTCATAGCGAAGAGCGGGAAGCACCTTGCCACGAGGTAGACTCCGGCCTTGACCATGGTTGCCGCATGGATAAGCGCGGAGACGGTGGTGGGTCCGGCCATCGCATCCGGGAGCCAGTCGTGCAGGGGGAACTGANNGGCCATCGCATCCGGGAGCCAGTCCAGCAGAGGGAACTGGGCGGACTTTCCGATGGCACCGCCGAAGATCAGCATGGCGGCGAGGAACAGGGTGTCCTGGTTGGCCGCCGCGAGGTTGGCGCCGTTGAAGACGTCGACGTAGTCGAGGCTGCCCATTGCCTGGTAGAGCACGAACAGTCCGGCCATGAGGCAGACGTCTCCGAGCCTGGTAACGAGGAAGGCCTTCTTGGCCGCGGAGGCGGCGTTGTCGGCCTTGTCATCGCCCTCGGGGTGGTTGAAGCCCCAGAATCCGATGAGGAGGTAGGAGCAGAGTCCCATGACCTCCCAGAAGATGAACATCTCCACGAGGTTGCTGGAGGCTGCCAGTCCGAGCATTCCGGTGAGGAACAGAGCCACTTCGGCGAAGTATCTCCTCTGCCTCTCCCCCTGGTCGCCCATGTATCCGAGCGAGTAGATGAAGATCAGCATCGAGATGAACGACGCGAAGAGCATCATGAGGCAGGACAGGGAGTCCACGTAGTATCCCAGGTTGATGTCGAATCCGCCGAGGGAGAACCACTTGATGGAGTCGGTGACGTATCCGGGGTTACTGTAGGCATCGCCGGTGAAGAACTCGTAGGACACGAGCATCGCCATGACGAATGCGAACGCCGCTCCGAAGACGGTCACGTATCCGCCGTATCTGAGCTTGGGGCCCATCTTTTTCCCGAGGAACCCGACGATCAGGAAGCACAGTATGGGTACCAGCGGGACAAGCCATGTGTATTCTATGAAACTCATCTTACCACCTCATAGTGTCCAGATCGTCAGTGCTGACGGTCTTTCTCATCTTGTATGCGTTGAGCACGATCGCGATGCCGACCGCGACTTCGGCGGCGGCGACGGAGATCGTCATGATGACGAACACCTGTCCGAGAGCTGCGTCTATGAAGTTGCCGTATGCGGAGAACGCGATGAAGTTGATGTTCGCCGCGTTCAGCATGAGCTCGATGCACATCAGGACGACGATGGTGCTGCTCTTGGTCATCACGCCGTACACTCCGATCACGAAGAGTATGGTGCCGAAGGTGAGGAAGTACTCAATTGGAATCATCGTTCTCCACCTCCTCTCTGGCGACGCATATTCCGCCGATCATGGCCCCGAACATGAGCAGTCCGAGGACGAGAAGGACGGGTCCGTACTTCTCGAACAGGACGTAGTTCAGGGAACCGGGGTCGACCGTCTCCTCTCCGGAGACGGGGTCGGTCTCGACGACACCGTTGAAGGGGACACTCTCGGGTTCGTCCCCGTAGTTGTCCCATCCGTCGACGTATATCGCGACCGTCAGGATCATGAGCAGACCCGCCGCAAGTGCGATTGCCGTAGCTGCTCTTTTACTCATCTGAATCATCCTCCAGGATGTACTTACGGGTCAGCATGATGCTGAACGCGAACAGGATGGTGATCGCACCGACGTAAATCAGCACCTGTATCACGCCGATGAACTCTGCTTCCAGGAAGAAGTAGGCCACACCGACCGTGAAGAACACGAGCGCGAGGTAGAACGCGCTGTGGACGGGGATCTTGTCGGTCACCACGTAGACCGCCGCCGTGATCCCGATCGCTGCGAGGATCATGAATGCGAGGAGGTCTCCGTTGCACCATACGTAGTTCGCGAAATCGCAGAACCCGTTCCAAATATCTTCTAATATAGCCATCACAGCACCTCCTTGATGTGCAGGGCGTCCTTGGGACAGGCGTCCACGCAGTTCTCACAGCAGATGCAGGTCTCGTTGTTGATCTCGGGCCACAGTATGGGGCGTCCCTTGGCGTTGGTCCCGTGCTCCACCATCACGATGGCTTCGACGGGGCAGACCTTGGAGCACTTCTTGCAACTGATGCACTTCTCGGACTCGAGTTCGGGACGGTCCACCAGGAAGGGTTTCACCCTCCTCTCGCCGTTGCCGGACTTGAAGTCGGAGATGAGAGTCTCCTCGAGAACGATCTTCATGCCCTCCGTGGTCTTGTCGTAGGCGAGCCTGCGCGGACCGTAGATGAGGTCCGAGCGGGTGTACTCCGCGAGCTCGACGATGGGCGTGACGGTCATGGCGTCCACAGGGCAGTACTCCGCGCAGTAGGAGCAGAAGGAGCATCTCCCCATGTTGATCTGGGGCCTCTTGACGTCCTTTCCTTCGTCGTCGGGGGTGTCCACGAGGATTATGGCGTCGCAGGGACACATCCTCGCGCACATTCCGCACCCGACGCACTTGTTGAAGTCGAGGGCCGGGCGTCCGCGGTAGTTGTCGGGGACCCACATGGCCTCGTACGGGTAGAGGACGGTGACAGGCCTGTGTATGGTGGTCCTGAGGAGAACCCTGCAGCACTTCAGTATGGGGCGCATGATCCACAGGTCCTTCCAGTTCTTGTGCCTTCCGTCCCTGTATTTCTCAAGATATTCCATAGTCATCAGAAGATCCCTCCTACCTTGAGCAGCAGGACAATCACCAGGTTGAGGATGGACAGAGGCATGAAGACCTTCCATCCGAGGTTGAGGATGGTGTCGGTCCTGACCCTGGCCACGGCCAGCCTGAGGATGATCATGAGCAGGAACACGAACCAGGCCTTGAGCAGGAACACTGCCTCGGGCACGGGCCACCAGGAGGTCCAGGAACCGAGGTCGATGAACGGCAGGGTCCATCCGCCGAGGAACAGGATGACGATCATTCCGCAGGAGCAGGCTCCCCTGAGGTAGTCTGCGAGCATGATGAGTCCCCATTTCATTCCGGCGTACTCGGTCTGCCATCCCTCGACGAGCTCGGACTCGGCCTCCGCGAGGTCGAACGGGGCACGCTCGGACTCCGCGACGGAGCACATGAAGAACGTGATGAATCCGATGAACTCGGGGATGATGAGCCACATGTTCTCGTACTGGTAGTTGACGATGTCGTTGATGTTGAGGGAACCGGCGAGCAGCGCGGAGGTGGCGATGACGATGAGGATGGGTACCTCGTAGGCCATCATCATCTCGGCCGCACGGATTCCACCGATAAGCGAGTACTTGTTGTTCTGAGCCCAGCCGGACACCAATATGAAGAAGGGTGCCAGGGCGTACAGGGCCATGATGATCAGCAGTCCGGTTCCGTAGTCGACGACGAACCACCTGTGGGACAGGGGGATCATGCAGTCGATGAGGACGGAGGTACCGATGATCAGGGCTACGGTCCACCAGTATCCTACCTTGTCGATCTTGTTGGAGGATATGTTGTCCTTCATGAAGGTCTTGAAACCGTCGGCGACGCACTGCAGGAATCCCCACATGCCGATCATGGTTCCGCGCCTGTCCATACCCCTTCCGAGGACCTTACGCTCCTCCCACAGGGATACCAGGACGGCCACGAAGGCCACGGCGAAGATGATGACCATGAAGAGGACCAGGGCAAACAGGTTGCTGGTCATGTCGCATACGAGCCACTCGGAGACCGCGTTGCCGGGGAATATCAGGTTAATGAGCCAGGCGAGGGTTCCGCCGATTATTTCCCACAGTTTGAGCGATATGTCGTACGGAAGGTTGTAGACGTCGCCGAACGGGTAGTACGGGTTGGCCATCGGATCGGAATAGCTGATCCAGTCAAGAATGCTTGAGTATTCGGCCATCATATCACCTGTCGGTCTCTCCGAGACACATGTCGATCATAGCCATGATGACTGGCACATCCGCGATCCTGCATCCCTGGACGAGGTCCTTGGAGGCGGAGACGTTGACGAAGATGGGGCTGCGCACCTTGAGCCTGTAGGGCTTGTCG
>DARY01000011.1:42196-42608 GCA_002503545.1 Candidatus Methanomethylophilus sp. UBA78
GTAGGGGGCGTTCTTTCCGAGCGCGTTGATCTTCTGGACGGCCTGCCTGATTATCCTGGTGGACTGGAACAGCTCCTCGACCCTCACCATGTACCTGGCGTAGGAATCTCCCGCGGTAAGTACTGGCACATCGAAGTCCACCTTGTCGTAGTTGTCATAGGGGTCGTCGCGGCGTATGTCGAAGTCGATACCGGTTCCCCTTGCGGCGGGTCCGGTTATACCGAGGTTGGCGCACTTCTCCCTGGTCAGGATTCCGTTTCCGATCATCCTGTGGGTGTAGGTGGAGTTGTCGTCGATGATACCGATGATCTCCCAGAGCGCCTTGTCGAAGTGGTCGCAGCACCTGATTATGTCCCTGTCGAATATGTCGGGGGTGTCGTTCCTTACTCCTCCGATACGGGGGTAGTTGGTG
>DARY01000011.1:42702-68150 GCA_002503545.1 Candidatus Methanomethylophilus sp. UBA78
CGTCGGCCACGATCCTGATGTACTTCGCCTTCTCTGGCACTTCCAGATCCAGGGCTTTCTCGCAGGTCATGCAGAAGAGGTGGGTGTAGGTCATGGAGGCGGCGTAGCAGAGACGGTCCGCCATCGGGATGATCTTGGGGTAGGTCCTGTTCTCGACCTCCTTCTCCCAACCCCTGTGGAGGTATCCCACGATGGGGTCCGCGTCGGTGACCATCTCTCCGTCGACCTCGATCTTGAGGGTCCAGAGTCCGTGGGAGAACGGGTGCTGCGGACCCATGATGATCCACATCTTGTCCGTATCCATCCTGGCGGTCTCTGCCCTGAACATGTCGTCGATGGCAGGGTCGGTGGGGAGGCTGCCCTCGGCGATGGCGACGTTCTCGAGCTGCCTGACACTCATCGGCTGGTTTTTGGCTTTGTTTTCGTCAGACATCATTCCCATCCCCTGAGTTTGTACGATTTCCTGAAGGGGAAGAATTCGTAGTTGTCGGGCGTGAGAAGCCTCTCGAGCCTCTGGTGCCCGTCGAACACTATCCCGAACAGCTCCCAGGTCTCCCTCTCGTGCCAGTTGGCGCCGGCCCAGATGTCGGAGACGGTCTGTATGTGGAGGTCGTCGTTGGGCAGGTCGGTCGTGATCTCGACCACCTCCCCCTTGTAAGATGTGTAGTTGTCTATGTGGTACACGACCTGCATGTAGTCCTTCATGTCGATACCGGCCACGGAGGCGCAGTGCTCGAAGCTGAGTTCGTCGTGCAGATACCTGCAGAGGTCCTTGACGACGGCTTTGTCGGCCTTCACGTAGACCCTGCGGGTCTCGGTACCCGTAACGGTAAGTTTTCCGGGGAACTTGCTCTCAAGTTTCCCTTTGATCTCTCCTTCCCAGGAGTCCTGATATTCACGAACGTTGGTATCCATGTCAGCACCCTGTTCAGTCCTTGAGGAAGGCTCCTCTTCTGAAGTAGTTGTCAATCTTCTTCTGCAGGAGCATGAAACCGTCGATCATCGCGTCCGGTCTGGCGGGGCATCCGGGGATGTAGAGGTCCACCGGTATGATCTGGTCCAGACCCTGCACGGTGTTGTAGGAGTCGTACCAGGGCCCTCCGGAGATAGCGCACTCGCCCATGGCGACAGCCCACTTGGGCGACGGGATCTCCTCCCAGAGCCTCCTTATGTGGGGGCGGATCTTCTTGGAGATCCATCCGTTGACCAGGAGGATATCGGTCTGCCTGGGGGAGGACCTGTAGATCATTCCGTAGCGTTCTGCGTCAAAACGGGGGGCGGAAGCCTGCGCCATCTCGAGGGCGCAGCATGCCAATCCCCAGTGCAGGGGGTGCATCGAGTTCTTCATGGCCCATGCCCAGATGGGTCCGGTGAGTTTGTCGATGGTCCTCCTGGTTCCGGAGCTCAGGAGGTCGTTGATCATGGCTGTGGACCAGCTCATGAACTCGTCGGCGCTCATGGCAACGGCGTGCGGGTAGAGGCTCATATCCATATGTTTTCCTCCTTCTTCAAAGAGTAAACAACTCCCAACAGCATGATTCCGAGGAACACGAGAAGCCAAACGGTAGCGTTCGTAGAAAGTCCGTCAAAAGCGACGGCCCAGATAAGAAGGAACGTAACGACCAGGTCGAATACCACGAAAATCAGAGCGAAAGCGTAGTACTGCATCCTGAACTGGATACGCGTGTTTCCTATCGGGGTCGAACCGCACTCGTATGTCTCCTCGGTCCACTCGGTCGATTTAGAGGGCCTGATGAACCTCGAAACCAACCATGCCAATGGCGCAAATCCGAGGGACATTATCCCTACGAATAAGAATGGCAAGTAGCTTGCGACTAGTGACATCGGCTTCTGCGATGTTTTCTTTCTATATAATAGGGAAGGGGCGAAAATCACACTTGGTTTATAAAGCGAAATCTGTTTTTGAATTTAATCATGTCTAAATATTCTTTAAGGAATGATATGAACTTTTATAATAAAAGGAAGCGGTTGAACGGCCCATGGCAGTCAAGATAGGGTTCGTCGGAGCCGGCAGGATGGCCGGTGCGATGATAAGGGGGCTGATAGCCAAGAACGTGTACGGACCGGACGAGATCGTCGCCTGCGCACCGTCGAAGGAGACCCGCGACAGAATGACCCAGCAGACCGGTATCAGGATGTTCGAGAAGGCATCCGACATCGCCGGCCTCACCGACGTCATAGTCATCGCCGTCAAACCCAAGAAAATCGCATCCCTGTTCACCGAAGAGGGCCTGGAACTCGGAAAGGGGCACCTGGTGGTCAGCATAGCCGCCGGAGTGAAGATCAAGACCCTGAAGACATATGTGCCAGATGCGAGGATTGTGAGAGTCATGCCCAACCATTGCTGCATGGTCCTCGAGGGTGCGGCCGGCTACGTCATGGACAAGAATTGCACCGACGCCGACAGGGAGACCGTGAAAAAGATACTGCAGGCCATAGGGCTGGCGGAAGAGGTCGGGGAGGAAGACCTGGATGCCGTCACCGGGGTCTGCGGGAGCTCCCCCGCCTTCCTCTACCTGGCCGCGCAGGCCCTCATAGAGGCCGGGGTGAAACACGGCCTGGATAAGAGCCAGGCGACCGTTCTGGCGGCACAGTCGCTGGTGGGGGCCGGGAAGATGATCCTAGAATCGGGTATGGACACCGAGCAGCTCATAGACGGCGTCTGCTCCCCGGGAGGGACCACCATCGAGGGCATGAAGGTCCTCAGGGAGGAGGGCTTCGACAAAATCCTGATCCGCTGCGTGGACGCCACCGTGAAAAGGTCCGCCGAGATGGGAAAGGAGTAAGTGCCAGACTGTAAAAACTGCGACGGGCTCAATGCCTGCCGCGCATGAAACTCTTCAGGAGGCCGACCCCTATACGGGGGGCGTTCCTCCATATGGACCCGGACGTCCAGTCCAGGTCGTTCTTGTCGGCGATGGTGTTGTTCATCATCCTGACCCCGTCCTCCTTGAGCTCCCACAGTCTCGACTCCCTTGCATCTGGGTCATCCATCTTCAGGATCTCGTCCACGCGGTGCATGATGTCGCGGGCGGTCTCGGTCCTGGCGTTGCGGGCCTCGGCCGCCGCCGCATCTATGCGTCCCGAATCGCGCTCGGCGTTCGTCAGGACGATCGCCGCATCGTACGACGTCTCCGCTATCTGGTCGCGGTCCATCCAAACGGTCTCGTAGGACAGGACGTGCTTCCATGACGGACTGTCGAGCAGCTTCCTGTGGTCCTCCAGCGTCCTGGCGCGGAGCTTGTACCCCCATTTCTCCGGCTCCTCGAACGCCCTGCTGCCGGGATCGACGAACGGTGCGAAGGGTGAATCGTATATGAACAGGCCGTCGTCCTTCCCCACGAGCCCCCAAAGGTGCCTGGCGTCCGCCGCCGTCTGCATCGCCGACTCGCGCGTCTGGTGGGGGAGACCGGTCATGAAGAACAGGTCGAAACGGCTGCATCCGTTGCCGAAGGCGTTCGATATGGTGCTCTCTATGGCGGCGTTGGTGTATCCCTTACCGAGTGCCAGACGCACCGCCTCGTCGAAAGAGTCCGGGGAGAACTCTATGGACCATCCGCCTTCGAACGTGCGGTCTATGGCGGAGAAATGGTCGGGGCCGGCGCCGTTGAAGAGCTCGATCACGACATGGTTGTCGATCTTCCTCTCCCTGGCCGATTTGAGGAACCTCTCGCAGTACCCCGGTCCCGCCTGCCTTATGTCCCCCACGACGAAGATGGGGGCCCTCATGTAGTTCGATATGCCCTCCATGTCCTCGGCCAGCTTCTCCGGGCTCCTGAACGCGGGACGTGCCCGGCGGCACACCCTCCCGTTGGCCGAATGGGATCCCCCGCATTCGGCGCAGTCGACCGTGCAGCCCCTCACGGTGAAGACCGACGTCAGGGGGACCTTGTCCCACCCGTACCACGGCAGGGACCCGGTGACGTCCATGGTGCGCATGACGTTCTTTATCATGACGCCGTAATCGAAGACTATGTTGTCCAGGTCGTCCTGGACGTAGGTGAGACCGTTGTCGTGCACCCGGCCCTCGGCGTCCTTCCAGACCAGGTTGGGCACCGACGACAGGTCACCCCCCTTGGACAGGGCCTCCATCATCCTGACGGTGGGGATCTCGGTCGTGTCGCCCCTCATGACGAGGTCGACCTCGGGACGGCGTATCAGCTCATCATAGAAGTAAGAGGACGTGAAGCCCCCGAACTCCGTCTTGGAGCCCGGATGGTGCTTCTTGACCAGTTTGGCTATCTCTATCGCCCCGTGGGCGTGCGGCATCCAGTGCAGGTCTATGAAGTACACGTCCGCATCCAGTTTCCTGATCCTCTCCTCGGCGTCGAACTTCTCGTCCGCCAGCATGAGGCCGGCTATGTTCACTATCCGGGTCCTGAACCCGGCCATCTGCAGATGGGTGGAGATGGTCATGAACCCGACCGGGTACATCTCGAAGACGGGGGAGGACGGGATGACGTCGCTCACGGGCCCGTAGAAGATGGGCTTCTTCCTGAAATCGTAGACGCTGGGGGCATGCAGGAAAACGGCGTCGTAATGTACCGTGGGCTCACCTCCCGTAGCGTCTCACGCGCTGCTGGTACGTCCTTATGGCCCTCAGCAGGTCGATGTGGCGGAACCCCGGCCAGTAGACGTCGGTGAAGTACAGTTCCGAATATGCCAGCTGCCACAGGAGGAAGTTGGAGATCCTCACTTCGCCGGAGGTGCGCAGTATGAGGTCCGGGTCGGGCATGTCCGAGGTGTAGAGGTGCTCGGAGAGCATGCCCTCCGAGATGTCCTCCGGGTCCACCTCCCCGGACCTGACCTTGCCGGCGATCTCCCTCACGGCGTTGACGATCTCCTGCCGGCCGCCGTATGCCAGGCATATGCTGAAGATGAAATTGTCGTTGTCACCGGTCTTCTCGTCGACGTAGTCTATGGCGTCGCAGACGTACCCGGGGAGTTTCTCCCTGTCGCCGAGGACGCGGACGCGGACGCGGTTACTCATGATGCGCGGGTCCTCCACGATCTCCCTGAGGGACTCCTCCGCCATCTCCATGAGGAAGTTGACCTCCCCCTCGTCCCTTTCGAAGTTCTCGGACGAGAAGGCGTAGACGGTGACGTACTTTATGTTCAGGTCGAGGCACCAGTCCAGGAGCTCGTGGATCTTCTTCTCCCCGGCCTTGTGGCCGGCGTTGATGTCGTCCCCGAGGAACTCGCGGGCATAGCGGCGGTTGCCGTCCATTATTATCCCTATGTGCTTCGGCATGGGGCCTTCCCTGACCTCCCTGTCGAGCTTCTTCTCGTAGGTCGAGTAGACCTGCTTCGAGACGATGTTGGGTACGGCAGCCATGTCCTGGACCTCCGGCGCTCATATCTCCAGACCGGGGAAGTCCTCGGGGACGCCGGCCGCCTCGGGTCCGAGGTCGGCGCACCCTATGGCCGCGACGGCTCCGATGACTCCGTTCATGCCGGTGATGCTGATGACCTGCACCCCGCACTCCTCGGCGATCTTGACGGCCTCCTCCTTGGTGTACATCCTGCTCTTGGCGCCCCACCCGTACTCGACCAGCTTCCTGGGTATGTCCAGTCCCTGGAACACGGCCATGACCGCATCCTCCGAGTAGGACTCCTTCCTGAGGAAGTCGACGCAGTACTCTATGAGGCGGGGGACGTCCTCCTCCTTCGCGGCGAAGGTCAGGACCGTGGAACAGCAGTTGGTGGTCTTGGTGGGCGTCTTGGGGTTGAGCTGGATGATCTTATGCTCCAGGAAGCGTCCGACCGGGGTGTTCTGACCCATCTTCAGGGCCGAGGCCCAGGTCGCACCCTTCTCCTTGGTGTCGGTGTCGTCCACCCCTATGACCACCCTGACCATCTTGGGGGTTATTATGTCGACGTGGGCGATGTGGCCTCCGCCGATCTTGAAATCGTCCGGGTACTCCGTGCGTATGACGTCGGGGCACTGCGGCAGGCAGGCCCCTATCCCGACGGATGCGCCGGCGATGCCGTACCAGGTCATGCGGACCTCGTCGCCCTCTATCTTGAAGGCCTTGAGCCCCTGCCCTCCCAAATCGGCGGACACGGGTCCGAACCTGAGGTCCTTCTCCCCCAGGGAGACGTCCATCACCAGCGTCGTGCCCTGCATCTCGATCCTGTCGATGACCCCGCCGGTCCTGCGGCGGTTGACGACATCCCATTCCCCCGGTCCGCGCGAGCTGCACTGCTCTATGATCCTGGCCCTGCCGGCCTTCTCGTCCACGACCGTTATGAAGCCCCTGCAGAACAGGGGGCCGTATTTCGCTTTGACCTCGTCCGGTCTTAAAACGGTAACCATCAGTATGAGTCTCCTTTGTAATCTGGGTCTTTTGCAATGGACAGGCACTCGGGCGGGACCCTGTCGCAGAGGTAGACCGATTTGGCCGCCTTACCTATGGCGAATCCCGCGTCCGCGCATTTCTTCGTGTCCACGGCTATGACGACGACGTCGTCCATGCGCACGGAACCGGCCTTCAAGGCGTCCCTGTAGGTGCCGGACAGGTGCACCATGGCCCTGTCCACCGGCATGATACCGGCCTCCATTATAATCTCCTCGACTTCGGGCGATATCGGATAGTACAGGAAATCCGGCACGTCGTCGGTGGGCAGACGGAGGTCGAGTTTGACCGTGTGGCCGTAGGTGGCCCTCACCTTGTGGCCGACCACCTGGTACCTGCCCTTGGGATCCGTAAGTGCCAGCGCCTCGATGTGGTGGGGTCCGAGCCACTTCATGCGGGGAGCCGTGGCACGGACGGCCTCCACTATGTCGCGCAGGTTCACGAAACCCTGCGGGTTCATCTCGAGACCGAACTTGCCGTGCCTGAGGATGGCCGCGAGGGTCCTCCCCAGCTTCTCGACCTCGTAGTCGCTCATGACGAACTTGCCTTTCTCCCCGCAGACGGGACAGAACTCGTCGCGGTAGTAACCGTGCTCCTCGCATTCGTTTATCATAACCCGGCGCTCCTCTCGGCCGCCGCGACGGTGTTCGCCATGAGCATGCAGATGGTCATGGGTCCCACACCGCCCGGAACGGGGGTTATGTAGGATGCCTTGGCGGCGACGGCTTCGAAATCGACGTCCCCCACCAGCCGGGACCCGTTCTTCGCGGAAGGGTCCTCGATCCTGTTGGTGCCGACGTCTATGACGGCGGCCCCGTCCTTCACCATGTCGGCCGTGACGAACTTCGCCCTGCCGATGGCCACGATGAGTATGTCGGCCTGTCTGGTTATGTCGGCCAGACCCTCGGTCCGGGAATGCACGACCGTCACGGTCGAATCGGCGCCGGTGCCCTTCTGAACCATCATGGCGGCCATCGGTTTGCCGACGATGTTGCTCCTCCCGACGACCACGACGTGCTTGCCCCTGGTCTCCACACCGCTGCGGACGAGCATCTGCTGGACCCCGGCGGGGGTGGCCGGAAGGAAGTCCGGTTCGCCGATGAGCATCTTGCCCACGTTGCTGGGATGGAAGCAGTCGACGTCCTTGGCCGGGTCGACGGCGTTCACGATGATCTTCTCGTCTATGTGGGACGGGAGCGGGAGCTGTATCAGGAAACCGTGCACGGAGGGGTCGGCGTTGAGCTCCGCGACCTTGGCCAGAAGCTCGTCCTGCGTGGTGCTTTCCGGCATCAGCACCGTTACGGAGTGCATGCCGAGCTCCTCGCATTTCTTACCCTTCATCCTGACATACACCTGGGATGCCGGGTCCTCTCCGACGAGGACGACCGCGAGTCCCGGGGTCACGCCCTTCGACTTGAGAGACTCGATCCTCTGCCTGAGCTCGCCGTAGATCTGTTCGGAAACATCCTTGCCGAGAATCAATTTGGCAGCCATATTCTCCGTCGACTATGGCACCGCCTTATATTATAATTACCCGTGGACGCGTCAGAAGGCCGAACGGGAGACTTCCGAAAGAGTGGACGGTTCGTAACCGGCGTCGAGTATGAGGCGCAGGGCCTCCTCCGTCCTGTCCAGGTTCTCCTTCAGGTCGTCGCCGGACAACACCCCGCGGGAACGGGACTCCGCTATGTGCCAGGTGTGGTCTGCGAGGACGAACACGCCGTCCTCCGGCACCGATGCCGCCAGGTCCGCATAGTCCTGCGGACGGCGTTTCCCCTCGTGCATCGGCCAGAGGTACGCGGAGATCCTGTTCCCTTCGGCGTCTATGCCCTCGGTGACCGGTATCTCGGCCACGTATCCGGGGAGGAGCGTCGCGACGCAGTCGTCGCCGTAGGCGTACTGGGACGAGTCTATGTGGATGCCGAATCCGACCTCCCTGAGGAAATCCCCCACCGCACGCGGCTGCCTCATGTAGGGGGCGCGGAAGGCGACGGGGTTCCTGCCGGTGACATCCCTCACGGCCCGGCAGCCGTGCCTCACAGCCTCCACCGCATCGGGACGGGTCATGTGCCCCAGGGCCTCGTGGTCATATCCGTGCACGCCCAGCTCGAAATGTGCCAGACATCCGGAGTAGTCCCCTATGGCCTCCAGGGTGCGGCCCTCGCAGAAGAACGTGGCCGGCATACCCAGACGGTCGAGCATCTCCGAGAGGAGCTCCAGGCCCCTGGCCGAGGAGGAGAACCTCGGGGAGGTCCCGCCGCCCCTGTCCAGCGACCCGGCCTCCGTCTGGCCGGGGACCTCGACGTTGACGTCCCTGTCCAGGTCGACCGTGAAGCAGAACCGCGCCGTCCGCATCACCTGGGCTGCGGTGCGGAGACCCTCTTTATGAGCATGCCCTCGATCGCCACCGGCTGGTACCTCTCGGCCATGTCCTTGGCGCGGGCGAGCTTAGCCTCGTTGTCGGCGAACAGCTGGAACAGCACGTCCCCGACCTCGACCCTCTGACCCTTCTTCTTGAGCAGGAGGAGCCCGGCACCCTTGTCGTTGGGCGACCCCAGGGCCTTGGCTACGGCCACGATGTCCTTGTTGTTGATCGAGTGGACGTAACCGGATTTGGAGGAGGTGATGTCGACGGTGAACTTCCCGGGTTTCAGGTCGTCGGATCTGAGGTCCGCCCTTCCGCCCTGCGCCGCCACGATCTCCAGGAACTTCTTGTGCGCCGCACCGGACCTGAGGAGCTCGCGGGCCTTCTCCGTACCGTTCTGCAGTCCGCCCATCTCGAGTATTATGCCTGCGCACTCGCAGGCCTTCTCGATGACGCTTGCGGGATGCTCGTTGCCCTCGAGGATGCGGATGCACTCCCTGGCCTCCAGGTTGGGGCCTATGGCGCTTCCGACCGGCTGGTCCGCATAGGTTATGGCGCATTCCACGTGGATACCCAGCTTCTCCCCCAGGTCCATGAAGTCCCTGGCGTAGGCGCGGGCGTCCTCGAGGGTGGGCACCTTGGTGCCGGAACCGGTCGGTATGTCCACCAGCAGGTACTTCGCACCGATGGCGAGCTTCTTGCTGAGGATGGATGCCAGCATCTGGGCCCGGGGGTTGATGCCCAGGGGATGTTCGATCTTGATGACGATGTCGTCCACCGGAGCTATGTTCATGGAACCTCCCCATACGAACGCTCCCCCGACCGTCTCACCGATCTTCTTGAGCTGCTCCGCGGTCACCTCTATGTTGCAGAACGTCTCCACGAAATCGGAGGTCCCGCACGCGCTGCTGATGGCGCGGGAGGAGGTCTTGGGGAGCATCAGCCCGGCGGCCGCCACTATGGAGACCACTATGGGCGTGATCTTGTTGCCCGGGACCCCTCCCATGCTGTGGAAGTCGAAGACGGGGGCCTTGTCGAAGGGGATCACGTCCCCGGTGTCGACCATGGCCCTGGCGAACGCCGCGATCTCGTCGATGTTCATGCCGTTGATGTACAGGGCGGTGAGCCAGGAGGACACCTCTATGTTGGAGAGGCTGCCCAGGTAGATGTCCTTGACGACCCCCTGGATCTCCTTGTCGGTGAGGACCTCCCCGTCCATCTTCTTCCTTATGGAGCGCACGCTCTCCGGACTGGGGGAGAACACTACGTCGACCTCGTCGCCGTCCTTGACGCTGAGCCTCTTGGCCACCGCGTTGGGGACGAGGACCTCTCCCGTCTGGACGAAGGAGTCGGAGGTCAGCAGCAGGACGGACATCTCCGCCTTGCCGCTGGACACGCGGACGCGGTCGTTCTCCTTGACGCCAATCTCCGAGCAGTCCGCCGGGTCCATCCCCACCGCGGGGGAGGACGACATGATGTCCACTATCCTCGCTCTGAGCTTCATTTAGAACCCCACCTGTCGAGGGCCTCGCGCAGTTCCCTGTGGGTCTTGGCGTACTCCTCGAGGGATATGCCCTCGAATGCGGCATCTACCGCCTGGCACATCGCCCTCGCCCCGCCTCTGACGCCTTCCGGATGTCCCGCCACCCCGCCTCCGGCCTGGATCTGCACGTCGGTCCCGGTGGCCTTTATGACCGCTGGCACTATGCCGGGGTACATGCCTCCGGAGCACACGGGCATCATCGTCTTGAAGGGGACCCCCTTGTCCCTGCATGCGTCGAGGTTGAGCAGTCCCTCGTCCATATGACCCTCCATCTTGCCGACTCCGAGCGTCCCTATGTGGAGGGCGTCGCCGCCGCACATGCGGACCAGCTTGGAGAACACGCGCATGGCGACTCCGTTGAGCGGGTCCTTGGTTATGGCCCCGTGCATGGTCCTGTGGACGTGGACCGGGACCTTTATCCTGGGGTCCTCCGCCACCGCCTGCAGTGCTCCGAACCCGGTGGTCAGGACGTCCACCATGATCTCCCTGGCACCCCATTTCTGGACATCCTCGGCGAGCTGCACGATGTCGTTGGCGTTGCTGCTGATGTTTATGGCGTGCATCATATGCCCGCCCTCCTCGTCCACCCTGTCGAGGGCCTCGGCCACGGCCTTGGTCCTCTCCTCGATGGGGCAGAAGTTCTGGTCGACGAGGGTCTCGTCGTCCTTGCCGTTGGTGAGACCTCCCACGCCCGCCTCGTAGACGTAGGCCGCCGTGTCCTTGGGGGAGAGTCCGATCTTGGGTTTTACGATGGTGCCGACCAGGGGCCTCTCCGGACGGGAGAGCATCTTCCTTATGCCCTCCCCTCCGAACTTGGGGCCCTTGTACTGTTTCAGGAACGAGTTCGGGAAGATCGCATCCTCCAGCCTCACCCCTTTGAGGGCGCCGAGGCCGAACAGGTTGCCGGATATGACCGAGAGGATCTGCGGGACCCCGCCGTACCTGCCGGAGAAATCCTCGATGGGGAAGGCGATCGTCACCATGTCCCCCTCTATCGCGATCACCTTCCCGGCGTACTTGCCGAAGACGTCGTCGTTCAGGGTCGATATGCCCGTCCAGGTCCCGGTGGACTGCTCGGCGGCTATCGCCTCGGCCGCTTTCTCTATGGGGAGGTCCGTCGTCACACGGTACTTCGTTATGACGTACGCCTCTTTGTCGACCTCTTCCCCCAGACTCATGTATGAATACGATTTCATTTCAGATTCCTCAGATGTAGTTGTTTATGCGTTCTCCCAGCTGCCTCGCCATGACGCCGTATACGGCGCCGGGAGACATGATACCCAGTTCGGTGATTATGTTGTCAATGTACTTGGCCGGCGTCGTGTCGAAGACGGGGTTGAACACCTTCACCCCTTCCGGCATCTCGCCCGGCCTCACGATCTCACCCGTGTCCCTCTCCTCGATGGTGACCGAGTCCCCGAACAGCGTCTTCGGCGAGAACTTGTAGGTCTCGCTGCAGACGTTGAACTCGGCGCGCGCCTCGGAGGCCGCGAGGGCCACCTGGGACGTACCGATCTTGTTTATCAGGGAGCCGGACGAGGTTATCGTGTCGGCACCGACGAAAACGCGGTCCACCCTTGACATGACGGTGCGGACGGCGCTGTCTATGATCAGCGTGACGTCCACTCCCGCGGCGCTGAGGTCCCTGATGGTCAGGATGCCCTGCCTCCAGGGACGGGACTCCGTGGCGTATACCTTGACATCCTTGCCCTGCCTCACCGCCTCCGCGATGACGCCTATGGCGGCGCTGCTGTTGCAGTGGGTCATCAGGACGTCCCCGTCCTTTATCCTCTTGGCACCTATCTTGGCGATGGTCTCCACGGCCTTCTCGGAAGACTCCACGAAGGCCGCGCCGTTCCTGACCACCGACTCCCTCGCCTCCTCGAAGGACCCGGCCGAATCCACATCCCTGATGGCGGATTGGACACCGTTCCACAGGGACACGGCGGTCGGTCTGGAATCCAGCAAGACCTCCGAGGCTCTGGATATGTCCTCCCTGAACCTGGTCAGGTCGCTCCCGCTGTAATCCCTGGCATAATCGGCGAGGGCGGAGGCCCCCGCACGCGCTATTCTCCCTGCGCCGCGGATGCGCATGTCCCTTATCTCGGCCGCCGTGCCGGCTATTATGTCTTTCACGGGGGGTAATCTGCACGCGCATTAATAAAGTAGGTCAGGAAACGCATCGGCATCCGGCGCACGCGCGCATGGATGCGTGCAATCCAAACTGTTAATATCGGAATCAGCGATAGGAGCGGTATGGCCGAAAAGAAGAAGCACCTCAGGATGAGAGGGGTGAAACAGGCTTCCAAGAGATTGGAGGACGACGTCCTGGGACGCTCCAAGGACCTCGCCGAGAACCCGGGGCTCCTGAGACCCATGTGCGCCGGCAACTGCAGGAAGTGCGTCTTCGACAAGATATTCAAGGACATCGACAAGATCAACCGCTACAAGGACGACGACCAGACCCTGATCAAGCTCGCCTCCAAGGGCTTCGACAGCATGGCCAAGGCCTACGCCGGGACCATCTCCCTCAACGCGGCCGGAAAAGTCCCCCTGCTGGCCACGGCCGTCATCGGCGGCGAGAGGGTCCCCTACGCCGTGAGGGGTTCGGTGGCCGTACCCCTCCTCATAGGGTGCCAGCACTACGACGATCCCAAACTGAGGCTCCTCTACTACAACGCCCTCATCAAGAAGGAGGGGCTCTACCTCTACTCGTTCGGGGAGAACACCGTCTGCTCGGACAAACCGAACATGCCGGAGGACTACCTCTACGACACCTGGTGGGAGACCCCCTACAAATTCCCCGACGACGATGTCGACTGCGGGCACGAGGGGACCGTCTCCCTCAGCATAAGGGTCAAATCCAACGGCATCACCATCCATATATGCGAGGACTGCGCCAAGGACGTCTCCACGCTGACGTACCTCGTCTCCAGGCTATGCGCCGAGGACCCGCTGGACGACTTCGAGGTGTCGGTGGAGCACAAGTACCATTCCGAGAAGGAGAGCGGCACCGTCAGCATAACCGGGAACGACCTGAAGGAGTACATGGTCGGCAGGATGACGGACCGCATGCTCATAGAGAAGGTGAAGAGGGAGAAGATGGGCGAGCTGTCCAAGAGCGGCGGCCTGACCCTCATCATAGGGGAGAGGAACTACGGCTCCGACCTGGACGGCTTCGTCGGGGACCTGGAGGGACCGGAGGGAGAGAAGGCCGCCCTGGCCAAGTTCCTTCGCTCCAACCCCCGCGCCGTCGTGCTGAGGAACGGCAAGACCAGCGAGGCCACCGCCCACCTCTGGGAATCTGACTGGAAGGGCATAATAGCGGCATACACCTCGGACTCCTTCGCGGAACGCTACAGCGAAAGACCCAGATCGTCTTTCTCCATAGTCCTGGACGAGGCCCGCAGGACGTTCGTCTCCCAGGACGTCGTGAACAGCCTGCCTGTTTTCCACAAGGCCGGCCCGATGACGAAACTGGCCGACGACCTGGCGAAGGCGGCGAAGGTCGGAGGGATGGATATGCTGAGGGAGACACTGTCCAAATCGACCCTCAGGGACTCCAAATCCAAGGCCCTCGCGGCCTCCTTCGTGTTCGCCCTGGATAAGGACGGGAAGACCGGCCTGAACCTGACGCCGGACGACCTGGACTTCGCCCAGTTCCTCGTTCCCTTCGCCAGGAAGGTGCTGGACGCCGACGGGAAGACGTACCGCGGGGAGATGAACACCCTCCTCATGGCATGCAGCTCGGGAGAATCGGTCTGATCAGAGGACGCGGACATCGGCCACGTAATGGGAGACCGACGGCGCGAAGGATTTTACCTCGTGTATCGGCCCTATCTCGAATCCGCGGCCGCCGCATGCGGCCGAGAACGCGGAGCGCACCATCTCCTCCTGTCTGCCGACGGGGAAGGTGTCGTGGTAGTGTATCGTGCAGCCGGGTTTGGCCATGCGGACCGCCTTGGCGAGGAAACCCGACGTCGTCTGGACGTATCCCATCAGTATGCGGTCGGCGAATGCACGGCCGGGGATGTCCCTGTTGTCCCCGAGTATCGGTATGACCCTGTCAGCGACCCCGTTCAGGGCGATGTTCTTGAGGAGGAAACCGTAGGATTCGATGTTCTTCTCACAGGCGAAGACCCTCCTGGCACCCGAGAATTTGGCCAGAGGGAGGGTGAAGTACCCTATGCCGCAGAACATGTCCACGACCGTCTCGCCCGTGCAGTCCAGATGCTCCATCCTCCTCCTCTCGGCCAGGTTCCCCGAAGCGAACATCACCTTCGTCGCGTCGAAACAGTACCTTATGCCGTTCTCGAGTTTGACCGACTCCTTGGGCTCCCCGTAGAGGGCCCTCATGTCGGGCACGCGGAACTCCCCCGATACGCCGGATACGTCGGCCAGGACGGTCGAGACCCCGAGGACCTCGGCGTACGCCCTCCCGATCCTCCCGCCGTACTGGAAAAGGGAGGGACGGAGCTTCAACGTGACGACGTCGCCGGCGATCTCCCACTTCTCCGGCATATGTGCCAGATCGTGAGCGGGGATGTCTTCCAGCAGAGCCTTTATCCTCTCCATGGGCGGACGGGACTGCTCGGAATACGCCGGTCCGGACACCATCTCGAGTCCCAGCGCGCGCACGGATCCCTCCTTACCCTCCATTACGGGGACAAGACGGAATCCATCGACACGGGTTATGCGGGCGGACGGGTCGGCTATGCCGTCCCTGAAGAGTCTGGGTATCATCTCGGATGCCTCGTCCTCCGGGACCTTGGCCTCCCGTACCTGCCTCATCTGCCCTTCCCCAGATACACCTTCAGCATGCCGGTCTTTATCCCCTTCTGGGACAGTATGGGCCTGACCACGTTGCTCGGGTCGTCGAAATCGATCATACCCAGCGAGTCCTTTATCTCCGGGGTGTCGAACAGCTTCCCCACGTAGTTCATCTGCTCGTCGTCCATCTTGGTATACAGGGACCTCATCCTGGCACCCTTGGAGATCTCCCTGCCGAACGCCTTCTTCCACCCCCTCTCGTAAAGTGCCAGCACGGAGGAATTGAAGACCCCGAGGTTGTATGCGCTGTTCACGGTGTCGTTCAATATGGGGGCCGCCTTGAAGATAGGGAAGAGGCCTCCGCCGGAGACGGGCTTTATCTGGCCGGCGGCGTCGCCGATGAGCAGGGTGCGGTTCGCGTAGGATGTGCGCCTGCCGCCGATGGGGATCTTGCCGCTGAACTTCTGCACCTTCTCCCTGTCCTCCAGACCGGAGATCTTCAGGAGATTCTTCAGATAATCCGCCGGACGCAGGGGCGGGGAGACGCACAGCCCTACGCGGGTTATGTCGCCCATGGGGAGCTGCCACGAGAAGAACCCGGGGGCGACGGAACTGCCCAGGCGCAGGACCATCCTCTCCTGGTCCTCCATCCTGTACTTTATGTCGGTCTGCATCCCCACGATTATCTCGAGAGGAAGATTGTGTCCGACGGACAGCGCTATCTTGGAGGAGGGTCCGTCCGCACCGACCACTATGTCGGACCTTATGGTCCCGGCGTTGGTGTCGACGGTGGCGCATTTGGAATCGGTGACCGCCCTGTTGCATTTGACCCCGTATCTGAAATCCGCACCAAACTCGCAGGCCTTGTCCGCCAGCTTCCGGTCGAGGTCGGCGCGGTCCACGGCGTATATCATGGGGGTGCGCCTCCCTACTTCGAGGACACGGCCGTCCGGGAAAATGACGTCGGCCGAATTCACGGTCCCCAGAATCTCGGGCTGGACCCCCGACAGGCGTATCGTCTCCGGAGAGAGCATGCCGGCGCAGTGCATGGGCACCCCCGCCTGCTTATGCTCCTCCAGCACGACGACGTCCAGGCCGGATGCGGCCAGAAGTCTCGCGGACAGGGAACCCGCCGGGCCTCCGCCTACGACTGTTACATCCGGCATCTGGTGATCTCCGGTTACTGCTTGCCGTTGACCTTCTCGTAGTCCGCTTTGAACTTCGCTATGCCTTCCTCGGTCTTGGGGTGGGCCACCATCTTCTTGAGGATGTCATAGGGAATGGTCGCGATGTCGCAACCCATCTCGGCCGCGTCGAGAACGTGCGTGGGGTGTCTGATGCTCGCTGCGATGACCTCGGTGTCGAAACCGTACTGGTGGATGATCTGGACCGTCTCGGAGAGCATGTCCGTCCCGCGGGTCCCGATGTCGTCCAGCCTCCCGATGAAGGGGGATACGAACTTCGCTCCGGCCTTGGCCGCCATGAGGGCCTGCAGGGGGTCGAAGATGAGGGTCATGTTGACGGAGATCCCCTCGGAGGAGAGCGTCTTCGTCGCTTTCAGGGACTCTATGCACATGGGGAGCTTGACGTTGACGTTGGGGGCTATGGCCGCCAGTTTCCTGCCTTCCGCAATCATCCCTTCGGCGTCGATGGCCATCGCCTCGGCGGACACGGGGCGGTCGCCCAGGATCTTGGCGATCTCCCTCACGCGGGTGGGGGTGTCGGTGTTCTCGTTGGCCACGAGGCTGGGGTTGGTCGTGACTCCGTCGAGGATGCCCCAGTTGTTGATTTCCTTGATCATGTCGAGATTCGCGGTGTCTATGAATATCTTCATCAAATCATCTCTTTTTCTTGATAGCATTTCTGGCCGCGGCCGCCACGTCGGAAGCCGTCAAACCGTATTTTACAAGCAACTCGTCCGCTTCTCCGGATTCGCCGAAGGTATCGCGGGTCCCCACTCTGACCAGGGGGGCCGGCATGTTCTCGGAGAGGTACTCCGCCACTGCGGAACCAAGTCCCCCTATTATACTGTGCTCCTCCACCGTGACCACGGCACCGGTCTTGGCGACGGTCGCCTCCACTGCCTCGGAATCGAGGGGCTTTATGGTGGACATGTTCACGACTTCCGCGTTTATCCCCTCGGCGGAAAGCGCCTCGGCCGCCTCGAGGGCCGCACCCACCATCTGCCCGCAGGCGATGATGGACACATCCGAGCCCTCCCTCATCACGGTGGCTTTCCCGATCCTGAACTCGCAGCCCTCGGGCATCACGACGGGGAACTCGGAGCGCCCCATCCTCATGTAGGCGGGACCTTCCATCTGCGCCAGGGCCATGGTGGCGGCGTACGCCTCGTAGGCGTCGCACGGCACGATCACGGTCATGTTAGGGAGCGAGCGCATCAGGGATATGTCCTCCAGGGCCTGATGGGTGGCCCCGTCGGGACCGACCGACAGTCCGCAGTGGGTGGCGACGATCTTAACGTTGAGCTTCGGATAGGCCACGGCCATCCTGATCTGTTCCCAGCATCTCCCGCTGGCGAACACGCCGAACGTGGATGCGAAAGCGGTCTTGCCGGAGGCGGCCAGCCCGGCCGCCACACCTATCATGTTGGCTTCCGCTATGCCGACCTCGATGAACCTCTCGGGTGCGGCGCTGGCGAAGTTCCCGGTCTTGGTGGAGCCGGCGAGGTCCGCGTCGAGCACGACGACCCTGTCATCCGTCTTCGCGAGATCGGCCAGGGCCTTTCCGTAATAGGAACGCTGGGCGAGTCTCTTGCTTGTCACTGTATCACCGCCTTGAGTTCCGCCACGGCCTTGGCATACTCCTCGGGGTTGCACGCCTTCCCGTGGAATTCGACGTTGTTCTCCATGAACGAGACGCCCTTGCCCTTGACCGTGTTCATTATCACGACGGTCGGGTTCTTCCTGGACCTGACCGCCTTCTCGCAGGCATCGATTATCTGGCGGATGTTGTGGCCGTCGATCACGATGACGTTCCATCCGAACGCCCTGAACTTCTCGGGGAGGGGGTCGAGGCACATGACATCCTCCGTGTTGCCGCATATCTGCAGGCGGTTGCGGTCGACGAAACCGATCAGGTTGCTGAGACCGTACTTGTGGGCGAACATCGCCGCCTCCCAGTTCTGGCCTTCCTGGAGCTCCCCGTCGCCCATGAGGCAGTAGGTGCGGTAGTCCTTGCCGTCCATCTTGCCGGCGAGGGCGATGCCACACGCCATGCTGAGCCCCTGTCCGAGGGACCCCGTCGTAACCTCCACGCCCGGGACCTCGCGGTAGGCGGGATGCCCCTGCAGCCTGGTGCCTATCTTCCTGAGCGTCTTGATCTCCTCGAGCGGGAAGTACCCCCTCTCGGCGAGGGCGGCGTACAGTATGGGGGCGGCATGCCCCTTGGATAACACGAAACGGTCCCTGTCCTCCATGTAGGGGTTCTGGGGATCGATGTTCATGATGCGGAAGTACAGGGTGGCGAGAAGGTCCGCGGCGGAGAGAGAACCTCCGGGGTGGCCGGATCCGGCCGCGGTCGTCATCTCTATGACGTCCAGCCTGAGTTTGTTGGCTATGTTCTGGATCTCTCCGATGCCTAAGTCGTTCATCATCTGACACGCCTCAATCGCTCTCGATCCTCGGAGCCAGGAAGTAGACGACGTCAGCCTTGCCGTCCGCCAGTGTGAACAGTATCTTCACGGGGTAATCGTTGTCCAGCTGGATGTCCACGACGGTCCCGGCCGGGATCACCTTGACGATGTTGGAGAAGTAGTCGAGCGGATACAGGCTGTTGACCTTGCCGTTCGACTTCAGCCCCTCCAGGTCCGACGCCTGAAGCCTGAGGCTGGCCAGGTCGGTGTCGCCCTCGCAGACCAGCTCGAATCCGTCGGGGTCCGCCGTCAGGGAGATGTGGTCGGATATGGACTCGGCCGCACTGATCCCCTTCTTGAGGTGGTCGATCTTCACCTTCACGTCGGTGGAGAGTTCGATCTGCGGGACCTTGGGATCGTTCATGCTGCCGGTGTCGACCAGGCTCATGCGCCTGGTTATGTTGCCTGTCCTGAAGGTGAGCCTCCCCTGGTCGGGGTCGTGCTCCATGACGATGGTGTCCCCGGGGCCGGCCAGCTTGAGGACGGACTTCACCTTGTCGAGGTCGAGGCCGATCTCGGTCTCGTCGGCAGAGTAACTGTCGAAGGCGTCTTTGCTCACGGTTATGTCGAGCATCGCGACATGCGCCGGGTCGATCGCCTTCAGGGAAAGCGAGTCGGGGTGGATCGTGAACTTCACCTCGTCCACCAACGTCGAAACGATGTAGACGATACCTTTCAGGGTATCCGATTTTATCTCTGCCTTGAACATCCTATCTCACTCCATTAAAAGGTCAGTTTTGTCTCCACGTGTGGTTGCACCTGCAGCAGCGGTAGAACATGGTTTCAGGCTCATCCGCGGCGCGGGTCTGCCTGATGACGTAGTATGCCTCGGTGTGTCCGCAGTCGGGACACGTTATGCGGGTCTTCGGAAGGGTCGCATCATTCTCGGAGACGACAGTCATCTCCCTGTTCTGAGAATCGGTCTTGTATACCTGGGCTTTACCGGTCGCATCCTCCTCGCGACCGCAGCTAGCGCACTTGTACCTTCCGTCTCTCGGGAACATCATTGAGCCGCATTCAGGGCAAAACAAACTTATCAGCCTCTGTTATTTGGTGCGGACAACTGGCTTACGCTATTTAATATTTTTAGTGGGAATAATGAAGGGCTTAAGGATGGTCACGTTCCCGGCCTTCCGGGACGCCTCTCGCCGCCGTCCTTTTCTCGCGGTCGAAGATCGCCTCGAAGGGACTGCGCCTGCCTTCCCTGCGGACAGTCTGCTTCGAGACGGTGTCCGTGGTGGAATCGGATGCGGACGAAACGGATGGGCTGCCTTCGGTCATGAACACCCTCGGTAAACGGTTTGCCGGCCCGGGGCCTGAACCCCGGGTCGGTCTTCCTCAGCGCTTGGTCGTCTTGCGCTTCTTCTTGGTGGACTTGACGTTCTCCTTGACGGCCTTGAGGATTATGTCCGCCTCGATCGAACCGTCGGTGACGTCCGCCTCTGCGAAGTGGAGGACGGTCCACCCCTCCTTGACGAGGACCTCGTCCCTGGATGCGGAAGGTACGCCGTCGTCGACGAAGACCGCGACCTTCCCCTTGACGAAGGCCACGGGGATCTTGTGCTTGCCGTAGTTCCTCCTGCAGCGGAGACCCTTGTTCCAAGCGGCTCTCCTCACGAAGGTCTCGGGGGTGTCGGGCTCAAGACCCAGATCGTCGAATGAAGAGTCGTCGCCCTCGTCTTCGGACATGGGCTCGGAGTCCTCTTCGGGCAGGTTCTCCCCATCCTCCTCGGAGACGGCAGGGGTGTCCTCGGCAGGCTTCTCCTCCGCGGCGGACTCCTCGGAAAGCCTCTCCTCCTGCTCGGCCTTGGCGGCGGCCGCGGTAGCGGCGGCCGCCTGGGAGCTCATCACCTTGGGCATCGCGGGGATGTCCTCGGCAGGCTTCTCCTCTGCGGCGGGAGCTGCGACAGAAGGTGCCGGCTCTTCCGCGGGCTTCTCCTCCTCGACAGCGGGAGCAGGCTTCTCCTCTGCTGCAGACTTAACGGCGACGGCGGGAGCGGGTTCGGCGGGAGCAGGCTTCTCCTCCTCGACAGCGGCGACGGGTTCCTCGGCAGCTGCGGCGGGAGCAGGCTCCTCAGACGCCTCCTCGACAATCTCTTCCTCGGAAGCCTCGACGACCACGACAGCTCTGGACTCCTTTACGGCATACAGGGTGACGAAGAATCCGATGAAGAACAGGAGCATTGCCCCGACTATCGGCATGAACATGTCTGCCGCGAATGCATAGAGCGGGAAACCGAACCCGAGGACGTCCACGATCTCCCCGTCGAAGTCCCTTCCCTTAAGAACCAGTATGAACAGGAAGAGGATGATGAACACGACGATGCCGACATATCTCCTCCTGGAAACGGTGAATGCGATGGCCATGATGGCGGTTACTGCGAAGAGCACCGTCAGGAACAGATCCACGTTGCTCTGTACCCAGTCGATCTCTCCGGTGGCGGCCATGAGATAGACGGCCCCCATGAGCGCTACGAGGGCTCCCAGTACGCAATTGAATGCGGAGCGGGCTTTAGAACCCGCCACGATTGAACCCAGACCTCCGATCACCGCAAGACCTCCGGCGGCGATTGTTAGGAGTTTGTAAGTGTCGTTAGCGAGGAAATCATCCAGGGAAATAGCTGCGATGGACATCCCATCGAGCTTTGCCAGAACAACGGCTACAGTGAATATAACGGCGGCAATCATTTCAATGATGCCGAACGTCTTAGTCCAACCATTCATACCCAGATAACTGTTTTTAAAGATAAATAGTCTTGTTCCGATACAGCGCTTTTATAAACAAAAAATCATTTCGTAAATACTAAACCCTGTATCGTAAAAATACTCAATCTGGGTCATATCGATAAACAGGTACCTTTGAATTTTTTTAAACCATCTGGCACATATCTTCCTATAAAAAACCATGTCCCCGTATGCACGGACGTGATCCCCGACACAGTCGGCGGAGAGTCTTTTTAAAAGATTAATATAATAAAAGCGTGTAAGGCAACACGTTAACGACTGCCTGGAGCAAGTCGCATAAATCACAGTCTCAGAAGCCGTCTGGCTTCTATTCAACCCCCCTCACATGAGGGAAACAAGGAGTGCAATCTAATGAAAATGAAATTCAACTTCTTAGGCGGTGCCGACATAGTCGGACGCATGGCCATGTCCATGGAAGGCGATGGGAAAACTATGCTCATGGAATACGGAGTCAGTCCCACCAAGCCTCCCGAGTACCCGCTGCCCGTGCCGGGGAAGATCGACCACATGTTCCTCACCCACAGCCATCTGGACCACTGCGGCATGGTTCCGGCCGTCTGCGGAAAGCAGAACTGCGAGCTGTTCACCACCCCTCTGAGTGCGGAGATCTCCGAACTCATGATGTACGACAGCCTGAAGATAGCCAAGGCCGAGGGTTACCCCATCCCCTACACGCAGCAGGAAATCGAGAAGACCATGAAGCACGTGGTCCCGCTGGCTTTCGAAGACACGATAGAACTGGGCAACATCGACGTGACCCTGCATGCCGCCGGGCACGTCCCCGGAGCCGCCATGTTCGAATTCAAAGCCGACAGCAGCACCCTCTACACCGGCGACATACACACCGAGGATCAGAAACTGGTACTCGGAGCCAGGCCCCGCGACTGCAAGAACCTCTTCATCGAGGGAACCTACGGCGGCAGGAACCATCCCCCGAAGGAGGACACCATCAACGCCTTCGTGGCCAAGATCGACGAGGTAATCGACAGGGGAGGGATCGTCATCATCCCCTGCTTCGCCGTCGGAAGGACCCAGGAGATCATGCTGCTCCTGAAGAACCTCGGTTACGAGATGTGGGTCGACGGCATGGGAAGGTCCGTGACCAACCTGTTCCTCGACTACCCCGAGTACATCAGGAACGCCAAGTCCCTCAAGGCCGCCAAGAGGACGTTCAACGAGATAAGGAACAATGCGTCCAGGAAGAAAGCGGTCGGAGGACAGATCATCGTCACCACCGGAGGCATGCTGGACGGAGGACCCGTCCTGACCTACCTCAGGACCCTCAAGGACAACCCGAAGAACGCCATCCTCCTGGTCGGGTTCCAGGCGGAGGACACCAACGGGAGGATGCTCATGGAGCAGGGCTGCATCAACCTCGACGGGGAGATCGTCAAGGTGTCCTGCGAGGTCCAGAAGTTCGACTTCTCCGCACACGCGGGACACGACCAGATCATCCAGTTCATAAGGGAGTGCGACCCCGAGAACATCGTCATAATGCACTCCGAGACGAGGGAGCTGTTCCTCCCCGACCTGGAGGATTACAACGTCATCCTCCCCAAGCCGAACGTCCCCTTCGAGCTGGACATATGAGAGCGCCCGACCTGCGCCCCTTCCTCGAGGAGGACGTCGGAGACGGCGACCTCACCTCGGGGATATTCCTCCCCGACCGGGAGGGGAGGGCCGTCATCACCTGCGAGGCGGACTCGGTAGTCGCCGGTCTCGACGAGGCCGTCACGATCTTCTCCATCATGGATGTTAAGTGCAGGACCTTCGTCAAGGACGGGGACAGAGTGAAAAAGGGGACCGTGGTCCTGGAGGCCCGCGGATCCCTGAAATCTCTCATGACCTGCGAGCGCACCGCACTAAACTTCCTCATGAGGATGAGCGGGATAGCCGAGATGACCCATTCCGTATGCGAGAGGGTGCATGCCGCCGACCCGAATCTGAAGGTTGCTGGCACAAGGAAGACGACCCCCGGATTCAGGTATTTCGAGAAGAAGGCCATCGCCCTCGGCGGAGGCTGGCCGCACCGCATGGGACTCTACGACATGGTCATGGTGAAGGACAACCACATCTCCGCCGCAGGGGGCATCGAAGCGGTCGCGTCAAAGATGGGGGACGTCCCGGACGGAATCCCGGTGGAAATAGAGGTCCTCGACCACGACGAGGGGATCAGGGCGGCCGAGTGCGGCGCCGACATAGTGATGGGGGACCATTTCTCCCCGTCCGACGTGAAACGCCTCAGGGAGGACCTCAGGAAGATTAACCCCGACATCCTGGTGGAGGCCTCCGGCAACATAAGCCCCGATACGGCAGTCGAATATGCGGGATGCGCCGACATCGTCTCGATCGGCGCACTGACCCATTCGGTGATGTCCACACACTTCTCCATGGACATCGAGTAACGCCTATCTACTCGGTCCGCCATTACCGCCCCATATGCTAGACTTCGAACAGTACAAATGCGAGTTCTGCGGCAAAACCTGCAAGCAGGTCGTATTCGCCGCATTCGTATGCGAAGACCCGGAATGCGTGGAGAAGGCATACCTCGCCAGGGGCGGTCCGGGAGGGCACATGAAGAGGAAGGCGGAAGGGAAACCCATTGTGCCAGAGCTCGTCTGCGAGCCCGAGAAGGGGGCCACCGCGGACCCCAGGAAGGACTGAATTTTACCTTGAAGTTTTAAGGCGGACCGCCCGGAAACCCGGGCGGGATCCGCCGTCACACGGACTCAGCTGTGCCTGAAGACACGGCATCCGGTGAATACCATCGCGATGTTGGCCTCGTTGGCCGCATCTATGGACTCCTGGTCCCTGATGCTTCCTCCAGGCTGTATGATGGCCGTGATGCCGGCCTGGGCGGCCGCATCCACCGCATCCCTGAAGGGGAAGAAGGCGTCGGAGGCCATGACGCATCCCTGGGTGGGCTCGTTGGCCTTGAAGGATGCGATCTTGGCGGAATCGACACGGCTCATCTGTCCGGCACCGATGCCGACCGCATGCTCGCCCCTTACATAGACGACGGCGTTCGACATCACGTGCTTGGCGAGCTTCCATGCGAACATGAGGGAGTGGATCTCCTCCTCGGTCGGGGCGCGCTTGGTGACGACCTTCAGGTTCTTGGGGTCGATCGGGACATCCTCGTCCGTCTGCACCAGGAGGCCGCCCTGCGTCCTCTTGGTCTTCATCTCCCTCACGCGGTACTGGGGCCCGAGGGGCATGCCGGTCTCGACCAGGCGGATGTTCTTCTTCAGCTTCAGGACCTCGAGGGCTCCGAGCTCGAACTCGGGGGCCACGACGACCTCGACGAAGTACTCGTGGATCATCTTGGCGGTGGCGACGTCGCAGGTCCTGTTGAGCGCGATGACGCAGCCGAAGGCGGACAGGGGGTCCACGTCGTAGGCGGTCCTGAAGGCCTTGGAGATGGTCTCGTCGCTGGCCAGACCGCAGGGGTTGGTGTGCTTCATGACGACCGCGGTGGGCCTCTCGAAGTCCATGACGATGTCGATGGCTTTGTCCATGTCGAGGATGTTGTTGTAGGAGAGCTCCTTGCCGTGGAGGATCCTGGATTTGGAGATCGTGACCCCGGGGGTGAACGGGTCGGCGTAGTAGGCGGCCTTCTGGTTGGGGTTCTCCCCGTACCTGAGGTCCCAGACCTTCTCGGTCGGCTGGGGCCAGGAGGAGGGGAACAGGTCCTTCCCGAGGATGGGGTTCATCTTGGCCGCGATCATGGCATCGTAGTTGGCGGTGACGGTGAACGCCTGCGCCATGAGCCTTCCGAGGATCTTGTCGTCGAGTTCCCCGTCCTTGGCGATCATGTTGCCTATGACCTCCCCGTACTGGCTCGGGTCGGTGACGACGGCCACCGATTTGTAGTTCTTGGCGGCGGCACGGATCATGGAGGGGCCTCCGATGTCGATGTTCTCGACTATGTCTTCGAAGGTCGCACCTTCCTTGAGGACCGTCTGTTTGAAGGGGTAGAGGTTGACGACCACCATG
>DARY01000020.1 GCA_002503545.1 Candidatus Methanomethylophilus sp. UBA78
TGGCGTTGACCTCCTCCACGATGCCGTTGATCGTCTCGGTTATCTCGGCGACCTTCGCCCTGTACTCGGGGTACTGTCCGAGGATCTTCCCCACGATGGCCTTGGGGTTGGCCTTGCCTTTGAAGAACACCGCGTTCTGCAGTGCCAGTTTCCTTATGATGTCCTCTATGGGCTCTGACATGATGTTCGCTCCATTTCCGCGCGTGTATAATAGGGTTGCGAGATGTCCTCCGTCCGCCGCACGGGAAGGTGTCTCCGCGGTTGCGAATACCCCGCGCATCCGCATGCGGAGTCCGAAAATCGGGGTACGGGCGAAGATGTTTGGAAAGGGTTTGCAAAAGGTTTGGGAATCGGCCGTTCAGAGGTTCTTCTTCCTGAACTCGCGGAGGGATTCCTTCTCGGCCCTGAGCTCCCTGCTCTTGGCCTCCAGCTCCTTCCTTCCGCCGTCGTCGAGCCTTCCGATCCTGCCGTCGTTGGTGAGTCTCCTGACCTCGGTGGTGAGGGCGGTTATCCTGTCCTGCCTCTCGGCGATCTCGGAGTAGCATTCCTGCCTGTACGCTCTGATCTCCTCGGCGGTGGCGGGCCTGGACGGGGTCTCCCCTCCTATGCGCTCCGCGCCGGCGGGGGCGGCGGTCATGCTGCTCCCGTCAGGGTTGAGGCCGTGCTTCCTGGTGAGGAACCCGGGGCCCTTCCAGCTCCAGTCTCCCATCAGGTGCATGAGGGCGGGGCTGACGTATCCGACCATCAGCAGGCCGTCTATCAGTATACCCACGCCGAGGGCGAAGCCGAACTCCTTGAGCATCGAGGAGTTGGCGAACACCATCGTGAGGAAGGTGCCGCCCATCAGCAGCGCACACAGCGAGATGACGGGTCCCGTCTCCCTGATGGCGCTGTCTATGGCGTCGTCGTTGGACATGCCCTTGATCCTGTTCTCGCGGATCTTCGTCGTCATGAAGATCTCGTAGTCCATGCCGAGTCCCAGCAGGACCACGAACAGGACTATCGGGATCAGGAACATGACCGGCGTGCCCAGCAGCCCCTCGAACACCACGTGGGTCAGGGCTATCGTCAGGAATATGCTGAGCAGGATGGTGACTATGGACCTGATGGGGGTGAGGTAGCTGCCGAGTATGAAGAACAGCAGCACTATCAGCAGGACGGCCACGACCATCCTGATCATGCCGAACTGACCCTCGATGTCCTTGGAGACGTCGTCTATGGAGGCGGAGGCGCCGGCCACGTAGGAGGCGCTCCATACGCTGCTGTAGAGGGCGTCGTAGGACGTGTCCCCGTCGTGCAGGTCGGCCCTGAGCTCGTCCAGGAAGTCCATGGTGTCCTTGGACATGGGCTTGTCGTTGGTGATTACCATTATGCTGACGTGCTGTCCGTCTCCGGAGAGCACCCCGGTGCCCACGTTCAGTATGCCGTCTATGACGTTGGACACGGTCAGCGGGGTTCCGGGTATGACGGTGTCCCAGGATGCGGTGAACCCGGTCGGGTCGATGTTGGCGGGGTCCTGTCCGGATGCCATGGCCAGGATCGTCCCCACATAGCCACTTTCGGCGGGGGGCATCCCGCTGTACAGGGCTGCATTGACGGTCGCCGCATCGGCCGTACCCAACGTGGCGGCGGTCTGCATGTAGATCAGCTGCCAGGAGTTGAGGCCGTTTATGGTTCCCACCATTTCATGGTTCGCCTTGATCTCCTGGGTCATGCGCATGACGGCAGGGACGGCACCGGTCATGGTCGCGGTGTTCAGACCGTTTTCGTTCCATATGACGTAAGGTATCTCGCTGCCGCCGTACGGTATGCTGCCGACTGTCGCGATGGATTCGTTCAGTTCCAGGACGATGTAGGTGGGCATTATCGTTCCGCCGCTCGTCTGGGTCATTATGAGGTTCAGTCCGTCGACGGACTCGGAGTCGGGCATGACGCTGATCATGTCCGCGGAATCCTCCGAGTCGGCGAAGACGTAGAGCCCGGGTATGCACACGGCGACCAGGGCCACGGCTATCAGTTTGGAGTGCTTGTTCGTGTTCCTTGCGAGCCAGGAGAAGTACCTCTTGGATCCCCTGGAGAGGCGGCCCTGGAGACCGACCTTCTCTCCGTTGGCGATCCTGCTTTCCACCCTCTTGTAGCTCTCGATGTTGGAGGGCCAGAATATCCTGTCCCTGAGGAGGTTTATGAGGGAGGGTATGAAGGTCAGGGCCGCGAGGAGGGCTATGACTATTCCTATGGCGAGGATTATTCCCATGGTGCGGACCATGGAGAAGTCGCACAGTGCCAGAGCGGCGAATCCGATGATGACGGAGACGCCCGAGGTGAAGACGGCCTCGCCGCCCCACATGACGGCGGTCTTGAGGGCCTCGTCGTGGGACAGGCCCTTCTTGCGCTCGTCCCTGTACCTGGTGATGATGAATATGGCATAGTCGCATCCCGCACCCAGCATGGACACGAGGATCAGGGTGCTCGTGATGTAGTAAACGCCCATCACCGACCCTATGGCGAAGATGGCGGCCATGGCGATTCCGTAGGCGATACCGACCGTGGCCGGGGGAACTATCGCGGTGACGACCGCGTAGAAGAACAGACCCAGCAGCAGGAAGATGATAAGGATGGAGAGGGGGTCGATCTTGGAGACGTCCTCCATGGAGGAGTACTCCGTATCGTAGGCTATGGCGGAGTTGCCGGTCACGTAGGTCGTCAGGTCGGTCCCGACGAAGGCCTTGGCATCGTCCACCAGGTTCCTTATGTTCTCGGTCTCATGGACAATATCGAATTCGCTGTCGTTGTTGGCGATGGCCACCATGAGCACTCCGGACGTCGACGCATCGGTCCTGGAGTAGTTGCCGTAATTCGATACGGTCACCTTATCGCCGTATTCGCCGGCCATCAGTTCGTTGAATTTCTCGTAGACCCCGACGGCCTCCGCCAGTTCCTCGGGGGAGCTGTACGAGATGACGAGGATCTCCGACAGATCTATCGTGTTTGAGAAGTATTCGTTGATTATGCCCTGTCCTTCGGTGGACTCCGTGCTCGAACCGGACATGTTGTTCATGTCGTATTCGAGAACGTCGCCGCTTTTCAATCCGAGGGGGAGGGCGCATATCAGGACGATCATCCACAGGGCGATTATCGCCTTGGAATGTTTGGATATGACGTCCGCCATTTTCGAGAACATTTGTTCACCTGGGGAATCGATTAGGGTCTCGGTATAAATATATTTTGAACATGCTCAACATTATTGTTTCCGCGAACATAATCCCGGGATACGGGCGCATCCGTCGGCTCTATATAATATATTTATCACGAACGGATCTGCACACCGCCAGTGGCTGCGTTCAGGTTGTTTTGAGCACAATCAAATCTATATATCCGATTCGTGTTTGATTGGATATAGGAGTGGAACCAGGTATGCCCCTGAACAGAGCCGCACCCAAGTCGATGGACGAGAGGCGCGAGGAATCCCGCAGGAAGATCATGGAAGCTGCGATGGATCTTTTCTACCATAAGGGCTACAAGGACACCACCACCCGCGACATCATAAAGAAGGCGGGGATCCTGAACGGGAGCCTCTACAACCGTTTCAGGAGCAAGGAGGACATCCTGCTCAGCATAATATCCGACGCCATGGTCGATTTCCTCTCCGAAGCGGAGAGGCTCATCGCCGAGGACAGGGACCCCATGATGGCCTTCGCCTTCCCCGTCTCCGTGGAACTCTACCTGGCGAGCCTGTCCAACCGCATGGCGGCGCTGATATACGACGCCCACTGCTCGTGGGTGGCGGTCAACGAGTACGTGAACATATACGGCGAGTGGATCAAGAAGTTCCTCAGCGCCTACCACCGGGACGCGATAGACGACGAGAGGGGCAGGATGAAGATCATCGCCATCATAGGCGCCGTCGGCAACGTCTGCGGTTACTACGCCAACGGGATGAAGGAGGACTACAAGGCCGTCCTCTCCCAGATGATAAAGATGGTCAGCACCGCGATGGAGCTCCCGGTTTTCGATGTGGGCGCCCTCGTGTCGAGGATATCCTACGTCCTGGAGTCCGGCGACATGGTCATCTGCGGACGCCGCATATCGTACGACGCCCTCCGCGAGGACTGCGGGGACGGTCCCTCGGATAAGGATTAATTACGCGGGCGCGATTGTCTGAGCCATGACAATCGATCTCGAAGGGGCGAAAGAGGTCAAGGAAACCGTCGACCCCGACAACTACGACGCTACGCGCTACATGCAGGGCGACCAGGAGACGACGTTCCTCTTCAGGGACCTCAACGGAGGCAGGGCCGCAGGCAACGTGTACTCCACCCGCGAGAAGATCGCAAAGGCCATGGGCATAGGTCGCGACGAGCTGGTGACGCACATCATGGATGCGATAGACTCCCCGTGCGCCACCGAGGAGACGTCCGAACCGGCGTTCATGTTCCAGGAACTGCCCCTCGACCTCACCAGGCTCCCCATTGTGAAGTACTTCCCGAACGACGCCGGCAGGTACATCTCGGCCGGCGTCGTCGTGTCGGAGTACGGGGGGAGGAGGAACGCCTCCTACCACAGGATGCTCATCAGGGACAGGGACTCCATCGGGATACGCCTGGTCCCGAGGCACACGTTCACCCTGTACAACGAGGCCAGGAAGAACGGGGAGGACCTCAGGATCGCCGTCTGCATAGGGGCTCCCGCGGAGGTCATGGTCTCCGCCGCCCTGTCGGTGGACTTCGGAACCGACGAGCTGACCATCGCATCCTCCATGCACAGGAAGGGGCACGGCACCCCCCTCAAGGTCGCCAGGCTCCCCAGCGGGCTGACGGTCCCCGCCGACTGCGAGTACGTCCTCGAGGGCAGGATAACTTCCGAGACGGCCCCCGAAGGTCCGTTCGTGGACATCGCCGGTACGTACGACGAGGTGAGGGAGCAGCCCATCGTGAAGATCGACAGGATATGGGCCAAGAAGGACCCCGTCTTCCAGCTCCTCCTCCCCGGAGGGTTCGAGCATTTCCTCCTGATGGGGGTCCCGAGGGAGCCGATAATCTTCAAGACGGTGAGGCAGGCCGTCCCCCGCGTCAGGAACGTCCGCCTCACGGAGGGGGGCTGCTGCTGGCTGAACGGGGTCGTGTCGATCGCCAAGAACAAGGAGGGCGACGGCGTGAACGCGATAATGGCCGCCTTCACCGGCCACACCTCCATGAAGAACGTCATCATCGTCGACGAGGACATAGACATATTCGACGACCGCGAGGTCGAATGGGCCGTGGCGACGAGGATGCAGGCCGACGCCATCATCAGGATACCCGGGGCCGCGGGTTCGTCGCTGGACCCCTCGGCGAAGGGGACCACCTGGAAGGTCGGTTACGATGCGACGCTGCCCCTCGGATGCGACAGGGCGCCGTTCGTCAGGGCGACCGTACCCGAAAAGAAGTGAGCGGGGCGGCCGGGTCCTTCCCGGCCCGCCGTCTCACATTATCGCGATGTCGCTCTTCGACATCTTCTCCCTGTCGGAGAGGAGTCTCCCGGCGAGGAGCTCCTCCACCTTAGCATCGGCATCCCCTTTCACGCCGGAATACACCTTTATGCCCATGCCCTCCATCCGGCGAGAGCCGGCGGCGCATACCGATCCGCTTATGACCGCGTCAACCGAGTATGGCTCAAGGAACTCTATGACCGCATCGTGTCCGTGGGCATCGTTCTCGACGGTGCGCACGTCCGTGATCCTCCCGTCCTCCGCCTCGTACAGTCTGAAGACCTTCGAACTGCCGAAATGATGGAAGACCTTCCCGTCCTCGTAGGCAACGGCTATCCTCATGTACGGCGCATCGGGGTCGGAGGATATAACGTTTGACGGCCGCTCACGAGGTGAAGTAGATCCTCTTGCCGGAGAGCCAGATGCAGATGGCGATCCCCACGATGAAGCACACCACGCTGCCGACGGCGCATACCGACGACAGGGCGCAGCACCATACGCACAGGCCGTAGTTCTTCCTGTTCCTCGCGCAGTGCGAGGTGACCAGGGAGAACGCGCCCGACAGTACGAGAGGCATCAGTACCACCGTGATTATGAAGGCGTCCTCCTCGCTGCTCCCGGGGAGCAGTAAGACCACGGAGGCCGTCCCGATGACTATGGCCAGTATGCCCCAGAGCAGGGTCAGGACCGATATCGTGTCGAGGGCCCCGTCGTGCACCGGGGGGACGTGGGTCCTGGGAGGCTCCTGGGCATCCCCTCCGGCGGAGGTGCCGCATCTGGGGCAGAACTTGTCCCCGGGGTTGAGCAGCGTGCCGCACCTGGGGCAGTAGGCCATCAGTTCCACCAGTTCTTTCTTCTGTCGATGGTCTGGTCCCTGTCGGGTCCCACGCTGACGATGTCCACGGGGGTCTTCAGCTCCTTCTCGATGAAGGCGATGTAGTCCTTCATCTCCCTGGGGAGCTCGTCGTACCCGCCCTTGACGACGGCCTCGGTGTCGTTCCATCCCTTCCATCCCTTCATCTCGGTGTAGATGGGTTTGGCCCTCTCGAGTTTCCTGACGGATCCGGGGAAGTACTTCGTCCTCACGCCGTCGATCTCGTACTCCGTGCAGACGGGGAGGACTTCGTAGTCGTTCAGGACGTCGATCTTGGTGACGGCGATGCTGCTGAATCCGCAGAGCCTGTTGGCGTGGTTGACCACGACGAGGTCGAGCCATCCGCACCTCCTGCCCCTGCCGGTGGTGACGCCGAACTCCCCGCCTTTGATCTGGAGCTTCTTCTCCTCCTCGCCCCTCAGCTCGGTCACGAAGGGCCCCTCCCCCACGCGGGTGGTGTAGGCCTTGACGACCCCCATGACCCCGTCGAGCCTGTTGGGGGCTATGCCGGCCCCGGTGCAGACGCCGCCGGCCATGGTGGCGGACGACGTGACGAACGGGTATGTGCCGTGGTCTATGTCGAGCATCGCCCCCTGCGCACCCTCGAACAGGACGTTCTTGCCGGCGTCCAGGGACTCGTTCACGAGGACGGAGGTGTCGCAGATGTACTTCCCGAGCTTCTTCCCCCAGGAGGTCATCTTCTCGAAGAGGGACTCGGCGGTGTAACCGCACTCGCCCGCCTCCATCAGGGCCAGCATGTCCTTCTTGTAGGGGAGGACCATGGCGATCTTCTCCCTCAGGGTGTCCTCCTCCAGCAGGTCGCCGGCGCGGAACCCTATCCTGGAGATCTTGTCCTGGTAGGTGGGGCCTATGCCTTTCTTCGTGGTCCCGACGGGTTTCTTGCCGCGGTACTTCTCCTCGGCCCCGTCGAGCTTCTCGTGGTAGTCCATGATCAGAGCCGCGCTGTCCGAGATCCTGAGGCCGTCCACGCTGCCCCCGGCCTCCTCTACGTGGGCTATCTCGCCCAGGAGGTCCTCCATGTTGACGACCGTGCCGTTGCCGATCACAGCGAGCTTCCCCGGTCTGACGACCCCCGACGGCAGTCCGTGGAGCTTGAAGACCCTGTCCCCGACTATTATGGTGTGTCCGGCGTTGTTACCGCCCTGGAAACGCACGATGAGGTCCGCTCCCTCGTCAAGGTAGTCGATGATCTTTCCTTTACCTTCGTCTCCCCACTGGGACCCGATGACAGCTAGGCTAGGCATATGATATCAACCATGCCCATCCCATTCAAACATTTATAGATACATGGTTGGCCGCTCCGTTCATCCGATGACGTCCTCCTCGACGCGCCTCAGGACGGCGGGGTCGAGCTTGGACCGGTTCACGATGTAGGCGCAGTTCAGGCGGGGGTTCACGAGGCCCATGTTCGACACCGACCCCAGGACCGGGTCCCCGGAACGCCTGCACATGAGGAAGCGCACCAGCAGCTGCAGGACCCTGTCCTTCGGCAGCGGCTCCGTGGAGGTGGCGATGTCCCAGACGGTCGATTCCGTCAGGTACCCGCCGTAGCCCTCCGTGATCCTGGAGCCTCCTCCGCCGGAGAGGTCGAACCCCATCCTCTTTATCGGACCTATGTTGGTGAAGAACCCGGTGGTCCTCCTCACCATTATGCGGATGTTCTCGCAGGTGTGGTCGTTGGCCCTCACGCGCGACGGGTGCCTGTACTTCCCGCCCCCGCCGGAGAGCGCGAAGGCGGCCAGCTTGCAGGCGTTGTCCACGGAGGCGTCGTCGAAGTCCCCTCCGTACCTGCAGTCTATGCCGTCCTCGAGCATGTCGAAGGCCGAGGCCGTCCCGTAGGCGCCGAGACCGCCGCCGAGATGGCGGAACGCCATCTCCTCCGCCTCCTTTATCTCGACGATCTTGCGGTCGTAGGGGTAGCCGTCCCTCTCGTTCAGGAAGACGAGCGCGGAGAGCAGCGATACCGCGCTCTCCACTATGTCCCAGCCTATGTTGTCCTGTCCCAGGTACTTGCCGTCCCTGTAGGTCAGGGGCACCGGGTCGAAGAGCCCGGCCGGCACGAATCCGCCCGGGGGCTGCTCGATCCCCGCCGTCCCGCTCTGGATCCCCGCCATGCGATCACTCCCGGGGGGTCTCGTTGCCGTTCTCGCGGTAGATCCCCAGGATGTCCTTAAGGGGCAGCTCCGTTATGAACGAGGTGGGGGAGAAGTGGGTCTTGGAGGTGGGGCCGACCTCGTTCATCTTCTCTATGAAGAGGTCCATGTTGGGAGGGGACAGCTTCGTGAGGGAGGACAGCTCGCTCATGTCGTACAGGAACGGGGTGGAGTCGATCTCGTCCCTCCATATACCCAGCATCTTGCCGCACTTCTTCTCCTTGGCCATCCCCTCCGGGGACATCCTCCCCAGGAGCTCCTTGTCGAAGAGGGGGCCCAGCCAGAAGGGGCCCAGCCTGTGCTCGGGGTCGTACTCGCGGACGCAGTCCCTCTCCAGGGTTTCCTGGTCGTAGCGCATGTAACCCAACTGTGCCAGCATGTCGTCGCAGGCCTTGGTTCCGGGTACGATCTCCACGTACGTCCGGTAGTAGTGGTCCGCATAGAAGGAGAGGAGCGGGCGCATGCCCATGTCGAACTTGCCCATCTCGCGGGCTATGTTGCACATGAGTATCCTCAATCCGCCCTCGTGGCACATGTAGCCGCGTATCGGTTCGCACTGGTACCTGCGCCTGCACTTGGGTGCCTGGGCGCCTGCCAGCGGGGCCGTGTCGGTGGCGGTCACGGCCAGGACGGCGCGCTTCCGGCAGCCGCGGATGGCCGATTGTATGAAAAGGGAAGGGGACCCGAAGGGATCCAGGTCCACGTAGTCGTAGCCGTTCTCGGCGAACAGGCAGTGCATGTCGGCGTGCGAGGCGCGGCAGTTGTCGAGACCGTTGAGCTCTATGTTAGCCTCTATGTACGGGATGGCGTTGGCGTCGAAGTCGTTGGCCGTCACGTCCGTGCCGGGGACCTCGTTCGCTATCCTGACCGCCCGGGACCCGGTGGCCGTCATGGCGTCCGCCACGGTCATGCTGGGTCTGCGGAGGGCCCTGAGCAGCATCACGCTGACGTCCCTGTTGAACGCCATCTGCTCGTTGAAGAATACGGATCCGGCGTTTATCCTGCCGGGCCCGTGTACGGAATGTGCCGCGGGGACCAGGATCTTGGTGCTCCCCTCAGTTATGATGTCTCCGGGGGGCGTCAAATGTTTTCACCGTTCATCAGGCGCATTATCTTGTGAGGGAGGAGGTTCCTGTTGGTCGGCGTGACCTCGAGGATCCTCACGTCGTCTCTCCGCCTTATGTCCTGCAGAAGGGGGTTTCTGGATTTCTTGTGGAGGGTGAGGATCATCGGTTTGTCCACGTCGAGGGCGTCCTTCACGGCGTCCACGAACGCCTGGCTCTCCACTTCCACTTTGCCCACCTCGTCTATCACTATGACATCGCAGGTTTCGCAGGCGGTCTTTATGGCGTTGATGGAGATGGATTCGAAAAGGGACAGGTCCACACCAAGATTTCCTACGGAGATCTTGCTCTCCAACCCCGGTTTCGCGAATGTGACCTTCTCGCCGGTCCGGAGGTTGCACACATTGATGCCTATATCGTGCCTCCCGTCGGTGATCTTCTCGTCGATCATCCCACCTACGGTTATGCTGGTCCCGAGCATCTCTATGACCCGTTTCAAAGTATAGGTTTTACCGGAACCAGGGAGTCCAGTAATACCAATCTTTATTTCGTTTACCAATGCGATGTCCCCCGCTCTGGATGGTCTTTAAAGTATATATACTAATGTAGTTCTACGGGAATGAGTCGCCGCGGCCTTTATAAATTACACCGCAGGGTTGGATTTTTCACTGGATGTCTTCGATGTACATGAGCGGGTATCCGAGCTCGTCGTCGTACCTCATGACCGCCCTGACCGCCGTCCCGCCGACCTCGACGACCACGGTCGCATCGATCATATCCCCCGTAAGGGAGGAGTAGGAGTACTGGTCCTCCTTGTTCCCGTCCCCGTGCCGTATCGATACCCTGGCATCGCGGACGTAGGGCTGGACCTTTATGCAGTCGGCGATGGCGGCCTCCAGTTCGGCCACGTTCCTCTCGCAGAAGGGCGTCCCCACGAACTGATGGTATATGGTGCCCATCTTTATGCCGGCTTCGAAGCACGCCCGCTCCCTGCTCCCGCATGCGAACCTGGAATCCGCCAACCTCTCTCTGTCGGAAGACATGTTACCGGACGGGGTATGGAGACAATGTTTAAAAATCGGACGCACTACGGCAGTTCTACATGCAGTCGGTAGCGCAGCAGATAGCCGCTCTCAAGAAAGAGAAGAACGCAGTGATCCTGGCACATAACTACACCCTCCCCGAGGTACAGGATCTGGCGGACTTCGTGGGGGACTCCCTCGGTCTTTCCAGGGAGGCCGCCGCCACCGATGCGGACATAATCGTGTTCTGCGGGGTCTCCTTCATGGGGGAGACGGCCAAGATCCTCAGCCCCGGCAAGAAGGTCCTCCTCCCGGAGCCGGAGGCGAAGTGCGCCATGGCGGCCATGTGCTCCGCCGAACAGATCAGGCAGGTGAAGGCCAGGTACCCGGACGCGACCGTCGTGGGCTACGTGAACACCTCCGCCGAGACCAAGACCGAGGTGGACTACTGCTGCACCTCGGCCAATGCGCTCAACGTGGTCAACGCGGTCCCCAACGACAGGATAATCTTCGTGCCCGATTACAATCTGGGTAAGTACGTGAGGGAGAAGTCCGGCAAGGACGTGATCCTCTGGTCCGGGTTCTGCCCGGTCCACCAGGGCGTGACGGTGAGGCAGATGCAGGAGCTGAAGAACGCGCATCCCGACGCCGAGGTCGTGGCGCATCCGGAATGCAGGCTCGACGTGCTGAACATGGCCGATTTCGTGGGGTCCACGGAGGCCATACTGAAGCACTGCGCCGCCTCCGACCGTAACGAGTTCATAGTCCTGACGGAGATGGGCATGGGCCACAGGCTGGGGAAGGCCTGTCCCGGCAAGAAGTTCTACTTCACGCAGCAGTCGCTCTGCATGACGATGAAGATGATCAGCCCGGAGTCGGTTCTCGACTGTCTCGTCAACGAGACCGGGGAGATCGTCCTCGACGGGGACGTCCAAGAGAGGGCGTACGTCCCGGTCAAGAGGATGACCGACATACTCGGATGACGTCCGGCCCTATGTCCCAGGAGCCGGATTCCGACATCCTTAAACGGTCGTTCGGCGATGGGTTCGCGAGACTGCGCCGGGTGAAGATTGCGAGAGCTGATCCGTGATGAGCCCTATGAGTGCTGACGGCCGTCTCAACTTCTGTCGTCGTAGTTGCTCATGCCCACGTAGGCGAGGAGGTCGGACAGCTTCATGCCGTCGTTCCACCTCATGACGAAGTTGCCCCCTTTGCTGACGTCGAGCTTGGGTATCCGCTCCCTGAGCAGCGCGGCCCTTCCGCGGAGGTTGCTGTCCGAGGGCATGGTGAATATCCTCCACGGGTCCCCCCTGACCCCCTTCAGGCGGTAGGCGTAGATGGGGATTATGTGGCAGCGGTTGCAGTCCTCGATCATCCTGTTGGCCTGCTCGGTCAGCCTGACGCTCTTGCTCATGTAGAGGACGTCGTTCTCGGAGCTCTTGACCTCGATGGGGAACGAGAAGTCCCATCTGAGCGCGACGAGGTCGACGCCGAGGGAACCGGCCGCCCTTATGACCATGAATGGGAAGTCCCTCATCGATCCGTAAGCCTGCGTCTCCGTCTCGCTGCAGGTCTTGACCATCTTGTCTATGGCCTTTTCGTCTCCCGAGAGCAGGTATTTCAGTTCGCGTTCGTAGGTGTCGCCGGGGGCTGCCATATGGTACCAGACTGGCTGAGATGATATAAAAGGGAAAGGGGGAGGGGTGACCGTATCTGAACGGAAACCCCTCCTTTCGCCGAATCTGAGGTCCGCGTCTCACGGGGTCAGTCTGCTGAGGTCCCTCGGGAAGAGGATGGCCTCGCGGACGTTGGGCAGGTCGAGCATCTTCTCGAGGAGCCTGTCCACCCCGATCCCCCATCCGCCGTGCGGGGGCATGCCGTACTTGAACGCGGCGAGGTAGTCCTCGAAGTCGTCGGGGTTCAGGCCCTTCTTCCTCATCCTTTCCACGAGGACGTCGTACCTGTGCTCCCTCTGTCCCCCGGACGAGATCTCCTGTCCCTTGTAGTCGAGGTCGAACGAGAACGAGTAGGGGGTGCCGTCCTTCTCCATTATGTAGAAAGGCTTGGCCTCCTCTGGGTACTCGGCTATGAAGTAGAGGTCCCTCCCCTTGCCGGCCATGTACTCCCCGACGATCTTCTCCCCGTCGGTGCCGAGGTCGTCGCCCTCCCTGAGCGGGAGGCCCGCGTCCTGCACGATCTTCAGGCATTCGGAGTAGGTCAGAATGGGGTACGGCAGCTCCGGGACGTTGACGTCCTTACCGAGGATCTCCAGCTGCTTCGCGCACCTCTCCCTGACCCCCCTGAGGACGTAGTCCACGATCTTCCCGATCATGGCCATGACATCCTCCTCCTTCTCGATCCAACTCATCTCCCCGTCGAAGGAGGTGAACTCGGTCACGTGCCTGTTGGTGTTGGAGTGCTCCGCCCTGAAGGCGGGGCCGATCTCGTAGATCCTGTCCATGCCGGTGGACATGAGCATCTGCTTGTAGAGCTGCGGCGACTGTGCCAGATAGGCGGGTTTGCCGAAGTAGTCGACGCTGAAGAGGGTGGCCCCTCCCTCGGCGCCGGACGCGACGATCTTCGGGGTGGTGACGTTGAGGAAACCCTCCCGGGACATGGCCTCCTTTATCAGGTCGACCATGGCGGACCTTATCTCGAAGATGGCCTTGACCTCGGGCTTCCTGATGTCCATGAACCTGTTGTTGAGGCGGGTGTCCATCTCGACGTTGACC
>DARY01000009.1 GCA_002503545.1 Candidatus Methanomethylophilus sp. UBA78
ATACTGAATTACGATTCAGTGAAATGGAGGAGGGTAAGTTCACTGGATGGAGGGGTCTTCCGGAAGAGCTCCTTAACGTCTTTCCCGTATTTCTATGGGAGGAATCATGAAATCATCCATATCGAGCCGCCGCGCATCCTTTAGGGATCAACAGATGCGGGCAGCCTCTCTTTTTATTCTGCGGGCGAAACAGTCGTCCTTCAGACAGGATTCGTTGACGATGTCCACGGGCCTCCTCAGATTCCCCTCCAGCCCGTCGGCGAACCTGCAGCAGTCGCGATAGCTGTAGTTCTCGTTCACGGTTATGAGGAAGCCGCAGTCGCTGTCTCTACGGAAGTTGCCGGTTGCCCTGGAACCGAAAAGATGTACGGACGAAACGTTGCATGTCTGCGCCAGAGACCCCACTACTGATGCGAGTCCTCGGGAGTCAGGTTCTTCTTGCGCATTGACTTCATGCCCATTCCTCCTGATGTAATAGTCCGTTCGCCGTATTTGATGGATGGAGGGAAGCCGTTGCAGCCGGAGGATTATCGCCGGTATCGTTTCCCCTATCCCTCCCGGTGTCGGAGCGGCCGCGGAAGCGAACGGACGTCCCGGGATGCTGGCGGCCATGTGCGCAGGGGCCTGATGCGTACGAACCAAAGGTTTTTCTAAGAGGTCCGTGCTCGCAGTGCCGAATCCACGTAAAAACGTAAGCCTCGGGCGGAAACAGTGAGATTTTCCGGGGTGATACGGAATGGATAACAGATTACCACATAACAGCAGAGAGGGCATCCTCTACGGATGCATCATCGCAGGCATATCCTCGTTCCTTATCGGAGGATACAACGTCTTCGACATCAGGGGGTACAGCATCGACAGGTTCGGCGAGTTCCTCATGGACTACGTCGTCATCTGGCCCGCGATCTTCCTGATCGCCTTCGTCCTGGCCGCCTTCTTCGTCGAACGCATAGCGGGGATGGTCGTGGGCAGGTTCGCCGCACCCGGCGACAGCGTCAACGCCCGCCTGGCCATGAACACGATCGTCTGCGTGCTGATGATGTCCGCCATCCTCTCGTTCGCAGGGGGGCTGGCCGGGGAGTCCGTCGGTTTCCTCATGGGCGGCCCCTCCGTGGACGTGACGGGTCTGGCCGACAACTGGCCGAAGGTCTGGCCGAGGAACTTCTGCATAGCGTTCTGGGTGGAGATGCTGGTGGCGCAGCCCGCGGCACGTGCGGTCATGGTCAGGATGCACGCGCCGCATGTCCGGCAGTCCGCCGGTCCCGCCGAAGAGGACTGACCGGTCACGGCATCGTCTGCCGGGTCATCGTGATGCGGTACGGGCATCCGGGGGGCCGGAGGCCCCCTTCCGTCCGTACCGGGAGGGTTGGGGGAGACGGCGGACCCCGCCCTTTCGGATCCTCCGGCGTCGTGTAGACCCTCAGATCATGAAGTTCGAGCTCGCCAGGAAGACGGCCATCGACACCGGCAGCATCATCCCGACCCGTCTGGCTATGTTCTCCGTACCCGTCTCCCCCTCGAGGAAGGACATGAGCACCGCTATCATGGCGCACAGTTCGGCCAGGTATGCGGTCAGTATCACGGAGGTCCCGGAAAGGCCGGAGCTCCCGTACAGGCCGGCCAGGGGGACCAGCATGGCCGTGCTGAGACCCAGCACCATCGGGGCGAAGACCGCGGCGGTGGAGAACATGGTGTCCATCATGCCGCGGAGGTCGGCCCTTATGCCCCTGCGGACCGTGCCCTGGTCCTTCATCTGCCTGCCGACCGACAGTGCCAGCCTCCCCGCTTCGCGCAGGTCCTTCAGTCCCGCGTCGTAGATCCCGCAGACGGTCTCGGCCACCGAGGGAGAGGTGGGCGCCAGCGCCGCGGTCACGGCGGAACGCACGTCGCCCCTGCACACGGCCAGCTCCCTCCTCAGCGCCTCCGCCATGGGGGAGCACTCCTCCCTGGACCCGAGCGCCCCGGCCAGGGCGTTCTCGAACCCCTCCCCGGCGATCAGCCTGTTGCCCATCTCGAAGACGGCGTCCTGCAGCACCTCGGCCCTCTTCCTCCTGGCACTCTCCTTCTTGTGCTCCGGGTATACGGCGAGGTATAGCGCCGCCCCGCCGACGGCGAACCCTATACCTCCAGCGGTGGGTCCGTCCGCGCCCAGATAGAGGAGTGCCAGACAGACCGGTGCGGCCGACGCCGCCGGGAGGAGGCGTCCGTACCCCCTCCCGAAACGGTCGGCCTTCATGAAGGGGTTCCTGTCCCTGATGGACAGTATCACGGCCGCCACCACCGCCGGTATGAGCACCAGGGTCAGGGCGGCCAGCTGACCCATCTCTATCTTCGGCGACCCGAACATGCCGCTCATGCTGAGCATGGGCAGGATCGACATCAGCACCATGGGCAGCATGATCCCTATGCCGAAGATGGCCATGCAGGGGGCGTTCAGGGAGGAGCTGTAGGTCTTGCCGGCCTCCCTCAGTCCGTTCAGGGCGATCTCCGAGGCGTCGCGCAGGGTCTTCTCGCGCTCCTCCGCGCTCCTGGCCTCCGACGCCGAGACCGCCATGTGCACGGCCATGGAGTAGGGGGCCGCACCGTCGCGCAGATGTGCCAGCTCCCTTGCGAGCGAGGCTTTCATATCGGCTTCCATGCGGGTGTCGGCCGCATCGGTCACACGGCGGAACATCGCCCTCGAGAGGGGAGGGCCCCTCTCGGCCACACCGCGTATGGCCGCATCGAGGGAGCCCCCGTTCCCTATCACGACGGTCATCATGCCGACCACCTCGGGCCCTTCGTTCAGCAGCGGGGGTACTTTGATTTCGGTTGCGGTCCCCCCGCCCCGTTTCGTGCGGCCTACCCGTCTCCCGGCGTTTCCGAACGCGGAGGTCATACGGTGCCCTCCCTCCCGTAGATCCCGTTCTGCACCTTCGTCCTGAAGGTGGCGAGGACGTCCTCGGCCGATCTGCCGGTGTTATGTGCCAGATGGTCGTTGGCCGCCGCTATCCACTCGGGACCGAAGAACTCCGCATGCTCGGGCGCCGACTGTGCCAGATACTCCCTGAGGAGTCCCCTCGCCCTTATCTCCTCCCTCGCGTCGTCCTCGGACATGGACGAGGAGGAGAGGGCCCGCCTCATGACCGGGACGGAGAAATCCAGCCTGTTCCCCGACATGTCGACGAACTCCCCCGTGCGGTCGGTCGTGAACGCGACCTCGCTGACCTTCCTGGCCTGCGCACCCGTCCTCCTGTCGCGGAACGTACCCACCGTCACCAGCACGTCGGTGGCCATGAAGGCCTCGGCCGAGATGCCCATGTCGTGGACGACCCTCTCGAAGACCGTCCTGGCCGAGTCCCCGTGTATCGTCCCCAGGATGGAGCTGCCGGCGCGCCCCGTCCTCATGCTCTGGTAGAGGGTCCTCGCCTCCTCGCCCCTGACCTCCCCGAGGACGATGGCCGACTCCCCCAGCCTGAGGGAGACCCTGAGCGCCTCGTTCGCCCTCGACAGGCTGTCCCCGTCCATCCGGTCGTCGACCAGCATGGACTGCACCTTGTAACCCATCCTCCTCATCTTCTCCCCCGGCAGTTCCATCGTATCCTCGATCGTCAGTATCCTCTGGGACAGGGGGAACTCGAACATGAGGGCGGACAGGAGGGAGCTCTTGCCCGCCCCCCTCGCCCCGCACACCAGGAAGGTGGCGCGGTTCTGGACGAGGAAGGAGAGGAGTCCCGCGGTCGCCGCGTCCACTGTCTCGTTGGCGATGAGCCTGGTCAGGGTCCACGGGTTGGAGGAGTGCTTCCTTATGGCCACGGCGTCGCCGTTGGGACTCATGGGGTACCCGACGACCGTCGCCCTGGCCTCGTAGGACCTCATGTCGGTCTCCAGGACGGGGCTGGATTCGCAGAACGGGAGTCCGCTGTCCCTCTTCAGGACGTTGATCAGGTTGTCCACCTCGCGCCTGTCCACCATCAGGTTGGTCCGGCAGCGCAGGTGGGTGTTGCCCCCGCCTATGCCGGACATGGTCACGTGGATGCGGTTCCTGTCGCAGGGGGCGTCTATGTATATGTCCTCCAGCTTGGGGTCGGACAGCAGGATGTCGAAGACCCCGAGGCCGACGGAGTAGCGGTACACTATGTCGCACATGCGGTCCATCTGCTCCTCCATGGCGGCGGCGTTCCCGCCGCAGGCGATCATGATGGCGTCCGAGGACGAGTCGATGCTGTCCCTGGCGACCGAGGTGACGAACTGGCGGTCCGTCCTCCCCCCGTGCTCGCGGAAGGACCGCCTGACCGCGGCTATGGCCTCCTCCACGATTCCGTTGACCGCATCCGAGCTGGTGTACTCCGTCGGGGTCAGGTTGTACTCCGTCTCCCCGTCGGCCGCCGTCCCGACGACCACGTGGCCGTTCGGCGTGTCGTACTCGGCCATCACGTCCAGTTCGCCTATGCTGCCTATGAGCCAGCAGTCCGCGTAGGAAGGTTTCATCCTCACGTTCCCCGAGAGGATCCGGCGGTAGTCCTCCATGAACGTGCTCCTCGATATGACGGGACGGGGCCGCGGCATGCTCCCGTTCCCCGTGAAGAACCCCATGCCGTCCGCCGCCTCGCGGAACCGCCCGGCCTGCATGGCCGTCCGCACCCTGCCCGCCCCGCGTTTCGCGAACATCATATCGCTCCTCTTCCCGAGGCTATCTTGGCCGCCTTGTCCCTCACGCGCCCCATGCTGTCCTCGGCGATCCTCAGGGCGGAATGGGTCCGCTGGAGGCAGGAAGCGCATTCGGGGCCGTCGCCCGCGAGGCCGTAGAGGCGGTCGCAGGCCGCCGCGAAGGACGGCTCCGGGAAATCGGCCCACGCGTCGCCCATCACCCTCGAGGGGGAGCGCATGCAGTTCGCGCACCTCCTCGTCCCGTCGGCCGGAGGGGAGGTCCTCCTCAGCTGTGCCAGGTCGCACAGGATCTCCGCCGCGCGGCCCGAGATCTCCATGTCCTTGCCCGCCCTCAGCTGTATCTTGTCCGAGGTCCCCCCGTCGGATATCGCGGCGGTGATGCACCTTATGCACACGGGGGACCCCGCATCGGGGAGCTGGTCGCAGCCCCTGCAGTTCACCACCAGGTTGCCGGACCGGTCCATGGTCCCCGTGCCGGGGGCTTCCTTCTCTCCGGAGGTCTTCTTCGCGAACTTGATTCCAGTCATGCATACGACGACTCCGCGGGGGGATTTAACGCACCACTGCTGCATGCAGCGGGCTGTCCGCAGGATCGTGCAGGTCGGCACGGACGTCCCATCGTCCTTCGGCGGTCTCCGACCGATTTCCCCCTCTCGGCCACCCTGCGTCCGAGCCCGTATGTGCTGTCTGGGTCGGTCCCGAAGCGGGAGTCGCGGTACGCCCTCTCGGTGCACCGGGAACCGCGGAACACCACGGTATGCCCCATGTTGTGAAGGAAAAGACCGAGCACCGATGCCCGAGGCGAATCCTCCGTCACGAACCATTCTGCCCGAAACGGCGGTCCATCATCGGGGCACCTCGGGACCGGGCAGGGCCGGGCGGTGACTTCGATTATGACCTCGGGTATCTCGTGCATCTCCGTCGAGTGTATTCCGGTTCGGTCGGCCATCATCACCTGCGTCGGACAATCCCATGATGTGGCCGCAATTATCAGGATGCAGACAGCTTAGCTCCTGCTGATTCGGAGTGAATGCCCCAGCACCTATGAAAACCGCGGATCGGAAGAACCGTGTTTAATCATAGTATACAAAATGCGACATTTCAACAAAAATCACATGTATATTTTGCATATAATAAACTATTTCATCTATGTAATCAATCACTATGCCATGGACAGGGACCTCTACGCCGAACTTCTCAAATGGAAGGAATCAGAAGACCGCAAACCGCTGATGATACGCGGTGTGAGACAATGCGGGAAGACATATCTGATGAAAAAGTTCGGAGAGGAGAACTATCCCTCGGTCGCCTATCTCAAATTCGAAGGGAACGAAAGTCTTTGCAGGCTGTTCGACGGGGATCTGGACCCCAAGAGGCTCATCACCGCGATATCCATCCATCTGGACATGGATATCGGAACGGACACCCTTCTCATATTCGACGAGATCCAGGACTGCGGACGCGCGATGACCTCTCTGAAATCGTTCGCCGAATCCGCTCCGGAATATCACATCATATGCGCGGGGTCGCTTCTGGGTCTTCAGGGGAAGGGTTCATTCCCCGTGGGGAAGGTATCGTTCATGGATCTTTATCCCATGAGCTTCAGGGAATTCGTGAGGGCATCCAACAGGAGGCTCTACAACCACATAATGGGTTCAGGAAGACCGGACGACACATCCGAGGGTATGCTGAAGGCCCTCAACCTGGAATATCTGGCCGTAGGCGGTATGCCCGAGGCGGTATCCAAGTGGATGGAGACACGCAGCATGGCCGAGGTGGACAGGGTCCTGAAGGAGATATCCGAATCATACAAACTGGATTTCCTGAAACACGTGCCTGAAAAGGACATCAAGAAGGTGAATCTCATCTGGGATTCCATCCCGTCGCAGCTGGCGACAGAGAACAGGAGGTTCTTCTTCGGCCATGCGATCGAGGGAGCAAGGTCCAAGGACCTGGCGGATTCGCTCCAGTGGCTGATCGATGCTGGCATGATATATAAGGTGCCGAGGGCGGAGAGGATAGGCATACCCCTGTCGTCCTTCGTGTCCGACAATCTGTTCAAGATCTACATGATGGACGTCGGCATTTTGAGGTACAAGGCAGGGGTTTCCGCCGCGCACATAATGGAGGACAGGCTGGATCCCCTCTTCAAAGGAGGGATGACGGAGAACTACATCATGTGTGAACTCACGGCCTACGGCCATGCGGGGGAGGGGTACTGGGGTTCGGGCAATCAGGCGGAGGTGGACTTCCTTCTCACGGCCGATGCAGGTATCATCCCCGTCGAGGTGAAGAGCAGGGACAAGTACCGTGCGGCCGGCCTCAAAGAGTACATTGACACATATCATCCCGCCAATGCGATGGTGATCTCCGGTAAGGAGTACTGTATCAACGGGATCGTCACCACCGTTCCGATGTACTTCATATGGATGCTCGGCGAAATAATCGCCGGTTCATGAACTGACGGGAATCGATCCTCGGGACAGTCCCTTCCCGAAAGGAGCCTGTCGAGACAGGTCCTTCTTTTTACTCCGTCCATGTCAGATGTCGCCGCCACTCCGTTGAATTTAACGGAAATTTCCGTTAAACTAGCATTCAAAACTCACTTTAAAGGAATAATCCGCGATAATGCAGGGTGCGGCGATTGGGTTCCTCCGTTCGCATCCCGTTGCGGATCATCTCCCGCCCAGCAGCCAATCCAGGAGATTGACGTGGATGAGACCGTCGGGAAGGTCCGTCACGAACGTGTCCATCGACAGCACGGTCTTGGGATAGTTGTCGCGTATCAGGCGGAACGGGGACGTCTCGCGCTCGTACGTGTCCTCCGCCATCATCGACATCGTCACCTGGAAGTATTGGATCTCGTCCCCTCTGCGTGCGGTGAAATCCACCTCCTTGTCGCCGTACTTCCCCACCGCCACCTCGTAACCCCGCCTGAGGAGTTCCAGGTAGACTATGTTCTCGATCTGCCTGCCGATATCCTCCCTCGAGGATATCCCCAGGACCGCGTTCCTCATGCCGGTGTCGGAGACGTAGTATTTCTCAAGCGTGTCCAGGAGCTTCTTCCCGCGTATGTCGTAGCGCTCCGCCTTGTAGACGAGGAACGCCTTCCGGAGCGCGTCGAGATAGTTCCTCACCTTCTCGGGATCCTTCTTCAGGGTCACGGCGATGTTGTTGGCGCTGGTTATGCTCCCTATGTTCGAATAGAGGAATCTGGCTATGTCCGTCAGCGTCCCCACGTCCCCTCCCTTGCAGTTCCTCAGCACGTCCTTCATCATGACCGTGTTGAACAACCCGACGAGATGGTCGTGCTCGAACATCTCGTCCGCATCGGGATCTATCACCGGCAGGGAACCGCTGCGGATGTATTGGCGGAAACGCTCGTTCCTGTCGCCCGGATGGAGTTCCAGGAACTCGCTGAACGACAGCGGCAGCATCGGCAGTTCGGTGTAGCGGCCGGATATGTAGGTGGAGAGGTCGCCCGAGAGGAGGTACGCGTTGGAACCCGTGATGTACACGTCGGCGTCGTAATCCGTCTGGAGGGAGTTGACGGCACGCTCCCAGTGCTCCACGGTCTGGACCTCGTCGAGGAACACGTAGGTCCTTTCGCCGGTGTACCTCCTGTCTATCTCCTCCAGGAGTTTCATGTAATCGGTCACATGGGCGAGCGTCCTCGATTCGAAGTTGAGGTGGATGATCCTGTCCTCCGGGACCCCCGATTCCCTGAGGAGCGAGATGTACTGCTTCATCAGCACGGTCTTTCCGCTGCGCCTCATCCCCGTGATTATCTTCACGGTGTCGGGACGGTCCTTTCCCGAAAGGAGCCTGTCGAGATAGGTCTTCCTCAGAACTTCGTTCATGGAGAGATGTATCGCCGTATTCCTATTAAATTTAATGGAATTTTCCGTTAAACTAGTATTCAAAATTCACTTTAAAGGAATAATCCGCGATAAATCAGACACCGTCACGCGGCGGACAAGGTCGATTCCGGCAGCCATGCCATATCCCGGGAGGGAATGCTTCGGTTTCGTGTCAGTTCCGCGAACTCCCCGACCCTCTTCAACCGCTCTTCGATCGGCAGCATCCCGTCAAGTCTCAACACATGCACATCGACGCACCGTCTGCGGAACATCCTGAAATCCGGGAAGTCATGGGCACGACGTATCATCTCCCCCGTCGGAGGTCCTGACGGGAAACGGTATCCCGTCGCACTTCCCCGCGCGTATGCGCGATACGCACACGTCCTCGGGCGTGTCCATGGTGAGTTCCCGTATCCGGAATACGGGAACCGCACGGCGGAATCTATATGCGAGGAGCCGGGCTCGTTCTCACTTACGGTTCCGGTGAGGGAAGGTGGGCCCAAGGGGAGGATATTCAGCAATTTCGTGCCCCTAATCAGGCTCCCGAGGAGCGGAATCGGGGGAAATCCGAGGGATCGGACGTCCCCGGATGCCTTCTGACGTCGTTTCCGCATAAGTGGAAACAAGACGGACGCCTGCGCGGAACGTCGATCCCAGCGGAAGCCCGGTCACGAGTCGGGCGTAAGTGTCGAACTCGGGATAGAACAGACAGGTGATGAAACACGAAACTTATCGGTAAGAGGTTAAGCAAATATCATTATGTCCCAAGAAGAGGTTACGAGAGTATGGACGAGGAAGCTCAATGTCGCGAGATCGTCAACTCCGCCGTGCGTTCCATGGAAATGGAAGGATTCTCCCCCACGGAAGAGGATAGAAGGCTCGCATATCTCTGCATCACCGGGCAGATGTCCTATGAGGAGATTCTCGAAATCGTAAGAGGTTGAGATGGTATACCACACCGATTGCGATCCGCATTACTGCTATCCAGGCACATCCACTCTCATAATGTAAGTAATTCAGCCTTTGGGGATCGCAAGACGCCTGAGGTCGCAGACCTCTGTACCCGAGATGGGTTCCCCGGGAGCCTCCTCCAGCCTGCCGTAGTATCCACCCATCTCGAACAGTCCCATGCCCTCGGGTTCGACGATGCAGAAGTCGCTGTCGTGGCGGTTGTCGCCGCGGGCCCTGGAACCAAGAGGTACGTCCTGAGTATCCCGTACTCGGCGGCGATGGCGCCGATTATCCGACAGAGCTCCTCGAAAGTGTACTTCTTCGCCCCGTCCATGGGCATGGGATGGCGTTAGCATCATATAGGCAAAGGCCGGGATCCACACCGGGGAAACGGCTGCAATCTGTGTTCCTGAGCCGAGCCCATCGCTGTTCGGGGATGGGGATTAGACGGATATGCGTAACTCCGGGTTGAATCCCGGCGGCGGCTTCATGCGGCGAACGACCGCATAGCATGATAATTTCTGCGGCCGGTGCGAGTACCTCTCTCAGTCATGCAGATCTCCCTGAAATGATGTAAAACAATCCAGATTTCAGCGATGTTTTTTTATACTCATCACGTCCATCTTTACTGTTGAGGCGAACCGTATGATAGCCCGCACGGCGTGTGCGGAGTTGTACGGCAATCCCGGGGGGCGAGTCCGTCACCGACGGGCTGTCCGTGTGGCCTGTACTCTGCCGTATGGTGGAAGCAGGTTCCCCCCGTTTTCATTCCATCATTCTGCAAGTCGGTTCCCCGGGATGAGGGGGAGAATTATTTAATCTCCGAAAAGGATTAAGAAACGGAGGCAAAAAATGCTGGAATGGCTGAAGTACATAAGAAACTACAGAAGGTCCTTCGCGAAGGCCCACGGAATGTCCGAATCCGAAGCCGCACGCCTCTTCAGAAAGTACGGGGTGAACGGCTATATCCGCCGCCACTATGCCGCGATCGGTCACAGGGGGGCGGTTTCGAGCATCCGCCGCTTCATAATCAAGCACGGCGGCGAACTCCCGGACCGCATCGGCTGAATCCTTCGAACCCGGCGGCTCTCTCGCCGCCGGGACATCTTCCGCATGCGATGTGATCGAAGGATGGGAACTCCGAGAGGAGCAGAACCGCTTTCATCGACCTTTTAATCCGGTGCCGACGGACCTGTTTCCTCCGCTCCGGCCGCCGCGAACCTCCGCCGGACGGTACAGACAGACCGTGAATCCCGATCAGAGCGCACGGACCGTGCATGTTTGAAGAACAATAACATCCTAGCCTTATTATAATCTCCAGACCGTATGAACCGTGTCTGCCCGACCATCCGGTCGCAGGCGGTATACTGGCAGAGTATGGAGGGATGAAATGGGAAACGGAGAAGGATTCCAATGTCGGGAATGCGGATACAGGATCGATGTATGGTACGGCGGCGGCATGATTGATCCGTTCAAAATGATGTCGAAAACCAAAAAGAAAGTGGAGGACGGAGAATACGGACCGTGGGCAAGGAAAGCACTGGAGAACCACCCCGACGCTTCCTGTTATCACCGCAATGCTCTGTTCAAATGCATATGCGGCAACTATGCATCCAAATCTATAGTCTCGATACGCGGTATCCAAGGCGACGCCGTTTCCTACAGGCCGATCATGAGATGCAAATTGTGCCACAGGAAAATGAAGGAAGTCAGTTTCATACCAGATGAATTGGACTGTCCCAGATGCGGGGAGTCGATGGACCACGTCGATTCTATTCTCTGGGACTGAGGGCCGGGCGATCCGGCTTCGCTTCGCATGCGAATCCCGCGGTCCGCCGCGACCCCTCGGTGCCCCCGCGCACCCCGACGGCTCGTTTTAACCGGCGCACCGCACCTCTTTTTATTCCGTCCAGACCTCCGAATCGGACCGCCGACCGTACGGGGTTATATCGCCGTACGTCTTCTCCCGCGGTATGTCCGAGGAAGGTGCCGCCGCCGGTGCGGCGAGGGACGGCGTCATCATACGCACCAGCATGCTGAGCGTGGCGGCCAACGCGATGCTGGCGGCCGTCAAGGTCGCCGTCGGCGTCGTAACCAACTCCATAGCCGTCACCATGGACGCCATAAACAACATGAGCGACGCCATGTCCTCCGTCGTCACCATCGTCGGGACGAAGCTGTCCGGCAGGGAGCCCGACAAGAAGCACCCCCTGGGGTACGGGAGGATCGAGTACCTCACGGCGCTGGTCGTCGCCGCCATCATCCTCTACGCCGGGCTGACGGCGCTGCTGGAATCGGTCGACAGGGTCCTGCATCCCGAGGAGGTGGAGTACTCGGCGGTCACCCTGGCCATCATCGGTGCGGTGGTGGCGGTGAAGCTGTTTCTGGGCAGGCACGTGAGGTCCGTCGGGAGGAGGGTCAGGTCGGGCCCCCTCGTCGCCTCCGGCACGGAGGCCCTCCTGGACGCCGCCGTCTCCGCCTCGGTCTTCGCCTCGGCCGTCATCTTCACCGCGACCGGGATCGGCCTGGAGGCCTACGTCGGGGTGGGGATATCGCTGGTGATCATCAGGACGGCCCTGGTCACGTTCTGGGAGACCGTCGACGAGATACTCGGGAAGCGCCCCGACAGGGAGCTCACCGGCGCCATCAAGGCCACCGTCCGCGGCCACAGGGGCGTGACGGGGGCGTACGACCTCGTCCTCCACAGCTACGGTCCCGACAGGCTCGTGGGGTCCGTGCACATCGAGGTGGCCGACACCATGCCGATGAGGGAGCTCGACATCCTCCAGAGGGAGATCATGCGCGACGTGATGGAGAAGCACGGGGTGATGCTGGAAGGCATCGGCGTATACTCCCGGGACGTCGCCGGCGGACCGTCGGCCGCCATCCTCCGGCAGGTGGAGGGGATCGTCGGCGCCCGCGAGGGGGTGCTGGAGATGCACGGGTTCTACGCGGACACGGAGGAGAAGACCATACTCTTCGACATCGTCATCGACTTCGATGTGGAGGACAGGATGGCGCTGCTCGAGGAGATCCGCGGCGAGGTGTGCGCGGCCTTCCCCGGGTACAGGGTCTCCATAACGCCGGACCTGGACATCTGACGGCCTGAGGCCGTCGGGGCTTATTCGTCCCCGGAGACGGGGAACAAAAAATCTCCAATAGAATGGAGATTTTTGCTCTTAGATTGGTTTTTCTCCAATCAAATAGAGTTTTTAATGTGTAGTTGATTTTTCTCTATTTCAATGGAGATTTTTATCATTATGTTGTTTTTTCTCTAAATTTTTGGAGAAAAATTATATTCTTCCAGATTATCTCCAACATTATGGAGATAAAGAGGCGGGATTATCTGAAGATCCTGAAGGATTCTTCCGGTAAAACGGACCTCGTGAAGGTGATCACGGGCATGCGCAGGACAGGGAAGACCACGGTCATGCTCCAGCATCTGGAATACCTCCGTTCGACGGGCATACCCGAGGAATCGGTCTGCTACATAGACCTGGATCTGCTTGGTAAGACCGTGACATCGGAGGAACTGAAGGAGATGCTGCGGCCCTGTCTCGACTACAGCGGGACGCATTACGTGTTCATAGACGAGATACAGGATGTCGACGGATGGGAACGGGTCGTGGCGATGCTGGTCGCACGCAGGGACTGCGACGTCTACATCACAGGTTCCAACTCCCGGATGCTCTCCTCGGAACTGTCCACCAAGCTTTCGGGGAGATACATGGAGGTGGAGATCCTCCCCCTGTCGTTCGGTGAATTCATGGAACTTCACGGAGGGGATCCGGAGGAGAGGTTCGTTCAGTACATGCGCTACGGGCCGCTTCCGTCCATCGAACCGGACAGGGGCGACAGGGTATGCCGCGCCCAATCCGAGGGCGTTTACAACACGGTCATGATGAAGGACGTGCTGTCGCGCGCATCCGGAAGGGCGGACAGGCTCGACGCCGTATGCAGGTTCCTCTATTCGAACATCAGGAACGTCACCAATGCGGAAAGGATATCCGGGGAGCTGGGTCTTTCCAACGATGCCGTGAGCAAATACCTGAAGGCCGTTCTGGAAGCGCATCTGTTCTATCATGCGGACAGATACGACATTGTGGGGAGGAAGGTGCTCTCGTCGAAGGGGAAGTACTACGCCACCGATCTGGGTATGAGGAGCATCGCCGTCAACGCCAACGAGCTGGTGGACATCAGTGCCCCCCTGGAGAACGTCGTTTATTTCGAACTGCTCCGCAGGGGTTACAGGGTGTTCGTCGGCAGCTTCCGCGACCGGGAGGTGGATTTCACCGCGGTCAGAGGCGACGAGGTGAGGTATTACCAGGTGTCGAAGACGGTCATGGCGGACAGCACGTACGAAAGGGAGATGGCCCCCCTGAAATCCGTCGCGGACAACTACGACAAGACCGTCCTCACCATGGACAGGTTCGGTCTGGGGAACGACGAAGGGGTGAGGATCGTCAACGTGATGGATTGGCTGCTGAAAGGATGACTCCGTCGCGACGGAGGCCCGTCCGTGTCCGGATTCAGCTTAAATAGATGCCGTGCGGTATTGAATCCGATGTCATCCAAGGGGTCCGTTTTGCTGGCGGTCGCCGCGGCGTTTATCGTTGCCGCGGCATGTCTCGCAGCGGCGGCTCCCCCGGCGGACGGTGCCCCGGAGCACCACGGGCGCATCGCCATCGTCCAGGACGACATCCGCACCGGTTCCGACCCGTTCGACCTAGTGGTCAGCTACGAGAGGATATCGTCGGAGGCCTCGGGCCGCGACGTCATCGTCTTCGTCCCCTTCGGGGTCCCCGGCAGTCCGGAGGAAGGTCTCGTGGACGCCATGAGGGGCATGATAGACGCGGAGTTCATCGAGACCGACATGCACGGCACCCCCGGGGAGATCGCGCAGAGGCACGGTTTCACGGGGGAGGTCAGGGCCGCATCGCAGCTGCACGGCACCGACACCGCATTCCTCGGCAAGGTCATGGACCTCGTCGGGGACTCGGACGCGCATCTGCGGGACAGGATCTCCGCCCTCATCGACTTCCGGGAGGCCTCCTCCGACACGGCGGCCGCCACCGCATCCGGTGACGGGAGACGCGGCGGGGAGGAGGGATCGGGGGAGCAGGTATGCGCCGCGGAGGAGGGCGGTCCCTCCGACCGCGGGGACGGTGCAGAGTTTTTCGCCGAGGATTCCCTCGGCGTCTCCAGTCAGTTCGAGGCGCAGGTCGCCATGAACGGGCTCGGTGCGGACGGGGCTTCGGGCTCCGGCATCTGAAACGGACGCGGCAAGCGGTACGTTTCGGTGTTCGGCCTCCGTCCTTCCCATTTCACGACCGGATCGGCGGATGCGCGTGCCGTCGGCCGTCTCCGTACGGGAAGTTGATACAATGGGAAACAAAGATAATATGGGGCCGGAACGTCTGCGGGATCCGGGAGGTACGCGGATATGACGACGAAAACGGCATGGGCGATGCTGGCGGCAGCCGCGGCCATAGCGGCGGTCCTCGCCATCGCCGGCGGTCTGGTCCAGCAGGGGCCGTCGGACGACGAAAGCACCGATGAGGGGTCCCTCGCCGGGACCTATGCGGAGTACGACCTCACGTACACGGTGTCCTCGGGCGGGCCGTTCTCCCGCTACAGCGACACGGAGACGGGGACCGCGACGGTGGCGTACGTATACTACGACTCCGGGCGCGGGGCCTACTACATCGAGCAGTACATAGTGCTGGGGGATGAGACCGCATCGCAGTCGTACTGGACCGACGAGACGGAGGACCTCATCTGGACATATATGGGGACGGCCTCCATGGAGGACCTCGACGGGAGCGAGATGACCGTCTACGTGTACAGAACGACCTACTCCAGCGGACTCTACTCCGTGACGGAGGTCCAGTACATCGGGGACGACGGTCTGGCACACTACATCAAGCACACCGCCGTGAACAGGATGGGTTTCGGACTCTCCTCCTACAGCTACGAGTACGTCCTCTCCGGGACGGGGGAGTACCGGTCGGATGCCGAGTACACCGTCACCGTCTACTGCGAGAGCGGCATCTCCGCCGCCGGGGCGGGGTCCTACGGGATCGGCGACACCGTCACCCTGACGGCCTCGGGGAGCGGCTTCCGCGGATGGTACGACAGCGAAGGGAACCTGCTGTCCGCCGAGACCGTCTACACCTTCACCATGGCGGTCTCCGACGTGGTTATCCTCGCGGAGGACTCCGTCACCCAGACCGTCCATGCCGATGAGGAGGTGTCTTTCAGCGCATACTCCGGATACTCCTCCGGGACGTACCGCGTGATCGATTCCTCGGGTACCGAGGAGGAGACGGACGGGGAGTCGTACACGTTCCCCGGACCGGGCGATTACATCGTCCTGTACGGGGACGGGGACATCCTCTGGATGATGGACGTCCACGTGACCGGCACGGTCGGGAAGACCTACACCTGGGTCTACGGGAGTGAGACGTATACCTACACCCTCTCCATCGACTACGAGGACTATGTATACTACACCGCCTACTACGACGCGGACGAGAGGAGGGACACGTACCTGTCCACCGGCAGCAGCGCCGGGGACCTGGCGTTCGTCTACACCGACGGTACCGACGACCCGTATCTGCAGGAGATCGCGGATTACATCGATACGATAACCGCGGGCTGGAGCCGGCAGGACAAGACCGACATGCTCCTCGCGTTCGTCGAATACATAGAGTACGCCTACGACTCGGACACCCACGGGACCGAAGAATACTGGAACACTCCCCTGGAGACCCTGTGGCTGCAGTGCGGCGACTGCGAGGACACCTCGATCCTGTTCTGCGCCATAGCGAGGGAGATGGGGCTGGACACCTGTCTGATCCTCATGAACGGGCACATGGCCGTAGGGGTGTACCTGGAGAGCTTCACCGCCCCGTCCGTCTCGGGCGGTTCGTTCAACCGTTCCATATACGGTTTCGAGACCGACGGGAAGACATACTACTACGGGGAGACCACGGGCGAGGGCTGGCTCATCGGACAGGTGCCCTCCAGCGTAGGGAAGGGGAGCGCATACTCCAACTACTTCGTCGCGGCCATGGCCGTGGCGGTCCCCGCCTAAACATCTTCGGGGGCTCCGGCCCCCTTACAGTCATGCTGAAAAATCCATCGCAATGGATTATTTTTCACAATATGCAAAATTCTCCATTGCAATGGATTTATTATCAAAAGTCAGTCGACCCATGCGAAGTTCTCTCTTCCGGCACCGCATTCGAAATGGTATTTCACTATGCCCCTGTCGATCAGTGCCAGCTTGCCGGTCCCGGTCACCATCCTGACCTTGTTCCCGTCCCTCTCGAACCTGAACCCCTGTTTGTTCATGGCGGTAGGTGCCAGCATGGCGCATTCCACGCCCCTGGCGAACCATTCCGGCGCATCCCTGAGGTCCGCCACCTCCTCCACGGGCCTGTTCGTGTGGGGTACCCCCTGGTTCTCCCCGTAACCCACGGCGATGTTGATGACGGGTTCGCATCCGTCCTCCAGCCTCCTCCTGGACTCCTTCTTCCCGGCGAACATCGCCCAGCAGGTGTTCAGTCCGAGCGTCTGCGCGTAGAGGACGAGCCGTTCTCCGTAGTATCCGGCCAGCTCCTCCAGGTCCTCGGACCTCCTCCCGGCGATCGCGAAGTAGTTGTCGGCGTTGCTGAACTTGACGAGGGTCCTCATCAGCAGTCCGCCGAACGCCTTGGGTTCGCCGGTGACGAGGGCGATCCCCAGACCGCTCTCCGCGTTGATCCTCCCGATCTCCGCCTCCAGCTCGGCCACCGTGCCGGCCTCCAGTTCCCTGGCGGCGTACTGTCTGACGGAATGGCGTGCCCTTATCGCTTCTATAATGTCCATGGCTGTCCCGGAGACGGTAACGCGGTGTCCCGTATTTAAGGCAGGCATCGGCCGTCCCGCGTCAAACTACAATAGAAGGCACGGCGATATCAGGTGCGGTACCATGGAAATGACTCTCAGGATCTCGGACTCCTGCATAGGCTGCGGTCAGTGTGTCAGGGTCTGCATACGCGGACACCTGGCCGTGGAGAACGGTAAGGCAGCGGAGACGGAATCCCCCTACTGCTGCTTCAGATGCGGCCACTGCGGGGCGGTCTGCCCGAAGGACGCCATAACCCTCCTGGATTTCGCGGGGGAGGTGCAGGAGCCCTGCGACGGGTGCCCGGTGCCGCCCGGGGCCCTGGGGGAGCTGTACCGCAGGAGGCGCAGCTGCCGCTGGTTCGACAGGAAGTGCACCGAAGGGGAGCTGGAGGGCCTCCTGGCCTCCGTCAAGTACTCCCCCACCGCGGAGAACTCGCAGGCGGTGCAGTTCGCCGTCGTGGACGGCGGGTTCGGCGCCTTCATGGAGATGGCCGCGTCGGTGCTGAGGACGCATACGGACGAGCATCCGAGGCTGGGGCAGTTCGTGGATTACGCCCCATAGACGCCGTCATAGCCATGGAGCAGCTGGACCTCATGGCCTTCTCCATGGGCCTCGGGGGGTTCCACTCCAGGTGGATACTCCAGGCGTCCGAGAACGATCCGGAGAGGTTCATGTCGTTCTTCCCCGAGGTGAGGGAGGACCTCAGGGCGTACGCGGTGTTCGTCATCGGCCATCCCCGCGTGAGGTTCAGGTGCACCGTCCCCCGGGAGGACCGGCAGGTCTTCTGGAAGTGATGCGGGTCCGGGATGCCCCCGCACGGGCGGGACGGTACACAGCACCCTCCCCCGTGCGCAAACGTTTATAACCAGATAGCCGTGGAGAGGGGCATGGAGATACTCTCGCCGGCCGGTTCCCCCGAGGGACTGGTCGCTTCTATCAAGGGCGGATGCGACGCCGTGTACCTGGGCGGCAAGTCTTTCGGAGCGAGGGCCTTCTCGAACAACTTCACCGACAAGCAGCTGGAGGGCGCCGTCGGCTACGCCCACGACAACGGCGTCAAGGTGTACGTCACCGTCAACACGCTGATCAAGGACTCGGAGATGGACGAGGCCGTTTCCTTCGTCCGCTTCCTCGCCGACATCGGCGCGGACGCCGTCCTCATCCAGGACCTGGGGCTCCTGAAATCGCTCCACCACATCGACATAAAGAAGCACGCCTCGACGCAGATGGGCATCTGCTCCCGCGAGGGGCTGGAATGGTGCGCCCGCAACGGCATATCGCGTGCGGTCCTCAACCGCGAGCTCACCTTCGGGGAGCTGGAGGAGATCGTCCGCGACTCCCCCGTGGAGACGGAGGTCTTCGTGCAGGGCGCTCTCTGCTACTGCCTCTCCGGCGGATGCCTCTTCTCCTCCCTCGTCGGCGGCAGGAGCGGCAACAGGGGGCAGTGCGCCCAGCCCTGCAGGAAGAGGTACACGATGGACGGGGAGACCTCCTACCGCCTGAGCAGCGCCGACCTGTACGGCGCCGACTGGCTGAAGAGGCTGGAGTCGATAGGGGTGACCTCCGCCAAGATCGAGGGGCGCATGAGGAGCCAGGCGTATGCGTACCTGGCCACCAAGGTGTACTCCTCGGTCAACAGGGGCCTCGACCCGGCGGAGTACGAGGAGGATCTGGCACTCCTCAAGACCGTCTTCAACAGGGGCTACTGCGAGGGTTACCTCGGCGGCGTGGTCTCGCCGGTGCAGATGACCTACGCGGACAACCGCGGGTTCCTCCTCGGCAGGGCCACCTTCAGGGGCAGGAAGTTCGACACCTCGGAGCTGGACGAGGAGGTCAACGTCCGCGACGGGATCAGCCTCTACGACGGCGACGTCAAGGTGGGCGGCTTCAAGCTCAGCTCGGTGGGGAAGACGGCCTCGCCCTTCGAGATCCCCGACGGGACCTACGACGTGTACAGGACCTACGACCCCCGCATCGATGTCATAAAGAACCTCGTCGGGGACATACCCAGACTGGACGGTTCCACCGAGAGGAGACCGGTGCGCTCGCATCCGAAGGAGGTGGCGAGGGCGAGGAGGGACCTGCCGGAGATGTCCTTCTACGTCGGTTCCGTCAGGAACCTGGAGGCGGTGCTGCCCCATGCGCACAGGATCTACTACGAGGAGTGCGACTCCCTCCCCGAGGCCCAGGAGATCTGCGACGCCGCCGGGAAGGAGATCGTGACCATAGCCCCCCGCTTCGACCCGAAGTGGGTGCCCGACACGTCGAGGCCCTTCATGGTCCACACCCCGGGGCAGTACATCCCCCGCGGCGGCGAACGCATGTATGCCAGCTACAACATGAACGTCTTCAACTCCCGCGTGAGCGCCCCCTTCTACCAGACCACCCTCTCGGTGGAGCTGTCCGACCGTGAGATCGAGTATCTGGCACATCACTACCCCGGCAGACTGGAGGTGATGGTGTTCGGCAGGACCGAGCTCATGTGCACCCGCGACCCCGGCCTGAACAACGGCGTGCTCGAGGACGAGAAGGGGTACAGGTTCCCCGTGTACCGCGACTGCCACGGTCTGGCACATATACTCAACTCCACCGACCTCATGCTCCTGCCCTATCTGAGGCAGCTCGGTTCCTTCGGCATAGACTCCGCCGGCATAGACGTCAGGAAGAGGCCCGAGAGGATCGCCGCGGCGGTGGCGAGGGCGTTCGCCGAGAACGACGTGAGGGCCAAGCTGGACCTCACCGGCCTGTGCGGCGGCATAAACTACGGGGCCTACCTGAGGGGGACGGACTGACTGCAGCACCCCGGTTTTAATAGCCCGGGATGCGACAGGTCCCCCGTATGATCGGGAACGGGAGAGGGGACATAGGGTTCATGGAGGCCATGGTCTCGGCCATGGCGGTATGCCTGGTACTGACCTGCTTCGTCGCGTTCTTCGCGGCGTACGCGGCGGAGAGCGGGACCGAGTACCCGGAGTTCGACTGGAACGCGGTGTCGTCGGTCCGTCTGGAGGACGGGTACTTCGAGGGGCCGGGGGTGGAGGCCTCCGCGGCGGAGCAGATGTCGCTGCACGGCTGGAACGGGGTCCTCCTCACCTGCAGCGGGAACGGCGCCGGCGAGCCGTCCGCGCAGTGGGCCGTCGGTTCGGAGGGAGGGGACTCGGTCAGGGACCGCATCATGCGCCCCGTTCCCTCCGACGACGGGCGCCTGGTCCCCACGGTATTCGAGGTGACGGTATGGTTCTGAACCGCAGGGGTTTCACCGGCGCCGTCGACGCCATGTTCTTCATAACGCTGATCGGGATAGCGGTCGCCCTCCTGGCCTCCGCCGTGCCGGACGCCCCGCAGGACCCGGAGGCCGACGCCTCCGCCTTCTGCGACGCGGCGTTCCGTTCGAAGGTGACGGGGCGCGAGTTCGGCATGGACCTCGGCGATAGCCGTGCGTACCCGGTGGTGGACCTCACCGCCGCATCGGTGTCGCTGGGCGACGGGGCCGCGGCCTCCTACTTCGGGAGGCTGCTCGACGGCGTATTCGAGAGACCCGGTTCGTACCTGATGACCCTGGCCTTCGGCGACGGCACCGTTTCCGTGGGCTCGGGCGGAGGCAGGGAGGCCTCCGGGTTCTCGGGCGACTACGCCTCCCGCTACGGTACGTTGCACGTCGAACTGCGCCTGTACTAAACGATAAATCGGAGCTATGCATAGGGCGTCCTGTGCCGTACGTCAGCGTCAACGGGATAGAATTGTACTACGAGAGGACCGGCCGGGGCGAGCCCGTCGTGCTCATAACCGGCCTCGCCGGGGACGTCTCGTTCTGGAACAGGACCGTGCCGCTTCTATCCGACGGGTTCGACGTCATCGCGGTGGACAACCGCGGCGCGGGCAGGACCCGCTACTCCGGATCCTTCGGGGTGGGCGACATGGCGGACGACGTCATCGCGCTCCTCGACTGTCTGGGTATACGCAGGGCCAACCTCCTCGGATGGTCGATGGGCTCCCATATCGCCCTCGAAGCGGCCGCCAGGTACCCGCAGAGGGTCAGGACCCTGACCCTCGTCGCCTGCTACCTGTACCGTCCGGCCAGGTCCGCCTACATCCTCGACTACCTGTCCGAGGGTTACACGGCCGGGACCGTCGACGGCCGCACGGTGGCCAAGGTCCTCAACGTCCTCCTGAGGAACCAGAGGTTCTTCGAGGAGGCCGACAGGAAGGGCCGTCCCATAAAGGAGATGCCCCCGCCGGACCCCAGGGGGTTCAGGGACCAGATGCGCGCCGTCAACGGATACCGCGCGGAGCTGAGCGCCGCATCGGTGGACGTCCCGACCCTCTCCGTCCACGGGCTCGAGGACATAATGACCGAACCGTCCGCCGGCGACGAGATCGCCGCCCTGATAAGGGACTGCGAGAAGATCCGCATACCGGGGGAGGGCCACGTCCTCCGTCCGGAGAGTTACATCCCCTGCGTCAGGGCATTCATGGAGCGCCACCGAGACGGGCCGCGCGCTCCCTGCGGCCCTCCTCGACCTTCCCGGCGATGGTGGACAGGATCTCCCGGGTGCAGGGCCAGTCCCTGTCCATGTAGTCGAGGAGCTTCACCACGTCCGCCTCCGGGTTCACGAGTGCCAGATAGACGCGGGACATGAACTTGGAGACCAGGTAGGGGAAGTCGTCGCATATCTCGGGGCGGTCCTTCCATATCGTGCACCGCCTGTCCTCGCCCAGGAACGGGCACGGCCCGTTCTCCTTCTTGTTGACGAGGATCCTCCCGTCGGAGGTCTGGTACACGTACCGGGTCATGAAGGTGTAGAGGTCGGTGCCTGCCGCGGAGGCGACGCGGTCGACCTCCTCCGGACGGATGATGATGTTGGGCTGGTGGCAGCATCTGCCGCACATCTCGCAGGGGAACATGCCGCGGTAGGACATGCATATGTCATATGCCTGATCCAGATCCTTCTCCATCTCCGGGGAGATCTTGGAGAGTCCTTCCAGCTGGTACTTGCCCCTGTATACGGCCATGTCAGAGACCACTCACTACGTTGGCGTATCCCAGGATGAACCCGATCACGGAGAGCAGGAGGCCCAGCGCGGAGACGTAGACGAAGTTCATGCTGAACTGGCCCATGTGCGCGCGCTTCAGGGCGCCGCTCATGGAGAACCCGCCCAGGAAGAGGCCGATCGCCCCGAAGACGAGGGCCACCCAGCTGTTCAGGAATACGGCCGCGGCGGAAACGATGCCGAGGACGGCGGTCGCGATGCAGAGATGTTTCACGGGCACCGGCGCCCTCTTGGGCTGGGGTGCGAAATCGTCTAGGTTCATGGACACCGACCCGAGGATTGCCGTAGCCTATTAAAATTATGCTTTCAGGAAGACGGACTCCAAACGCCTGCGCACGGTCCCGAAGCGGGTGCCGTCCTCCGCCGCCCTCACCGACAGGACCTCCGCCGCGCGGAAGGCCTCCCTGATCCCGTCCTCCGAGAAGTACCGGTAGAGGATGCCGTTCCTGACGTCCTCCTTCCTCCCGCCGGAGCGCATGTCCCCCTCGGCGAAGCAGCGGACGCAGACCCTCCCTCCCGGCGCCGTCACGCGGAGGACCTCCGACACGGCCCGGCCGAGGTCCCCCGCCGGGATGTGCTCCAGCACGTGGAAGGCGGCGACGGCGTCGAAGGAGCCGTCGGCGAAGGGCAGGTCCCGGCAGTCGGCCGCGACGAACTCCGCCCGGTGCCCCAGGAGCCTCCGGCAGGATTCCACGGCGGCCTCCGAGAAGTCCGCCCCGACGACGGAGCATCCCAGGTCCAGCAGGGCCAAGGCGGTCTTTCCGTTGCCGCATCCGAGGTCCAGGACCCTGCTCCCGGGCGCTATGCCCGTCCACGATACGTCGGCCGTCCCCCGCCACGGCCTGCCCTGGGATGCGTACAGCCTGTCCCAGGCCTCCCTCTGGGCGTCGTGTTCCATGGTCGCCCGAATCAATTATAATAATATGAAAGCATTGCGACGGCCGTAAACGGGGACTGATCATGTTCTGGAACCCTAGAATCGAGACAATGCCTTACGAGGAGCTGAAACGGCTCCAATACCATGAACTGAAGCAGCTGGTCAACAACCTGTACAGCTTCAACAAGTTCTACCACGACAGGATGAGGGAGGCGGGGGTGTCCCCATTGGACATCAACTGCCTGGACGACGTGAAGAAACTCCCCTTCATGCACAAGCAGGACCTCCGCGACAACTACCCGGACAAGATGTTCACGGCCCCCAAGAACGAGATCGTCAGGTACCACGTCTCCTCGGGCACCTCCGGGAAGCCCACCCTCGTGGCCTACACCCGCAACGACCTCGAGTACTGGACCGAGGCCCTGGCCAGGTCCTTCACCTCCGCCGGCATCGGGCCCGGGGACATCATGCAGGTCTCCTACGGCTACGGCCTCTTCACCGGCGGCCTCGGCGCGCACTACGGCGCCGAGAGGGTCGGCGCCACCGTCCTGCCGGCCTCCACCGGCAACACCCAGCGGCAGCTGGAGATGATGCAGGACCTGGGCGTCACCGTCATCGCCTGCACCCCCTCGTACCTGACCCACCTGTGCACCACCGCTAGGGAGATGGGCATAGACTGGAGGAGGGACATGAACCTCAGGAAGGCGGTCCTGGGCGCCGAGCCGTGGTCCGAGTCCATGAGGACCAAGCTGCAGAACGAGATGGGCATCAAATGCTACGACATCTACGGCACCTCCGAGCAGGCGGGGCCGCTGTTCAGCGAGTGCGAGGAGCAGAAGGGCGCCCACGTCTGCGGCGACATCATGCTGGTGGAGATCCTCGACCGCGAGACGGGGGAGACCCTGGAGCCCGGCAACGAGGGAGAGATGGTGGTCACCATGCTGAAGAAGGAGGCCATGCCCATGATCCGCTACAAGATGAGGGACATCACCCATCTGGACGTGGACCCCTGCGACTGCGGCAGGACCTCCCCGAGGATCGGCAGGATCACCGGCAGGACCGACGACATGCTCATCATCAGGGGCATCAACGTGTTCCCGTCGCAGGTCGAGTACACCCTCATGAGGATCCCGCAGGTCGGGGAGCAGTACATGATCTACGTGACCAGGGAGGGGGACCTCGACAGGATGCAGCTGCAGGTCGAGATAAAGCCGGAGGCGTTCAGCGACAAGGTCGAGGACATGGTCGCCCTCCGCGCCCACATCGAGAGCGAGCTGAAGAAATACCTGAACATCGCTGTAGAGGTGGAACTCAAGGCGCCCGGGGCGCTCCAGAGGTTCGACGGCAAGGCCAAGAGGGTAGTTGACAGGAGGGTGTATTGATGGAAGACTTCATAATCACGCAGCTTTCGATTTTCGTGAACAACGAGCC
>DARY01000032.1:0-16786 GCA_002503545.1 Candidatus Methanomethylophilus sp. UBA78
CCCACCAGGGACCTCATGGCCCTGCTGCAGCTCGACAACATAAAGCTGGCCTACGGGGAGGCGAAGAAGAACCTCTACGACGCCAAGGACGTCAGGAAGGAGATCCTCCACACCATCCCCCTGAAGTACGGCGCCACCACCGACATCGCCCCCGACGTGAGGCTGACCTTCCACAACGCGGGCCACATCCTCGGCTCGGCCATAGCCCACTTCCACGTCGGGGAGGGGGTGCACAACATCGCCTTCACCGGCGACACGAAGTACGAGAAGACCTGGCTCTTCAACCCCGCCAACACCAAGTTCCCGAGGCTGGAGACCCTCGTCATAGAGTCCACCTACGGTGGCCACAACGACTACCAGCCCTCGAGGCAGGATGCGTCCGAGCAGCTCGGCGAGTACATAAAGGAGGCCTGCGCGCACGGCGGCAAGATCCTGATACCCGTCTTCGCCGTGGGACGTTCCCAGGAGGTCATGCTCGTGATAGAGGAGCTGGAGAGGACGGGGGCCATCCCGCCCCTGCCCGTGTACCTCGACGGCATGATATGGGAGGCCACCGCCATCCACACCGCCTACCCCGAGTACCTGAACACCCAGCTGAGGACGCAGATCTTCCAGAAGAACGAGAACCCCTTCCTCTCGCCCATCTTCCACAGGGTGGAGACCGCGGACATGAGGGAGACCATCTGCCACTCGCCGGACCCCTGCATCGTCCTGGCCACCGGCGGAATGATGTCGGGAGGACCGGTCCTCGAGTACTTCAGGGAATGGGCGGACGACAGCCGCAACTGGCTCCTGTTCGTGGGATACCAGAGCGAGAACAGCCTGGGAAGGACCATCCAGAAGGGGAGGTCGGACATCACCCTGCCCTTCAAGGGGAAGCAGGTCACCGTCAACATCAGGATGAACCGCGAGACCGTAGACGGGTTCTCCGGGCACTCCGACAGGAAGCAGATGATGGAGTACATCAAGAAGCTCGACCCGCGGCCCGACAGGATCATCATCGGGCACGGGGAGGACAGGAAGTGCACCGACCTCGCCTCCTCGCTCTACAAGAAGTACAACATACAGACCGTCGCCCCCCAGAACCTGGAGACGGTGAGGCTGAAGTGAGATCCGTAGTGGCCATGACCGGCGCATCGGGAGCCGTGTACGGCGTGAGGCTCCTGCAGAACCTCCCCGGGGAGAAGATACTCGTCATGTCGGAGACGGCGAAGACGATCATCCCCGCCGAGACCGGTTACACCCCGGAGCAGGTCGGGGCCATGGCGGACGCCGTCTACTCCGACGGAGACCTCGCGGCCCCCATCGCCTCCGGGACCTTCGACTACGACGTCCTCTTCGTCGTCCCCTGCACCGAGTCCTCCGTGGCGAAGTTCGCCTGCGGGATCGCCGACACCCTGATATCGAGGGCGTTCATGTGCGCCGTCAAGGAGGGCAGGAAGACCGTCCTCGTGGTGAGGGAGACCCCCAAGAGCGCCATAATGCTGGAGAACGAGCTCAAGCTCGCCAGGCTCGGCGTCGTCATAATGGATGCGAACCCCGCCTTCTACCACCAACCGGAGACGGTCGACGACATGGTCAACTTCGTGGTGGGCCGGTGCCTCATGCAGGCAGGGGTCAAACAGAATCTTTTCAGAACGTGGGGAGAGGGGCCGTCGGACTGAGTCCGGCGGCCGGTCCCCCTGCGGAACGGTGTTTCAGCGGCAGGAAGGGTCCAGTCAGCAGAGGTAGATGGCGGGCCTTCCCGGGACCGCGACGCGGGCCTTGTTGGAGGGGTCGAACCTGCCCTCGTCGTCGGCGCCGTATATCTCCGTCTCCATGCCGGTCTCCGCGGCGATGAAATCTCCGGCGGACCTCAGGAGGGCCTCCTCGTCGAGTTCGGCGAGGGCCTTCTTGTCCTTCAGGTTGGACCTCATCAGGTCTATCGCGACCTTCTTGACGAAGTCGGGGATCTCCTTGCCCTTCTTCCTGAGCTCCTCGTCGGCCATGCACTTCTTGGTCAGGTCGGGGATGGTGAGGTTGCCCGCCTCCGCCATGGCGATGGCGTCTCTCAGGACCCCGAGCTTCCACATCGGGGTCGTGTAGATGACGGCCTTGGACACCTCGGTCTTCGCCATCTTCCTGATCTCGTTGACGTCGCCGATGACCTCCTGGATGAGGCTCTCGCCGTACTCCGCGGCCGCATCCCTCCGGGAATCGTCCGCTTCGGGGAACTGGGCCTCGGATGCGAGTCCCTCGAACCCGGCCTCCTCCCAGAGCTCCTCCGCTACGTGCGGGGTGATCGGCATCATCGCGTTGATCCATATGCGGAGGGCCTGCATGACCGTCTCCCTGCTCCTCCCGCCGCGGCGGACGTACCAGCGCATGTCGCTGGCCATGTCGTAGTACACGGCGGTGGCCATCTGCCTGAGGTCGTACCTGTCCATGGCCGCCCTGATCTCCGACACGCGCGTGTTGAGCCTGGACAGGAGCCATGCGTCGATGCCCGACGGGGGGACGTCGGCCTCGGATGCGATGAGGTCGGAGACCGCGGACATGATGTTCTCCAGTTTCTGCCTGTAGGTGAAGACGAGGTCCTCGTCCCACTCGACGTCGACGAACATGCTCGCCACGTGGGCGTAGTAGAGCCTCATGCTGTCGGCCCCGAACTTGGCGACCGCGCCGGGGATGGGCTGCGCGCCTCCCTTGGACTTCGAGATCTTGTCCTTGTTCTTGCCGGTGACGTACCAGTTGACGATTATGCCCTTGGGCTGCATGGCGTCCGGGAGGATGGCCCGGTGGTTCATGAGGAACACCGGGAAGTGGACGGTCATGTGCTCCTTCCCGCCCAGGTTGATGTCCAGCGGGTACCAGTAGTGGACGTCCCGGCGGATCTCCTCCAGGAGCCCCTCCTCTATGCCGGTCGCCGCGGAGACCGCGGCGGGCTCGCCCTTCTCGAGGACGACGTAGTCGAAGAACGCCGGGGTCATCTGCTCGGGCGCTATCCGCCCGCTGTTGGAGTACAGCGAGATCGTGTAGAAGAGGGGGTAGAGGGTGGAGTCCGAGATGGCCTCGATGATCCACTTGCCGTCGAAGGGGAACCTGGTCCCGAGCCAGTTGCCGAGCCTGACGCAGGCCCTCTCCCTGTACCAGTCGAGGACCCCCTGCACATTCTCGTAGTACTGCGAAGGGAAGATCTCCATGTCCCTGCAGTGCTCCTTCGTGGCGTCCGTCAGGTCCCTGTCGGCGTAGTTGATGAACCACTGGTCGTCTATCCTCTTTATGTGGACCCTCTGTCCGCACCTGCAGACGACCTCCTCGGTCAGGTCCCTGAACAGCTCCGCCTCCCCGGAGGCGAGCATGGCCTGCTGGATCCTGTCCTTGGCCTCCTCGACGCGCATGCCGGAGAACTCCCCGCAGCCGTCCTTCATCACTCCCATGTGGTAACCGTCCTTGTAGACCTGCTTCTTGGCCTCGTCCATGAGCTCCCTGAACCTGGCCGGGTCCTTCACCGACTGGATCTTCATCTTCTCGATGACGTCCTGGGCGGGGAAGTCCCCGTATCCCTTGATGGAGATGATGGATATCGGGACGACCGCGTCGACGACCTCCCGGGGGATGCCGTACTTCCCGGTGAGGTCGGGGTCCGCCTTCGCGAGCTGCAGGGAGTTCCAGTCGTCGGGGGCGTCCGACGGACAGGAGGTCACGAGTCCCGTACCGACGTCGGGGTCCACGAACCCGGCGGGGAAGACGGGGATCTCCCTGTGCGTCAGCGGGGCGGTGCAGGTCAGACCGATAAGGTCCCTCCCGGCGACCCTCCCGACCTCCTCGACCCCGTCGAACTGCAGCGACATCTTCTCGGCGCACTGGGGGGAGACGACCCACTTCTCGTCCCCCTTCGCCACCACGGAGTACTCGAGGTCGGGCCTGGCCCAGAAGCAGACCTGGCCGTAGACGGTCTCGGGGCGGAGCGTGGCGGCCACGAGGAAGAACTTCCTCTCCCCGCACCAGAACTTCAGGAGGGTGTACTCCTGCGTCTCGGCCATGCCGCCCTTGGAGATGTCGGTCTCGCTGGGATCGACGGCGACGGGGCCGTGGACGGGGCAGAACGGCGCGTAGTAGGGCTTCTGCACGAGCAGGTCCCTCTCCTTCAGCTTGGTGAACTGCCACTCTATGAACTTGGCGTAGTCGGGGTAGAGGGTGCAGGTGAACCTCCTCCAGTCGGCGAGGAAGCCGAATCTCTTCCAGTAATCGTTCTGGTAGACGTTGTTGAAGAAGTCGACGACGTCCATGGGCTCCTTGAGCCTCTCTATCTCCTCCTCCGGGCATCCGTTCCTCAGGAGGTAGTCGATGGTCTTCTCGTCCCTCTTGGCGATCTTGGCGGCGAGGGAGATGGCCCCGTTCCCGGTGGCGTGGGTGCCGACGGGGAAGAGGACGTTGTACCCCGTCATCCTCTTGTACCTCCCCAGGGCGTCGGCGTAGGTGTACCCTCTGAGATGCCCGACGTGGAGGTATCCGGTCAGTCCGGGGTATGCGAAGATCAGCATGAACTTGGGTCTGCCGTCCTGCCTCTCGGATTCGTTCAGTTTCTTCTCTGCCCATTTGGACTGCCACTTCCTCTCCATCTCGGCGTAATCGCGGCTCATCTGTTCACCTTTTCTATAACGCGCGCGATTGTATCGTATCATATAAACAATCCTATGAGCGGGAAGGTCTCCGGGGATCCGCGGCCGTTGCCGCCGGACCCTCTTCCCGTCGGACGGCTGTAGCACGAACCCCTCCGTGCGGCGGCGGTTTCTGCTGTCTGCAATGTTTAATATATCTGCTGCAACATGGTATGGCACTCTCAGAAGGATGATGTTCCGGTATTTTTCTCCGGAATCTCGTACTCCTGTCGGACACGGACACTTTTTGTCCGACGATTTGTCCTACAGTTGTCCGACAGAATTATATACCAACCAAAGCATAGGGAGAGATGCAAGTAAAAGGCATAGGGATGGGACTCTACGATACTTGCAAGGAAGCATCGGAATGACGAACGAGGAAGGTGTGAAGATTTCGATAAGGCTGTCCAACGAGGACATGCAGCTCATCCAGGATTTCATGGAAGAGCACGATCTCGACGTAACCACCTCGTCCTTCATCCGCGATGCGATCCGCGGCTACATAGCCAGCAAAAAAGTACCTGCTGAGGCTGGCGAGGATGGGATTTACGTCCGCCTCAGCGAGGTACTGATCCAGGCTATGGAGAACATGAGGAAAGAGGGGATAATCTTCGACAACGAGAGCTACATCAGACAGCTCATAATGACGGACCTGATCCCCAAGGAATCCCTGGAGAGCACCAAGGCCAACGCCTTCAAGGCGGCCCAGGAAGCCTCGCGGATGATGTGAAAAGGCCAGTCAGTCAGAGGGGATGGAGGCGGTCCCGGGATGGGATGGGGATCGCCGGATAACATCCGCACACCAGAACATAGCACCGAACAGAAGGGGGATGCAGAATGATAATCACTGAGGAAGCGAAGGCGAGCGTCCTGTCGGACATCGCGGTCTCCGGGGACCCGCGCATAGCGGTCATCGGAGTCGGGGGTGCCGGCTGCAGGATAGCCTCCATGCTCTACGGCCGCATGAGCCGCGTGGGCGTCATAGCGGTCAACACCGACAGGAAGGCCCTCGAGGAGACCTCCGCCGACAGCAGGATCTACATATGCAAGGAGGTCACCAAGGGTCTCGGCACCAGAGGCGACCCCGCCCTCGGGAAGAAGTGCGCACAGATCCATGAAAACGAGATCATGAGCGCGATCAGCGGCTACAACATGGCCATCATCGTCGCCGGAATGGGCGGCGGAACCGGAACGGGGGCCGCCCCCGTCATCGCGGAGCTCTGCGACCGCGTCGGAGTGACCGTCGCCGCCGTGGACATCATGCCCTTCTCCTTCGAAGGGGACAGGGCGGTAAAGGCAGCGGAGGGCCACAGGACCCTGCATGCCAGATGCCCCTACCTGGTACAGGTGTTCAACGAGAGGTCCCTGACCCATGAGGGGGTCTCCACCATGGGTGACGCCCTGAACATGGTCAACATGTCAGTCGTCAAGTCCATCGACAACTTCGTCAGGGACGCACCGATGATCGTGAAGAAGAGGGCCGCCGAGAAGGTCGGCTCCGTGAAAGAGATGGGGAGCGCCGGCCAGTCCGCACAGCTCTCCTGAAATCGAACTACTGCCGGCCGGAATCACGGCCGGAATCCTCCACAAACGGCCTCCCGGTCTGCGACTGCCATCGCATTTGTTCTCGCCGGGGGGCCGGTCCACAACAACGGCGGAATTCCTCCCCGCCGGACGGATTTCCCTCATCGCGTTCTTCACGGACCTCACGTAATCGGCCACATGCTCCGGCGATCCCCTCCGTACCTCTCGAGGGGGAACACGCAGGCGGGCATGGCCGTCGAGGTCCCCGGATGTGTCGAAGACCCACCGGAACAATGAACATAATTGTTCATTGTTTTCACGGAGGAAGTGTAGACTCGCCGCATTGCGGAAGGGACGGGGATGCGGGAGACTTCGTATATAACGATTGTTATAATTTCATCCAATACCCGCTTTCTTCCGAGGTTAACACCCCCTGTCCAGCATGGATATTTAGGGTTACCTATACCGAAATTTAGGATACACCTAAATATTGAATAAGGCATATTGAGGAGTATCAATCGGGGTTGAAAATGGAAAAGCTCATTGTATCCAACCTGTCCGCCGAAGCCGACGGAAAGAAGATCCTAAACGACCTGAATCTGACTCTCAGCAAGGGGGACTGCATGGCACTGCTGGGTCCCAACGGCCACGGCAAATCCACCCTCTTCAACGTCCTCATGGGATCGCCCGAGTACACCGTGACCTCCGGTTCCGTCACGATGGACGGGGAGGACCTCCTCGCCCTGACCGCGGACCAGAGGAGCAGGAAGGGCATGTTCATGGCTTTCCAGAACCCTCCCGACATCCCCGGGATAGTCGCGTCCGACTTCTTCCGCGCGAGCGTCAACGTCCGCCGCGGGGAGCCTGTCTCCGCCTACGACTTCTACAAGCTCACCGAGGAGGCCTACAGGAAGGTCGGTCTCAACTCCGACATGGCGTCCCGCCATCTCAACGAGGGGTTCTCCGGAGGGGAGAAGAAGAGGGATGAGGTCCTGCAGATGCTCCTCCTCGAGCCCGACCTGGTGTTCCTCGACGAGATAGATTCCGGACTGGACGTCGACGCCCTCTCGCAGATCGCATCCATAATCAACGAGATGCGCGCCAAGGGCACCACCTTCGTCATGATATCCCACTACGACAGACTATACAACATCGTGCCCCCCAACCGCACCGCCGTAATGGTGGACGGGTCCATCGTCCTCGAGGGGGACGCCTCGCTGGCCAAGAGGGTGTCCGCGGAAGGATACTCGTTCCTGCACTCCGAATACGGGATCAACCTTGCGAAGAAGAGGCCGATAGCCGACCCCAAGGCCCCCGACATCCTGTCCCTAGGGGTGGACTGACACGGACTCATCGCTGATCGATCCGGCGCAGTCCGACATACCCGGCGGCAGGATCTCGGAGGACTCCCGCATGGACGTGCTGATGTCCCGGTCCGCCGGCAGGACCGAGATCGCATACGACGTGGACGAGGGCAGGGAGGTCGTGCTCACCCTGATGGACCTGTCCCCCTCCGACCTCGACGTGGCGGTCAGGATAAACCTCGCGAGGGGCAGCAGGGCGGTCGTCCGCATCGCGTCGGTCTGCACGGGGAAGAGCTCCAAGGTCTTCGACGTGAACGTCAGGCACGAGGGTGCGGACAGCTATTCCCGCGCCGACATGGCGGGCATCAACCAGGGCAGCGGGGAGCTGCGTTTCCTCGGTACCTCCTACATAGCCAACGGGGCCCGCGGGAGCGACACCCGCCAGGACGGCAGGGTCACCAACCTGTCCCCCGACTCGAAGAGCGAGGTCTCGCCCGTCCTCCTGATAAACGACAACGACGTCAAGGCGAGCCACGGGGCGGCCCTGGGGGCATATGACCCAGAGGCGATATACTACATGATGAGCAGGGGCCTGACGGAGGACGAGAGCAAGAGGCTCATCACCATAGGGAGCCTCATGCCGGTCGTGGACTCGTTCGCGGACAGGAGCCTCGCCGAGGAGGCCAAGAGGCTGCTGGGAGGGATAGGCCTTTGATAGACACCGAGCAGATCCGCAAGGACTTCCCCATGTACGGCAGAGGGGGCATGTACGGCAAGAGGCCCCTCCACTACCTCGACAACGCCGCCACCACCTTCAAGCCGAGGCAGGTCATAGAGGAATCCGACAGGTACTATACGGAGATCTGCGCCAACACGAAGCGCGGGGACTACGCTCTGGCACATGATGCGGACGTGGCCTACGACGAGAGCCGCGAAACGGTGGCGAGGTTCATAAACGCTGACCCAGAGGAGACCGTCTTCACTTCCGGGGACACCATGGGCCTGAACTTCGTGGCCTACGGCCTCATGCCGAGGCTGCACAAGGGCGACGAGATCGTCCTGTCGCAGGAGGAGCACGCCTCCAACGTCCTCCCGTGGTTCAGGGTGGCCCGGCTCACCGGCGCCTCGGTGAGGTACGTCCCGCTCACGGAGGACGGCCGCATCACCCCCGAGAACCTCAGGGAGACGGTGAACGAGAACACGAAGGTCGTGTCCCTGGCCAGCCTCGGCAACGTGCTGGGACAGCCGCTCCCCGTCAGGGAGCTGGCACATATAGCGCACTCGGTCGGCGCCGTCTACGTGGACGACGGGGCGCAGTCCGTCCCCCACTCCAAAACCGACGTGAGGGAGACGGGCGTGGACTTCCTCTGCTTCTCGGGACACAAGATGCTGGGTCCCACCGGGATAGGCGTCATGTACGGTAAGAAGGAGATGCTGGAGGAGCTCGACCCCCTCTTCTACGGAGGGGAGATGAACGCGCGCTTCGACAGCTCCTGCGGGATGTCCCTTTCGGACGTCCCGGACCGCTTCGAAGCGGGGACGCAGAACATGGCCGGGGCCATGGGGCTGGCGGAGGCCTGCAGGTATCTGACCTCCGTGGGGTTCGGCAACATACGCGACCACGAGCGCAAGCTGAAGAGGGCCGCGGTGGACGGTATGCTGGCCAACGGGAACGCGACGGTATACAACGCCGGTACGGACACGGGCATCCTCACCTTCAACGTGAACGGGGTCTTCGCGCAGGACGCCGCCACGTATCTGGGGGACAGGGGCGTCTTCGTCCGCTCCGGGACCCACTGCGCCAAGATCCTGCCCGAGTTCCTGAAGACCCAGGCGACCGTGCGCGCATCCATGTACATATACAACGACGAGGACGACGTCAAGGCGCTGGTAGAGGCCAGCGGACATGCGGAGGATTTCTTAGATGTCTTCTTTAACTGAACACCCGGAGATAATGAAGCAGATCATCACCGACAACTACCAGTACCCCAGGGGGGTGAAGGAGACGGACGACCCCTCGTTCCTGACCGTCCACATGGACAGTGCCAGCTGCATAGACGACATCTACGTGCAGGCCAAGATAGAGGACGGCAGGGTCGCCGAGGTGTACTGGCACGGTTCCGGCTGCGCCATATCGATGGCCTCCGTCAGCATAATGACCCAGATCATAAAAGGCAAGACCGTCGGCGAGGCCGAGGCCATCATGGGGGAGTTCAAGAAGATGCTCGACGGGAAGCCGTACGACCCGGCGATGCTGGGGGAGGCGGAGGCCTTCGCCAACGTCAACCGCCAGCCCGCGCGCATAACGTGCGCGGACATCGGCTGGAGGGGTCTGGAGAAGATATTCAGGAAGGCAGCGGGGGAGGGTGCGGAATGACAGAGGATAAGCCGTCGTTCGACGGCGACGAGCGTGCGAAGTACGAGTTCCGCGACGACGTGGACGCCGTATACGAGACCGAGAGGGGTCTGAACGAGGACACCGTCAGGAAGATATCCGAGGCGAAGAAGGAACCCAAGTTCATGCTGGACTTCCGTCTGGAGTCCCTGAGGGAGTTCTTCAGGCACAAGCAGCCCTCCTTCGGCCCGTCGCTGGACTTCATAGACTTCCAGGACTACACCTACTTCACCCGCGTCAGCAACGGCGTGGCGGAGAAGTGGGAGGACGTCCCGGACGACGTGAAGAAGACCTTCGACCGTCTGGGTATACCCGAGGCGGAGAAGAAGTTCCTGGCCGGGGTGACCGCCCATTACGAATCCGAGGCCGTCTACAGCAACATGCTCAGGGAGGTGCAGGACAAGGGGGTCATATTCCTCGACACCGACACCGGCCTCCGGGAGTACCCCGAGCTGTTCATGAAGTACTTCGGCAAGCTCGTGCCCCCGAACGACAACAAGTACGCCGCCCTCAACAGCGCCGTGTGGTCGGGAGGGTCCTTCATCTACGTCCCCAAGGGATGCAAGCTCGACATGCCCCTGCAGTCGTACTTCAGGATCAACAACATGAGGAGCGGCCAGTTCGAGCGCTCACTGATAATAGTGGACGACGACGCCGAGCTGAACTACGTCGAGGGATGCACCGCACCCATGTACTCCAAGGAGTCGCTGCACTCGGGGGTCATCGAGATCTTCGTCGGCAAGAGGGCGAAGATGCGCTACACCACGATCCAGAACTGGTCCAACTCCATCCTGAACCTGGTGACCCAGAGGGCCATCGTGGACGACGACGGTCTCATGGAATGGGTGGACGGGAACATCGGGTCCAAGCTCTGCATGAAGTACCCGTGCTGCGTCCTCAAGGGGGACCGCTCCCACGGATCCACCACCTCGGTGGCCGTGGCCGGCCCGGGACAGTTCCAGGACACGGGCGCGAAGATGATCCACCTCGGGAGGGGGTCGACCTCGAACATAATCTCGAAGTCCATAGCCAGGGGAGGGGGCACCGCCAACTTCCGCGGCGAGGTCTCCATCGGACCCAGGGCGGAGCACTCCCGGGCCAAGGAGGTCTGCGACACCCTCATCCTGGACGGCATCTCCTACAGCGACACGGTGCCCCACAACAGGGTCAGGAACTCCACCTCCTATCTGGAGCACGAGGCGTCCGTCTCGAAGATAAGCGAGGGGCAGCTGTACTACCTGATGAGCAGGGGTCTGAGCCGCGACGATGCGACGCAGATGATCCTCATGGGGTTCCTCGAGCCCTTCAGCAAGGAGCTGCCCATGGAGTACGCCGTGGAACTGAACAGACTGATCCGCTTCGACATGGACGGGGCCCAGCAGTAACGCGGGCCCCGGGGTCCGCCGGAAGGCGGACCCTCAGTCGTGCTTCGACACGGCTTCGTAACCCATGTCGAAGGCCTTGGAGTTGAGGTCCGTGGACTTCGGGGGGACCGTCTCCAGCAGGACCTCCTTGAGAAGGTCCCTGCCGAGCGGGAAACCCTTCATGGCGGCGACGGCGCCGATCATGACGGCGTTCGCCGCGACGGCCTTGCCGGCCTTCAGGGCTATCTCGGTGGCCTCGACCGTCACCACGTGGTCGTTCCTGCTCTTTATCTCGTTCAGGAGCACGTCGATACCGGGATAGGTATCGAATCCCGCCGCGACGTTGCCGGGGTACACGGGGTCGAGGTTCATCAGGACCGCGGTGTCCCTGCTGCCGAGTTTCATGGACCTGACGGTCTCCATGGGCTCGAAGCCCATGATCAGGTCCGCTCCGCCGGTCGCCTCCAGGGGGCTCACGACATCGTCCCCGAACCTGAGGGTTGAGAGCACGCTGCCTCCCCTCTGCGCCATACCGTGGACCTCGCTCATCCTCACCTTGTAGCCGGCCCTCATGGCGGCCGTACCGAGGACCATGGACGCCAGCAGGACGCCCTGTCCTCCCACTCCGACTATCTGGACGGAGTACTTCACTGTCTCACCTCTATGCTCTTCTTGGGACATACGTTGGCGCACATGCCGCAGCCTATGCACTGCGACGGGTCGACCTCGACGCGTTCGTCCTTCTTTATCAGCGCCGGGCAGGCGATGGTGCGGAGGCACGTGTAGCATCTCACGCACTTGTCCTGGTCGACGTAGCAGACCTTCTTCGCCAGGGTCCTCTCCTTCTTGAGGAGGAGGGGGCAGGGGCACTTGCTTATGACGACGGCGACGCCGTCGTACTCGATGGCCTCCCTCATCACCTTGACGCAGGAGAGGACGTCGTACGGGTCTACCGTCCTCACGAACCCGACCCCGATACCCTTGACCACGCTCTCTATGTCCACGGAATCGGTGTCGATGCCGCCGAAATGCCTCCCCGTGCCCGGGTTGGGCTGATGGCCGGTCATGGCGGTGGTCCTGTTGTCCAGTATGACCATGACGATGTTGTGGCGGTTGAACAGCGCCGAGGTGAGCGGCTGCACACCGGCGTGGAAGAAGGTGGAGTCGCCGATGAAGGCGATCGCCTTCTGGTCGGTCGCCTGGGCGAACCCTCCGGCCGCACCGGCGCCTCCGCCCATGCAGATGATGAAGTCCGCCGTCCCGAACGGCGGCTGGACACCGAGGGTGTAGCAGCCGATGTCGGAGCAGTAGACCACGGGGGTCTTGCCGACGGCCCTCTTGGTGGCCGCGTATATGCCCCTGTGGGGGCAGCCGGCGCAGAGGGAGGGAGGCCTGCCCGGCAGGGTCAGCTCCGTGCCCTTCATGGGGACCGGGGCGGGGTACACCGTGACGATGTCCTTCAGCCTCTGCATGGTGTCGGGCGAGAACTCCCATTCCCTGGGCAGCGTCCCGTCCCTCTTGCCGTAGACGTGGACGGAGATCCCGTTCTGGGCGCAGATCCTGAGGACCTGGTCCTCGAGGAACGGTTCCAGCTCCTCCACGACCACCACGGCCTTCCTGCCGCGGATGAAATCGGCGATCTTCTTCTCCGGCAGGGGGTTGGTGAATCCCAGCTTCAGGATCGAGACCCCGGAGACGCACTCCTTCACGTAGCAGTAGGAGACACCGGAGGTTATGACCCCTATGTCGCCCTCGCCCTCGATTCTGTTGAGGGGCGACGCCTCGGAGAGCTCCGCCGCCTGCTTCATCCTCTCGAGCAGCCTGACCCTGTTGTGGACCGCGAAGGCGGGTATGTTGACGAAGTGCCTGTCGTCCTTCTCGAAGTGTCCCTTGAGGGGGGTGTCGGTCATTATGCTGCCCAGGACGACGTCGGCGCGGGCGTGGTTCACGCGGGTCGTCGTCCTGTAGAGCAGCGGGAGCCCCAGCTTCTCGGAGATGGCATAGGCCTCCCGGAGGAAGTCCTTCGCCTCCTGCGGGTCGGACGGCTCCACCATCGGTATGAGTGCGAGGGTCGAGTAGTACCTGTTGTCCTGCTCGTTCTGCGAACTGTGCGCCGAGGGGTCGTCCGCGGACATGATGACCATGCCGGCCCTGACCCCGGAGTAGGCGAGGGTCATGAGGGGGTCGGCGGCGACGTTGAGCCCGACGTGTTTCATGAATGCGAAAGACCTCACGCCGGAGGAGGCGGCGGCGGCCGCCACCTCCACCGCGGTCTTCTCGTTGGACGAGAACTCGAAGTACATCCCCGCCCTTTCGGAATATTCCTCCAACAGGTTACCGACCTCCGAGGAGGGGGTTCCGGGATACGTTGATGCGAATCTCACCCCCGCCTCGAAGAGGCCGCGGGTTATGGCCTCGTTACCGAGGAGGAGCTGCTTTCCGCTTTCTGACAATAGATCGGCCATGCGATTCCTTCTTCCGGAGGGTGAACCTCCATTGTCCTTCCGTATCCCCTACTTCCTTATTAGATGTGTGCGTCCCAGCCGCCCGGAAACGCGCCGAACGGTACAAAAAACCATATTAAGTGAATGGCCTTTGTACGAGACGGGCAGGGGTAGCCAAGCCAGGAAAAGGCGCAGGACTTAGGATCCTGTTCTTAGCGATTCTGGGGTTCGAATCCCCACCCCTGCACCTCCGTCGGTTAACTTTATCACGGACGGCGTTCTAGCGCGGTGCATGGCAAAGACGGCCCTAGTCACAGGTGCATCGGGCGGAATCGGACTGGAACTCACCAGGATCCTGGCCAGGAACGGCTACGACATAGTGGCCGTGGCCCGCGGAGCGGAGAGACTGGAGGTCCTGAAGGGCGAATTGGAGTCGCTCTACGGGGCCGGGGTCACCGTCATCGCGTCGGACCTGTCCGCCGACGGGGCGGCGCGGGACGTGTGCGATATTCTCGCCGAAAAGGGCATCGATGTCGACATCCTCGTCAACAACGCCGGGTTCGGGGACTACGGACCCTTCGCCGAATGCGACTGGGACAAGCAGGACAGGATGATCAGACTGAACGTGCTGGCACTTTCCCACCTGACCCGCCTCCTGCTTCCGGGCATGCTCTCCCGCGGAGGCGGCCGGATACTGAACACGGCATCCGTGGCCTCGTTCGAACCGGGACCCCTCATGTCCGTCTACTACGCCACGAAGGCCTACGTCCTTTCGTTCTCCGAGGCCCTGGCGGAGGAACTGAAGGGGACGGGCGTCACGGTCACCGCCCTCTGCCCCGGGCCGACGGACACCGGTTTCGCCAGAACGGCCAACGCCGACGGGGCCAACGTATTCAAGAAGAGCACCTCCTCCGACGCCCGCACCGTGGCCTACTGCGGATACCGCAGCATGATGAGGGGTAAGGCGGTGGCGGTCTGCGGCGTTTCGTTCAAGATCGTGCTGTTCTTCGTGAAGATCCTGCCCAGGTCCCTCGTGCGCAGGGCGGTCATGAGCATACAGAAGAGATCGGCCTGAGGTATCTGGCACATATACGTCTGCGATTCCGCCGGGATACCGTGCCCGAACGGACGGATACCCCGTACGCGAGGAAACGAATCAGAGCCTCGGCGGAGTAAAACCGCCGGATCCGAGATTACCGCAAAATACGAGTAAGTCGTTCCCTCGGTCATGGCATTCGACGGAAGGGCGAACATAATCGAGATAGACGACGAGGACAGGGTCGTCGCATTCGACCTGTACAGGAGGAAGAAGATCTCCGGGACCAAACTCGGCCCCATCCTCGGCATGAGCGACCTGTCCACCCCCTTCAAGGTCGCACTGGAGCTCGCCGGCATATATCCGGGGGACAAATCCAACAAGTACATCGAGGCGGGGAACGTCCTGGAGCCCGTCATAAGGGAGTACGTCAGGAAGAACGCGGGCAGCCTCCGTGCGGGACTGGATGTGCCAGACGGTACGGAAATCATAATAGAGGAACCCGTCGAGAAGGAGAAGTGCGGCTACGACCACTTCCACGACAACAAGCTGTTCGGAGGCCTGGTGGACGGATACGTGGCCTACGGGGGCAGGAGGAGGGCCATCCTCGAGATAAAGACCTCCCACGACAGGCAGAAATGGCTGGACGGGGACGGGAACGTGAGCGTGATACCCCCGACCTACATGATGCAGGCCGGACTCTATGCGGAACTGTCCGGAGTTGACAGGATAGTGTTCGCCGTCGGCTTCCTGGAGGATGCCGATTACGACCGCCCCAACCTCTGGACCCCCACGCCCGAGAACACCGCGCTGGTGACGGTCGGCAGACCGGACATGTCCGGCCCCATGGCGGAGGCGGAGAGATGGTACCGCGAATACATAGACGCGGGCGAGACCCCGGCCTGGACCGACAGGGACGCCGAGCTGGTGAAATGGCTGAAGTCATATGACCCAGATGCGAAAAGGAACGTCAAACCGAAAGGGAAGGGTAAGAGGTTTTGAAGGGGGCGGGATCCCCGTCCCCGCTCAGTTCTCGACCAGCCTGAGCCTGTTGTACTGGTAGACCTTCTCCGGACAGGACATCTGGCACCTGTAGCAGGCCGTTCCGAGGCAGTTCTTGGTCTGCACGGTGATGAGCTTATCGTCGGATACGGTGAGCGCCTTCTCCGGGCACTCCCTCTGGCACTTCCTGCATCCGGTGCAGCCCTCCATCCTCCCGACCAGTTCCGTGCCTATGTCGTGGATGATGGTGAGTCCCCTCTCCCCGAGGTCAGGTATGTCGCGGGCGACCATCCTGTGGACGTTGGCGCGGCCCTTGGGCTTGGGAAGTTCCTGGATGCCGACCATGGCGTTGTTCCTGTTGTACATCTCCATGGACATGCCCTCGTCCCAGAAGGACAGCTCCTGCATGTAGATCTGCTCGAACACCTTGTCGGAGGCGAACATCACGTGGTTCGCCCTGATGCCGTTGGCCGTGGTCTGCAGCTCGTCGAGGAGCTCGGGGTTCCTGAGGATGTCCGTGGCCATGGCCAGGGAGGTGTTGCCCCACTGGTAGATCTCGGTCGACGACGGGGGGATGAGACCTATGTCCCTCGCCTTGAGGGCGTCGACGTAAGTTCCGGAGGCCCCGGCCATGTACATGATGTGCATGTCGGAGAACTTGATGCCGGCATGTTCCAGGAGGGTGAAGTGCCCGGCCCTCATGGCCCCGATGGCCTTGGTGGCCTCCGAGATGTCCCTGGTGTCGACGTATATGCCGTCCTGCAGATGCAGCTTGCCGTCCTCCGTGTCGAGCTTACCCTTCTTCCAGAGGTGGTCGTACTGCGCGACGGCTACGGCCGCCACCACTCCGGTGCCGGTGATTCCCTTGGCCTTGCCGTGCATGGGTCCCTCGGCGGTCTGCACACCGAGGTTGAAATCGAAGGAGTCGCCGTCCTGGGGCGTTATGGCGTCGTCGAGGACCTTGCACTTCCAGGCGAAGTCGTACTCGAGGTCGCTGATGGCGCCCGGCGCCGCGAGCATCCCGCATTTGATGGACTGGCCTTCCATGGCGGGACCGGCGGCGGCGGAACCGGT